>JBMOEI010000021.1:0-87868 GCA_049318985.1 Desulfuromonadaceae bacterium
AGGTGGGTCAACTAAACGGCGCTGGGTGGGTCAACACATTACCGGTGGTGGCAGCAATGTCATTATCGTCAAACGGTGAACGTTCGTCAGATGCCTTTACAGTGATTTCCAGCGAGAGACCTTCACAGGAATTATGCTCCATGTATCTATTTCGAACTGCCCACCTAAACATTCCAGATAATAGTTGCAGGTGATTGTTTACAGTTTTCGTGTGGAGCTTCTGAATATCAAGTGCTACGAGTTCAGCAATTGACAGCACACGGAGCTTTGGCATTTTACTGTGCCCAGGCGGTATTTTTACCAGCGTATCCCGCAGAGCAATACACTTCTTCCTGTCAAGGGAGGACACGTGGACATTTCCCGTTATCCTGACCAGTAATCTAAAATTTCCTTCGAATTCCAAGGCTGTTTTTGGCGTCCAACTTGTTAAATTTTCAGCCGTGTAAACTTCAATAAGCTGTTCCATCGTCATGCCCATTGGTAAAGGTGCAGAAATGCCTTGTGAGTGGCTTTCGGTAGTCAGTGAAGGAGATAGTGAAGGTGTCGGCAGATATGCCGGTGAAGCTTGCCTTCTGCCACCAAGCAACGGCTCAACAAGTCCAGGGATTTTGTCAGGGGCTACGAGCTTGTAGCGGATTTGGAAAAACGCTGACTGCCAGAGTTCTTCAATAAGCGTATGTGCCCGTGAAGCCTCAGCTTTTGACTTTGTTTTCAGAGACTGTGCATAGTCTTCCCTGTTGGAAAACCACGGACGGAGGTCGGTAGGGATTTGGATACGGAAGTAATACGTTTGATTTTTGTGTCTGAACATAAAAAAACACCGCCTTTATGTCCGATTTTTACCGGTTAAAAAGACGGTGAATTTCCTGTTTACTGCTTACAAGTTACTATTTTCTTTACTTTTGGTGCCCGGGACTAGACTCGAACTAGCACACCCTTGCGAGCACAAGAACCTGAATCTTGCGTGTCTACCAATTCCACCACCCGGGCAGGTGAGCAGTCTTCATATCATCTCCTTTTTTATATTGCAAGTACAAAAAAGCAAAATGCCTCAAAAAGTCGCTAAATACTTGACAAAATGGTGCTCAAAGTGATATCAGGGGCGCACTATTTATCAGATATCTTTTGGAGGAAACATCATGGAACGTACGTTCGCAATTATCAAGCCGGATGCAGTTGAGCGCAAACTGGCTGGACAAATTCTGGCCAGAATCGAAGAAAAAGGTTTCACTATCGCAGGAATGAAAAAAATACAGTTAACCAGAAAGCAGGCTGAGGGTTTCTATTATGTGCATAGTGCCCGCCCTTTTTTCAACGACCTCTGTTCCTTTATGTCCCGTAGCCCGGTGATCGTGCTCTGCCTGGAAAAAGAGAATGCTATTGCTGACTGGCGTACCCTGATGGGCGCAACCAATCCGGCCAATGCCGAGCCGGGAACCATCCGTAAGGATTTTGCTCTCAATATTGAAGAGAACTCCTCCCACGGTTCCGACGCCCCTGAAACCGCCGCGTTTGAAATTCCGTACTTTTTCAGCGCACTTGAGTTGGTATAGCTCCTTCTTCCAGGTTACTGAATCACAAAAGGCCCTGCTCACAGGGCCTTTTGTCGTTACCATCAGGCCGCCAGTCTGAGCGCCTCCGACGCCAGAATTACCCGATCATCCTCCAGGGTGACTGCATGAGCGTTATGATCGATAATTTCAAACAGCTTCACGTACTTCTCCACTTCCACAGACGTACTGGTCTTCCGACCGTAGTACTTGCCAGACTGCGGGAAAACATCGGTCACCACCTGGTCATCATAAATACCGAAGTCGAATGAGCTGTTAATATCTCGACCACTGATACCGTTAGCCAGTGGCAGTTCACTGCGGAATGCCACGCGCACGTCTATGCCGTCCCGGTATTGGGTCAGCAGGATCTTTTGGGTCTCGGGGTCGTCTATTTCATCGTGACTGAGGACAAAAATCCGCGTGATGATCACCCCTCGTTCCAAAGCCCGCAGGTTGGAGTGGTAGAAGTTCATTAAAGCACCCCGTGTGTGCCATCCTGCGGAAAGAGGGTCCACCGCTTTCAGGCGATGCAGAGATGCATCGGTACACTTGCCCCCTTCCAGATAGTATTCGGTTTCATCGAGAGGCATATAGCCCTGCTGGAGCAGGTGAAGGGTTCTTTTAATACTGCTTAAAACTTCCTGGGCCTTGACCTGGCATTGAGGATCACTTATCTGGGCAACGGCAAAGGTTATTTCATGAGCCTGATTATATTGGCTGGTCAGCAGGGTACGGGTGGTTTCCATCTCTTCACGGATCATGTAGGTGGCTAACGAGAGGAGCAGTCCGATGCCGAAAATGCTGTAGGCCGCTTCCGGGTTATTGAGTACCATGTGAAAGAAGATGGCCAGACCTGAACCGGTGAGAAACTCTATAAATACTGCCATATGCTGCATCTTTTTGCTGAATTTCACTACATGCCTCCGGGTATGCGATGCACCTTTGCTCCGGAACGGCAACAAAAAAGCCGGATCGCTGGCTATCGAGTAATTGATAGTTCGGCGACCCGGCTGTCTCATTGAGATCCTGGGCTTTCCGTCGCATCCTCGCGGATGGTTTAGTAGTATCGCTATCGCAAGAAGTTTACTTGCGTAGCGGCACCATACCCTGCCGCAGCATATATGTCAAGGCAAATAGGGGCTGCTTATTTGTAACTAACTATAATTATTCAATTTTCTAACAAAGCAGGCACCATACACGTCAAGATAAGACGAACTGCGCTTCCAACTCCGCCGTCAACGCATCAAGAGTATGCTCTGACGGCTCGATGTCCACTTTCAGTCCGAGTTCACGACAGCTTTTAGACGTTATCGGACCGATTGAGGCAACGACCACTCCTTTCAGCATATCCAGCATCATCTCTTCTCCCAGCATGGCGGCAAGGTTCTGCACTGTTGATGATGACGTGAATGTGATGCAGTCTACGGAACGTTTTTCCAGGGCAAAGAGCGTTTCCGGGGGGAGTCGTTCCGGAAAGATGTTGCGATACGCCACCGGGTTATCCACATGCGCGCCCAGTCGCTTTAATTCGCGTGGGATGATATCACGAGCCTTGTCAGCGCAGGGGTACAGTATCCGGATATTGTTCAGATCCAGGCGGGAAAACTCTTCAACAACCCCTTCAGCTTTATAGTCAGCAGGCACCAGATCCGGCTTTATACCGAAGAGGCGGATCTCGTCCGCCGTTTTCGGGCCGACGGCGCAGATTCTGCACTCCGCCAGGGCCCTGGCATCCAGCCCAAGTGTTTCCAGGCGCTGGAAGAAGTAGCGCACCGCATTTCCGGATGTCAGCACCAGCCAGTCATATCCGGGCAGGTCCCGAATCGCAAGGTCAAGCAACTGCCAGTTTTCCGGTTCCACCAGACGGATGGTAGGGCATTCAAGCACCGTGGCACCGCGTGCGGTCAGCATGGCAGAAAATTCACCGGCCTGATCAGCAGCTCTGGTGACTATAATCTTTTTCCCGCAGAGGGGGCGCGTGTCAAACCACTGTAGTTTATCCCGCAGTGCAACAACCTCACCAACAATGGTAACCGCAGGCGGCTTGAAACCACTCTCTTCGGCCCGATCAGCAATATCGGCCAATGTACCGGTTAATATCTGCTGACAGGGGGTCGTCGCCCAGCGCACCAGGGCTACCGGCGTTTGCGGCGATCTTCCATGTTCCATCATGCGCTGCATATTGCGGCGCAAGGTGGTGACCCCCATATAAAACACAACCGTACCCCCCCCTAACGAGAGGCGATCCCAGTCGATGTTCGATTCATCCTTCTCTTTCCCTTCCTGGCCGGTGACAAACGCAACCGAAGCGGTTATATCGCGATGGGTGAGCGGGATACCGGCGTATGCAGAAGCTCCGACGGCAGCAGTTACTCCGGGAACGACCTCAAAGGGGATGCCGGCATTACGCAGTGCCTCACACTCTTCTCCGCCACGGCCAAAGACAAAAGGATCGCCCCCCTTGAGGCGGACAACAATTTTCCCCTCTTTTGCTTTTTCGACAAGTACATCATTTATCTCGTCCTGACCCTGGTTGTGGCGCCCTCCGATCTTGCCGGCATAAACACGTTCGGCGCCTTCAGGAGCGAGGTTCAGGAGCTGTTCATTCGCCAGATAGTCATACACGACGACATCGGCTATTTTTAAACACTCCGCGCCGCGCAGCGTAATCAGTGACGGGTCGCCAGGGCCGGCGCCGACAAGATAAACGATACCGTTATTCACCAATCGACCTCTGATATACCTCTTCCAGGATTGCCTTGCCCCCTTCGGCAAGTAACTGATCCGCAAGGCGTATCCCTAATTGCTCGCTATCTGTTACCGGTCCGCTGATTTCACCGCGAACGGAGCGCTGACCATCGACTGCAGCAATAAAACCGACCAGACGCAGCTGACCGCCACTGACTGTTCCATGGGCCGCAATCGGCACCTGGCAGCCCCCTTCGCACCGCTTGAGCAGGGCGCGTTCCGCACGGACAGCATGACTGGTGTCGGCATGATTAAAAAAGGCGATCGTTTCGGTTATCACCGGATCGGCCAGGCGACATTCGATCCCTAAAGCACCCTGACCGATGGCCGGAATGGAGAGATCGACATCCAGATATTCCCCGACACAGTCGGTGAAACCGAGGCGCTTCAGACCGGCGGCAGCCAGAATGACCGCATCCAGGTTATCTTCGGTAAGCTTCCTGATGCGGGTTTCCACATTGCCGCGAATAATGCACATCTGCAGATCCGGGCGTACCTTCAGGAGCTGGGCCTGGCGGCGCAGGGCACTGGTACCGATACGGGCCCCCTGCGGCAGGTCGGCAAACTTCATATTACGCGAGATAACTGCGTCACGAGGATCTTCGCGTTCGGTAATACAGTACAACCCCAGGCCTTCCGGAAAGTCGGTCGGCACGTCTTTCATGCTATGCACGGCAATATCGATCTCATCGCGCAGCATAGCTTCTTCGATCTCCTTGACGAACAATCCTTTGCCCCCGACCTGTGCCAGAGGAACATCGAGGATTTTGTCACCAATCGTCTTTATCTTGGTCAGTGTGACTTCCATACCGGGATAGCGTTTTTCAAGCTCGGACTTTACCCAGTTGGCCTGCCAGAGGGCCAGTTGACTGGCACGGGTACCTATTCTCAGTTTCTTCGGGGTCATACTGTTCTCCATTCCTTATAGTGAGTAGACAGCTCTTTCAAAATCCTTATTCTTCCAGCTCCAGCTCTTCATCATCTTTTCGCAGCGCTTCAAGTCCAAACAGTTGACGCAGTGCATCGATATACAGATCAACCCGCCCCCCCTGACCTGCCTGCTTGAGGACAGATGTGGGAGCATGAAGCAGCTTGTTCATCATGGCTAGCGTAAGTGCTTCAAGACGCTTTTCAGCATCCGGCGGTAAGTCCTTCCACCCGGAGATGGTTTTTTCAAGTTCAGCCCGGCGAATATCATCAAAGCGGTTACGCAGCGAAACAATGGTGGGCGTAACTTCCAGCGTTGACAGCCATTTGTGAAATTGACCGATCTCCTGGTCGATAATCTCTTCGGCTTTTTCAGCTTCCAGGCTGCGCTGGGCAAGATTGGCCTGAACGATTTCCTGCAGGTGATCAACGGTAAAGAGGTAGGCATTCTCAACGTCGTCAACCTTGGGGTCGATATCGCGAGGCACGGCGATATCAATGAAAAAGATCGGCTTGAAGCGGCGACGCTTGACGACATCTTCGGCATCCTTCGGTCCGATGATACAGTGCGGGGCACCGGTTGATGAGAGTACGATATCGGCCCGGTGGAGATGCTCCAGGAAGGACTCGAATGGAACCGCCTCACCGCCGAACTCATCCGCCAGTCGTTCCGCCTTTTCATAGGTGCGGTTGGTGACCATCACCCCTTTTGCACCACTGTTAATAAAGTGCTTGGCTGCCAGTTCACACATTTCACCGGCACCGATCAGCATCACCGTTTTATCAGACAGGTCACCGAGAATTTTTTTGGCAAGCTCAACGGCGGCAAAGGCAACGGAGACGGCAGAAGAGGCAATTTTCGTTTCAGTGCGCACCCGTTTGGCAACAGAAAACGCTTTGTGGAGAAAACGATTGAGAATGATCCCGGAAGATTTGAATTCAGCAGCATACCCGTACGAGGTCTTTATCTGCCCCAGTATCTGCGGTTCGCCGACTACCATCGAATCAAGGCTGGAAGCAACCCGGAACACATGGCGGATGGCATCTTCGGCGTGGTAACTGTACAGGTGCGGCTCAAGTTCTTCAAACGCAAGGTGATGATACTCCGCCATAAACCGTTTGACGCGGGCGGTACCTCCGGCAATGTCCCGGGTAGTGGCATAAATCTCGACCCGGTTACAGGTGGAAACAATCACCCCCTCGATTATGCCATCAAGCGAGGTTAATTCGGCGAGGGGCTTTTCAATCTGGTTGGGAGAGAACGCCACTTTTTCGCGAATCATAACGGTAGCAGTTTTGTGAGAGAGACCGACAACGATGATATTCATCAATGATTCCGTTTCAATTAGTTCATATCTACATGTGCATGGATATATCGGTGCAGGGTAATATGTTCTACCAGGTTATGCTGTGCTTCATGCCAAAAAATGTGAACAGCACAACGATGAAGCCGATAATTGACAGGATGGCGGCCCGTTTGCCGCGCCAGCCGATGGTAATACGGCCATGGAGGAGCGCCGCATAGATAAGCCAGATGATCAGAGACCAGGTCTGTTTGCGATCCCATATCCAATAGCTTCCCATTGCCTGATCCGACCAGATTGAGCCGGAGATAATGGCGACGGTCAAAAGCGGCCAACCCACAGACAGACAGCGATAACTGATTTCATCCATCGTTTCGAGTGATGGAAGTTTCTGGAAAAGTGCGCCAAAATGCTTCGTTTTAAGGAAATAGCGCTGGATCAGGTACATGACAGCGACACCGGCAGCGATGGTAAAGCAGGCATAACTGGCAAAAGCCAGAAGGGCATGGAACCAGAACCAGTTGCTCTGCAGAATCGGCGGAAGCTGGCGGGCCTGCTCATGGAGCGTACTTGAGGCTGTCAGCAGCAGGAGTGCAACAGGGACAACAAAAGAGCCGAGCGTCGTGACCTTGTACCTTCGCTCAAAAAAGATGAAGCCGCCGACTACCGCGAGACTGAAAAAAGAGAGCGATTCCTGCATGTTGGTCAGCGGCAGATATTTCATATTAACTGCCAGATGGATTGTAGAAAGGAGATGCGCGCTGAAGCCGACCATCAGGATACGCCCGGCCCAGAGAGTCAGGGTAGCTGATGTGCGCACCAGGCAGGCAAGATATGCAGCAGCGGCACCGCAATATAAAGCCACAGTCAGAATAAAAAACATGTGTGTCATGGCAGCGGTTCCTTGCGTACGGTAAACTCGGCGATAAGGCGATTGGTAAGCGAGTGTAAAACCCGTGCATTGTAGGTGCCTGAACTCCCGTTCGTCAACAGTTTTTCTCGTTCTGCGGCAACCTGTTCAAGTATTGCACCGAACTCACTGCCGATATGTCCGGCAATCTCATCGCGCACATCAACGGCAAAGGTTGGGCAGCGACCACCGGTAGAAACAGCAATTTTGAGGTCGCCACGCTGCAAAACCACCGGGAACGTGCAATCTCCCGCTGACGGATTATCGGCCACTGTCACCATGATTCCCCTTTTTTCGGCTTCGCCCCGCACCTTCTCATTTGTCATAGTATCATCGGTAGCCGCGATCACCAGAAAAGCGTTATCAAGATCAGCTGCCATGTAGGAGCCTTCTCGAATTGCCACGGCTCCTGAATTTTTCAGTTCCTTGATTTCAGGGCAGATCTCCCTGGCTACGACCCTGGCATGAGCACCAGCCGTCAGGACTGTTTTGAGCTTTCGCGCCGCAACAGCGCCACCGCCAACAATAACGACCAGCCTGCCCTGCATCCGTATGTTAAGCGCCAGCGTCAACATGCTTTGTGCCTCCATGAGCCGCCATCATACTCTCCTCTCACTCTCTTTTCAATGATATGAGGCGATCCGAGTTTGCGCTTGATTTTTTCACTGTCTGGTATATCATCGGCAAACTATATTTTGCACTCAAAGGAGAATTTCCAGATGGCCAGTGAAAACGTAATCGCATTTAACGACGCAAACTTCGACCGTGAGGTACTGCAGTCAAGCATCCCGGTACTCGTTGATTTTTGGGCCACATGGTGTGCGCCGTGTAAGGCAATAGCCCCGCTTGTTGATTCTATTGCTGATGAATATGTCGGAAAAGTCAAGGTGGGCAAGGTTAATGTCGATGAGAACCAGGCAACTCCGGCCAAATACGGCGTGCGCGGGATCCCTACCATAATTTTATTCAAGGATGGCGCAGTGCTCGAGCAGGTCGTCGGAGCGGTTCCAAAATCGCAGATTGACGCACTCATCGCAAAAGCTCTGTAGGAGCATGAGGCCGATAGCTCGACTCATCAGAATACTTCTTGTCATACTCGCCGCATCATTCCTGCTCGCGCCTGAGCAGGTTGATGCGGCCCCGCGAATCGGCACCCCCTCCCCGAATTTCAAGGTAATCTCCACGTCAGGTCAAACCATAACTCAGGAAAATTATCGGGGCCAGGTACTGATACTTGATTTTTTTGCCACCTGGTGTCAGCCCTGCCGCCTGTCAATTCCGCACCTGGTAGAGATGAACCGGAAATATGGCAGGCAGGGGCTTCACATTCTTGGCTTGAGTGCCGACGAAAACGGGGAACGTGCGGTTAAAATATTTACGGATGAGTTTCGAGTGAATTATCCGATGGCATTAGCGGGAGACTCAACTACTGTTGATTTTGGTGTACGGTCCGTACCGGTTATGTACGTGATTGATAAAAAAGGGAACATTGCGGAGGTATATCGTGGTTATTCCAATGAAATGGCCCGCTCTCTCGAATTGTCGATCAAGCGTCTTCTGGCAGAGAAGTAAACTTTTCGGGATACATGACATGAATAAGACATAATCCGCACGCCGGCGCGGTACACCCGGCCTCTTTTCTCTCCCCTCCCTGCAACAGCCGGTCAATATCCATCGGGGTAAAGCGCCCCTTACCGATATCAACGAGAGTGCCGACCATTACGCGCACCATATTTTTCAGAAATCCACCACCAATAACGTCAACAGTAATTCGAGAGCCCTGCCGGGTTATCTGGACGGAATCTATCCTCCTGACAGTCGTTTTCGCGACACAATTTGATGCGCGGAATGCGGCAAAATTGTGGCTGCCGACAAAACGGCCTGCAGCATCTTCCATTGCGGCTAGATCAAGCGGTTCACGCACCTGCCAGCTGTACAGCCTGTCAAGTGGTGAACGGACAGAGGAATTGATGATTGTGTAGCGGTACTGTTTGGCATGGGCCATGGTAATCGGTTTGAACCCGTCAGTTACAATGCGGGCGCTCTGGATGGCGATGTCGGCGGGGAGAAAACGGTTCGTGCCTTCTACGAAAGCCTGCAGCGGGAGGTTCCGGCACGTCGTAAAGGAGGCCGCCATGGCCCGGGCGTGAACCCCGGCATCAGTCCGCCCCGATGACCGGACCTGTACACGTTCCTTCAGCAGTTTTTCAAGAGCGTCCTCAACAATCGCCTGTACCGCCACTCCATTCGGCTGAACCTGCCAGCCGGAATAGTTGGTGCCGTCATAGGCAATGGTAACTAATACCGTCGGCACACTACAACTCTGACGGTTCTGAAGTCAGATCGATCAAGCGGTCTAACTCAGCAACACCCAGGTGATACGCTTTACGGCAGAATTCGCACGTCACTTCAGCCCCCTGCTGCTTCAGCAGCATATCCTGCAACTCCTCACGCCCCAGAGTAAGCAGCGCCCGCTCAATCTTTGCCATGCCGCATCCGCAGCGGAAGAAGATGTCATGTGATTCAAGAATGGTATAGGGAATATCACCGAAAAGTTCTTTAATAACCCGCTCGGCTCCCCCATCTTCAAGCAGCTCGGACAGTGCCGGCAATCCTGTTATCCGGGACATGATCGAATCTATTTCTCCGCCGTCAGCTTTAGGTAGCGCCTGGATCAAAAAACCGCCGCAGGTTGCAATCTGCCCATCTTCTGCCAGTGTTGCACCGAGTCCGACCGCCGAAGGAGTCTGCTCCGAATCAGTCAGATAATACGCAAGATCCTCGCCGATCTCACTGCTGACCAGCTGTACAACCCCCTGATACGGCTGCCCGCCCATGCCGAGATCCTTGGAAACGGTCAGAAAGCCGGCCTTACCGATCAAGCCTGCAACATTCCATCTGCCGTTCACCGGTTCAAGATCAGCAGCAGGATTGCCGAGGCAGCCGCGTACCGCCCCGTCACAGTCAGCTTCTATGATCATCTTGCGGAGCGGGCCATTCCCTTCGAACTTGAGCGCAGTGCGCTGGCCATCCTTGAGAAGAGCACCCATCAGGGCACCCCCGGCCAGCCCGCGGGAAAGTGCGATTCGTGCTGTTGCTGATGCCTGCTGCAGTTCACATATTTCACGTGCCAGTTCACCGGCATTGCAGACCAGCACCCTGATACCGCCCGACAGGCATAATGCCCGAACAATCTGATCAGCCATATTGTTTGTGTCCTCTGTAGAAGTTTTTAAAACTCATGTTCGTATAATACTACTGGAGCGCGCACAAAAAAGCCGCATCTTTTGATGTCGCCCTACTCTGTATTCATGGGGATTTACAGACTTATTGTGACCACATTTGACTACACCCTTACGCCGCCAGTTTAAATGAAGTCTGCACCTCATCCCACGGGACAGAATACAGGCCGTTCTCCTGTAGCTCAATCACTCCGATCTCTTCAAGCGCTTTCACATCATCATGCACATTTTTGTAATTGCGCTTCAGCAGTCGCGCCAGGGCGTTAATGCTCATTTCTCCATGACGGTGCAATTCTTCCAGAAGATCAAAGCGGCGTGGAGTGATATGCCGGAAGAAGGTCTTGGCATCGCTGAAATATACCCGCTCAAATGGTGTGCCCGGATAGTCGCCCTTATCGATCTGCCGCGCAAGCGCTTTCAGTTCAGACATAACCTGGTCAGGGGATTTTATCTCAACCTGAAAATCACGTTTTGTCATGACAATCTCCTTACATCGTTTTCAAAGTCATCGAGCAGGTTTTCAACTGAAGTGAAGTTGTACGATTCCTCTCTACCAGTAATATGCCGGTGGTCACCTTTGTCCCGCTCGTTATCGTAGCGCACAAGACAGGTACCGCCTGCGAGGCCAAAGTACAGGCGATACTTCAGTCGGTGGCTGCAACCTGGCAGCGGTTCATCCAATAGCCAGATAACAACTTCACGGATACCGCCCGAAACAATTTCTTTCACTCGTACCAGTAATTCTGCTTTCGGCATATACTCCCCTGCTATGGTGATTTATACCATAGTTCAACGAGCAAAGCAACATAACAGGAAAGCGGAAGGATCGTCCCGAATTGGAGAAGGCACTGGCCCATTGTAAATTGACAGGTTCCACTCTGATAGTAGCGAAACTGGATAGGTTGGCAAGGAATGTCCACTTCATTTCCTCACTGATGGAATTCAAGGTAGACTTTGTATGCTGTGACTTCCCAGAGGCATCACCGCTCACGCTGCATATCATGTCGGCAGTGGCAGAGCATGAGGCAAGAGCAATTTCAGCACGAACTAAAGCAGCACTTGCCCAGGCGAAACTCCGTGGCGTTAAGTTGGGTAATCCGAATCTGACTGTAGAAGGCCGGCATATTGGGACGGCAAGAGGTGTGCAGAGCATCAAGGGTAAAGCCGCTTTCGATGCAAAGCGAGTGCAGCCAACAATAGCAGCACTACAGGTTGCCGGTAGGTGTTTACGGATGATCGCGGATGAAATCAATTCCATGAGTGTCAAATCTCCGAGAGGAAAGCAGTGGACTGCCCAGGCTGTCAAGAATGCTATGGCGAGAGGATAGCGGGAGACAACGCAGACGCATACAGGGCAGGGGCAAGACAACTTTGGACACGCGCCTTACGTTACCAGTACGCTCACGCACGCGGGTGTAGGAATCTGTCACAGGTCGGAGGGATAACGCAACCGTCAGAGATAATTTCTCAGATTTCGGAGGTGGTTGAGCCGGCTGCATGGCAGGGGGAGTTTTTCGGGTAGGGGCGGGGTTGGTGCCGGCAGGGGCATGGACTAAAATGGGGAGACGGCAATTTTTCATTTGATGGCTTCTGACCTGCACAATTTAAAAGGGCGTTGGTTAACCTGGCGTACATAACCGTCAAATAATTGGCGAATATTCTACACCCCACATGTGTCGCTGTGACACGTTATGGATGTGAACTCCTGTGAATGGAGTTTCGTTCTTACACTCCCCTGGAGAGTTTATAATCAAACCCAACACAGCTTGAGATACTCGGCAAGTTCTCTTTCAGCGGTCTCAGATTCTGCCTCTACAAAATAAACTTTAAAAAAGCCCATCTCATACCGGAAGTAGTAAGTTTGTCCTGACTTAACATCAATTATACGAGGAAATTTTGAACCAAAACATGATTTCACCCAAAATTCTTTTTCACCAACGATTGAGAGATACGGGAAATATGAACCGTCATAGAGTGGGACTGAAAAGTTTTCTCCATGAACATAATGGATACCTGCACTTCCGAGAAATTTACGTGGCCGATAAAAAATTACCACTCCAAAATTATCGGGTATTTTATCTCCCTTTCATCCATCTTTTTCGGATGTTGGCCAGACATATTTATTAGCTACCAGCAAAAATATCTGTTTATTGGAATCAATATTCAATTTGCGCATTGATATTGATCATTATACAGGCACACAGAGATTCCGTCTATTGGTGGAAACCCCCGATAACGGGTTTTGTTGGCGGATAATTATTGTATGAGGGGGAATTTCGGCTTTACCTGACTGATAGCAGGGAAAGAAAATCTAAAAAAAGCAGTTAACCGCCGATGAACGCCGATACACGCCGCCAGAAGTAGGCGCTTCTAAGCGAAAATCAAAGACTTAGGTCGATTCTTGGTTTAACCAAAAAGGTTGGTTTGTTTTTTTACGTAAAGCCTGGTTTTATTGCTTAATAGCACCTACTTCTGGCGGCGTTCATCGGCGTGTTCGCTTAATAGCACCTACTTCTGGCGGCGGTTCAAAAGCCGTTTATAGGTTTATTGCACTCCCTCGAAAAGCGGCACCGTAAAGTAGAATATAGCTCCACGTCCCAACTCGCTTTCAGCCCGGATATGCCCCCCCATTTTATCGACGATCTCCCGCGAAATTGTCAGACCCAGGCCGGTGCCGAGAGGTTGGGATTTCTGCGTATCCCGTACCTGGTGAAAGCGCTCAAAGATCTGTTCGAGTCTGTCCGGCGGGATACCCGGCCCCTCGTCCGCCACACTGATCAGAGCAAAACCTTCTTTTCCCGTCGCGCTCAGTTTGATCGCTCCCCCCTCCGGCGAGAACTTGACCGCATTGGCAAGAAGATTGGTCAATACCTGGTGAAGACGATCCGCGTCGGCAAAAACCGGTGGAAGGGCCGTTTCTATAGAACTGAATACGCTGATCCCCTTTTCAGCGCAGAGTGGTTGCGTGGCATCGACGGCTCGTGCAAAAACCGGCTCCAGGAACAACTCAAGAGGAGACATTTCGAGTCGTCCGGCTTCGATCCGTGACAGATCGAGCAGGTCGTTGATCATACGGGTGAGGCGCTCTGCTTCATCATGGATGATGCTGATAAATTTCCTCCGTTTTTCCGCATCGTCAACATCGTAGCGGAGCAGAATCTCGGAGAAGGAGCGGATCGAGGTGAGCGGGGTGCGCAACTCATGGCTGACCGTGGAGAGGAAATCACTTTTGAGGCGGTCCAGTTCCACCAGGCGGGCATTGACCTTTTCCAGTTCAACGGTACGCCGGGCCACCTTTTCCTCCATGGCGTGGCTGTACGCCTGAACTTCCCCGTAAAGCCTGGCATTGGTCGCCGCCATGGCGAGCTGATTGGCCAGCGCCGCAAACAGCTCGACAAACTCATCGGTGAAGTGTACCGGACCACGGGATGTGTACGCAGTGAGCACCCCGATAACACGCCCTTCGTAGGTCATCGGTGCGTGGATAAGCGCGCTTATCGGCACGTCCTTGACCAGCCGGGAGAGGAGCAGCGGTTTGTCTATTTCCCGGGTATCCCCCACCACAACCGGTCGGGCATCAAGGAAACAGCAGCCGAAATAGGTCTCCCGTGAGGGACGCATGGCGGAGGCCACAATGTATTCATGGCTGAGCCCCACATGGCTGCGGATACGTAAGAAACCATCTTCGTCGAGGAGACGCACTCCGAGGTGTTCAAATCCGAACTCCTGTTTAATTAACAGCAGCACCTGCTGCAGGAGGGTATCAATATCGAGGCTTTGTGACAGGGCGTGCGAGGCTTCATGCAGCACCATCAACTCACGAAGCCGTCGTTCCAGGGCATCCCGCCCCTCCACCAGTGTTTGTGACACACCGCCGAATACATCGAGAATCTCCACCGCGTGCTCACGGGGCCAGGCAAAGGTACTGTTGATGATCATATGTGCCGACGGAGTCCCAAGGGCGCTGGCCAGACATCGTTCGGTGACTTCCAGAAGCAGTTGGGGCGATGAGCGGTCGGGGAGAGAGCCTAATACATCATGGGCCATTCGGGCACCGACAAAACGGGCCAGCAGCCCTTCCAGCTCCGCCTTGGTCGCCCACGCCGCCGGCAGTTCGGTCCGCTGCCCTCCGCCTGCAGGCTGTGAAGTCAGGAGGCTGAAAATGAAGTAGGCACCCGTGTTGAACACCAGGCTCCAGATCATGGCATGCGTCCAGCTATCAAACCCCTGCAGGCCAAAAAGGGCTCTTGGTCTGAGGAATTCAATTCCCCAGGGACCGTGCGTCAGAAACGTGTCGCTCATCCATCCTGAATCGACACATGTCGGGAGCAGCAGAGTGTATATCCAGATGCCAAATCCGGCGGCAAGCCCTGTGATAGCACCGGTTCTCGTCCTTCCCTTCCAGCAGAAACCGAAGAGAACTGCGGGGACAAACTGAAACATGGCGGAGAAAGAGAGCAGTCCGGTCGCAACAAGAGTGTGCGAATCGCCGATTGACCGATTGAAGGCGTATCCGAGAAGCACAATGCCGAATATAACGGCGCGCTTGGTGCTGAGAAGGTGCACAGAGACATCGCGGTTGCCGAGATTGCGAAGCCCGGGGAAAAATCCCCCCAGTACCGCTACCCCGGGATGATGGAGGAGCATTGTTGCCAGGGCGACCGCCTCGACTATGACCATGCTCGTGGCTGCGGAAAAGCCGCCCAGAAAAGCGAGAAACGCCAGGCCGGTGTTCCCCTCCGTCAATGGGAGAGAGATCATATAAAAATCAGGATTCAGATCTCCTCCGTACAGTCGTCCGACCAGTGCCACCGGGAGTACGAGTACATTGATCAGGAGGAGGAATGCCGGGAATGCCCAGGAAGCGGTGCGCAAATGACGTGGCTCGACGTTTTCAACAACCAGCATATGAAATTGCCGGGGGAGAAGGATAACAGCTGATGCGGAAAGTATGCTCAGGGTAACCCAGGTCGGCAGCGCTACTCCGGAACCCTGTCCAAGGAGAAAGAGGCGAGACAGGTTGGGATCAGCGACTGAACGTTCAAAAATATTCCCGAGGCCGCCGCCGATGCCGAAGGTAATATAGGCGCCGAGAATAATAAAAACGCCCAGTTTGACAGCGCTCTCGAAAACCACCGCCGCGACCATCCCTTCATGCCGTTCGGAGGCGACAAGACTCCGTGCCCCGAAAAGTCCGGCAAATACTGACAGGGCCAGGGCAGCCCAGAATGAAGCATCACCGATGATCCCGGAGTCGGCGCTTCTTCCGGTGATAAGGTCGAAGGTATAGCCGATCGCCTTAAGCTGGAGCCCGATATACGGAGTAACTCCGACTACCATCAGCGTGGTGGCCAGTGCTCCGAGACCCCACCCTTTTCCGTACAGAACCTCAAGCAGGTCCGGCAGACTGGTGACCCCCTCTGCCCGGCAGAAGGAGACAAGTCTCTTGAGCAGGGACGGTCCGAGGAGGAAAATCAGTGTCGGGCCGAGGTAGATCGGCAGAAATCCGAGCCCGGTCGCCGCCGCCTGCCCGACGCTGCCGTAAAATGTCCAGGAGGTGCAATAGACTGCCAGAGAAACGCTGTACACCCACGGGTTGTCAACGAGACTCCGGCCGCTCTCTCTCGACTTGTCGGTAGCATAGGCAATGGCAAACAAAATGAGGAGATATGCCACTCCGAGGAGTGCAACCCAGAACGTTTCATTCACGGTTTATCCCTCCGGTTCAGTATCCAGGCACCCACTACCAGAGTTCCCCACACCGTGAACAGGTAAAGCGGCAGCAGCGGAATGCCGAGGAAGCTGGCCGGGCGGTTGAACGCCCCCAAAAGCGGCGGGTAGAGGGCCGCCACTCCGACAACAAACAGGGCGGCGAGTCGGCGTGATATCTTGTTCATACAGGTTTCCTCTCTAAAACCAACCCCTCCTCAATCCCATATGCGCTAACTTGGATCTTTTAGTCCCTTCCCCTTCAAGGGGAAGGTTAGGATGGGGATGGGGCTGTTTTTGGTAACTTGCTGAAATCATACAATCTACCCCATCCCCTCCCCGACCCTCCCCTTGCCAAAAGTAGGCGCTTCCAAGCGAAAGGGAGGGGGAAAATCAAGGGCATTTCTTCTTAAGTTAGCGCATATGCACTCCCCTGATAAGTACCCTCTGGGGCATAAAGGGTGCGGGGGAGGGGTTAAAACCGGGACGACTGCCAGCGCAGGAGCAGGTTGCGGTCGCAGAATGCTTTTGCTTCAGCGAGAGTTCGCACCCCGCGTCCCGGCAGCAGCGAGATGAGGCCGAGAAAAATCCGGGCGGTCGCGCGGGCATCTCCAAGAGAGGTATGCCGCCCCTCTATTGTGATCCCCATCCGTTCCGCCATAGCATCGAGGCCATGCCCTTCAGTCCTTTCATGGATGCCGTAGGAGAGAAAAAGGGTGTCAAGGAACGGGTTGTCGATCATCGGCAGTCCCGCTTCGGCTGCTGCCATTTCCAGGCATTTTTTATCGAAGGCGGCGTTGTGGGCGACCAGAACCGAATCGCCGACAAATTCTGTAAATTGCGGGTAAACCAGGGCAATTGGAGGCGCATCGGCCACCATATGATCCTCAATATGGTGGAGCAGGGTTGATTCCGGCGGGATAGAGCGGCCCGGGTTGACCAGGGTGTGGAATATGTCGGCGTTTTGCATCCGCCCGCGGCGAATGCGCACCCCGCTGATACTGATAACCTTGTCCCCCTCGGAAAGTCGCAGCCCGGTAGTCTCGGTATCGAACACAACGTATTCAAGATCGCCCAGATTCGCCTGGAGCTGATCAACCCGCTCAATAACCGGTCGCGGCAGGAACAGGTCAAAATCATAAAATTCCGGTTCACCATCCGGAAGCCCGTCGGCTCGATCCATCCCGGAAACCCCGCTCGCCTGAAGCAGGGCCAGCCGTATCTCCATGTATGTATCCGTGGATCTGGTCCATAGTTCACCACGATTACTGCGCACTGTTTCCCCGAGCGGAAGCGATTGCTCGCCGACGGGAGAAACCTCAAGCGATTCCAGTTCGGCCGGATTACCCGGGAAGGGGAGGGTAACACGAAAGCTCGTAACAACGGAGCCGTCCTCCACCTGTAGATTGGCACTGATTGACGGTTGCCCCGTGCTCTTCTGCGCAATCCACCGAAGGGCGGAACAGAGCGAAGCCACCCATGAAAACGGTTCAACCAGTACCGGCGGATGACGGGCGCCGGTATCTTCAATTTTGACCGGAATCTCCGGGATTAAAAGCAGCGCCTCCAAAAGAAGCTCACGAGCGTCCGAAACAATAGCCGGCCAGCGCGCGCTCTGGACGGCGTTGGCAGCGTCATCAATTGCCGTAACACGACTGCTCAGGCGATTCATCTCCTCTGTTACCGCAGCCAGGAATGCAGCCTGCTTTTGGGCCGGCATCTCCGGGTGCCGCTGGAGCGCCTCAACAAGTGAGCGGGAAGTTGCGAGCGGCCCGCGCAGAAGCTGTTGCATTTCCTGTAGAGACTCTTCAGGCTTTCGGCAGTTCAGATTTTGAAACACCAACAGGTATCCGGCCCGTTCCCCTTTCGGTCCCGGTACAATCGAAAGTGATCCTTTGATGAGTTTTTCATCTTGAAATGGAAAGAGTACCTCCTCTACGGTCTCCCGCCCCTGTTCCCATCGTTCTCGTACCCGTTTGAGGTGGAAATTAAGACGGTCGCGGGGGAAAATACGCGCGAGCGGGCTGCCGATGCCGGAAGTATATCCGAGATCGAGAATAATCCGTGCCCGTGGATTCATCAGGATCGTCTCCGCAGCTTCGTTGGCGACGATCACGCCGTCCACCATGGTGCGCAGCACGGTTGCGAGGCGATTGCGCTCCTCCTGTACGGTAGCGGTGGCTTCACGCACCCGTCCTTCGAGCTCATCATATGCTGTGCCGAGATTCTCAGCCATGTGGTTGAACTCCAGGGCCAGATCTTCAAGTTCGTCACCGCTGTCGAGTTCAATCCGGTGGCTCAGATTTATGCGGGCAACGATCTCGGCACCGCGCCTGATTTTTAAAATCGGGAGCAGAAACTGGTCGGCCATGCGCCATGCCAGGAAAGTAATGACAACGCCGAACAGGACGAAAAAAAATGCGGCCTGGATACCTACCGAGATAAACTGCTCACGGATCTGCGACATCGGTTGAAGCCGCTCTATCTCGGTCACATATGCGTCGACCTCAAAGTACAGTGCGGCCATGGTGATGATCAGAGGCAGCAGCCCCAGAGAGAGGAGCGATACGATCAAGCGGCGGCGCAGACTCCTTTTTCTGCGCACAGGCGGTTCTTTCTGCTCTTCTGTCATGATCCGAGACAGGTCCGGATTGCACTCAGCAGTTCATCGGCGCTGAACGGTTTCGTGACATAGTCGTCCGCCCCCACCTCCAACCCCTTCTTTTTTTCCAGGGCCTGCCCCTTGGCCGTCAGCATGATCACCTTTGTCCCGGCCATGTTTGCACGCATGCGCAGGATCCGGCAGACTTCATACCCGTCCTTGCGCGGCATGTTGATGTCCAGCAGGATCAGATCCGGCCGTACGCGCTCTGCCGCTTCCAGCGCATCGTCGCCATCGCACGCCGTATGGACCTCATATCCTTCCATATCAAGAATGAACTCGATGGACATCAGAATATTCGGCTCGTCATCTACTGCGAGAATAATTTTTTTACTCATCTGTCAGCTCCTCCCGTCTCAACCGGTCATCTTTTTGGTCGGGGATTATAGCCCATAAATAGAACATGGTAACGTTTTTTTGACGTACCGCGAGAATATTTTTTCTCCTTCTATTTTGTACAGACCAATCCCTGCGGGACAAAACGGTAATGTGACAAAGTTGAACTAAACAAAGTCATTTTTCAGCTTCAGGATTACCTCTGGATTACTCAGGTTTACAGCCTTTGACTCCAAAATCCGGAGTAATTGTAGTAATCCCGAGGCTAAGAAATTTACTTCTATAAACAAAAAAAGCAGAGCCATTTCTGACCCTGCTTTTTTTGATGATCGCTGTTTTGACCAGCTATGTAACTTTTTCAAACACTCAGGCTTCTTTATTCATTCTGCGCTTGCCGAACACGGCAAGACCAAGCATACCAACGCCAAGCAGCATCATGGTGCCGGGCTCGGGAACAGGGGCAAGGCTTACATCATCAAGAGCCCAAGCTCCCGGTTCCTGGTTGAATGCAAACTTTAGGGTATCATTCCCAGTGCCGACAACAGAAAACTCGTATTTTATCATTGTAAAGTTAGAAGTGTTAGACAAGTTAACTAAATTATTACCATTCCACGAGGCTAAAAAGGAGTTTGGCGTGCCACCGGTATTTGCCAACCAGAAATCAAGTACATAGCTTTGACCTGCATCTGTGCTAACGATCTGAGAAAGGGAACCAATAGCGGAATTATATGCACCTCCCCACGCAAATGCAGCACCACTATGCGATGACAGGCCCAACGAATTCCAAGCCGGATCGGGCGTGAAAATGCCTGTGCCATTACTCGTGTCAGAGATAGTCCATCCAGGCGCTGTGTATAACCCATTGCCTATGGATGTTCCCAGGATTTCAAACCCTCCGTTTGTAATTAAAGTAGCTTGTGCAATTCCCCCTAAGCCAAATAACATCGCCCCTGCCAACAGTGCTACCATCATCTTTTTCATTTGTTCTACCTCCATATTTATTTTAAAAACCGTGTTTCTATTTAAGCAATCAACGTGCCGCAAATTTAATAAAAATATAACTATATAATATTGTTCATTTAATAGCACCCGCCGAACATTTCTTTGATCTTCGCCCGGGAAAGTGTAAACTTTTCCGACAAAAGCAGGAAATTATGACATTTTTCCCTTCTTAATTAAAATCAGGGGGTTGGCTTAATTAACGGCATCCATCGCTCTAATTTTCGCCCGAAAATGTGTAAAATTTTCCGACAAAAGCAGTAAATTATGATATTTTTGCCTTATTAATTAAAACAGGTGATTGGCTCTATTAAGGCATCGACGATAGTGCAACTAGCAGGGAAGATTGAATAAAGATAGTGTAAGGAATTTCGACATCCAAACAAAAAGGGGGTGACGGGAACAATCGAGTATGGTCTGTATCAGAGTTTGTCTACCCGTGCAGCTAGTGTGATAAACAACCTGATTCGTTCTAATTCGCCGCATGTTGCAAAATAAACCCCCTCCCCTTCAAGGGGAAGGTTGGGGTGGGGATGGGGTAGATTCAGTGTTTTCGGCGTCTTGCCCGGTTTACCCCCATCCCCCTCCTAACCTCCCCCTTGCCAAAAGTAGGCGCTTCTAAGCGAAAGGGGAGGGACTAAAAGAAGGTCAAGCGGAAGATTAGAACGAATCAGTATAAATAATGTACGAGGCGAATCCAAAATGGTTCTGTCATAAATGACTGTCCTGATTGGTCAGACAGGTGATACCATTACGTTGCAATAGGGCAGGTACAATAATTTTAGATTAGATATGCATATGCATACAGATGAGGCAATCGTGGCACTACTATCACTACGCGACATAACCCTGGCCTTTGGCGGCCCCCCGCTTTTCGACGGCATCAGCCTGCAGATTGAGGCGGGTGACCGGCTCTGTCTCATGGGGCGCAACGGCAGCGGTAAATCAACACTGTTGAAACTGATCGGCGGAGAACAGCTCCCGGAAGCGGGAGAGGTCCAGCGCCTGCAGGGACTCAAGGTGGCTGAGCTTACGCAGGATGTGCCGCAGGGGCTGACCGGAAACGTTTTTGACGTTGTCGCGTCCGGAATGGGCACCGCCGCCGCACTGCTTGCTGAATACCACCATGTCAGCCACGAACTGGCGCATGACTGCAGCGACAAACTGCTGGCCCGGCTGGAAATGCTGCAAAAGGAGCTGGAGGAGAATGATGGCTGGAACCTGCATCAGGAGGTGGAACGGGTGTTGAATCGCCTTGTGCTGGACGCAGAGGCGGAGTTTGCCGAACTTTCGGGGGGGACCAAGCGCCGGGTGCTGCTGGCCCGCGCTCTGGTATCGAACCCTGACATCCTCATTCTGGACGAACCTACCAACCACCTTGATATTGATACGATCCTCTGGCTGGAGGAGTTTCTCGCCAAAAATGTCCGGACAGTGCTGTTTGTGACCCATGACCGCGCCTTTGCCCGTCGGCTGTCAAACCGGATCGCAGAGCTCGATCGCGGCCGGATTTATGCGTTTTCCTGCGGCTATGATGAATTTGTCGAGCGGCGGGAAGCGCTGCTCGAAGCCGAGATAACCCGCCGGGCCCTGTTTGATAAGAAGCTGGCTCAGGAGGAGGTCTGGGTCAGACAGGGGATCAAGGCCCGCCGCACCCGTAACGAGGGGCGGGTCCGGGCGCTCAAAAAACTGCGTGAAGAGTCCCGCCAGCGGCGTGAACGGGTGGGAACAGCGAAAATCCAGCTGCAGGTGGCGGATCGTTCCGGTGCCCTGGTCGCCGAGGCGATCGGGGTGACCTTTGCCTATGACGGCAGACCGATTGTCGCAGGCCTCTCCACGACGATCATGCGTGGTGACCGGATCGGCATCATCGGTCCGAACGGTTCCGGTAAAACAACACTGCTCCGCCTGCTGCTCGGTGAACTGGAACCGCAGCAGGGGGAGATTAAACTCGGTACGCGACGCGAAGTGATCTATTTTGACCAGATGCGCGAGCAGCTCGATATGGACAAAAGCGTGCAGGAAAATGTCGGGGAGGGGAATGATACACTGATCATTAATGGTCAACAACGCCATATTATCGGCTATCTGCAGGACTTTCTCTTCTCGCCCGAGCGGGCCCGCTCTCCGGTCAGCATCCTCTCGGGCGGTGAGCGTAACCGGCTCCTTCTGGCCAAACTGTTTACCAAACCGTCCAATATTCTCGTAATGGACGAACCGACCAACGATCTTGATGCCGAAACGCTTGATCTGCTGGAAGATCTGCTGATGGAATATCCCGGCACGCTGCTGCTGGTAAGCCATGACCGTGACTTTCTCAATAATGTCGTCTCCAGCACTCTGGTATTGACCGGTGATGGTTCGGTGCGGGAGTTTGTCGGAGGGTACGACGACTGGCTGAGTCAGGTTGCAATCGAAACGGCCGCCGCCGCACTGGTAGTACAGAAGGCGGCTCCTGAAAGGGGTAAGCCACTGAAAGAGAAAGCCCGTAAGCTCTCCTTCAACGAACAACGTGAACTGGATGCCCTTCCGGAGCGGATCGCAGCTATCGAGAAGGAGCAGGAGGAGTTGCACGCCCGGCTCGCGGATCCGGAGTTCTACAAAAGTGCCGGCGGAGAGGTCGCTGTGGTTAATGCCCGCCTGGTTGGGCTGGAGCAGGAACTTGAAGATGCATTCCTGCGCTGGGATGAGTTGGAGAGTCTGAAAGGGTAGCCTGATCCGGCAAACTCCGGTATGCTTAACCGCCGATGCACGCCGACACACGCCGACAAAAGTAGGTGCTTCCAGGCAAGAAAAGCGGGGAGAACCAAAAGACGGAAGATTCTGGTAAAATAATAAGCAAAATCAAGTAATTATGGCTGTAAACAAAAACAAAAGGTTCTGGTTAAATCAAAAGCAGGCGATCTTGGTTTTAACCCCAAAGCTTCAGGTTTTGCTTGTTGACCTTATCCGCCTTTATCGGCGTGTTCGCTTAAAAGCGCCTACTTTTGGCGGCGGTTAAACAGCTTTTGAATGATTGGAGTCATCAATGAATTCAGATGAAATACGGGAAAACCTGGACAAAATAACAGAAGTTATAATTGGTTGCGCTTATACTGTAATGTCGGTACTTGGTAGTGGCTTTCTCGAGAAAGTATATGAAAATGCACTTGTCCATGAAATAGTGAAGAGCGGTCTAATGGCACTTCAACAGCATTCTATAAAGGTTCATTATGACGGTATTGAAATTGGAGATTTTGTTGCCGATTTGCTTGTAGAAAACCAGGTACTTGTTGAACTTAAGGCCGTTAAGGCAATTGATGATATTCATAGAGCTCAATGCATGAATTATCTCAAAGCAACTGGCCATTCCGTTTGCCTATTGATAAACTTCGGTTCGCCAAAACTGGAAGTGAAGCGTATTGTAAACAACTTCTAAACCTGAAAATAGCAGCGCAAATCCGGTAACCGCCGATGCACGCAGATTCACGCCGAGAAAGACAAAACAAGATCCTGGATTAAATCCAAAGATTTAAAGCAATAAAAGGTTTGCTTCACCACAATAGATTCAGGTTTCGTTTATCGCCCTTATCCGCTTTTCTTGCTTAGAAGCACCTACTTTTGGCGGCGGTTAAACGGCCTTTGAATGTCAATCGGTAACTCAGCGGTTCTGCCCAGCTTTACCCCATCCCGCTCGTCCCCCGGAATCAACATGTTTTTGACATGTATCTGAGTAATCACAAATTTTAATGCAAATTTTGTTGCATATATAAATACAAGTGATTACAATCCGTCGAACACAGGTCTTTATTTTTTACCAGAGATGATAACGTTCATAGATGTTCAGACAGTTGCTGTTAAAATCCAAAAGGAGGATACAATCATGAAAAAGAGAATGGCACTATTGGTTGGTATGTTGGCCGTTGCATTTGCCGGTGTAGCTCAGGCGGAGACACGTTTGGCGGTACAGAATGCTGCCGGGGCTGATAAGATGGTGGTTACGGATGGCGGATACGTAGGTGTAGGGACAAATACACCACTGTTTGGAATACATGTAACTGGTGCTACGGCAAATGACACAAATATTGTATCTCACTTTGTAGGGACTTCGGGAAGTGGCGGTGGCAATATTAATATGCTACATAACAATGCCGCTTCCGTAAATGGCGGAATGCCACAAGCGTATGACAGAATTGGCAATATCCTTTTTGGCTCTTATTTGAACGCAACTACCAAAGCCATGACTGGTGGTCTTTCGGCTGTTGCTGAGGCAACCTGGACAGCGACTTCAGCCCCAACATTTTTTTCCATATTTACAACTCCTTCAGGTTCCACGGGGCGTAGTGAGAGAGTCAGGATAGCTGGCAATGGTAATGTTGGTATTGGCACTGTCAGTCCTACAGTAAAACTCCAAGTTGACAACGGTATTCGTTTGACATCTTCAACAGCAAAACCAACATGTGCAGTCAATTTTGCGGGTACTATGTGGTTTACGTCAACCGCAGCAGGCTCTAAAGACATCTTGGAATTGTGTGCAAAAGACGCCAACGGCACTTATGGCTGGCGTCTTCTGTACTAGATTTATTCGAGAACGTAACGATTCAACTCAATATTTTGTTTTTCTATATCCCACGTACAATCCAGATGTCGTAATAAGGTTTGTGGCTTAAACACACTCCTTTTATTTCAAGAGGGCCCTTTCTTTTCAAGTAGGGCTCTCTGCTTTTTGCTGGTAAGTTTGTTGACAAACTAATTTGGATTTTTTCAGGTTTATAACCGACCAACAATATCTACCTGCTAAATAAAATGCCTTGAACCGGAGCCGTCCCAATGCTGGAAAACAGAACATCTCCTGCTGCTGCCAATGAGCCGGGTTTATTTGAGTACCTGGAAATCATCCTTAAGCGTAAAAAGATGATCGTTGCGGTAACCATATCTGCATTTATTATCTCATTAGTTGCCTCTATTTTGTCATCTCCGATATACCAATCCACGGCAATAATTCTGCCACCTCAGCAGGACCAGGGTCTCATGGGATTAATGATGGGGGGTGGAGGCGGTGCTCTTTCGGGTCTGGCTGGAGGCATGCTTGGTAAAGCAAATCCAGTGGATCAATACGCTTCGATTCTCGTTAGTGAGCGGATACGGGATGTCGTCATAGACCGTTTCAATCTGATGGAAGAATACAAAGTGGATTACCGACTCCAGATGTACAAAAAAATGGACAAGATCGTCAACATCAAGGCGGGGAAAAAGGACGGAATTATTACTATTTCCGCCGAAAACAAGGATCCAAAAAAAGCTGCCGACATTGCAAATGCCCATATCGAAGAACTTGACAAACTGATGTCCGGGATAAGCATGGCAGGTGCAGGCCAGAACCATGGTTTCCTTGAAGGACGTCTCACACGGGCAAAAGTTGAACTTACACGGGCCGAGGAGGCTCTTAACAGGTTTCAGTCAAAAAACAAGGCTATCAGCGTACCCGATCAGGCCAGGGCGTCAATTGAAGGAGTGGCACTCCTCAAGGCACAACTTGCTGTGCAGGAGACTCAGTTATCTGCTTTGCGGAGCCAATTTACCGATTCTGCTCAAGAGGTGAAAGTCATAAAGGCAACAATAAGTACACTAAATTCACAGATTGCACGTTTAGAAGGAGTCGGAATCAGTTCGATACCGTCAGTCGGATCGGTTCCGGATCTCGGTCAGGAGCAGGTCCGGCTTATGAGGGAATTCAAAATTCAGGAAACTCTGGTAGAGCTCCTGACAAAACAGAATGAAATCGCAAAGTTGGCCGAGGCAAAAAACATCGGTAACATTCAGATTATTCAAAAAGCCAAAGCAGCCGACCACCATTTCAAATTAGGATTCAGAAAACGGCATGTGCTCATGCTCACTTTTTTTGTTTTTGCGAGCGCCGTTTGTTTAGTACTCTTTCAGGATTATAAACAAAAAATGCCGACTGAAGAGGTTATACGATGGAACAGGATCGCATCCCTTTTAAAAGGTAAGTGAGTGCAGTAATGATTATTGATATGCTTGAAAACCTGGAAATGTATTTTGCAGGAGACAATGGGAAAATTATTGCTGATTTTCTTGCGTCTCTAAGCTTAGGTACTCCGGATGGAAAATACCCACTTAAGGATGAAAAAATATTTGCCCGGGTGATGAGCTATAAGACCCGCGAACCTGATGAAGCCATTCTGGAAAGCCATCGAATCTACATAGACGTTCAGTCGGTCATTGATGGCGCTGAAGGTATCGCCTGGCAAACAACAAAAAACCTCGAAGTCAGGGAAGCCTACGATGTTGAAAAAGACGTGACATTCTACCTGCCTCCCGCACAATTACCTGCCCGGATTGATGTTCGCCCGGGATTTTTTGTGGTTCTTTTCCCGCATGATGCACATATGCCTCAGTTGCAGGTGGCCGGGATGCCACAGTGGGTAAAAAAAGTTGTCATCAAGGTGGATATTTCACTCTATCCCGATAAACTTCTGAAAGGTCTATGAATGAATATAACAGCACTTCTCCCCATGAAAGGCCATTCAGAGCGTGTTCCCAACAAAAATATGCGCCTGTTTAACGGGCGGCCGCTTTACCACTGCGTAGCAAATATCCTTGAGGCATCGAATCAAATCTCTTCCTTCATAATCAATACTGACAGCCAGACCATTGCCGAGGATGCGATCAAGCATTTTTCGAAGGTGAGGATAATCGAGCGCCCCGCTGAGCTTTGCGGCGATTTTGTACCGATGAATGAGATTATCGCTCACGATTTATCGGTCTCTGAAGGCGAACATTTTCTCCAGACTCACAGCACAAACCCTCTCTTGTCGCTAAAAACGCTCAACCGGGCAATAGATGACTATTTTACAGAAATGAAGAAACATGATTCACTTTTCTCGGTAACCCGTCTGCAGACAAGGCTCTATTGGCAATCGGGAGAGCCGGTCAATCACAATCCTCAAGAGCTGTTGCGCACTCAGGACCTGCCGCCGGTTTTTGAGGAAAATTCCAACTTTTATATCTTCTCAAAAAAAGCTTTTGCTACAGCCGACAATAAAAGAATCTGCCTGAATCCGAAGATGTTTGAGATTAACAAATTGGAAGCGGTTGATATCGATGAAGAATGTGACTTCCGACTGGCAGAACTGCTATTCCGGATGCGCTCGGGAGAGATGCCGTGATGAATAATATCAGACAGCTTCTTAAGGACGACCGTCCGGTAATCGGATCGTGGCTTAATTCAGCAAGCCCTGTTGTTGCCGAACTTATGGCCGCCACCGGCTTCGATTTTCTGACCGTCGATGTCGAGCACTCTGCAGTTGATCTGGTACAAACCCAGGCGCTTTTTCAGGCCATACGTTCAGGCAATCCCCGTTGTGCTCCGCTCGTCCGTTTGGCAGGCAACAGTTACGCCGAAACCAAGCGCTACCTTGATGCCGGTGCAGCAGGGGTTATCGCACCGTTTATCAATACCGCAGAACAGGCGCAAGAGCTGGTCAGAGCGGTTAAATACCCGCCTGTCGGAATGCGCGGCGTAGGCTTCTGCCGTGCCAATGTCTACGGCATGAAACTCAAGGAATCGGTAACAGCTGCAAACGACGAAACGTTTGTCTGCGCGCAGATTGAACATATTGAAGCGGTACGCAACATCGACGCCATTCTGCAAGTACCAGGCGTTGACGCTGTTATAATCGGACCCTACGACCTATCAGCCTCCATGGGGTTAACTGCCCAATTCGATCATCCTGATGTGATCGGGGCAATCGACGTTATTGGTGCGGCGTGCAAACGACACGGCATTGCCGGCGGCATTCATGTGGTTCAGCCCGATGCTGCCGACGTGGTACGCCGCTACCGTGATGGCTACCGCTTTATTGCATACAGTCTGGATATTACCATGCTGATGAACGCCTGCCTTAGTGGATTGCGTGATATTCGTGAGCAAATCGACGGAAACTGAGGAATACATGAAAAATATACTGATAACGACATCGTCATTTGCGGATGAAGCCCCTGAGCTTCTTACATCACTTGAAGCTTCCGGATTGAAGGCAATATTAAATCCTTACCGGAGAAAGCTCACTGAGAACGAAGTTAACTCACTGATTCAGGAACATAAGCCGGTGGGAATGATTGCCGGAGTCGAACCGCTCACTCGTCAGATTTTGGAGAATGCACCATTCCTCAGGGTAATTTCCCGCTGCGGTATCGGGATGGATTCTGTTGATCTGGTAGCAGCCGAAGAACTCGGGATCAAGGTCACTAATACTCCTGACGCACCGACGATCCCGGTTGGCGAATTGACAATCGGTATGATTCTTGCCCTCCTCCGATCCTTGCATCACTCCGACGCTTCGATCCGTGCCGGTGGTTGGGAGAGGCCTATGGGACTCCTTCTGCATGGAAAAACTGTCGGTATCATCGGTTGTGGCCGTATCGGTTCATATGTTGCCAAAATTCTGACCGCTTTTGGTTGTAAGCTGCTTGGACATGATCCTCTCTGCTCCAGCCACCAGTGCGTGGAACAGACAAGCCTGCAAAGTCTTTTACAGGAATCAGATATTGTTTCGCTCCACCTGCCATACTCCGAGGCGAATCATCACCTGATAAACGGGAAACAAATCTCATTGATGAAACAGGGAGCGATGCTGATCAATGCCTCACGCGGGGGGCTGGTTGATGAGATCGCCCTTGCCGTTGCGCTGCAATCGGGCAAACTTGCCGGTGCTGCCATCGACAGTTTTGAACAGGAACCGTATACAGGACCGCTCGCACAGCTGAAAAACACGCTCTTAACCGGACATATCGGATCGTATGCCAGGGAAGGGCGTATGATCATGGAGCAACAGGCGGTTGACAACCTGCTTTGTAAGTTGCATGAAGTACATATTCATAATAAGGATTAGATATGCCTGAAAGGTACTATATTATAGTATTGCGAGATGATGTAGAGGTTCACGTCTTTTTTGAAACGAAACTCGGCATTCTAATAAAATATGTTGTGAAACTGGTAATTAAGCAAAAGGATGGCTATCATGAAGTTATTCGTTTTGACACTGCACATGAGTGCCCACACAAGGATATTATCGGTGAAAATGGCAAGGTAAAACGAAAAGTATGGTTTGAACTACTTGATAACAAGCAGGGGTTGGATGTTGCTATAAAGGATATTAAAGACAATCATGAGCTATATGTGGAGAGGTATATAAAATGGCAAAAAAAATGAGATTAACCCAGGAAGATGAGATAATTAGGTTCTTACGTCGAGAAGGTTTTAGAGAGATTGCGCCGGAGGAGCTCTTGCAGGAGCCTTATAAAACTCTGTCAAAAATGCCGGATTGTTTCGACCATTCCGAAAGCAAAAAACGTACAACGATTAAATCTGTATAAAGTTCGGTAGTTGTCGTATAAAAACCTTACAGAAAGTATTTAATGAAGATTCTGATAACAGGTGGCGCCGGATTTCTCGGGAGTCATGTTGCCGATGCCTTGAGCGATGTCGGGCATGAGGTTACAATTTTTGACGTTCGTCATTCTCCCTATTTGCGGGAAGAACAAGCCATGATTGTCGGTGATATTCTGGATCAACCGGCACTGTCCAGGGCAGTTGAGGGATTTGATGTTATCTATCATTTTGCCGGTATTGCCGATATTGACGAATGTACCAGTCGCCCGATCGACACGGTGAAATACAACATACTCGGAACGGTCAATCTGCTGGAAGCATCACATCAGGCAGGCATTAAAAGATTCGTGTTTGGCAGCTCAGCATACGTGTACAGTAATTCCGGCTTTTTTTATCGTTCCAGCAAGCAGGCGTGCGAGTCGTTTATCGAGAACTATCATGAACTGTTCGGACTCGAATACACCTGCCTTCGTTACGGTTCCCTTTATGGCACACGCACAGATGAGCGCAACAGCATCTATCGCATGATCCAGCAGGCGCTCAAAGAGGGTGTAATAACCTATCACGGTACGGGCGATGAATTACGCGAATTCATTCACGTTCGCGACGCTGCAGAGATAAGTGTCCAGATTCTGGATCAGGAGTTTGCAAACCAGCATATAACTCTCACCGGTAACGAAAAAATGCGCTATCACGACCTGCTCGAAATGATACGGGAAATGGTCGATTCCAATATTACCATTGACATAAAACCTTCCCAACGTAAGGCCCACTACAAGATCACCCCCTATAATTTCAGCCCCAAACTGGGGAGAAAACTGGTCAACAATCCTCACATCGATATGGGCCAGGGACTCCTCCAGTGCATGGCCGAACTCTATGAAAAAATTCACATGGAAAAGATTGAGGAAGATGGATTGCTGGTAGACCGGAACAATCCACTGTGAAATATCTCTATCTATCACATTTTCTTGGACCGGACACCCCCTTTTATGGCGGCGACGGAACGTTTCAGATTGAACCACTCCGCTCGATGAAGCAGGGTGATAACTGCAACACCGGCAGGTGGTCATTTCCAAACCATGCCGGAACCCACATCGACCTGCCACGCCATTTTGTCGTCGATGGCGCATGTATGAACGACTACCCACCTGAGTTCTGGATATCCACGCAAGTCGGTCTGATCGACATTTCCGATACCCAGCCAGGTTTTGTGATCAACCCTGAGTTATTGGAATCGTACGGCGTTTCTCAGAATGTAGAACTGCTGTTACTGAAGACCGGTTTCGGCACGGTTCGTACAGCACCCGCTTATTGGCGCGAGAGCCCGGTTTTTGCCCCTGATCTGGCCGATTATCTGCGCAGCAGTTTTCCCCGTTTACGCATCTTTGGATTTGATACCATATCGGTCTCATCCTGGATGGACCGCCCGACTGGACGTAAGGCTCATCAGGCTTTTCTGGGTGGAGACAAGCCAATACTGTTATTGGAAGACATGAGTCTTTCACAAATTGACCCGGAGACTAAATTCTCCCGTGTTACTGTAGCACCACTTTTGGTGAGCGGTGCGGATGCTGCGCCCTGTACTGTTATTGCAGAGGTAATTGAATGAAAGAGTGGCAGGCGGTATTTTGGGATTTTGATGGCGTAGTTCTCGATTCTGTTCATGTCAAGACAAGAACTTTTGCACGCATGTTCAACAGTTACGGGCCGGAAATTGAGCAGGCGGTTGTTGAATACCACCTTGCCCATGGCGGTGTCTCGCGCTTTGAAAAATTCAAATACTATTACGAGCACCTTCTGAAGCTGACAATTACTGAACAGGAATTGATAACGCTTGGTGAAGAATTCTCCGGACTGGCTCTTGAGGAGGTGCTGACGGCACCATTTATACCCGGGGCGCTCGAGACGTTGCAAGAACTTTCTCGCAAAGGCATCCCTTCGTATGTCGTATCCGGCACACCTGAGGAAGAAGTAAAACGAATCGTTTTTAAGAGAGCACTTTCTTCATTTTTTGTTGAAGTTCACGGTTCTCCGAGAAAAAAGGCTGAAATCCTGGCCGACATCTTGGTGAGGAAGGGGTACATGCCTGAACAGTGTCTCTTTCTTGGCGATGCAATGACCGATTATAATGCAGCACAGGCTGTAGGGATGCGGTTTCTGGGGATTGTAGCTGAAGGGGAACCCTCCCCGTTTCCGGATGGGACAGCAGTTTCGCCTGTTGTTTACCTCGAGTCTGAAAGTTTTTGATTTATCGGCGTGCATCCGCCTTTATCGGCGGTTAAAAAAGATTTTAAAAGCATTGTAACCGCCGATGGACGCAGATACACGCCGATAAGAGCGTAAACAAAAAGAAATAAGACAAAAAGATTTTGGTTTACCCATAAAGCTTTTAGGGCTAACACGGCGCGCATCCGTTTTTATCTGCGGTCAACGACTTTGTTTTTGTACGAATTTACGGGAGTGCCTATTTTGTTTAATGTTGCTCTGTTGGGACTGTTTCGCTTTAAGGGTTGCCGGCAGTTATGAAAGAATTGTTTTCACGAGTGTGGAATTCACCAACGATTATGACCTGGGGCAGCTTTCTCACCAGGTCACTCAGTCTGGTGGTCGTGCTGCCACTCTTGCTTACCAGACTTCAACCTGCAGAGATCACCCTCTGGTATCTGTTCATGTCTATTATCGGTCTGCAGTCGGTCGCTGATGCCGGCTTTACTCCGACGTTCAGCCGGATCATCTCGTATGTGATGGGCGGAGCTGCTATCCAGGAGCTGAAATCGCCCAAAGGAACTGATGCAAAAAATTTTGACACACTGACACTTAACAAAATTTATTCGACAATGCGAATTGTGTATCTCCGGTTAGGTTTTGTCTGGACGCTACTACTTGTCACAGCGGGTACACTTTCACTCAAAAAACCGATCGATGCCGTTCATGATGTAGATAAATCCTGGCTTGCCTGGCTGGTAATTATAACGGTTTCCTGCATTTCATTTCAGGGCCAACTGTACAGCTCCTATTTGCAAGGGACAAACAATATTGCACTGATCCGGCGCTGGGAGACATTGACTACGTTGGGGGGCATTGCTACAAGCTTTATAGTGTTGGTAAATGGCGGCGGCCTGCTGGCGCTTGTTGTTGCCAACCAGGGGTGGCAGCTCATAAATATTATTCTCAGCAGGTTCCTGGCACGCTCGGTGGAAAATGGCATACTGTGCTCGTTTGTCAAAGAGCCATTCAACAAAGAAATATTCGGTGCTGTATGGCCGAGCGCCTGGCGTAGTGGTGTGGGCGTTTTTATGAGTTATGGCCTGATTCAGGCCAGCGGTATTGTCTATGCGCAGATTGGTGATACTGCAAGTGTTGCAAGCTATCTGCTCGGGTTACGTTTCATACAGATCGTTAGTCAGTTTTCCCAAGCACCATTTTACAGCAAGATTCCTGCATTTGCGCGCCTCTATGCAGAAGGTAAACTGGATGAACTGGTCAGTTCAGCACAGCGCGGTATGCGTCTTTCATACTGGACTTATGTTCTTTGTTTTGCTTCACTGGGGTTCATTGTGGACCCGTTTTTCAGATTCATCGGCAGTAATGCAGCTTTTCCAAATCCGTTGTTATGGTCGCTTTTAGGCATCGGTTTTTTTATTGAGCGTTTTGGTGCCATGCACATACAGCTTTACAGTACAACTAATCAGATCATCTGGCACATTGCCAATGGCATGACTGGTGTAATATATCTTATTGTAAGCTTTGGTTTGCTTCACTACATCGGGGTTTATGCATTTCCAGCAGGAATCATCATGGGATATGCTGGATTCTATTCGTGGTTTTCTGCGAAGCATTCGTATAAGGCGTTTAATATCAGAATGTTCAGCTTTGAGAGATCGTGTATTTTTGCACCTGGCGCAGTTTTAATAACTTCATCAATTGTAATGCTCTCTTTGCGTCATTGATTTAAATAATGGACAAGAATAAATATATGACAACAATTATGAATCGTGTTGCCTCACGTTCAAAACGCGAGATCGGGCAACTAAAGAAGAAGACACAGGATATATATTGGTCATTAAGCTCAGAAGGCCTGGCAAACCGACTCAAACTGTTAGCATTGAAGGGGAAATTTGCAGGTCAACGTTGCTTTATTATTGCAAATGGCCCGAGTCTCTTGAAATGCGACCTCACCTTGCTTAAAAATGAAGTCACTATTTGTAGCAATGCACAATATCTAATTTGGGACAAGATGGGTTTCATCCCCAATTTTCTGACAGTAGAAGACCGCCTCGTCGCTGAAGATCGTTGCAGTGAATTGAACGCCATAGAACAGGTTACGAAAATATTTCCCCTGGATTTAGCTTATTGTCTTAAGAACGTCGGGGAAACTATTTTTATTAACTTTGTTCGAGACCATAAAAATTTCCCAAGATTTTCATCAAACTTTAGCAGGGTCGTATACTGGGGAGGGACTGTCAGTGCGCTGAACCTGCAATTGGCATATTATCTTGGATGCAGCGAAATCTACCTGATAGGGTTTGACCATGAGTACAAGGTGCCTGACAAAATGGACAATTTTGTCATTACTTCTGAGGCAGATGACGTCAACCACATCCACCCCGATTATTTTGGAAAAGGCTATCGTTGGCACGATCCAAATGTTGAGAGAATGGAAAAGGCGTATATTGAAGCACGAAGGTTTTTGGATGCCAATAATGTTCTGGTCAGGAATGCGACGATTGAGGGGAAACTTGAAGTGTTTGAAAGAGTAAATTATTTGAGCTTGTTCAAAACAACTAACTGAGTCCACAGGAGTTATCAAATCGTGAGTGCTAAACGAAACGTAGGAATTATCGGTTGTGGTGCCGTAGTACAAAAAAATTATGTTAAGGCACTGTCACTTTACCCTGATATCTGTATCGCTCACGTTCACGACCTTAATTCATCAGCTGCCGAAAAAGTCTCTCACATGACCGGAGCAAACGTTTCTTCGCTGGAGGTGATCAAGGCGGATTGTGACATCGTAATAGTTGCCACCCCTCCTTCGTCGCATGCCGAATTAGTTGAAAACATGTTGATGAGTGGTCGTACGGTAATTTGTGAAAAGCCGTTTGTAGGCAGAAAGTGTGACGCCGAGCACCTCGACAGATTATCTGCTGAACGCAGCTGCAACCTTTTCGTTGCCCATTTCAGGCGTTGTTTTCCTTCGGTCAGACTGGCACGATCACTGGTAGAATCTGGAATCCTGGGTGCCGTGATTGAAGTAAGCGCGTACGAGGGGGGGCGTTTTTCATGGGAGGCAGAGTCGGGGTATGTGTATAAAGACCCTTACGGAGGTGTTCTGTTTGACACAGGATCTCACACAATTGACATGCTTCTCCATGTGGCATGTCTCGATGGTACCCCCCTGGAGGTGGCGGCGACAAGTGTTGAAAAAAATTGTCCGGAACCTTCACATGACCTGGAGGCAAGAGTTTGCTTATCAGGGAAAGGCCGAGAGATAAAGGGGCACTTGAAATTCAGCCGTTTATTGGCGACAGCAAACAAAATTCGTGTTGACTGTGAGCACGGTTTTGTTGAATTACCAGTCGGAATGGTTGATTACGTCAGGCTCGGCAAGCGGGACGGCAGTTCGGTAATTGTTCGTTCAAGAGAGTCGTATGACGACCTCATGGATTGCTTTGCGTTGCAGTTCAGGCAGATGTTTTATCCCGATGCAAAAAACACCTTCACAGCTGACAAATTCATTAATCTTACTGCTGTGCTTGAAACAGTGAGCAAGGCATAATCAGGGGAGCAACACATTGAAACGTATCGCTATTATTGGTGCGGCAGGTTACGTCGGCATGGAACTCGCGCGGCAATTGCACGGTGCAGACTATGAGGTAAACGCTATTGTCCGTGAGAACGGACGTCTACTACTCGCGAATTCGGGCTTCAACCTGATTACACCTGCAAACCTGGGCAGGGTGGGACAGGTTGACGTTGTCATAAATCTCGCGTATCCGACAAGCGGAGCTCTCCAGCACTATCCAGCCAGGAACCAGGAAATTCTGGGTAACATCAAATCCTTGATGGGGCCGAACAGTCGCTTGATTCATGTCAGTACACAAGCAGTCTTCGGGTTTGGCATGGACAGGCCGATCGTGGTTGGCCCGGTAAAAATGGTTCGAGACTATGCCTACATAGAGGCCAAAATTGAGCTCGAAAACCTTATACTGCATGTCTTCGAAAAACAGAGCGTCCAGATAGTGCGATTGGGAAATGTCTGGGGACCCGGTTCCGGGGCCTGGACAGTCCCATTGGTAAACAAGGTCCTCTTTGGAGAGCCGGTTGGCGTCCAGGGCCTTGATGGTTACTGCAATGCGACCGATGTTGCCAATGTTGCTTCATATCTGGCACATTTAATCTCAACGGACAATCTTAGCGGAGTCAACTTTTACCACTTGGCAGAAATGTCCGGATATCGATGGAGCAGTTGGATCAAGCGGATTGAAACAACATTAGTGCAAGATGCCGTCTTTGAACCTTATCTCCCGTCCTACGCCGCAAACCTCATGCATGATATTCAAAAGGCTGTTATTCCGATCATGCCCGGACCATTTTACAGAAAACTCGTATGGGGAAGATTTAGCGGCTCGTTATTGCGGTCACTGGTGAGAACATTGGGCGATAAACGTTTCACGAAAATCAAGAGCAAATCTGCTAAATCGCTCCCGACAGGCTATACTCTGAGCGCGGCCGATGAAATGTTTTTGACCATTCTCAGTGCCTCTACTAAATTTGAGACTTCAGTTTTGAAGGGCTGGGCACCGGTTGTTGATTTTGATGAATCCTGGTCACGCATCGAAAACTGGATGAAATCAGCTGGATACACGCAATAGCCGAGGATACTGAAATGTTTATTTCCGTTGTCATATGCACCTACAACCCAAACGAGAAAACACTTACCAGAGCCCTTGACTCTATTCTCGCTCAAGACCTGAACCGGAAAGAGTGGGAACTGCTGCTCATTGACAACAACAGTTCTGCACCTGTACGGATGTTGGATAGCGTGACCAGACGACAGGTGCGTGTTGAATTCGAAGGCAGACAAGGTCTGTCCGCCGCACGTCATTGTGGCCTGATGAACTCGCGAGGCAACATCCTTGTTTATGTTGATGATGATAATGTATTGGAGAAGGACTACTTACGGAACGTGAAGGCAATTTTTTTAAACCCTGACATCGGTATCGTAAGCGGTGCCATAGTTCCGGAGTACGAAAAAAAACCTGCCGACTGGTTTTTAGAATTTGAGAGCATGCTCGCCATAAGAAGGCCTGCTTCTGAAAGACCTTATCTTACCAATATTCCTTTATTTAACGAACATTTTCCTATTGGCGCCGGGATGGCTGTCAGGCGGAAAATAATAGAGGGCTATTACAACGCACTTGCCAATGGGAGTGCTTACATAGCAGGTCGCGTTGGCTCACAGTTATCATCAGCTGAAGATATTGACCTGGATTTTTTCGCTATCAGTGAGGGGTTTTTTGTCGGTACCGTTGGTACACTCAAAATGACTCATATCATTCCAGCAGCCCGTTTGAAACTTGACTACCTGTCGCGCCTGGCAGCTGCTTCAACCATCAGCTCTGCCGAGGTCAACCGTAAATGGAAAAATTTTTTCGGTGCAGATGTATTCAGCTTTTTCCAACTGAAACGGCGGGGAATCGGTTTGCGATTGATTATTTCAGCATTTCTCTATTGGATACCAAAATACAGAATACGCTACCATTTCTATAAAGCCTTGGCAGGTCAGGTCGCTACTTAGCAACAATAAATTAAAACATCCACTAAACTGAACGCACTACGATGAGAGACTGGTTCGACTGATGATATATGCTATCCGCCTTTACCTGTATATGTGGACATTTCCTCTTGTTTGCATGACGATTACGTCCTGCGGCTCCGGCTCACAGTCGGATGCAATAGTACCCACAAATAAAATTACAGCTTGGTCTGATATAAAAAAAGATGGCATTATTGTTGGCACTGTGACTGACCAGACAGGGAAGCCGGTTTCGCAAGTAGCGGTTTATTTTGCCCAATACCCAACATCTTTAATTAATTACACCGACAGCAATGGAACATTTTCAATTGCAAATTATCCCTTGGGAAACCAGGAGATAATCTTTGATAAATTTGGCTTCGCCGGTACGTCCGTAAAAATGTTATTGACATCGGCCGGGAGTGCGTTGGGTACCGTGGGAATTACGTTCGGCGATGCCAATGTTGACGGCAATGTTGATCTGGCCGATGTTGGCATCTTTGAAGCGGCCCTTGGTGTTGCCGTCAACAATTCAAACCGTTACATGGATTTTGACAACAATGGTCGCCTTGATAATGTAGACTTAAATGTTGCCTTACTTGGATCTAAAATAAAAGGTTTTCCATCACGAGAGTGGCTGCTTTCCAAACCGGATTATGTCACCTATATTCCTGCCCTGTCGAGTTATAAGTCATTTACAACCAATCAGCATTATATAGTTACTCAACTAAATAGCGGGCGACTTCTTGGTATATGGACTGGTGGTTTAGTAGAGGCGGCTGACAATCAGAGCATGCTCTGCCATTGGAGTGATGATGGCGGAAAAACATGGAGTGATTTCAATATAATTGACGGACCCTGGTGGGGAGGGGACAAAATTGCTTCATGGGGTTTTCCAATTTATATTCCAGAGCAGAATCGTTTTTACGTTTTCTATAATAAAGACACAGGATCACGGATATACCACCAGGGTTATATTGCAATGAAATACTCGGACAACGGTGGAGAGACATGGAGCAAAGAATATAGGTATAACTTTACTCCCGGTGAGTATACACCCAAGACTACTGGAGCCTCACCCTATTGGTGGGCATATCAGCGTCCCATACGTGTAGGAAATACGTTATTGGTGGGTTTTACGGAAATTCAGCCGCATGAACCGGATATTTTTTATTCTACTGAGATACGTTTCTTGAGTTTTGATAATATTGTTTCACTTAATGACCCATCTGACCTTGTTATCTCTACATTCCCGGAAAATGGCAAACCTGGCCTGAGAGGATCTTATTTAAGTGGAACTGCTCGAAGTACACTACAAGAGCCATCTATTGTTCAGCTAAGTGATGGTAGGTTGTTCTGCGTGATGAGAAGTGGTCAAGGTTTTCCGTACTATTCCATTTCTTCTGATAATGGTAAAACATGGACTTCGCCTTCCGGGTTGCGCTACGGAGATGGTCAGGCTTTAGTTGATCAACCGTTGGCATCCTGCCCTATCTATAAATTGAGTGATACAGCATATGTACTTGTTTTTCATAATAACACCGGCTCAGAAAACGGCGGTTTGAATGCCGGGGATGGCTCCAGGAACAGGACTCCAGCATTTATTGTTTATGCAAAAGAAGATTTATCCAACAGGCAGCCACTAACGTTCAGTGAACCAATTAGATTCCTTGAAAACTATGTCCGCCCGTATGGTCCACAAAATCGGACAGAAATAGGCACCTACCCCAGTATGACAGTCATTGATGGGACTCCGACATTATGGTATCCAGACCGCAAACACTTTTTGCTTGGCAAACGCTTGCCTAAACCGGAATAGCCTGAAAATATGCGACCAGTTGTAGCAATAATGAAGTTGGACAGGCGATAGATAGTCATAGAGCAAATATGGGGTAGAAGAACAGTATGAGCATTTTTCAGCTTATTGTCGGAATTATTATGGTTTTTGGCTGGAGATTACTCTATCCGTGGATTGCTAATAAACTCTCCCTAATAACTTTTCTTTCCCTGACTGCTCTATTATTAAATGCCCTTTTTTCTAAAATTAAAGCAATTAATATCGCGTTCTCGTTACTCGAGACTATTACTCTTTCATTAATTATTGCAGGACTCTTGTTTACTCAAGATATATGGCCAAAGGATTCAGACAATATACCTCCAGAAAAAAATATTATTAAACGGCAAATTCTAATTTTTGCCGGTGGTTTAATGGCCCTGATATGTTTCCATAACCTTGCAGATTTTGAGTATTTACTTAACGAATCTAACCGCGAGACTATCGGTGTATTAAGTCCGTGGGGAGTCTTCTTTACAGCAGCCATACTATTATTTACTCTTTGTTATTCAAGAAATAATCAGACCTTTTGTATAGTAAACAGTTCGTTGTTTCGCGTCTGTATTCTGACTTCTGCCATTGCATTCAGTGTAGTTCTGGTTTTAGTAGCTCTAAAGCTGATACCAGGCAATACAGATAAAGTTGCGCTTGGCATTGGTGGTGTGGGCTTTGGCAACATGTCAACAAATGAGACCAGCTTACTGGGGTGCTGCTTGCTTCTATGGGTGCTACAGATTCAATGCGTGCGTGGTGTTTCCACGATAAGTCTGGCGTGTATACCCGGTCCGATCATTATGGTACTGTTAACGCAAAGTAGGATTGGCATAGGTTGTGTTTTTATCATAGTTCTATTTTATTTATTTTACAGAAGTAAGTATCGTCTTAAAGAATTATTTATCTCCTTATTTGTCATTGTTCTTCTTTCGGTTCCAGCCGTTAATGTTTTTCTTGCTCGAATGTCAGCTGATAAGGGTGTGCTCACAGGGACGGATGGGGGTGGAATTGCTGGATCGGGTAGAGCGTTGATATGGATAAGTTACCTTGATGCATTTATAGAAGTTGCATCAATAAGGCCGTTGACATGGATTGTTGGCGTTGGTCCAACGGGTGTTGTCAGGCTTTATGACAGCACCTTCTTAGATTTTTTGGGGTTCGAGGTTGCACAAGGCACTTATTTCCCTCTACACAGCGATGTGGTGTTTACTTTCTTGGCTACGGGTTTTTTGGGTTTGTTCTTGTGGCTTGTCTTGGTTACTGCTGCGTACATTCAAATTAAGCGAAATGGAACCAACTTTTGCGGGGTGGCGGCGATCACTGTTTTTGTTATTTTCTCTCTTTTTGACATGTTGATATACTCCACGTTTTCAGTGTGGTTACTTGCACTGGCTATAGCATATCCTGAGAAAAATCAGCCATATATAGAGAGTAAGATTTGATTCATCCCAAAGGAATCCACAAGGAGATTCTATGTTAATCTCTGTATTGGCTATTATTTTAAGCTTATTTCTTTTTTCAAACGCGAAAGCAGCTGATTTTATCAATTTGTCTAAAAAAAATTCTATAACAAACGGCGTTATTGTGACCACACCACAGACAATAAAAAAAACTTTGATTGTACCACCGAGTCAAACATTAACAATTAAGGAGGATGGTTTGTTGTCTCTAGCATCGGATGCTATCGTTAAATCGACTCCATCATCCACGCAAGCCCAGAACTCTCCAACCACTCAAACACCCCAATATTCGATTCAGGGGGTGCGCCGCGTTTATGTTCGTCCGGGTTATGGAAAAAAAGGTAATCTGGCTGTGAACTCAGATTTTTCTTTGGGCACTTCCGGATGGGAATTGACCGCCCTGATAGACAGCAAAGGTAATCCACTATATAAAGTTGTAAAGCATGGTGGAAAGTCATGGACACGGATAAATCAAGAGATTCAAACCGGCAGTGGGAAACAGGGTCTCCTTGAACAGACTATACCAATACCTTTAAGCCTTCGTGATAAAACAATTGAGATATCTTTTCTGGTATCCGGTATGGTTACCGGCTTCAGATTATCTGGTGATGGACCGGATTTTGTATTTGACGCTAAGATAGATACCGCTAATCCTGAACGTATCTACTATTACTACCACCCCAAAGGAGCATCATCATTTACGATTTCATTCTTAAAAGGATATCCCGGGCAAAGTACAACAGGTGAATATTGCGACATTACAGAGGTTGCTGTTAGAGAAGCTACGTGGACTATGCAAAGTATTGGAAAGGGGTTGCCAGTCTCTGGAGGTACTCTTCAGCTTGCTCGCTGGCTTCTTGCGTGGGATGAGAAATCACAGCATAAACAACTCGCTAACATTAGAAAGATGGGGGGGATGGTTCGTGTTTGGCTTAGTGCTGAACTTTTTGGAGCATATACAAACAAGAAAAATCCGACCAAACGGGTATCACCTAACCTGACAACTCAATATAAGAATGCAACGACAGCAAAAGTATTCACGAGTCTTGATCCTGCGAAAATCAAAAAACTTGACTGGTTTTTTGAGGCATCTCGTCAGCATGGACTGAAAGTGATAGTCACATTATTCGGAGGTTTTACCGACGGAGTTGGTAGTCCGCATGCCAGTTTAAGCGTACCTCAATCTCTGGAATTTTTGGATACAGATTCTGACGTAAGAACCGGTTTCAATAAATTGATTACAGAAATAGGCTCCAGATATGCGTCTTATGAAAATATTGTAGCATGGGAATTAGTAAATGAAGGTTGGTCTTCTTGGAAAGGTTCTTACTCGGGCTATGATCCAAAAGCACCATTTTCAACCGAACGCTCTTTGACATTTCCTGGTTATCGGTCTTGGGAAAGATCTGCTTACTCTTTAATAAAGAAAATAGACCCAATTCACCCGGTATTATTAAATTCGGGTGGTAGTGAATCATTTTATCTTCTACATTCTGATAATGTCTGTGATTGGAGCGGAATTTCTCTTTATCATGGCTCAATAAAAATTGCCAATTTTACTGGAACACCCTCACGTTTCAGGGTATTTGCAGGCAAAACAAATTCATTAGCAAACGGAACTCCACTCAAGGCCTATACCACTGGTTTGTTTCCATCAGGTCTAAACAGTTCGAATAACTATTACGTTGTTAATGTCTCTCCAGTTGATTTTGAACTCGCCGCAAATCCAGGAGAGGCAGGAATCAACTTTATCGGAGGTTCCGGCTCTCTGTATTTCTACAGCACTGATGGCTCAAGTTTAGCCGCGTTTGACAATGTTTTTCAGAGGTGGGCTGATTTTCCCAAGCCAACCGTCCTGGCTGAAATGGGCGCACCAGCCGATGTGGGTTCTTTATATCGTGACGACAAATATGAAGCCGCTTATTTGCGTGAAGGGTACAAAAGGTTGAAAAAATACGGGTTCACCACTGGGATCGTTTTCGATGAGTTCCCAGGTAATAATATTTTATGGAATTCTGACTATAATCTCAATAACTCTGGAAAGGTTGTAGAAAGTTTCGGTTTAACTGGAAAGGTTGAGTAATATAATGAGGTTAACTGTAATTTGTAATGAGCCACCTTATCCTCCTTTTGACGGAGGTCGTTCTGATGCTTGGCATCGACTGCAAGCTTTCAAGGAAAAAGGTGTGGCGCTTCAGGTGATCACTTGGCAGTCTGATCGTTTAGGTTTATTGTCAGCTGATAATATCAAAGCAATGAAAGTTGTCGCAGATGATCTTATAATCTGCCGGATCGGTTTCGATATTCCTTCTTTGCTGCACAGAATTTGGAACCTCAGGCGATATCCATCTCACGTCGCCGCCAGAGTGTTGAGAAATTCAGAGAATGCGTCGGTATTGGCGTCTGTTCGAAAGTTTCAACCAGACGCGATATGGATTGATCAGATTTACGGCGGCGTACTTGCGCAAAAGTTGTCAAAAACGCTACAAATACCCATGTTTTCTCGCTCGTCAAACATTGAACATATTTACATGAATTTGCAGCTATCGGCTGAAAGCAGTTTTATCAGGAAATTTGCTTTAACCCTGGTTACACTTCACCTAAAATCTTTCGAATTCGGAATCTTACGGTCAAGCGACCTTTTCTTTGATATTTCGATGGATGACCTTTCCTTTTGGCGTAACAAAGGATTTAAAAATGGTCGCTGGCTGCCACCTATATTCTCAGGACTCAGTGCTAATACCGCGCGCAGTGAGCCCATAAAATATGATGTGGCGTTCTTGGGGAATCTGAAATCACCAAACAATGTTGAAGGCGTAAGATGGTTCTTGACAAAAGTATTGCCGAAGCTGGTTGAAAGGCGGCCGGATATCAGAATTGCTATCGGCGGCTCAAACCCTGAGGCTACAGTCAAGAATCTTTGTGCGATGAGTAAAAATGTTTATCTTGTCGAAAATCCTGAGTCATCTCTAGCTTTTTATGCATCTGCGTCTGTATTGATTAATCCTATCTTCAAGGGAAGTGGCGTCAATATTAAATCAATTGAAATGCTGTTCACGGACAAGACAATCATAACTACTAAGCTTGGTACCCGTGGTCTGCCTGATGACGTAAAAGAGTATTTTTGTATAGCTGATAGCGCCGAAATAATGGCAAATGCGATTTGTAATGTTTTAGACGGAGATAAGCCTCCGGAACCGGACAGGCAATTCGTGCGGCGCTATTTCCTCACTGATGTAATTGACGATGTTTTGCATGAGATAGAAAAATTTATCGGCCCTACCCCCCCGACAAAAGCAGCTGGGTAAGTGTTATTGGAGAACTATCGATTTGAAACTAAAACATCTCATTAAGAAAGCAGTACACATTGCCTTGGTGTTGCCAGCGTTTATCAAGCGTCGCAACAAGCGAATGAAGGTTTTACCACATAGCATACTTGTTATTAATTTCGGTCTTATTGGTGATGTTCTTATGGTTACACCGCTATTGGAGGAGATCAGAAGGACATTACCTCCGGATGCCGACATAACGATTGCTGTTCAACCATGTTCGTTGGCAGCAGTCAAGAATAACCCACATATTAATCATATCATTACCTATAATTCCTTTTGGTCTGATCCAACCGACAATGGCAGTCATAAGGTCAAGATCAAACATCTCTTTGAAACGATCAAGTTTATCAGAGTTAACAGGAAGCACAAGTATGATCTCATCATCAATAGTTGGATCACAGATCAGCCTCTAGTTCCTTTTGTATCTTCATTCCTTAGTTACGAACTTATGATTGGATTTGATTTTAATTATTCAAGTAAATATAACGACTATTCTTATATTTTCGATTATAATCAACACGTTACAGATAATATGCTGAGAATGTATTGCGAGCATATAGGTGTCGACACTAAGGTCTCTAATCTTAGGTATACCTATAAAATGTCAACAGATTATTCCACTCCAGATTATGAAGAAATACGTAAAATGATTACTGGACGATATGTGATTGTATCACCCTTTTCTTCTCAAACCTCTAAAGAATGGTCATTAGAAAATTGGGGCAAAACGATTGAGCATATATACTCATGTTTTCCATATTTTACATTAGTTTTGACTGGTCAATCAAAATCGGTAGAAGACGCTAAAGAGTTGGCAGCAATGGTTACTACGCCTATCATCAATACAGTCGGTAAATTAACGTTAGACCAATTTGCTCATTTATGTATGCATTCGGCGGCGATTATTACTGTTGAATCCGGAACTATGCATTTTGCTGGTGTATATAATAAACCGGTTTTTATTATATTAAGTCGCTTATACAACTTTAATCAATTTATACCTTACAACGTCAAATATAGATACAATGCCATTGATGTAGATTGTGCAAATTGCATTTACGGATGCAAAAATATGGATTGCATGAAGCATGATCAACAAATAATAAGTTATAAATTAACTGATTTTATTAAAGCGGTTGAGTCTGGAGAAAGATAGTTTTTAAAATACGGCTTCATTGCATGAGTTAGCTCACTAAAGCACCCGTTGAGGAATAGGATAACTAATTTGCTTACAATAATAGTCGGACGAAGAGAGACTTCGATCAAATCTTTGTGGCCACATTTATAAAAGGAACACTATAATGAACAAACCTGCATACATCATCGAAGGGTACAAGGTTTATGCCGAGGATCTGAATGTGGTAACCACCACTTTGACGGAAGATTACTCAAACACCCAGCAACAGACAAATATCGAGAAAACACATGGTTACCTCGTGCCTATACTTGAAAGCCACCGAGCCCGGCGAGTGCTTGAGGTGGGGTGTGGCGTCGGTACCATGGTTGAAGAATTAAATGGACTTCACTTTGATGCATATGGTGTTGACATCTATGAACTATTACCATTTTGGAAGAGACTCAATAGGAACCAGGATCGTTTTGCGGTCATTGATGCAATAAATACTAGGCTCCCGTTTGAGAATGAAGAGATGGATTTTGTCTACTCATTTGGCGTAATTGAACATGTCGGACACGACGGATATCCGATCATGCCACACAATTGCCATGAGGTGAGGAAAAAGTGGCTACTTGAATTATTACGGGTAGTTAGAAAAGGAGGGTCCCTATTGATCGGTGGACCAAGCAGAAGGTTCCCCTTCGACACCTGGCATGCTGGCGAGACCGCGACAACTACTCAGTTTGAGCAGTATTTGTGGAGACGATGGCATATCCCATACCATAACCCTTTTTCAGACCGCTACTATATGACTGCGTACAAGGATATTCGAACATATCTGGCCGGAGTTGATGTTGAGATAGAGCCATTAAGCATTGCGGGCTATTTACAATTTTCATCGTTACCACCCTTTGCACGCGGCGTATTCGATTCCTATTGCCGCCTACTTCCTCGCTTCTTAAGAGACACTGGCTTCAATTTTTGGGTCATGGCCCTGATAAAGAAGACAGATAGCTAACCATATTATCTACTTAATGGACTCAGCATTTACGCAACCACGATAAGCGGTAGTTCGGTAATTTTCAAGCCCCCAAGATGGGTAGTGTAATTAATGACTAATATAGCCATTTTTTGCCTCGGCAAGATGAAAAAGCTTATAAGGATATAGTAGCTTTATGAAAATTGCTCTAATTGGTACTAGAGGTGTTCCCGCAAATTACGGTGGTTATGAGACATGTGTAGAAGAGCTGGGAAAAAGACTTGTCGAGCGTGGGCACGATGTCACAGTCTATTGCAGAGCAAGCTATTACACTGAGCGGCCTGAGACCTATTTTGGAATAAAATTAGTCTATCTGCCCAATATCAAAAAGAAATCTTTAGACACATTATCCCACACTTTTTTATCAATCATCCATTCTGTCACTCATAACATCGACATCCTGATGGTTTTTAACGTTGCGAACACGCTTACTTTTTTCTTACCTCGCTTACTTGGAAAGAAGATCGCCGTTAATACGGATGGCTTCGAGTGGAAGCGTGGTAAATGGGGGAAAATGGGGAAACTGTATTACAAGTTTTCTGAATGGCTATCGACCAAGCTTGCTAACAGGATTGTTGCCGATGCACTCGCAATGCAGGATTATTATCTACAAAAATTTGGTGTTGAAAGTAGTTACATTGCGTACGGTGCATATAATTCAAAAAGTACCAAACCGGACTTGATAAGTGCTTTAGGGGTAATGCCTGGTGAATACTTCCTCCAAATAACCCTATTTAGACCAGAGAACAATGTGCATTTAACGATTGAAGCATTCAAAAAATTGAATACAAATAAAAAGTTATTGATCATTGGTGGAGGTCCATACCAAAGTGATTATTCCCGCAAAATTGAAACTGCAGCAGGTGAAAATATCATACTGCCGGGTACAATTTACGATAAAGAAATGATCAATGAGTTGTGGTGCAACTGTTATGCCTACATCCATGGCAATGGTGTTGGTGGAACCAATCCAGCCCTGCTTCAATCTATGGCAAGTGGTAGTTTTACTATTGCGGTAAACGTAGAGTTTAGCCATGAAGTACTTGATGACGGTGGCATTTACTATGATAAAAATGCCGAGAGTCTCTCAAATAAAATGAATTGGGCATTGGAGAATCCTTCATTATTATCTGAATTCACAGTAAAAGCACAACGAAGGATCGAGGAGCGCTATACTTGGGATATCATAACTGATGGCTATGAAAAATTATTTAATGAGCTACAGGCAAACAAATATCCATGGCGCCCATTCAATAAAAAATGACAATTAGATCTGTACTCATTCACAGGAGTTATTCATGATTCGACTAGCAGTAGTAGGGCTGGGAAAGATGGGCTTATCCCACCATGCAATGATTAATGCACATCCCGATGTGAAAGTAGAGGCCATCTGTGATTCTGCTGGCTACGTGCTTGATGTGCTCAACAAATATACCGGAATTTGTACCTATACAGATTATGAGTTAATGCTGCAAGAAGTTAGGCTTGACGCTGTACTTATAGTCACTCCATCCAGCTACCATGCAAAGATGGTAACTGCGGCACTAGAGCATGGGTTACATGTTTTTTGTGAAAAACCATTCTGCCTGGATACCAAAGAGGGAGAAATCGCCACTAAACTTGCTAAAGAGAAGGGTGTAATAAATCAGGTTGGTTATCATTACCGTTTTGTTGGTGCTTTCCAGGAGGTTAAACGACTCCTTGACGCAGGCGCAATTGGTGAAATAAGTCATGTACTTGCAGAAGCATATGGTCCAGTTGTGTTGCGACCGAAAGGCTCCACCTGGCGCACACAACGACGAGCCGGGGGTGGTTGTTTATATGATTATGCAGCTCATCCGATCAATTTAGTGAATTGGTATTTTGGTGCACCTACGGGAGTAGGAGGTACTGTACTTAATAGTATCTTTTCTGAGGAAACAGATGACGAAGTTTTCAGTACTTTGTATTTTGCAGGTGGAAAGAGTGCACAGTTATCCGTTAACTGGTGCGATGAGTCTTACCGTAAAATGAGTACTAAAATTACCATCTGGGGACAAAATGGTCGCATTTATGCTGACCGCCAGGAATGTCAGGTTTATCTGCGCGATAAAGCTCAAATTCCGGCAGATTATCAGCAAGGTTGGAACACACGTTACACAACAGATTTGACCAAACCGGTGTGGTTCTATGTTCGTGGTGAAGAGTATTCAGCACAGCTTGATTATTTTGTAAATTGCATTAAAGAGAATCGAATAGATAATGTGAACTCTTTTGCTAACGCCCTTGTAACGGACAAAGTTATGTCGATGATGATTGCTGACGCTGGTAAAGGCGCATCGATTACAGCGGCTGATGTTTTGCCTGAGACTGTAATACGTAAGAAGCGATTTTTGTTTACCTGAGTACAGATTTTCTGATCGATTTCGGAGGGGTCTTGTATGGATCGTTTATTGTTTGGAGATAATCAGTTTTTTGGAGTAAACCATATGTCCGAGGAAAAAGCTCGGGCACAGTCGATTCGCTTTCAGGACATCAAAGCGGTGATTGATGTTCTGGATTGTGCTTATGATGAAGGTGTCAAATCCTTTATGTGCACAACTCATGACCGCATTTCATTGGTTTGCGACCATATGCGCCGTAATTCTGCACGATATAAAGACTTCTTGTTTTTTCCCTGCATGCCGTATGCGCACAAGTATGCCAATGCGATGACCGATCATGGCATGCTTGGAGCAATCAAGCGTTTTTTGCCTGATGACGGTTTTTTTGACGCCGCGATGCGAGGTGGCATATCGTTAGCAAAAAAGGACATTGCTGGTATTACGACTCTTCTCGTCGATGCTGAAATGAAGATGTTTAAAGGGTTAAACACACCTGTGATATTTCTACAAAATGTAGTAGTTGACCTGCTGCTCGGTTTAGATTTTAAAGAAGCGTTCAAGATATTTGCTAACCACATAAAGAACAAATACAATGCTGAACCAGGTTTTATTACTATGAATATGCCTAAACTGTTGGACGTTTTAGAAGAGTTGGAAATTGAGAATCCTATCGTCTGCTCAAACATTAATAAAATAGGTTTCCGTATGTGTGGCGGACTTGAGGCATACGAGAGTGCTTTGAAAGAAAAAAAATTCCGGGCTATCGCTATGTCAGTTTTCGCATCAGGTGCGATCTCACCGCAGGAAGCTATTGAGTGGGTTTGTCAACAGTCTAACATTGAATCCATTGTATTTGGTGCTTCGAGTCAAGATAACATTCGCAACACTAAGCAACTAGTTGATGAATTTTGGCCTTTGAAATAATAGGTTGATGTCCACGCTTTTACTTTGCTCCACAAAAAGCTTTATTTTGTTTTCAAAAAGTGAGTCTATATGAAAAAAGCACTAATTATCGGCATAGGCGGTCGGGACGGTTCATTTTTGGCGGAACTTCTCCTCGAAAAAGGATATGAAGTTCATGGCATAAAACGTCGCGCTTCTTCGCTTAACACACAGCGCGTCGATCATATCTATCAGGATCCCCACATAAAAAACGCTCACTTTAAACTTCACTACGGTGACCTAGCCAATTCTTCTAACTTTACCCGTATAAGGCAGGAAGTGTTGCCGGGTGAAGCCTACAACCTTTGCGCACAATCCCATGTTACTGTCAGCTCACATGCCTGACCATCTTGGCCTTAAACGCCTACCCGAATATTTCCACCCTTCTTCTGAATTCAGATTTGTTGCCGCCTGCTCATGGCTTCCAAACTCTATTAATGCAGTCTGTCAAATCGATATAATTTTGTCTCTCTCTCAAAACAATTTGAACTGGAATGAGGTCACATCACTGCTGCAGAAACATAGCGTAGTTGGGCAGTTCTGTACGGTAATGGCAAAACATGGCTGGCCGAATGTCCCGATTGAAAAAGCGGAACGGCTGAAACAGCTCAGGATTGCCCAGGTAGCACAGGCTTTAGGACAGGTAGCCGAGTTGGCACGGGTTGGAGTAAGTTTTACTGAGGCTGGAGTTGCTCTTATTCCCCTGAAAGGGGTTGGTCTTTCACAAGAGCTGTATGGTAATCCGTGCGTACGAAGTTCATGCGATCTGGATATTATGGTAATGCCTGAAGATGTTCTTAGGTGTGAAGAGCTGTTGACACGGCTTGGTTATCGGCATGCAGCTGGTTATTCGAACACACTAGGTTTTCATGAGATGAGCGAAAGGCAGAAGTGCCATATAATTGATACACTTCATCACCATGAATACGTAAATGATGCCAGCGGGATGCACATTGAACTGCACTGGCGAGGTTACCTCTGGAGCGACGAGCAGGTTGCTGCTCTCTGGGCTTCAAGCGCCCCTTTATCATGGCTCGATTGTGGCTTAAGGCAGCTTTCGAAGGAAGATACGATTCTTTTTCTTTTGGACCATGGTGCGCGTCATGGCTGGTCCTGCCTCAAATGGCTCTCCGATGTTGCCATGCTGCTGGAAAATCTGTCTGAAGACGCCTGGCGATCACTATATAATCGTGCCGTTTTTTTTGATCTGCAGAGGGTTGTTACCCAAACAGTAACGCTCCTCGGGTGGTTTTATGGCATAAATCCGCCTCTTCACGTAAAAGAACTTGTCAGAACCGATTCTGTTGTACGGAAAATTTCTCTGCAAGCAGCTTCACAACTGCTTGCATCAAGCAATAAAGTTTCGATTTTTGAAAGAAAATTCCCCGGAATTAGTTTGTCCGTCCGGATTAAAACATTAAAACCGGCAACCCCAGTGACAACACTTCTGAAAAGGACACTCATAACCTATGATGATTTTGACCTTTGCCGCCTCCCCGACTGCCTATTCTGGCTATATGCCGTTATGCGCCCCTATTACTGGTTCAAGCGTCGCTGCATGAAACGGTAATTGCGTCTATAAACGGCAGTTAACCGCCGATAAAAACGGATGCACGCCGATAAAACCTGGAGTTACATCTTAATTATGAATCACCTTTTGGGTTATACCTGTATTTTGTTCAAGCTTTTGATTTATCGGCGTGTATCGGCGTTAATCGGCGGTTAACTGATTTTTTCAGGTTTATGAATTGGTTTTGTCCAGGAAAGGTACGGAAGACATAAAATAAAATATGCATCTTTTGAAAACTATTCTGTAAAAAATCGGGTTTTGTATGCATGATAAATACAAATATGTATTTGACTCCATATAATATAAGAGACATACTATGACAAAATTATGGAACGTGATTTTTGAGGATGAATTTGATCTAGAGTTTCAGGCAATGTCGGAAGGATTGCAGAATGAGATGCTTGCCCATGCACTGTTGTTGAGAGATTATGGTCCCACTCTTGGTCGTCCGACCGTCGACACTTTGAAGGGATCAAAGCATAGTAATATGAAAGAACTCCGTTTCAACTGGTTAAATGGTGTATGGAGGATTGCTTTTGCATTCGACCCAAAACGGCAGGCTGTTTTACTTGCAGCTATAGATAAAGCGGGAACACATAAACAACGAGCGTACAAAAAACTAATTGCAACTGCTGATAACCGTTTTGATAGATATTTGAAATTTTTTGAAGATGACAAAAGGGGGAAATAGCCATGTCACGGGACCTTGAAACTATACTAAAAACTTTGCCAAGTGAGCGCCGTGTGACGGTAGAAAACCGAGCGGCAGAATTGGCAACTTTGAAAGATTTACGTCAGGCAATGCAGAAAACACAGGCTGATCTGGCACATTCTCTTAATGTTGGCCAGGATAGTATCTCCCGTCTTGAAAAACGGAGTGATATGTTGCTTTCTACCTTGCGCGGGTATATCGAAGCAATGGGAGGTAAGCTTCAGCTGGTGGCGCTATTTCCTGACAGACCTCCAGTAACAATTGAACATTTTGCTGATACAAGCAGCTAAATCGGAGCTCCGAAAAATTTCAGTTCAGCCAAGCGCTGATTATATTTTGTTACTGGAGATTGAAAGTGGAGAACGCCGTGTATTTGACATGGCTCCTTATATGGATAAACTGAAACTAACTCGCTCCGCTTCTCTTCAACATCACCCATGGCGTTTTATATATAATTTTAATGTCCAACCAAATTGACCACTCCTCGATATAGCGGATATCAAGCCTGACCACATCATCAAAATTCTGAATACGGTTCCGGCCGCTGATCTGCCACAATCCTGTGAGACCGGGCTTGATCGAAATTCGCCTGCGATGCCAATTCTCATACGTTGCCACTTCATCAGGCGTCGGGGGACGGGTGCCAACAAGACTCATCTGACCGCACAACACATTCCAGAACTGCGGGAACTCATCCAGACTGCTCTTGCGCAAAAAACTGCCCACCCTGGTTACCCGGGGATCATTCTGCATCTTGAACATCGCACCCTGCATTTCGTTATGCTCCATCAATGCCTCTTTCTGCGCTTCGGCATCCACAGACATGGTGCGATACTTCCAACAGGTGAACCTGCGACCGTTTTCACCGACTCGGGATTGCCCGAAAAAAACAGGTCCGGGGGAATCGAGTTTTATTGCCAACGCAATGAATGGCAACATCAACAGGTTAATAAACAGACCTACCAGCGCACCGAAAATGTCCAGACTCCGTTTAGCCATGATCTGGTTACTGTTGAGGGAGAAGTTGCTATAGGTAAGCATCGGAATTTCACCAAAAAAGAGGCTCGTCTCTTTGCTGGCACCGGGAATTGAGAGAAAATCGATGACTACCCGGACTGTCAGTCCAAGAGTTTGGAGTTCCTCAATATACTCCTCAATGTTGTAATCATTGTTTTTTTCCATAGCAAAAATAACTTCGTCGACCGTATTCTTCTTGCAAAAATCAACTATCTCCTCAATTGAGTGCACCGTCCTGCTCACACCCGTATTTGTGGTGGTATGACTGACATTGTGTACATCTATCGTGATCGATGTAAGCTGTAACCCCCATTCATCATGGTCATGGATCAGTTCGCAGAGATTCGCGGCATTCTGTCCTGCACCAACGATCAGAATATGCCTGAAATTTAATCCTTTACGGCGAAAACCGGCGAGTAACAGCTTTATTGATATTCTGCATGCGGTCAACAGTAGAAAACTGAACAGGAGAAAGAAGAGAAAGAGAAGACGGCTGTAATGGTGCGGATCCAGTAAAAATATGGCGGCAGAAAGAATTATTCCGCCGACAAAATGGATCTTGAAAATATCCAGGATAATACTGAAATACGAACGAAACCGTAATGAAGCGTAAAGTTTGTTGGCGTTTAAAAGGGTAATCCAAGTTGGAATAGCGAACAACAGCAGCCAGACATAGCCACGCAGATGTCCCAATTTCCCAATTTCATTGCGCAGATAATAGGCTGCCATGAAGGAGCTGACGATTATAACCAGATCCAGGGCAATGGCAATTCTACGGAATATGGAGGCCTGCTGTTTGAGCATAATAGTTGAGAGATCGCCTTGGCTGGAGTGGATTCTTGATGTTATAGGTAAACTGCCATAAAGAAGACTGTTAAAAAATGTGTGCGAGTATCGCTTTTCAACGGTAGATTGTCAAGCATGACGGAGCAATTACATACTGTCTTGTAGTGTTCCTAGTGTAGAAAACCGGGTACAGCAACCGTCTCGTTGACAACTCCTCCCCCCAATGTTACCCTTCTCCAAACAGATTCAAAAGGAGCTGTTATGCCGACAATCAGTATGTTTTATGGGATTATTGTTCGAATGTTATTTATGGATACTCAGCAGCATCACCTGCCGCATATACATGTAGAATATCAGGGAGTACAAGCGGTGCTGGAAATTCCTGGCGGAACATTGCTGGAGGGCCAGTTGCCTGGAAAGAAATTGCGTCTTCTACAAGCATGGATTGATATTCACGAAGAAGAACTGATGGCAGACTGGTCGCTGGCGGTTAATGGCGAGCCGGTATTTCCAATTGAGCCTTTACGCTAAAGGGGTCATTTATGATCGAAGTGTCCGAGGTAAAAACGTCTCCGCGATATATCTTAAATTTGCATTTTAACAACGGAGAAAAACGTACGTTTGATATGACTCCATATCTTCAGTATCCTGTTTTCCGCCGTTTGGAGAATGCAACATTTTTTTCGCTGGCTCGTGTTGAATACGGCACAGTAACGTGGCCTGGTGAAATTGACATTGCCCCGGAAACTCTGTACTACCGATCAATTCCTCTGTAAGGTTCTGTTTTCTAGCTCCTACTTGGTCACATTTGTTGGATATTTACTTGGATTCTTGCTATTGTCTCGCCAGTAAATAATTGAGGATGTACCGCATACCGGTGCTGAACGTATTCGTCAGCTCTACAGGATGATGGATACAGAACTTCCGGTTGATTATCTTGTATACCGGCCGTCTGAAATTAAGGAACGCCTTTCTTTGGGTGATCCATTCATTGAATGTATATTTAAAGAGGGGATAGTTTTGCATGGTTGATCCATCTATTATCAGAGAATGGCTGGATAAAGCTGATGAGGATCTTCATTTTGCTGAGTCCAGCCTTGATGAACCAAAAAAATAGCCCCAAAAAACAACAAAGCCCGCAAATTGCGGGCTTTGTTGTTTTCCTCATTGAATACGGTACGAAATCAAAACTTATTTGACGTCACTCCCGCCGCTACCTGTCGTACCGGTTATTGTTTTATAGACAGGATCGCCAATGAACCAGCAGAGGTCACTGACTTCAAAGCTGATTTCACCATTCACTACCGTGTAGGGCCCCCCTACGAGTATGTTACCCTTGCCGTCATTCTTGTTCTTGTAAACCTTGTTGACTACAGAACCATTGGCCTTTCCGGGAGCCGGTAATTTAATGGTGATCGGTTTGGAGAATTCTGAACTGGCTGCACCGGTAATCTGGACGTCAATTGCGACTGACGTTGAATCCAGGCTGTTAAAACCGGTCGGCACAGGAACAGAGGTAGTTCCTGCCGAGGTAGCAGTGGCATTGTCAGGGGCCTGAAAAGTAAACGTCGGGGCTGTAAGGGGAACCGTTTTACCGGTTGTATCCTTAGCGGTTATTATGGTGGCGGCAGGCACGACAACCTCTACATTAGCTACTGCCGCCGGAGCATCTGCAGGTGCCTTAACGGTAGCCACAGAAGTCGTTGTGGCAGAACCGTCAGCGACGTTTGGCGTAACGGCAACAGGAGCCGTTGTTGTTTTCACTGTATTATAAGTATCATTCCCACCACCGCACCCATTCATAAGCCCCACCGCAACAAGCATGCAGGTTACCAACGACCATTTAATTCGATTTTTCATTTCTCTCTCCTTTTATTTTGTTAGTAGAATGTGCCGCTTTCATTGATAAATTGACGAAATTTTAACTGACTATAGTATCATTTCAGAAAAAGTCAAATTTTTTTCAGCGCCCCACACTGTCATGCTACATTAATTGCGGAATCTCAGCCATGCCTCCCTCAGGCGTTCAAGGTGGCTTTTAATATAACTTTCGCTCAAGCGATCCCGATTTAAAAATGACCGATACAGTGATGTCGATGGCTGCGGAGTGCCGGCGAGTCCGTAGCCGGGCAGATAATTGAGCTCGCCCCGGGGGCTGTTAACGTTATTATTTTTCAGAGTAGTTTCCTGTGCGTATGACCACTCCTCGCTGCCGCGCAGCTGAAGCTTTGCCAGTGGATTCATGTCCCTGCGCGGGGTAAGCGGAAAGCTTAACTGAATACCGACAGCCTGCCAGTATTTGTTGTCAACCCCTTTTGTATCCTTATAATAAAAGGAAACGGAGGTATCCTCCCAGAACCGTTTCAGTTCTATTTTGCCGCCAACATCCTCAGACCAGAACTTACCGCCGGTTGCTTCAAGCGATACATTCAGCGGGCTGTAATAAAAACGGTAGGAGCCAAGCAATAAATCGTACCGCTGATTCGTAGTGTCGTCTTCCCGCCACCCCTGCACAACCCTGAACTGATGGTCACCCCCCCCGGGACTCCATATTGCCTCATTCAGCATGCCGTATTGGTCATGAGTAACCATTCCGGCACCAAGGTTCAACATGACTGTGGGGAGTGGCTTCACTGCCTGAACAAGCATCAGCCGATCCAGTCGTGCCGGTTTTCGGCTGTCTCTGAAAGCCTCGCCGTCATCCAGATTGTTGCTCCATGAAAGAGGAATATCCCAGCGGGCATTTATGGCAGCGCCTTTCCAGAGTTGAGTAGTCACTTCCGGTTTCAGCGAAAGAAGGTAATCAAACACCCCGACTTCGGTCCCGATAAAGGTCACCAACCCCGGGGCGAGGACGAGTGATGTCGTGAACATTCCGGAATTACTCTTGCCGCTGACAAAACTCACGTTATTATCATTGCTCTTGTTAAAATCAACGGTGAGGTGATCCTTCAGAACCTGATGGCCATCTGACTGTTCTAAAAAGGTGCGGAGGTACGTGAGCGGTGCTGTCACCGACAGCATACGTATATTCCGCTTTTTAATGACCATCCTGAGTGTCGAGAAATCTTCAGCTACCGCCGCACAACTCAAACCGGCAACCACGCCAAGCGCGTCCAATTCATTGTGGTTAAAGATGGTGTTCTCATATTCGACCACCACCGTTTTCTCTTGCGAACCGATCTGCACGTTGAGAAAGCCTTCCCTGATCAGGCTTTCGCGTAAAGCAGACAGGTTTGTGGTTCGAGGTTCAGGGGCCGTGGTTCGAGGTTCAAGGTTCGCGGTTTGCGGTTCCGGGGCAACTACATGTTCCAGGTTTTCGGATTGCGCAGCGTTTCTGGTGTCTTTGATCTCTTTTTTAACGCGAAAATCGAGGGGCATACTCATTCCGACAGCAATATCGAAATTACCCGGTTTATAATCGAGGGACGTTTTGGCTGAAGCGGTAAAGCTGATCGGCACCTGCCGGAATTGGGGGATAACCATCCTGACACCGACGTTGGTTTCCCTCGTGTCATACTCTCCGAGCAGATATACCCAGTCATGCGCCTTGAACTCCCCCCCTGCAAAGAGACCATCCATGCGGTCCGGTCCGCTTCCGTACCCGGCGGACAGGCGTAAGCGCCATATATCTTCTGATACGACTGCATATTTGGTTTTCAGGAATACTGCACCGCCGCCGACATCCTGCATGCCAAAGGCAAACACCGGCATCAAAGGATTATGTTTGCTGAGCGGCGCGGAGGTTATTTTAAAATGCGCCGACAGATCCCGCCCGACTCTCGGGGCCTCAAAGAGACGCCCCCCCAGTTCAAGGAAATTGAACATCCCGACTGAAACCATATAATTGTCCTGATACGTCGCTTTCTTCCGCCACTTGCTCTCTTCCTGATTCGTGTAAAGAGCAAACAGCCAGCCTTCATCGGTGACATGAGCACTTGGTGTGTTGAGAATACCGGTGAACCCCTGCAGCGAAAGACCGTTGTGGAACGGCAATGGCGGCGGCGAGGCTTCTATTGGCACAGACAGCGCAAAAAAAGAAACGGCACAGAGTATCAGTAACAAACATTTTGTCCGCATACGCATTACCAGCATGTTCAGCCCTCTCTCTATTTTTCTGTTATGGATGTATTTTTACCGCTTTGATATTTACCCTGCCGGTACCGCCGATATTGAGCCGACCCTGGATGGTGGTGTAACCGCCCGAGACAGCGTTGAAGTAGGCATCAAGCCCACCGATCAGATTGATTGTTTTACTACCGACAAGGCTGACGACGCCGCCGGTTTCCGAAAAGGTGACCGCCCGTGCCTTTATATCATCACTTGCCCCTGCTCCGCTATAGGCCAGTACAAGAGATTCATAACCGGTACCGAGATTGATTTTTGCCATGGATGAATAGGGGAAGGTGACATCCGTTCCCTGCGGTGTGTTCAGCACAATCTGGCAGGTCTGATTTCTGCCGCAGCCGGGCGCGCCCCAGGTGGCCATGGTGGTGTTGCTATCAGGGGTCTGGTGCAGGGTGATCGTGCCGGACAGGAAGTCGGCACTGCAGGTTACATCGCTGGCGCCGCCGGTGCGCTGACAGCTCAGGCGACCATCCGGCACGGTGCTGGTGACAGTGCCGCCCCCCTTGCCTGGGGTCGCCAGCTTAAGTGTTACTGCCAGGGTGTAGAGAGCAGGCGCTGAGACCGTCAGGTCCAGTTGCACCAGCATCGTCTGATCGATGCCGGCCCCGCTGACTGTCAGGGTGTTACTGTAGGTACCGGGTGTTAGAGTCGCAGCATTGGCGCTGACAGTGACCGTACCGCTGTTGCTGCCGGTAGACGGTGTAAAGCTGAAGATGTTACTCGGGTCAGCCGTATTTTTGGCAACAGTCCAGTTCAGTGTGCTGCCGCCGGTGTTACTGATGCCGAGCGACTGACCGGTAGAGGTCGTGCCGGCAACCAGCGAAAAGGTAAAACTGCCCGGTGTCGCGGCGATCACCGGATAGAGAATTTTGAAGCCGTCCCCCAATACCGAGAGGAAGCCGTGGTTGGCGGTGTAACCAGTGCTGGCGGAACTGCCGACAATCCCCGGTTGGCCGATGACCCCCAGATTTTCATACCCTGCGGAGGTAGTGACCCCGCCACCGGCGGAGAAGGTGGATGCTTCTTGCGTATAGGCGGCGAGAGCCGCAGTGGCAGGCAGCGACAGTGCTGCCAGCAGGGTCAGGGTTCTGAGTGTAGGTGAGAGTTTCATGGTGTGGTCTCCTTTGTGTATTTGGCAATTAGCAATTCTTTAAATTTTCTGTGCTGTTTACCTGACAGCCGTGTATTCAATCGCAACAGACATCACGACCGCGTCTCCAGCGTAGGTAAGTGGGTTGCGCTGGAGATTCAGGTCCCACCATGGTTTGGTGCCAAAGTTTGCTGCTGGAACCGGAACCTGAAGTTCGTAGTACTTTATTCCTGAAACGGTTGCAACTGTGCTCAATATAGACAATACATCAAGTGTGCTGTCACCGGAAGCATACGTCCGGGGGCGCATGAAAAACTGCATTGTGCCTGTTGTCGCAGTGGTAGTGTACACGAAGAGACGAATAAGCACCGACCCGGTACCGGTCCAGTCTGCGGGCCGGGGAATGACTAGATGTGCCAAATCTAAATATGAGTTCTGGAATAGAAGACCAAAAGCAGACTCCTGTATGATAGTGCTGCCAGGTGTATACGACATGCTCCTTGCCGGATACGAAATGGTTCGTTGTACATCCGCGATGTTATCACTGGTTACGGCACCTGCCGCGATTTTAGAGGCTGTGACGCTGCTGTCGGCAAGTGAAGATACAGTGACAGCGCCCGGTGCCAGACTGCCAGCAGACAGTGTACCGGAAATCTTGACGTTACCGACCACATCAAGGCTTTCGGTCGGTGCGGCTGTTCCGATCCCCACCTTTACGGCATCAGCGCCGATACCTCCCAATGCCAGGCTGTTGCTGGTACTTACCCGGGAATTATAACCGATGGCGGTGGAGTTGCTCACTTGAGCTGGCGTGCCAAGGCCGGAGAAGGCTCCGATAAAGGTATTGTTATAGCCGCTGGTCTGAGCATAACCGCTTGATTCGGGTAGACCGGCTTTATAGCCGACTCCGACATTATTATATCCAATATTGTTGTATTCCAGAGAGCGTCCGCCTATTGCAGTATTATAGCTGCCATTGCTGGTTGACGTCGGTTGATTAAAGGTGAGTGCATCACTGCCGACAGCAGTATTGAATGAATCCCAGACAACATTGTCGGCATTGTAGGACTGCGAAGCCAGCGCCCCTATACCGAGCGCTGTATTTCTGCCGGCAGTTGTGTTTCGATAGAGCGTACGATAGCCCATTGCTGTGTTGCTGTAACCGGAACTGTTTGCCGCAAGGGCCTGGTACCCGGTGGCAGTATTACCAGAACCCGACATACCAAGATTACCGGCACCGATTCCGGCAAAAAAATTACGATCGCCAAAGGCGTGTATCAGCGTGTCGGCACCTGATTTGATTATCCCGCCGGTGGCGGTGGTCACCGGCAGCAGCAGGTTGCCGGTCAGAGTGAGGTCGCCGCCGGGAGAAATAGAGGCGACCGGTGCAGCGCTGCTGTTCTGCCACTCCTGAAGATTTGCCGTCTGGCCGGCAGCACCTCGCACAACCAGTCCGGTGTTGGCAGCGCCACCGGTCAGCAGAGTCTGCGGACCGGCGTTCATGCCGTCGGCGGTCGCCGCCCGCAAGGCATACGGTGCGCTGGAGAGCGGCTGCAGTGCCATCTCCGGATCGTTTTCGACCCGTACCCCCAGCCAGTAGGGCACATCAAACGGCGCAGAGATGGCATTCTTCAAGCCAAGCTGAATGGAATAGCTGCCGTTGACCGGTTCGACAGCTCTCGCCTCCTGCCAGACCGGATTACTGCGGGCCGGGTTGGAGGAGTAAAGCGAGAATACCACGCTGGTCTTGGCGCCGACCGGTGCACCGCTTGCGTCTTTCAGATACCCCTGATAATTGATCGTTTGCGGTACTCCGGCGAAAGCCAAAGCGGCCAGTGTGACAAATGCTGCTGTCCAGATGATAATCGTTTTCATAGGTGCCTCCTTGCAGGATTGTTATCAAACCTGATGTTGTTCAACTCTTTCCCTACCATCTCCGATTAGCCCAGATGTTGGTGCGGGCACCGTCCGATTGCTGCCAGACCACAAGAGGCTCGCCACTGGTCCCAATAGCCACTTGCGGGTAGTCAGCCGAGCCCGTGTTGTCGTTATCGATCAGCATGGCACTGCCCCAGCCTACTCCCGGAGTAAAACTGTTGGTCCAGATATTGTTCCTGTCCGTATAGGAATTGATCCTGGTGCCGTCTGACTGATGCCATACAACAACGGCAGTGCCGCTCGAATTCATGGCCAGTTGTGGGGAATTTGCATTGCCCAGAGCGTCAGTTTCAATCAATTGTGCAACGCCCCAGTTGGAAAAAAGTGAGTACTGATTGGCCCAGATGTTGTAGCGCGTTCCATCGTACTGCTGCCAGACCGCCACAGCGTTGCCGCCAGCGTCAATGGCCACCTGCGGATAGAAGGCATCACCCGTATTGGTCTCGATCAACTTCGCCCCGCCCCAGACACCCGCCGAAGAACAATGGTTGACCCATACGTTGAAAGTGGAACCTTCCGGCTGTTGCCAGATTGCTATGGCAGTGCCGCCGGCATTCATCGCTACGTGTGGATAGTAAGAACCATTGGTGGCATCGGTTTCGATCAACTGCGCCGTACCCCAGACACCCGCCGTGGTAGAGCGGTTGGACCAGAGATGATTCCGGCTGCCATCCGATTGCATCCAGACCGCTACGGCAACGCCGCCGGAGTCGATAGCCACCCGGGGAGCATCGGCAGAGCCGTTATCACTCTCGATGAGTTGCGCCGTGCCCCACCCCCCCACGGTGGTGTAACGGTTGGCCCAGATGTTGTCCCTGGTACCGTCTGATTGTTTCCAGACCGCCACGGCAGTTCCGCTGGAATTCATCGCAATTTGAGGATAGGTTGCAGTTCCCGCATTGTCGGTTTCGATCAACTGCGCCGTGCCCCAGCCACCCGCCGGAGTGTAGCGATTGGCCCAGATGTTCTCGCGAGTACCGTCAGACTGCTGCCAGACCGCTATGGCATTACCGCCGGAGTCCATAGCGACTTTCGGATTAAAGGCGTGCCCGCTGTTGTCGGTTTCAATCAGTTGTGGCGTGCTCCACCCTGCGGCCGGAGTGTAGCGGTTGGCCCAGATACTGATATAGGAACCATCATACTGTCGCCAGACAGCCATTGCAGTGCCGCTTGAGTCCATGGCCACCTGAGGATAATTAGCATCTCCCGCGTTGTTATTCTCGATCAACTGGACCGGTCTCCACCCGATACTGATCAGATTGGCCCGGATGTTGTCCCGGGTGCCGTCAGATTGCTGCCAGACGACAAATGCATAACCGCTGTTGTCTATAGCCACCTGCGGAATAAGCGCATTACCCGTGTTATCGGCTTCTATCAGCTGGGCCGTGCCCCAACCCCCTCCCGATGTGTAGCTGTTGGCCCAGTTGTTGTAGCGGGTACCATCAAGCTGTTGCCAGGACACCACGGCAGTGCCGCTGCTGCTCATGGCTATCCGGGGATTTTCAGCACTGCCGTTATTGTCGGTCTCAATCAGTTGAGGGGTGCCCCACCCCCCCCCCGGTGTGTAGCGATTGGCCCAGATATTGTCGCGGGTCGTATCGTACTGTTGCCAGACGGCCATGGCAGTGCCACTGGAGTCCATAGCTACATGAGGGTAGAAAGCCCGCCCCGTATTGTTGTTCTCGATCAGCTGTGCCGTGCCCCAGGCGCCCGCCGAGCTGCACTGATTTGCATAGATGTTGAAGCGGGTGCCGTCGGATTGTACCCAGACTGCGACAGCATTGCCGCCAGGGTCCATGACAACCTGAGGATTATAGGCGGTACCCGTATTGTCGGTTTCAATCAGTTGGGCCGTACCCCAGAGACCGGTTGACTGGCTGTAGCGGTTGGCCCAGATATTGTTGCGGGAACCATCGGATTGATACCAGACCGCTACGGCATTACCGACTGGATCAATTGCCACCTGAGGCTCAACGGCATCTCCCGGATTGTCGCTTTCGATCAACTGAGCTGTGCCCCAACCGGTAATCGGTGTATAGCGGTTGGCCCAGATGTTGGCGCGGGCAGTGTCATATTGGTACCAGACCACCATGGCTGTGCCGCCGGATGTCATTGCAATTTGGGGAGAACCGGCGCTGCCGTTATCTGTCTCAATCAACTGCGCCGTTCCCCAGCCAGCGGTCGGTGTATAGCGGTTGGCCCAGATGTTGGAGCGGATACCGTCGAATTGGTACCAGACGGCAATGGCATTGCCGCTTGAGTCCATAGCCACCTGCGGATAGTAGGCTTCACCGGCGTTGTCGGTTTCAATCAACTGAGCAGCCCCCCAGCCAGTGGCCGGGGTATAGCGGTTGGCCCAGATGTTATTGTGAAAGCCGTCGGTTTGATACCATACGGCCATTGCATTGCCTTTACCATCCATAGCAACCTGGGGTCTGTTGGCACTCCCCGTGTTGTCGGTTTCGAGCAGTTGCGCCCGCCCCGTTATCCCTGCCGTAACCGTGAGTGTGGCACTGCCGGTAACTGTCGTTACACCGTCCGATGCCGTCAGGTTGAACTGATACACACCGGCCAGGTCAGGAGTGAAAAGAGTCAGAGTATCGCTGGTGCTGCTGAGGAGCGCACTGCTGCCGACCGGTTTACCGGTGATGCTCCAGCTCCAGGTCAGAGTCTGGTAGGCATCGGGATCGGATACCGTGCCGTAGAGCATGACCATGGTGCCGGGAGCAGTGGTAAGGTCGTAGCCCCCCGATACCGACGGCGGGGAGTTGAGATGCGAAATCTGAATCTGCAGGGCATCAATCACCGTCTGCTGCCGGGATGTTGTTGTCTGAAGCTGGGTAAGAGCTGTCTGCTGACTTGACACGGTTGCCTGCAGCGTGGCAACAGAGGCCTGTAACCCGGCCAGGTCGGGAATTTTGGCAGCACTGATCGGCCCGGCAATCTTGGCGTCGGTTACCGCGCCGTTGGCAATTTTGGCGGTGATGATACTGCCGTCGGCGATGGCGGCTGTGCCGATGCTGCTGCTTGCAACCGTAGTGGCAACACCCGCCCGCAGGGCATACGGTGAGCTTGACAGCGGCTGCAGCGCCATTTCCAGATCGCTTGCCACCTTCACACCAAGGTAATACGGCACATCAAAGGATGCCGTTATGGGAGTCACCGAGCCGAGCTGCGTGCTGTAGATACCGTTGACCGGGGAAACATCCTTGGTTTCCCGCCAGACCGGGTTATTGCGCGGTGTGACAGAGGAGTAGAGCGAAAAGCGCACCGTGGTGGCGATGCCCACCGGTGTGCCGTTAGTATTCTTCAAATACCCCTGATAGTTGATGGTTTGCGGTACTCCGGCAAAGGCCAGGGCGGCCAGGGTAACAAATGCTGCTGTCCAGATGATGATTGTTTTCATTGATTTCCCTCCTTACGGGATTGATCATACTAATGCAACCCGTTACTTTGTCTGTCCCTTACCCACTTCCTTCAGCTTCTGATCAAATGCGGCAAACGGCTGTGCTCCCACCAGCTTGATGCCTTCTACCATATCGCCCTTCGATCTGCCCAGAACAAAGCCGGGAGTGCCGGAGATGCCGATTGATGAGGCCAGAGCCGCACTGGTTCTAATCTTGTCTGCGAAGCGGCCGCTTTCCAGACAGGCAGAGAACTTGTCCGGATCCAGGCCGACCTGTCTGGCATACTCCGGCAGCAGCTTGGCGTCCAGTTTGTCGCCGTTGTTCACCAGTTTTTCACGCAGCTGCCAGTATTTGCCCTGTTCATCGGCGCAGTGGCTTGCCTCGGCAGCTTTGGGGGCATTGGGATGGAACGGGAGTGGCAGATCGCGCACTACGAAGCGCAGTTTGCCGGTATCAATATACTGTTTCTTGATCTCCGGCAGGGTCTGGTTCTCGAAGCGGCTGCAGAAGGAGCACTGGTAATCGGTGAACATAACCATAGTCAGTGGGGCATCGGCCGTGCCGAGAAACGGCTGACCGGCAACAGATACAGTGGCAGGTTCATCGGGTTGCGGTGCCCGGGGTGCAGGCTGTGCCTGCTGTTGCGGTTTCTGGAGCAGTTGCCTGATCTGGCGCAGCTCTCCAAGCATGGCGTCTCCCTGCTCCTTGGTCATCGGTTCGGCGTGAGCGGATGCAAAGTTTCCGGCGACAAGGACGAGCCCACAAATTGTTGCCGTCAGGGTTGCTGTTAAAAATTTGCGTCTTGCTATTACGTACATGGTGTCTCCTTTATTGGGCGGTTAGCTGCAGGTTAAATTGAGAACATCCGGTATTCTGGACAGCCCGGACCCGGAGAAGATAGACTTGTGAATTGAAGTTTACCGAACCGCATGTGGTGCCTGTCTGGCCAACATTTCCAGGTGTGCAGGACATCGCTGTCCCAGCACAATCCTGATAAATATCAGCGACATAACCAGGCTCAGCGATTGAAAGTACCAGTCTCGGCGAGGCGAATAACCCTGACTTTGTAACAACTACCGCGTACCAGCGTTCATTCGATCCCCCCGGCAGCACACCTGAAACCGTTTGCACCGCTCCAGTAGACATCGCACCGAGACTGGTCGCGGTGCCGCAGGCGTTTAAACCGGGAGCAAAACACTCACAGCCGTTGGCTGCAAGGCCATCCACGTTATAAAAACTGACGTTGCACGATGCAACACTGCAAGCCCCCTGACTGCAGGCAGCGGTTCCATTTGCGGCGGTACAGGACCTGCCGCACGCACCGCAATTGGCGGTGCTGGTCATGGTGTTGGTTTCGCAGCCATTAGCGATGAGGCCATCACAGTTACTGAAACCGGCGAGGCAGTACGAAATACCGCAAGCGCCGCCCTGACAATAGGAAAGTGAGTTTGGTAACGAACAGGTATTTCCGCATGCGCCACAGTTGCTGGCGCTGTTCATCAGATTGGTTTCGCAACCGGTGTTGGGATTCTGATCACAATTGGCATATCCGGCGGAACAGTAGGAAAGCTGACAGACGCCGCTGCTGCACGCCCCGTAACCGTTTGCATAAACACAGCGCGAGCCGCAGACGCCACAGTTATTGACACTGTTCGTCAGGTTTGTTTCGCAGCCGTTGACGGGAAGACCGTCGCAGTCACCGTATGAACTTGTACAGGTAAAGCCACACACGCCGCCGGTGCAACCCGGTGTTGCATTAGCCACATGGGCGCAGGCGATACCGCAGGAACCGCAGTTATCAGTATTGCTGGAAAAATCAAGACAGGTACCGCCGCAGTTCGGCGTAACTTCGCCGGCGCAGATTCCGAAACTGCTCCCGTCCGGAGTGCAGGTTCTTACCCCGCTTTTACACAGCCCTACATTCAAGCTCTCTGGTGCGCCGGTATAGCAGTTGAGCATATCGCCCGCATTACAGCCGGCCTGAAGGGCGTATGGAACCGCCATAAGCATCTGAAGGGGCCGTAACTCTGAATCGGCTTCCACCTGTATTCCCAGGTAATACTGGCGGTTTAACGGGATTGTAAGCGGCGTCTTTTCTCCCAGTCCGACGGAATACACTCCGTTCGCCGGGGAGACGCTATGGCTTTCATTCCAGACCGGGTTGACTCCGCTGGTGCTGCTGTAGAGCCGGAAGATCAGGCTTGTCGCCGCAGTCACAGGTTTACCGGCGGCATCTTTCAGATACCCCTGATAGTTGATTGTCCGTGCAACCCCGGCACAGGCCAGGGTTGCCATGGCCACAAAGGCTGCTGTCCAGATGACGATTGTTTTCATAGTTCCCTCCATGTGGAATTGATCAGTGTACTTTTTTCTTTATTGACAGGCACCGCTTACGCAGTTGAAGCCTTGCGCGCAAGCCCTTCCGCACGCCCCGCAGTTAGCCGGATCATATCTGATTTCCCTGCACTGGCCGCTACAGTTGACCAGAGGTATTTGGCAACTCACAACGCAGGCTCCGCCGCTGCATATCTGCCCGGCAGCACAGACCCGCCCGCAGGCCCCGCAGTTGGCCCCATCGCTGGAGAGATTGACACAGGTGTTGCTGCAGTTGGTCAAACCGGTTTGGCAGCTCAAAAAGCAGCCGCCGCCACTACATTTCTGCCCGGAAGCACAGACCCGCCCGCAAGCCCCGCAGTTTGCGTCATCGACGGCAAGATTGACACAGGTGTTACTGCAGTTGCTCAAACCGGTTTGGCAGCTCACAGAACAGGCAGCACCACTGCATATCTGCCCGGCAGGGCAGACCGTCCCGCAGCTGCCGCAGTGATTCCGGTCAGTCAGCAGGTTGGCACAGCTGCCGCCGCAGTTCTGCTGATCAAGCGGGCAGGAACAGACCATGCCGCACTGCCAGCCGGTGAGCGTCTTAACCAGCACCTGGCCGTCGCCGCAGTTTATCGACAAGCTGGCTGTGGTGATGCTGTTGTCGGCTACCGAAGCTGCTTTCAGCGCATACGGTACACTGGAGAGCGGTTGCAGCGGCCTCAGCTCCGGGTCTGTCCCGGCCTGTATTCCCAGCCAGAATTGACGGTCAAACGGGGGCAGAGCAGGTTGCGGGCTTGCGCCGAGCTCAACGCTGTAGACCCCGTTAACCGGAGTTACCGTTACCGTGTTGCCATTTGTCGGCGAAATGCTGTTCCAGACCAGGCCGACACCACTGACAGTACTGTAGAGCGAAAACGTCATGTTGGTAGCGCTACTGACCGGTGTACCGGTGGTGTTCTTCAGATACCCCTGGTAGCTGATCGTCTGGGGTACTCCAGCGAAGGCCAGGGTTGCCAATACAACAAATGCTGCGGTCCAGGTGATGATGGTTTTCATAGTTCACTCCTTTTTACTTGATCACTTACCGTATTGAGTCTAAGCTTAAAATCAGATTATCTGATTATCGGAGGTGCTTTGTGCAGACAATTACCGCGACCGATCTTTCCCGGAACTTTCGCGTTATGCTTAACCGGGTCGAGTTTCAGCACGAAGAGCTGCTGATCATGCGCAACAATTCTCCGGTAGCCCGTCTTGTTCCCGGCCCCGCAACCATGACGGCTGCCGAAGCATTTGCCGATCTATACCGTACTTTACCTGAGGGAGCCGGAACAACCTGGCTGGCCGATAGCCGCATTGAGGACAACCAGGAAAACGAGGTGCGCGATCCATGGGTTTCCTGATTGATACCTGCATCTGGATTGATGTGGAACGGGGTAACCTTGCCCCCGCCGATATTGTTACCGTAACCGGAACCGGGCCGGTGTATCTTTCCCCCGTTACGATTGCCGAACTGAAATTCGGTGCCGAATGTGCGCCGACTCCGACGATCCGGCAGCAGCGTCTGGCTTCGCTGGCCAGTATACGGGTGAAACCGCTGCTGCGGATTGATGAAGTCACCGGTGAAATCTTCGGTTCCCTTGCCGCTCAATTGAAAATCAGCGGTAAAGCCCACCGCCCGCGTGTTCAGGATCTCTGGCTTGCCAGTCAGGCGATTCAGCATGGCTTCAAGCTCCTTACCCGAAATCTGAGCGACTTTGATGACATTCCGGGCTTGATCGTAGTTACGGTGTAAGCTCCAAACAACCTTTGGAGGGACAAATAAGGGGGCAGGGACAACCTGGGGCATCGATAAGCTGCCTGTCCCCTCATAGTAATCTCATTTACCAGGACATCACTGACTCCGCACACTACTTTCCTGCACGCACAGGCCACACATAGTTGTAATCGTAGTCCTTATTGCCATAATTCGGGCGGCCATCACTCAATCTGATGAGCCATGCGTCTCCGGGAAGGTTCGCATGTGTATTACCAGACCAACAGGTTTTATTTTGCCTGTTCCGGCTAGCATCGCGACGCGCCGCCGCAATCCGGGTCGGAAGCGTTTGCTATTGCAGGACAGAGTGAGCCTAACAACCTTCGTCTACCTGTCCATTGCAGTTGTCGTCAATGCCGTTGCAGATTTCGGTAGCACCTGGATGCACCGTAGCTCTCGTGTCGTTGCAGTCAGTTGAATACAGTGAGTCATAAGGTGCTGCCGGTGCGCAGAGACACTGGTTTGACGCAGTCCCGTATCCGTCGCGATCGACATCGAGATAATATATCGTACAGCCGGAAGCTCCTGCCTCGTCTACCTGTCCATTGCAGTTATCGTCAATGCCGTTGCAGATTTCGGTAGCACCTGGATGTGCCGCAGCACTCGTGTCGTTGCAGTCTGATTGACCCGAGTTCGCTGCGGTGTAGGGCATAAGAGGTGCGCAGAGGCATTTTGTATCCGCGGAAATACCGTAACCATCCTGATCCGCATCTTTTCGGTACATGATGCATCCCAAGGCGTTCTCCTCGTTCACCACTCCATTACAATTTTCATCAACAGCATTTCCGCAAACTTCAATCGCCGGCAGCACTTCACCGACACAGGCACCAAAAGCACCGGCCGTACAGGTTCTTGCTCCCGCCTTGCAGATGCCTACACCCATAGTGCCGCCCGGACCGGTATAACAGGGCTGCAAAAAGGCATCCACAACACCATCGCAGTCATTATCCTTGTTGTCACACGTCTCCGGGACAGGAACTACTTCACCTGAGCAGGCACTCCACTGTCCGCCGGAGCAGTTCTGCTGGCCACCTGTGCAGGTGCCGACATTCAACGTGCCGGCAGGGCCCGAATAGCAGCTTTGCGGAGCGATTTTGTTGTCGATGGCACCATCGCAGTCATTATCAAGGTTGTCGCATACCTCCACTGCAGGAAGTATCTCTCCCGCACACGCCGCAGAGAACCCATCGCGGGTGGGAAGACAAATACGGTTACCGGCCCGGCAGAGTCCCTTACCCATTGTGGTGATCTCTCCGGTATAGCAATTAAGAAAGTCGCCCTTGCTGCAGAGAAGGGTAAGCCGGTCTGCGCTGACGGCATGCATGGCATATGGCACCGCTGTCAACGCTTGACGGGGTGCCATTTCCGTGCCGCCGTTTACGCTGATGCCGAGGAAGTACTCGCGGTCAAACGGTCGGTTGAGCGGGTTGCCTGCGGGATCGATACTTCCGAGGCTCACGCTGTAGATGCCGTTGTTGATGGGTACGGACGAGTGAGTTTCACTCCAGAGAGGAGTGCCGTGCGACGCTCCTTCGTAGAGCGAAAAGGTTATATTAACCGCTCCGCTGGTCGGGACGCCGGTTGCAGTGTCCTTCATATACCCCTGATAGTTGATCGTCTGCGGTATGGCGGCAAAGGCAAACGTAGCGAGTGCTACCAAGGCTGCGGTCCAGGCGATGATTGATTTCATGTTTCCCTCCACGCAGAATTAACATCAGCAAGAACATTCTCCATAAATTTACTTTATTACCAAACCACCCACTATCAGAGTGCCGTGCTGCAGCGTTACTTTCCCACGTACCGCACTGATTCCGGCGGCTGAAGCATAGCTGCTGTCATAGCCGCCGGAGAGCGTGACTGAAACCGGCCGGTTCAGCAGCAGATTTTCAACAAACATTACTGAACGGGCCTGAATCCTGTCTCCTGCCTGCGCGGCATCATAGGCGTCCTGCAAGGGGAGGACGGCCTCACCGCTGTTCAAAGTATGGATGCAGATGGAATGGCTGAGTCATGCCATTCCCTGTTTTTGGGAGGGGCGGCAGGATTGGCAAGTGTACTGGAATTGCTATTTAAACAGGATAAATCTGCGAGGCATAATAGCGAAGACATTGTTTTAATGCAAGGAAAACGGCCCATAACATCAAGTAAAACAGTCGGGTTTATTAACTCCGGATCGCAAACATTGATAGAGAGCTGTAATTATTTAAAATTCATAACATCTAACTGAAAATTTTTCCCTTGCTGTGCCGGCTATAGATGTGAAATAATTCAAAAAAACACGGTTCTGTTTCAATCACAATCCTCCCGCTACTTCCCAAATTGACCTCATATAGAAAAGAGGTATCTCATGAAAATGGATATCGGAACAAATGTGCTCTCCACCCTTCTGGTCGCGGCAGGCATGTTGTTTTGTTGTGTCTCCCCCGTATCTGCGGTCTCTGCTACCGTCACACTTGACGGTGACGGCAGCGGTTCAGTCAACAGCGATCCCGCCGGGTTGAATATTTTGTGCCTTTACAAACCTTCCTCCGCTCCGTATCAGTGGCAACCACCGGTGTATTACTGGAACATTCAGGAAGCATTCGACACCGCCACGGCTGGAGCGACCAAAAAGCTCCACCTTGACGATCTCAGCTTGCCTGCTGTGGAGTTTATGTCAAATCCCTGGATCCCGTAGAGAGAGCCGGAGTCAGAATCATACTTCATCTTGAGGAGGTTTAAGAACATGAAAAGCAAATTTGGAACTCGTTTCTTTGCGTTCGTTGTACTGGCTTTTATTTTGAGTACGTATCGTCCCGCCAGTGCTATCGATCCGGTTTTTGGCTTCGCGGATCTTCACAATCATCAGCTTGCAAACCTCGGTTTTGGAGGAGGAATGATGGTAGGAGCACCGTTCCATCCGGACGGCATTGCCTCTGCACTCCCCTGGTGTACAGACAAACATGGAATAGGGGGTGTAACTGACGTAGCCACCATGTTTGAGAACGGGCCCTTTCACAATGTGGGCGGTTGGCCGCAGTTCGATGGCTGGCCCCGCTGGAATTCTCTCACTCACCAGCAGGTATATCATGATTGGCTGAAACGCGCCTTCGACGGTGGACTCCGGTTGATGGTCATGCTGGCCGTAAACAATGAGGCGTTGTGTGAGAAGTTTTACTTTGCTGAACCGGGATTCACCTGTAACGAGATGGATGCCGTAGACAAACAGATTCAGGGGGCATACGACCTGCAAGATTACATTGACAGTCTAGCTGGAGGCCCCAAACTGGGGTGGTACCGCATCGTGACATCACCAGCCGAGGCACGGCAGGTCACCAGCAGCGGCAAGTTGGCGGTGGTGCTGGGAATCGAGGTAGACAAGCTTTTCAACTGTGGCCTCTTCAGCGGCTGCACAGCCGATTACGTGTCAGGTGAGTTGGATAGGTATCGTAACGCGGGTGTGCGCCACATCTTTCCCGTCCATCTCATCAACAACGCTTTTGGCGGTGCAGCACTGTATAATGATGTGTTTAACCATTCCAACAAAAGTGATACCGGCTTTTTTTTCAGCCCCAATGACTGTTCTCCCGAATATGAATTCAAACTGGCCGGCGCGGGCGTAACTGTTGATAACATTCTCTCGATTCTCAGTAATTTTGCAACACTTCCTGCATACACCGGTAATGGGCACTGCAATGAACGCGGACTGGAGGCACCGCTTGGAGCACAGCTGATAACCCTGCTCATGGACAAGAGAATGATCATCGACATAGATCATATGTCTCGTGATGCCACCGTCCAGACAATGGATCTTGCCAAACCGAGGGACTACCCTCTAGTAGCAGGCCATACGGGACTACTTGGGATATCCACCGGCATAAAAAAATCGGAAGCGCAGAAAACTGACGCCATGCTGAGCAGGATTCGGGAAAGTAACGGCCTTGTGGGGCTCATCCTTCACCAAGGTAAACGGGATCAAATTGCCACTGAAACCGGCTCACCTGCAGCGCACGACTGCGGCAATTCCTCACGTTCGTGGGCGCAGGCGTATCTCTACGCTTCCCGGTTGATGGGAGGCGCGGTGGCTATCGGGTCTGACTTCAATGGCTTGGTCAAACAACCGGCGCCGCGCTTTGGTCCGGAGGCTTGTGATGGCGATAAGGATGGCCCGCAGGATGAAGCCACGAGAATGCAGTACCCTTTCATGACCGAAACAGGTGTCTTTATGGATAAAAGCCAGATGGGGGACAGGCCGCATTTTGATTTTAACGTCGATGGCCTGGCTCATGTCGGCATGTTTCCCGACTTTATCGAAGACCTGCGTCATCTCGGGTTGACTACGGAGGCCCTTGCACCTCTGTTCGGTTCGGCGGAAGCCTATATCCGCTTATGGGAAAAGATCGAGGCGGGAAACCTTACGGTAACGTCGCTCAGCAATCCTCCCGCAACCGTACGAGCCGGCGGGAGCTTCGATGTCACCGACATTACCGCAAACCAAAGCAGTACCTTCATCCCGGAAAGCAGCACTACCCGATTCTATCTTTCCACTGATAGTTTATACAGCAGTGACGACATCGTTATCGGTGAACGCACGGTGACAATACCGCCTGGCTTCGGCGGTACCGATGGTGTCACTACAGTGTTCGTTCCTGCCTCCACTGCCACCGGCAGTACCTATTTTTTTATCGCCTGTGCCGATGCAACCGGGGTCATCTTCGAGTCAAATGACAAGGATAATTGCCGGGTCGCCGCTAATCCCGTTCAGGTCACTCCCTATGTCGCACCACAACTATGTTTTGAGGATAAGGATCGTGACGGTTACAGAACGCTGGCTGCAGATTGGAGTTACCCGGGATGTCCGTTTATGCTGATATCTCAAAATGATTGCAATGACAACGATGCTTCGGCCCACCCCGGTGCCCCGGAAGTATGCGATGGCAGGGACAATAACTGCGATGGCAGGATTGATGAGGGGTGCGGCGACCTTATTGTCCAGAGCATCGTGACCAATCCGGTACTTCCCGTTTCCGGCCAGGCTGTTTCCGTAACGGTAACGCTCAAAAACCAGAGCGGTACCGATGTGTATATTGGCCCGGGCGCATCTGGATCTTTTCTGTATGTTGATTTTTACAAGCATCTGCCTGCCGGATCATCACCAGTTCCCCCGACCGACCTGGAGAGTTTTTTCTGCGAAATCAGGGGAAAGGATACTGTATTGATGCCAGGGGAGACGAAAATTTGCAGCGGGACGGTTACCTATCCCGCTGCCGGCACCTATAACATGTGGGCGTATGCGGATAGTACCCATGTCAGATATGAGTCAAATGAGGGAAATAATGCCACTGGACCAATACGTATTTCGGTACTGGCACCATGTATAGACATCGATGGCGATGGCTATGGCAGCCCGGGTAACGCTGCCTGCCCAAACGGGATTGCTGCAGACTGCAATGACAACAACCCGGCCATCCACCCCGGTGCCGCCGAACTGTGTGACGGCGTTGACAACAACTGCAACGGCTATACTGATGAAGGTTTTGACGCCGATGGTGATGGTGTCGCTGATTGCTTCGACAACTGCAAATATGTGAAAAATCCCGCACAGGCCAATAGTGACGCTGCCGTAAAAGGAATGATTTCCTACTGGAAATTGAATGAAGGGAGCGGAGATAAAGCCGGCGACTCGACCGGCGTCAACCATGCGTTAGTGAGCGGCGCTACATGGGCAACCGGGAAGCACGGTAATGCGCTGAATTTTGACGGCATCAATGATTTTGCGGCAGCGAAACCATCCGATGTGACCAATAATTTCACTATGGAATTCTGGGCATTTCCTTCATCGGAACGGACAACAGACAGGGAAGGTGTGAGCGGTGCAGGAGGAACAATCGGCCAGAAATATGCCATCTACCCTTCCCAGGGCGATCTTACCTGGGGTAAAGAACACGCCGGAATGGGGGTTTCGGTCGGAACCAACGGCATCAGCGTGTATGAGCATGCCGATTTTTATATGCCTGCGCTCTTGGTTTGGGACGGAAAAATCACTGACTGGACGCATATAACGATTGTGTATGAAAAAAACCGGCCGGTTTTGCTTGTCAACGGACAGTATGTAAAAACAGGGGTGCAAAGTCCAAAATCGTTCATACATCCGGGGCACATTTTTGGCGGGGGCGACTGGGGCTATTTTGCCGGTCTGGTGGATGAAATCGCAATTTACAGCCGGCCTTTAACAGAGAGTGAAATTCAGCAGCATTATAAGGATACTCTCGCAGGGCGAAGTTACGGAGACGACGGCATCGGCGATGCCTGCGACAATTGCCCGTTTCATTACAATCCTGACCAGCTTGATAGCGACAAAGACGGCATGGGAAATGTCTGTGATGCCTGCACGGATCTCGACGGCGACGGCTACGCAATTGAAGGGGGAGTCTGTGGCGCTGTTGACTGCAACGACGGCAATGTATCGATCCATCCGGGTGCAGTAGAAGTTTGTAACAGCATGGATGACAACTGCAACGGCTCCATTGATGAAGGTGTGACGAACACCTATTATCGGGATGCTGATGCCGACTTCTATGGAAATGCCGCCATCTCAATTCAGGCATGCACTCAGCCGGCAGGCTATGTGACAAACAATACCGACTGTAATGACGTCGCTGTCTCAATTCATCCAGGCGCAACGGAGTTGTGCAACGGCATGGATGATAACTGCAACGGCCAGACAGACGAGGGTGGTGTCTGTTTTCTCCCGGTCAGGACGGTCGGTGCTGCAACCTCCTATTACCCGTCGCTGCTGAATGCAATCGGCGCTGCCCAGGGGAGTGCCGTGACTATCGAAATGCTGACTGGTGAATTTACGGGGAACGTCAATTTCAACCGGCCCATCCGTTTTACCCTGAAAGGGGGCTACAGCAGTAACTACGGCGGTGCCACCGGATTTACCACACTTCGGGGAGTTCTGACGATATCGCAGGGGACTCTCGCAGTGGATCGACTCAAAATAAAGTAGGGTAGCATGAGTGTTTATCAAAACCGGGGCAACAGACAACCGGACCATTGTACTAAATGAGGTCTTGGGGGGGATCACAGCCGATCATACTCTTCCGGCTCTACATCGGGCACTTTGGCCAGAGCGGCGCGGAATTTGTCAGCTGAACCACTGGCGGCACGCTCGGCCAGATATGTTTCCGTCGTCAGGGCGGAGATCTTTTCTGCCACCGCCGAGGCGATAAACTGATTGAGAGAAATATGGTCTTTGCCGGCGATTTCACGGGCCATAGTGTGGAGAGAGTCGGGAAGACGGACGCTGATCGCGCTCATGGTTGTACCTCCAGGGATGCAAGAAAATCACGCGGGTTCAGTGCGGCAACCCCAAATTGTGCGGCGCGTTTAAAATCGGCCACGTTCCAGGTGACAACGGCGGCATTGGCCTTGACGGCCAGTTCCAGAACAAAATCATCACCCGGATCTTTCAGCACCGGGCGCCACAGGTAGAATATTTTATTCCGTACGGCCATTGAACAGATAAAATCGACAACGTTGTCGATATCTTCTGCCGACAGAGATGTAATGCCACGCTTCAAGACAGCTTCGTATTCAGTGACAAGTGCAGTGGATACATGCAGGACGAAATGCCCCTGATCCACCATTGAAAGCAGGCGAAACGAAGCACCGCGCGATGATTTGAGGGCAGAAACAAGAACATTGGTATCAATTACGATGCTTGGCTTCATGTCTGGTAGTATAGGTAGTACCAAAGTGGATGTCAATATATTCAAAACGAGCCAGAAGGCATCGGCAAACTGGGTAATAAAAGTAAAAAGGACAGTCGGTGGCCGGCTCAGGCAACACGTCGGGGTAAGGCGGTCATACTGATTATTCTGTCCCGATTGAGCCGGCATATTGTGCGGAATTCCACAGAGATCCTGCCATCCGCAGCGGCCCGTGCCCAGAACGTTGCGGCAGCCTGCAGCGCGGAATGCCATTCTGTCAGCGACGCTGAAGAAGGTGGCTGATACGCTGTCTCGGCAGATGCCACGTCGCGGAGTCGGTAGTACATCGGCAGCATGTCGTACGCCGGGGCGAGAATAAAACGGCGCTGCGCAGAATCTTCGGGAATCAGAGATACGTTACCAAAATGCTGATCCGTGTTGGCAATCAGATCCCCGAACAACGCAAGCCAGCGCAGGGCAGAAGCATCCTGGCGACTGAGCATCTTTGCCGCTTCCAGGCGGCCAGCCACACCGACCCAACTATCCCGCCTGCCGAAAAATTCATCATCCACGACGCCAAGGGAATAGAGCGGTCGGCGGCCATGCAGACCAACCCTGTCAAAGCGCACTACTTCGAGGTACACCCGGTTGCCCGATTCAATGATTGTGCTGTCGGCAGCGGAATAACCGGCCTCGCGCATTGTTTCCAGGGCAAGATGTTCACAGATTAACAGATCGGCCCAACGGCGTCCTTCTACAGTCGTGATGTCTGGGGAAAACTTGACCAGCAGATGTTGCAACTCACCGGCATTGTCTATCAGCGTCGTAAATTTCGGCTGTTCACCACCGGCGGATGACCCGACAGGGTCGCCAGCCAGAGCTTCATGGGCCAAGCGCGGATATTCGCCCGCACTGTCGACCCGCCTCAGTGGAGCCATGCCGGACTGAGTATTCCGGAAATACCGCTCCAGAGATTCTGTCCCCGCTATCAGATTACCGACGCAGTCTTCACCACGCCTGATGACCGCCGTCAACGTATCATCATCGTTCCAGTCCTGCAGGCGCAGGGGAACCTCCAACTCATGATGAAGGCGCTGGGCAAAAGCACGACCAACAAAACCGTCGGGACGCATATCCTGAACAAACCAGGGCAGACTACTGTACAGGTGAGACGGGCCGACAGCAGGTTCCCACCAGTAGTGCCGCTCCCATACTGAAGTGAGTGTACCAAAGGAGTGGGCATCCCCTGCTTCGTCTACCTGATACACCGGAAAGACGCTGCCTCTGCCCCTGATGGCACGGGGACGACCATAACACGTTGATTTCGATCTGCCCAGGGTAACGATACGGCTTCCCGAGCGTGCAACCATGCGGGAGAGGGTCGGTTGGCTGACGGCAAGCGCCTGCAACAACTCCCGTGCCGGGCGTGGCTTGTCTGCGAGCAGTTCCAGCAGTCGGTTTTCACTGGTATCTGGCATACGGTATGACCTCTGAATCCAGTTCCGGAAGAAGTAATTATGAATTGAAAAATGAATAATAAGATAAGACTATTTTGTGAGTCTATGTAGTGTATTAATTATATAATGTCAAATAGTTACTTTACATACTACCTTTTATAAGAATTAAAATATGAATAGCAAATTTATTACTCAGAAGTTCGACACCACAATGAAAATGTACTACAGTCTGGATAATTGCCCGTCTCCCCGTGCCTATATGTTTCAAAACATATATGTAAATTTATAATTCTTGACAAAAAAGTACTCATCTTTTATATATTTTTCCGGTAGTAAAATTAGCTTTATAAATCGCTGTAAAAATCATTTCCACAGCTTTTTATCCATACATCATTCCAAATATACCTTCAATATCATGCTTTTAAAAAACATACGGAAAATCATTAATCTGATCTATATTTCTATACAAGGAGCGTACATGCCAAAAAAAACTATGTTAGTTTTATCACTTCTTTCTCTGTTATCCGCACCACTTCTCTCTCACTCAACAGAAAATGCCCTCAAACTGAACGGCAATCTCGTTATCCAGAGAGATAAAAGCGGCAATGCCGGCGGCGTGGTTTTCTCCAACGGTGATGTTCTCACCGCCGCTCCGAAAGACGGCACTGCCCTCCTGCACGGCAGCGGTACACCGGCAGCCGTTGTAGCAAATCCCGGTGATTTCTATATCGATACAATAAACACCAGGCTGTATGGCCCGTATATCGGTTCATGGCCAGCGGGGGTCAATCTGATAGGGCCTGCGGGCCCAACTGGCGCTACAGGGCCCGCAGGACCGCAAGGAATGATTGGCTTTCCAGGCCCAGCTGGCCCACAGGGGCCTGCGGGCACGGCAGGACTGAACGGAGCAACCGGCCCGGCAGGTCCGCAAGGCCTGCAAGGAGCGCAAGGATTGCCTGGCTCAACCGGTGCAGCCGGACCGGTTGGCACCACAGGCCTCACCGGCCCAACAGGCCCGGCAGGACCGCAGGGGCTGGCTGGCCTGCAGGGCTCAACCGGGCCGCAAGGAGCAACCGGTCCCGCAGGGCCGCAAGGGCCTTCGGGACTGAATATCGTGCCGGGTGAAGGCATCTCGAATGTCGCCATCGGCCCGGCTGCGCTTATGGTCAACACATTCGGCTCCGCCAATACGGCCAGCGGGACGAGCGCGCTTTCTGCCAACACGACCGGTTGGCACAATACTGCCAACGGTAATACGGCACTTACTGCCAACACCATCGGCACAGAAAACACTGCCATCGGCTCACAGGCGATGCAAATGAACATAAGTGGAAACTACAATACCGCCGTGGGTCATTTTGCCCTGTTCTCAAATACAAACAGCAACAACACTGCCGTCGGAGTGGAAGCGCTCTACTCCAACAACTCCGGCAAAAATAACACTGCAGTCGGCAAGAGTGCATTGATTGCCAACACTACAGGAACCAACAATACCGCTCTCGGTACGGACGCATTGAGTCGGAATATCAGCGGTTTTTCCAATACGGCCACCGGCTATCAGGCGCTGTATGCCACAATCGGTGAATCAAATACTTCTAACGGCTATCAGTCTCTTTATTCGAACACTACAGGTTCTAATAACACCGCCATTGGCGAGCGTTCGCTTTTTTCCAACACCATCGGAATCTATAACAGCGCCCTTGGTGCTCAGGCGCTTTACAGCAATACCGAAGGCAACGTAAATACTGCAAACGGACCGGGCGCGCTCTTCTCGAATACAACCGGAAATTTAAATACCGCCATTGGCAACTCGGCACTCCGCAATAGCAACGGTGACTTCAATATTGGCATCGGCAGCAATGCCGCTTTTTTCCTCACCACTGGAGATTCCAATGTTGTCATCGGCAATGATGCTGCACGTAACATGTTCGGTGGCAGCTTAAACATAGTCATCGGCAATGAAGCCGGTTATGACTTGACGAGTGGCAACGGCAACATCACCATTGGCAACAGAGGCATTCCGGGTGATTCCAGTGTCATCCGCATCGGCACAGAAGGAGCGCAGAGAGCCACCTACATTGCGGGCATTTCCAATAAAAACCCCAATACAGGTTTTGCTGTTGACCCCCCTCACATAGCCCTCTTACCAGCACCGGTATTAGTCGGCTATGACGGTTCTCTCGGTGTGGCCGTTTCATCGCGAAGACATAAAGATGATATTCTGGATATGGGAGATGTCAGTGAGAAACTGATGAAGCTACGACCGGTGACCTTCCACTACAAGACAGATCAGAATCCTACCGGCATCCGCCCCCTTCATTTCGGCCTGATTGCTGAAGAGGTTGCCGAAGTCATCCCGGAAATGATTATCCGTGACACCGACGGCCAGATTTCTACTGTTGCCTACCAGTTCCTGGCACCGCTGCTGCTTAACGAATATCAGAAACAGCAGCGCTCCCTGGAGCAGCAGCAGCATGAGATGAAGTCATTACGGACGGAAAACCAATTGATGAAGCAGCGCCTAGAGCAGATTGAGCAGATGCTGAGCGCCAGACCGTAACAGCAGGCATCTCCATTAATAAAAAGGCTTTGCCGGTTATCCTGGCAAAGCCTTTTTGCTTTTATATTCAACTACTTTTTATTTTATGCCTGCAAACTAGCGAACCTTGACTTTATTCACAATAACCTTGCCATTACGAACCTTCATGATGCCCTTCACTACCGTATAACCGGTTGAGAGAGTAAAACCGGAATTCATCCCCCCCTCAAGAATCACTGCAACCGCCTGGCTGAAGATAAGATCTTCAAAGAAGGTAATATCTCTGGTCTGCATCTTGTCGTTGACAAGGATAGGGGTCGATGTTGCGTTATACGCCGATTGGATGGTGCCGTATGGCACTAGAGGTTTCAATGTCAGTTTTACGTTCGGGCTGTCACCGAATGTGGCGGTGACACTTCTATCCGTATCCATTACCACACTGCAGTCATTACCTGCAGCACTGCATCCTGACCAGACAACGGCAGTATACCAGGCCGGGGCTGTCGAAAGCACAACCTGCTGCAGATAATTGAACGGGGCTGTGCAGGTGCCACTGCTGCATGCGGTAATACCGGTGGGAGTGCTGTAGACCGTTCCGCTGCCTGCGATGGTGACAGCCAGAAAGAAGCTTTCGCTTGTCCTGTAATTAATGAAATCGACGCCATTAGAGACCTTGACCCCTGTACCACCTGGATTTGATGAATGGGTCGGGCCGGTGGATGCGCCCCAGTAGTTGTTGCGGGCGTTAATGACATTGGCAGGAGTATCGTTGGTTATGCCCCAAACAGAGGAATCACCGATAAAGCGCGAAGTGCTTATAGTAGGAGTGGAACTGCCGGTTGCAGCCAATTGCGTCCAGCCGCATCCACTAAACAGACTGTTGGTAACGGCTGATGAAGAGCCATAGAGTTCCACTCCATTTGTTTCGCTGTTCAGAATACTGAGACTTGTTAGTGGCGGGCTGATGCCGTCAACGTAAAGGGATGCTTTCACCCAGGAGCCATGGGGTTGAACGCCGAGGCCGTAGCCGCTATTGGTTGCACCGGCATACTGTATTGTGACATAGGTTAAAGTTGAAGAACCGGCAGTTGGCGAGAGATAAATACCAAGCCACCGCACAGGAACTTGCCCCTCTGACTCAACATAACGGCGAGTGAAGCTGATCGGCAGAGCGGCTGTGCCGACAGCATCCAGTGTGCCATTGACGTAGAACCCGGACCCATTGGATTTGATGGTGTTGCCCGCTGCAATGGTCAGGTTAACGCCCGCATCAACCGTCAGCTCCCTGGTCATCAGGTAAGGGAAACTGCTCCCCGGCAGGTTCCAGTTTCCAGTAACAGTCAGGTTACCGAATGGCAGACCAATACCATTGTAGCCGGTTCCAGAAGTAGCGTTGCCGCTCATGACGGGAAAAGTATCGAGAGTATCAAAGGTAATCGGATACGATCCCATGTTGGTAAACGTGTTTGAAGTCAGTGTTGCCTTACTCGAATATAGCTCTATACCATTGGTTTCACTGTTTTTTATCTGGCAGTTGGAGATGGTGGGGCTGCTGCTGTCAATATAGATTGCGGTTTTTTCCCAGTAACTATGGGCGTTTACACCAAGGCCATAACCGCTGTTGATGAAACCGGAGTAGTTGACGTCGCAATTGGCGAGAAGCGACTGACCGGATGCGGGAGAGAGGTAGATCCCTTTCCAGTCACCCGGAATTGGGGATGAAGCCGGCTCGACAAGAGCGTCACCGTTCGTGTCGCCACCAATGGCGTCGTCAGCCAGTGAGGTTAGCGTGATCCTGCCATTAGTACTGTTGGCGTTGAGGTTGCCGTAAACGTAGAGACCGGTTTTCCAGAACTTTACGGACGTTGTTGGTTCGACCGTCAGGGTTACACCTGCGTTTATCGTCATATCTCCGGTCACGGCGTAAGGGGCGTTGCCGCTCCAGTTTTTCCAGAGAGCGCTCACAGGCAGGGTGCCGCCGCGAATCTGAACCCCCTGGTAGCTGTTACCGGAAAAGGTAACGTTGGTTGGATTAGGTACCGATGAGGCATCAAGGCTGACGGCGTAATAACCTGCTGCTCCATTGGCGGAGAATGTGGCGGTGTTGACGATGGGGCGGGATTCACCGCTGGCCTTAAGTCCGCTCCAGCCGCACGCAGAGAAAACGCCATTGGTTATGGTCGGCGTGGCGGCGTACATCTCCAGACCATTGTTTTGGCTGTTGAGAATAGATACATTAGTCAATGGCGGGTTGACGCCGTCGAGATAGAGGGCCGCCTTGACCCAATCGCCATGAACATTCATGTAGAGTCCATAGCCACTGAAGTTACCTCCGGCGTAATTGATAGTGACATAGCTGAATGACGATGCGGTAGCGGTAGGAGCAAGGTAGATCCCCCGCCAGTCCCCTGCGGCAGGGGTGGCACTCCGCGAACTGAAGGTAATGGGGAGAGGTGCCGTGCCGACAGCAGTCAAGTTACCGTTGACATGGATCACATCGGCACCGTTAGCTTTGACGGTGACGCCCGGATCAATTGTGAGCACTACTCCCACAGGAATGGTGATCCAGCCGCGCGTAAGGTACGGAAAGCTCACGCCGGGACGATTCCAGGTACCTGATGATGTGATGTCGCCGCTGGCGAGTCCGATACCGTTGAACCCGGTGCCACTGGTGGCGTTGCCGCTGGTGATAGGAAAGGAGTTGCTTGTGTCAAATGAAACAGGGTAGCCACCCATGTTCTCGAAGGTATTGTTGGTAAGCGTCGCGTTACTGGCATAAAGGGATATACCATCAGTTTCGCTGTTTTTGATCTGGCAGTTGGTGATGGTAGGGGCGCTGCTGTCAATGTAGATGGCGGTTTTTTCCCAATAGCTGTGAGCATACACATGAAGCCCAAAACCGCTGTTAGAGAAGCCGGCGTAGTTGATGTCGCAGCTAGCGAGAAGCGACTGACCGGAGGCGGGAGAGAGGTAAATTCCTTTCCAGTCGCCCGGAACCGGGGATGAAGATGGCAAGGCACTTGCGTCGCCGTTCGTGTCGCCTCCAATGGTGTCGTCAGCCAGTGAGGTTAAGGTGATCCTGCCATTGGTGCTGTTGGCGTTGAGGTTGCCGTAAACATAGAGACCGGTCTTCCAGAATTTTACGGAAGTGGTCGGTTCGACCGTCAGTGTTACACCGGCGTTTATCGTCATATCTCCGGTCACGGCGTAAGGGGCGTTGCCGCTCCAGTTTTTCCAGAGAGCGCTGGCGGTCAAAGCACCGCCGCGAATCTGGATACCCTGTAAGCTGTTACCGGAAAAGGTGACGTTGGTTGGATTCGGTACCGAAGAGGCGTCGAGGCTGACGGCATAGTAGCCTCCCGCTCCGTTTGTGTTGAATAAAGTGGAGTTGATGACGGGGCGGGATTCACCGCTGGCCTTCATGCCGCTCCAGCCAGAGGTGGAAAAAATGCTGCTGGTGATAGTTGGCGTGGCGCCGTACATCTCCAGACCGTTAGTTGCGCTATTCAGGATTGAAACATTGGTTAATGGCGTGCTGACGCCGTCGAGATAGAGCGCCGCTTTGATCCAGGCAGCATAGAAGTCCTGCTTATAGAGTCCGAAGCCGCCGAAAATGCCTCCTGCGTAATTAATGGTGACATATGTCAGAGATGAGGCTGTTGCGGTCGCGGCCAGGTAGATTCCCCGCCAGTCGCCCGCGGCAGGAGTGGCACTGCGCGAATTGAAGGTTATTGGAAGAGCCTCCGTGCCGGGTGCGGTCAGGTTTCCGTTGACATGGAACACATCGGCAGCGGCAGCTTTTACGGTGACGCCCGGATCAATTGTGAGCACTACTCCCACAGGAATGGTGATCCAGCCACGCGTAAGGTAGGGGAAGTTCGAGCCGGGACGGTGCCAGGTACCAGATGAGGTGATGTCGCCGCTGGCGAGTCCAACACCGTTAAACCCGGTGCCGCTGGTGACGTTGCCGCTCATTGTCGGATAGGAGTTACTGGTGTCTATGGAGATAGGATACCAGCCATCCCCCATGTTTTCGAAGGTGTTGCCGGTAAGAGTCGCGCCACTGGCATAAAGGGATATGCCATGGGTTTCGCTGTTTTTAATCCGACTATTGGTTATCTGCGGATTGCTGGAGTCAATATAGAGGGCGGTTTTTTCCCAATAACCGTGTGCCTGCACACCGATGCCATAACCGCTGTTGGTCGCACCGGCATAATTGATATCGCAGTTTGTAAGAGTGGAAAGGCCAGCCGTCGGAGCGAAGTAAATACCGTTCCAGTAATTGGTGCCATTGCGAGTAAAAGTCACATCCGTTGCCGAAAGAGTTCCATTGATATAGATAGAGTAATTGTCGTCAACTTGTACGACAGTGCCGGCTTCTATGGTGAGAGTTGCGCCAGCAGCTACAGTGACACTTCTTTGCAGGATATACGGCCCGTTTGCCTGCGTCCAGGTCGTATTAGTAGCGATGGTTACCGGTTCGTAGTAGTAATAACCATAAGGAGGTTGTGCCGGAACAGGAGTGTATGCATACCAGAATTGATTGACATAAACAGCTGCCCCTGCTGTTGTTGCCCAAAGAGAGAATAGTGTAAATACCAGAATCAACATTTTGATGAGTTTCATGGTAAACCTCCTTGAATCCGCTTACCTGATCTTGATGTTTTTCATAGTCACCTTGCCGGCAGTTATGTTGGTCCTCCCGGCAAGAACCGTGAAACCGTTCACCGTACTGAAATCAGTGCCTAATCCTCCGCTGAAGGTGAAGCTTTTAGCCAGCACCAGCGGTGGTGCACCAATAGTTACGACCCCCGTTTGAGCCTTGATGGTACCGCCATTACCGACAGCGGCGTAGGCTTCAGGCAGAGTGGCATATCCGGTCGTTCCGATACCGAACGGATACGGTGTACAGGATAGAGTTGAGTTAATGTCCGTTGCTGCCGGGCTGGCCATCGAATTGATGGTAACCGGATCAGCAGTCTCAAACGTACTTTTAGCGTTATAGAACTGGCTGGTGCAATTGTGCGCCCCGCCAAAAAAAGTCAGTTTGTAACTGCCGTTGGGGACGCCGCTCACGGAATAGTAGCCGTTGATGTCGGTTTGCACTGAAAACAACGCCGCAGACGAAGCAGTGTTAGAGATACTGACCGAAACCGGCACTCCCATCAGACTCTGATCTATAACTCGGCCGGAGATGCTCCCACCGGGATAGTTTGCGTTGATCGCAGAGACTTCCTGACCGGTCGTTACATTGATGATAGTAGCCGACGCTTCACCGGCAAGGGCCGAAAATATCTGATTATACCATTGATACGGATATCCGGAGGGTGGGCCGATGAAAGCAACTTTGTACTGGCCAGCGGCAAGATTCGGGAAGGTGAAGTAACCGTTTGAATCCGTATACACGCCTGGCAGAGTTGTGCAATTTGTGCCGTTCCAGCTGCACGGTACAACCAGAAAATTGGCGATGCCATTTGTTCCGCCTACCGTTACCCGTCCGGATATACTGGCGGTAGCCGGAGGGGTGGTTTCAATTATCAAACTCAAGCTGTCAGTATTGGCTACGACATGGGAGAACACCGGTTGAAGAAATGTTTTACCGGCTTTAGCGCCTGTTACGGTGAGGACTTCGCCAGGGATAGCGTCTTTTATTATGAATATTCCGTCATTGGCGGTCGGGCCGGCAACAAGTGCCGGAGATTGTAGCGGTTGTGATGAATTAAGAGCATACACGGTATAGGACCCGCTTGTTGAAGAGGCGGATACTGTAACCCCGCTCAAGGGGATTATGCCACTCGTATCAACAACCATTCCGCGGACAAATGCTTTACCCGCCGTGAGCGGCCACCCAAGTGCAATGTATTCATCAGTAGTCATCGGTATAAACGTTGTGAGGTAGGTGTTTCTCGTCAGGACAATGTCCTGGCTGTATGCGCTACGGTAACCGGGAGCCAATATTTCGAGGGCAAAAAATGTGTTGGGGGGGACGTTGATGAAAAATGATCCGGATGCATCGTCATAGGTACCGGTACTGATGAGTGTCCAGGGTGAAACCGTATATGCCTTGATGACGGTTCCCGGTATGGCGGCATTTTGTGAATTCCAGACACTGCCTGTTGCGATAATACTGGCACCAGCCGGTGCCAGGCTGAGTATGGCAGGAGTTGCTGCACCGGAAGCGACGGTATATATCGTCGGGAAAATCGTTGTCTGGAAGCCGCTGGCGCTGGCCCTCAATTTGTAGCTCCCGGCTGGAATTGCCGAGATCTGGAATTGGCCCTGTGCATCGGTATAGATAGTGGTCAACCCGGGGAGAGGGGTGTCCGAAGTATCGAGCAGCTCTATCCTGGCCTGAAAAACTCCCGGATAGGGTGACAGGGTACTGGTGACAATGCCGATGATGGTGCCGGTGTCGGGTGCTGCGGCCAGCTGGATCGGTGAGACGCAGGCCTACGGCCAGCAGAAGGTCTACCGCTTCCGCGTACCGGCCGGCCTGACCAGCATCGAAGTCCGCCTGAAAAACCGGGTCGGCAATCCATCAATGACGCTGCGTCAGGATGCCGCCGGAAGCGGTCTGATCCCCACTCCGATCTACGCCACCTACCGTGCCGATGAGGGCGGACGTTCCCAGATCGGTTACAACGACACCCTGATCACCCTGGCCCAGCCGGTAGCAGGCGACTATACCGTGGTCGTCTCCAACCAGAGTATCTGGGTGAACGGCGTCGGCACAACCTACCCCGATGCCGGATATGATCTGGAGGTAACGGCTCTGGAGTATATTGACCTTGCATTTACCAACAGCAGTCTGCAGATAAACAACCAGGAAGCAAACACCTGGCGTTATTTCAAGTACACGGTTCCCGCTGATGCCCTTGGGTGGGATCTTCGCCTGAAGACGAGTGGCGGCACACCGCGCATGATGGTCCGCCGGGACCTGTTTCCATCTGCATTCGGAACAAACAACGGTTCCATGACCTACCGCAGCGACTGGCCGACCGGTTCCCAGTGGGAGGCCGGTGGTGACTGGACCGGCCGCAACTACATCACCTACTCATCTGTTCCGGACAAGAGCAAATACCTGGTGATGGGCATTGGCAATCCTCTGGAGCCGGGCACCTACTTCGTGGGTGTCAGTGGTGCCGACGTCATGAGCTACACGCTGGAGAGCCGGGGTATCGGCATCGGCAGCGACAGCAGTCCCACGCCCATTCTCTGGCCGATTCAGGTTGGCGACATAGCCAGCTTCAGCGGCGGCAGCGCCGGTGGCAGCGGACTTGCGCCTCGCGAAGCAGCCTACTACCGGCTCACTGTCCCGGCCGGTACAGCGAGCTGGTCGGTGAAATTGGACGCGACCCTGGGCGAATCGCTGCTGCTGCTCCGTCATGGGCGTATCCCGAACATTGCTGCGGCATCGTATGACTCGGACAGTCTGAGTTACTTCAGCGGTGCCAAGCGTCATAAGAGCGGCGCCGAATATTTCTACAAGTACCAGCCTGCCAGCGGCGCCACCACAATCACCCCCGGAGTCTACTACCTGGCGGTAGTCAGTGAAGGGCAGAACCCGTTCAACGCCTCTACCATCGGCACCGGTGGCGTGGACTACACCCTGACCAGCGAAGGTACTGTGCCGATTAACGACAAGACCGGCACCCCGGTCACAGCCATTGCCCCGGTCAGCTGGATCGGTGAGACGCAGGCCTACGGCCAGCAGAAGGTCTACCGCTTCCGC
>JBMOEI010000022.1:0-86080 GCA_049318985.1 Desulfuromonadaceae bacterium
GGTTGATGTTAGCGCCCGGCATCCCAGGGCACTCCTTCGTACCCGGACGGGATCGAGGGATGAAGATCGACAAGAGAAAAGGCAAGTCATGTACAAAAAAACGACGAGGGTTTCTTCCGTATTAACCCGCCACTGGAGGCACAGGCCCGGCTACATGGCGTCATGGCTTCCTACAGCGGTCATTTCAAGTGGGCCAATACCCATCGTCTGCGCCGATCACTGTTTAACCGCTATCCCTGGCTGAATGCCCTGTTCCGGGTGGATAGCACAAATATGCCGCGACCACGGAAATCGAGAAAATACACCAACATTGCCTAAGGAGATTTAATCATGCAAAAAACAATCGGCATTATCCTCTGTTGTCTATTCCTGTCTCTGTTGACGCTTGATGCTGGCTATGCCGCCAAGGTCGCGCTTCCCCGCACCGGCCAGACGACCAGCTATGCCGCCGGTGACGACGGCGCCCAATTGAAAGGGGTTGCCGCACCGTTACCACGCTTTGCCGACAACGGCGACGGCACGGTGAAGGACAATCTGACCGGTCTGATCTGGCTGAAAGACGCCGGCTGCTTTGCCACGGTGGGGGGGGTAACAAAAGGAATCACAGCAGCGACCAGCGCCCTGACCTGGGCCAACGCCCTGACCTGGAGCAATGCCCTGGTCGGTAATAATACCGTCTGCGGTCTGAACGACAGCTCCACTGCCGGTCAATGGCGTCTGCCCAGCAGCAATGAGCTGGATAGCCTGGTGGACATCTCTAAATCCAATCCCGCTCTGACGACCGGCCACCCGTTTTCTAATGTCCGGTCCAATAGCTATTGGTCCGGTAGTACCTACTCCAGTGGTACGGCATACGCCTGGGTCGTCGGCGTGGGCGGTGGCTACGTGGACTACGTCGGTAAGGCCAGCGGCAACTATGTGTGGCCCGTGAGGGCGGGACAGTAGGGGATTTGGTTATTTGGGGATTTGGAGTTACGGTGAGATGCCTTAGGGATGTGGAAATTACAAATTTACCGTTTATCACTCGTAGGGGCGACGCCGTCGGCTCGCCCGCCTTTCGTTGCAATATCAGCGATATTACCCGATTGTCACACGGGCGACCCGCTGGGATCGCCCCTACAAAAAAAGGGATCGTAGGGGTCGCGTCTCAACTCTATACAAATGAAAGAAATATCTGTTTTTTACTCTCATTCATTCAGTCATTTTTGCATTTCAACTTATAAATGACCACATACACAGTGCGAGTGGATGGGTTGGCATTAAGGTAGCATTCCAGTTATTCAGGAATGCAAACGCCCCTTCTGTGATCAAACCAGTTGGGGCGTTCTTTATACCCTCGACACCGTTCTGCCAACTCACATGAGCCTAAAAGTGGTCAGGTACATTTCTGCATCTATGATTATTTGACTTTATAGCCCCTATTTGCTATTTTTCTGCTCAGAGGTACATATGTCTACTATAACCCTTAATACAACTCTTGCTACCAAGACTGACATTGAAATGATTCGTGCTGAATTGATCCTTGTCAAGTGGATGCTGGGAGTTGTCATTGCAATTTCGGTTGCCAACTTTGCAAAACAATTTTTCTAACCCCACTAATCCCCCCTACCGATAATCCCCCGTCAACACAAACGCCCCCCAATACCCCGGATGCGGATAACGGTTTTTAACATGCTGCATGGCACGGGTCAAACTCTCGGCTTTTTCATAGGTCATATAATTGCGGTAAAACTGCTTCATCATGATCGCCGTCGAGACATCGCTGACCCGCCAGAGACTCGACATCAGCGAATGGGTACCGGCAAAGATGAACGCCCGGTTCATGCCGACCACGTCATCACCGCTGCGGATATCGCCCAAGCCGGTCTGACAGGCACTTAGCACGACCAAGTCAGCCCGGATATCAAGGCCGAAGATTTCCTCCGCCTGGAGTTTGCCGTCAGCTTTACTGTCTTTGGTCAGCCGGATCGCGGAAAAAAGTGGATTGACAGGATCAAACTCGCCGTGGGAGGCAATATGGATAACGCCGAATTCGCTGATATGTTCTCTGATCCAGCTCTCGGTAGCCCGCTCACGGGTCAGGGTCGTTACATCCGGGTAATTCCAGCGGAGCGTTCCCGCTTCCCGCTCGGCGAACGGCAGATCCAGCGCCGCATTGCCGAGGTCCGGGTTGCCGATAGCCAGAATGTGTGACTTTTTCACCGAAGTGCGCCGTGCCAGCGTGTATTTTAACACCGATGCCGACGGAAGATAAAACAGCTTCTGTCGATCAATCAGGTAGTCACGGCCATCGTTCAGAGTTGCAAAAGAGAGATAATGCAGGCTGCCGTGCGGAATAATGCCGATTGAGCGTAGTTGCCCGCTCCCCGCCAGCGGCTCCGCCACAAGCAGATCATACAGTTCGCGCGACTGTTTTTCCAGCGGCTCCAGGTTCTGCAGCATCCGGCGGTAGGACGATATTTTCCCGGCAAGTTCCGTTGCCGGAATATTCCTGATGGAGAGCGTTGTCCGGTCACGATCAATTTTCCAGAGCAGCAGCCGTTCCGGCAATTGATAGTAGGAAAGGAGCACGACACCCGGTTCAAGCAGTTTTCTGACATCGTCGAGTGTCGTCGGATTCACCTTTACCAGGGCAAGCAGCTCCGGACGCTTCCGCTCGATATCGATCAGCAGATCCTGATAATCACCGCGCAGTTTTTCCAGTGCTGCGGCATAGCGGGCCCGCTCTTGCGGGGTTGCCGCCTGCAGAGACAGGTTTTCCTGCTCCTCCATCTGTTCTTTCAACCGGATCTGCCGGTCATACAGCTCTTGATCTACCGCACCTTTCAGGGAAAGCCGCTGACGCCCAAGAATATCAATCAGGTTGCGGGAACGGGAGCGCTCGGCCACCGCAAACGCCTCGTCACTCCGCCTCAGATCGACGAGCAGGCTGACCAGTCCGGTATAGACATCCATCTTGTCAGCAAGGAAGCCGTCTTTCAGTTGATCCAGCCTGATCCCGGCGCGCAGTCCTTCCACCGTTTCCAGCGCCTGCTGATATGAGACAACCGCTGTGGCCGAAGCACCGGCGTTTTTCTGCAGCCGCGCAAGACCGAGCAGCGCCCGCCAGCGAACTTCACGGAGCAGCAGCGCATCGGCAATGTCAAGAGCGGCACGATAACTCGCTTCTGCAGCGACCGGCTGTTTCAGTGCGCTTTCGGCGTCACCACGGGCCAGATGAATCTTGGCCAGGTTGACCTTATCACCGATGTCGGCAGCCATGACAGCAGCCTCGGTGAACTGTTGCAGTGCAGCTGCAGCATCCCCCATTTTCAGGCGGGTCTGACCGAGGTTGCGCAGGTCGTAGGCCATCGCCCAGCGGGAGCCGAGTTTCCGGTCAATGGCGAGCGCTTTTTCCAGCGTTGCCAGCGCTTTTTTATATTCTCCCGACTCACGCTGTACCAGACCGATATTATTAAGCGTCGTCGCCACTTCGTCGCGCCGGACCGCCAGCTTTTCGGCGCGCTCCAGTGCGCCCCGCAGCTCCAGTCCGGCCCGTTTGTTATCACCGAGCGTCCACCAGATCAGACCACCGCTGTTTTTGGCCATTACCTGTTCAAGCGACCACTGTTCCGCGACAGCACTCTTTTCCACCTGTTCCCGGAGGTCGAACGCTTCCTGATACCGTCCCTGGAACCAGGCGTTGTTGGCCTGCTCCAGCACAATCCGCATGTTTGTGCGCAGATCCTTCGCACCGACTTTTGACAAAGCCTCGCCGTAGAGTTTATCGGCAGCCGGGAAATTGCCGAGCAGGCGTTGACAGCGCCCCCGCTCCAGCAGCGTTTCAGCTTCCAGACCCCCATTGCCTGACGTGGCGTAGATTTCTCCAGCCCTGGCGTAATACTGTTCGGCAACGGCATACCGGTTAAGGCGCAGATCATAAATACGACCTAGATTACGATACTGTTCCGCCAGCGACACATCATCTTTCAATGTCTGTCTCAGACCGGCAGACTCTTCAAACAATGTCCGGGCGGCACTGTAATTAACCGAGTTTTCCATCACAACGCCAAAATCTGCCAGCGCCGCCGCCTGCTCTTTGACCATACCGAGATCGGCAAAGATCCCGACCCCCTCTTGCAACGATACTGAAGCATCACTGAACCGTTCAGCATTCCCCTGCAACAGGCCGAGACGCAGCAGCGCATCGGCATGTTCCGCCGAAAACGGTTTTTCTTTGGCAAGCCCCTTTACCAGGGCATCGGCGTGAACAATCGCACGGTCGGTAAATCCGGCGGCAAAGGCACTTTCGCGGGCATAGCGGTGCAGCGGCGTGCGCTGCTTTGCGAGTGAGGGATTTTCGGCAACAATTGCCAGGGCGTTTTCAAACAGGGAGAGCGCTTTCGGGTATGACCCGGCGTTGTGGGCCAGTATCCCCGTTTTCCCGTATTCGACAAAACGGCTTTTGCCAAGCTGTGCCGCCTCCTCCACATCCGGCCCCCAATCACCAAGGAGGAGCCAGTTGCCTTTCAGCTCTTTTCGAGCCACTCCAAGCGACTGAGTGGCATATGCTGCAATGAACGCCTTCGCATCGCCGACTGCGGCTTCAGCCGTTGTACCGGTTGATACCAGCAGCGACGGTACCCCATGCAGCGCCGCCAGATGACCCAGGCTGTACGCCTGACGCAAGCCGGCGCGCGGCGCAACGACCAGCGAGAGATTCCCCGCAGCATACAACGAGGAGAACGGATGACGCAGAGCTGTTTCATCTTCCCACAGCGGTACTGCATAGCCACTGCCGCCCGGAAGTGACGGGACCTCGGGTAGCAGACCTGCCCGGGACGGAAGCACCAGTGTGTGGGCATCGGAAAGCCGCTCCGTCATGCCGGTTGCATCAAGACTGGTGAACGGTGCGCCGCTCTGCCACCAGCCGGACCGGTCAAGTACCTGCCGGCGGAATGGCTTGCGCAGGGAGAGGGACTGAACGAGGTGGGTGGCGCTGAGTCCCCAACTGACCACCGGTGCAGCGGTGAAGTTGGACGGATCCTCGTATGCGGCCAGAACCGGTGGAGTTGCTGTAAGTCGGACGGTGAGCGCGGAAATATCAACAATTTCGGCGGTGATTCCCGCTTTGCCGCCAACCGTAAAGAGCAGCCAGCGACTGCTGTCAAGTGGCGTAAAGCGGAGCAGTGTCTTGCCCGGCATGGTTTCCTGGACGTCGATCAGCTCGACCGGTTGCGGCGATACAAGGCGGCAGAGCGCACCACCTTTCCCGGCGACACACTCTTTGTTGAATGACGCCTGAACCGTGCTGAAGCGCTGCTGTGACGCCTTGAAGGCATCAGACTGCGGCTTGGAGACCTCTTCTGACCGGGACAAACTGCTGACTTCAACTGAAGCCGCTGCCAGGCGGAGCAAGCCGGTGCCACCCTGCCCATAATATGAGGGCAGGCGCTCGAGTTTTGGTCCGAAAAGGTCGTCAACTGCCGCCTGTTCCTGCTGCAGCCTGAGCTGCAGATACTCTTTATCGGCTGCGGCAGCCGAGGCAGCGGCTTTTTGCAGCCGGTCACGTTCGGCCAGACGGGACGCAGCGGCGCGGAAGCGGCTGAAGGTCGCCGGATCATCAAGTCCGAGCGCGCCACGCCCAAGCAGTTGAACCCGCTCCAGCTCACTCAGTTTCTCCAGCAGGGCAAACGCCTGCTCAGGATTTACAGCGGCACGCTTCTCCAGCAGCGGAGCAAAACGCACCATCACCTCGCCCTGCTGCAGATCATATTCGGTCAGCGGCAGATGTTCGAGCAGCCCAAGCGCCTGATCATATCGGCCGACTGCTGCAAGGGCACGCCATTCAAGCGACCAGGCGGCAGCGGTGTGGGCCTCATCAAGAGCGACTGCCCGGGCGGCTTCTGCAGCCTCATCCAAACCGAGAGCGGCAAGAACAGCGCCCCGGTTCAGTTGTGAGGTGACCCGCAGGCGGCGCTGCCGGTGAAGCAGTTCTGCATCGCTGCTGTCAGCCGGAATAAAAAGTGCCCTGTCCCAGCGCTCAAGCGCTTTGTACAGGAGCGCCTGACGACTGACATCATCGGTGCTGATTGAAGCCAGTCGGGCAAGGAGCGCTCCGCTATCGTTGAGAAAGCGGGCAAACACAAGCGGTGGGAGCGCTGAACGAGAGTTGCCAGCCAACCGGGCGACTCGAACTTCGGCAGCCAGAAAGTCGGCATGGTCACCCGCCCCCCCCTCCCCAACCCTCCCCCGCTGGGTGAGGGAGTTTACTCCTCCCACTTTAGACCCCAGAGGGTCCAGCGGGGGGAGGTTGGGAGGGGGGTAGGCAGTCACCAACTCCCCCCAGTTGACCAGATTGAGCATGGAGCTGACCGGATTACCCGCCTGCAGCGAAAGGAGTGTCGAACGGTGAAAACCATCAGCCGCTTTCGAGGCATCCCCGAGTGCACCGTCAATGTGGGCGGTCCGATGCGACAACAGCGCCACCCCGTACAGGTCGGACGGAGCAATGTTTTTGGCATCGGCAGGATACCGTTGCAACTGACTCCTCAATAACACAGCGGCAGCCGCCGGGTTACCCAACTCTGACTGGATCCGGGCCAGGTAGATTTCTGCCAGCCGCTGTTCCTGCTCAGCGCTGAAGCCGAAGGCGGCATCGGTGGCGCCCCCCTTGTCAAGTGAGACGTTTGCGGAGATTTCCACCAGGCCACCGCTCCGTTTTGCCGGTGCTTTTGATGTCGGGGGATATGTTTTAATCAGCTGCAGCTGTTCACTGAAGCCATCACGGCTGACGCGAAGCAGTCGCTGCTGGTCCTCACCAGATGCGGCATGCGCCTCCCGATAGGCGGCAATACTTGCCGAACGGCGATTTGCCGCAAGGTTGCCGGTATGCCCGGGCTCCTGGTTCAGCTTGAAGGCCGCATCAAACTGTTCCCGCGCCAGACTGAAGCGATCCGCTTCAAGATAGGCGAGGCCAAGCCGGTCATGGATTTCTGCCGCCGATTCTACCAGACGCGGCACGGCATCGAGCTCTTTTTCAACAGCTGCCAGCATGCCGTACAGTTCGGCAGAACTTTTTGCCGCATCTTTGTGCCAGGAAGGGGCAGAGTTAAACAGCGCCCGTTCGCGCTGGAGCAGCGAGCGAAGCATTTTCTCATAACTGCTCCACCCGGCAGAGGGGGGCGCATCGGGGGGAGAAGTCCCAAGGCGTTCAAGTTCGGCGGTAATCGCCTGCTGCTCTGCCAGGGCAGTTTCTGCTGAGGAGTTGCGCCCGGCAGCGGCAAAGAGCCGTTCAATAACGCGCCTCGATAAACGGCCAAAGAGATCGAGCGGACGGGATGGGTTGAGGCGTTCCTCCGTCAACTGCAGCGCCTTCAGATAGCCGGTTATGGGCGCCTCTTTCTCACGCATCTGGAACGCGGTCGCAGCGTAGCGCTGCTGAAAGATCAGTTCGGTATCGACATTGTCAAACGGAATCTTTGCTGCCAGCCGTTGGCTGTAGAACTTCCAGGCGGTCGCCTTACTGCCGAGCAGATAAGCGATGTTGCCGATGTTCAGGTCCAGATTGGCACGGTTTTCCGGCTGTTCCAGCGGCCGGTTGAGCAGCCAGGCGCGGCGGTAAAGCGCCAGCGCCCGCTCCAGCCCGCCCCGTTCGCCTTGCACTGTTTCGGCAACCTCGGCAAGATAGCCGCGCGTCTGGGGCGGATATTCCGATGACGGCATCCGCTCCGCTGCCCGCGCAATGAGGCGGTCCGCCTCTTCAAGGCGTTCTTTCCCCGGCAGGTAGGTCAGTGTCAGGCCGGTGGCGTAGAGCAGCACCGGATCATCGGGGTAGGAACCGAGCAGTTTTCGGTAGAGGTCGAGCAGTTCCGCGGACTGCCCCATGGCGGCAACAGATTTGATATAACCGCGATGTGCCTCTACGCTCCGCCCGTCATAGCGGATCAGATCGAGGAACGTTGAGCGGGCTGAAGCAAGCTCACCGAGACGATAGAGGTTTTCACCTGCTGCCACGGTTTTGCGGATGTAGGCGGCCCGGGCCAACTGGTAGAGCGGCGTATCCTCCGGCTGCTGACTCATTTCCGTTTCATAGAGCGCCTTGGCTTCGGCATAGCGCTCTTCGCGATAGAGAACCTCAGCCAGGGCAAAACGGGCCGCTGCGGTTGGCGTTGCCATAACGGGAAACTTTTCCAGGACCGTACGATAGGCATCCTTGGCTTTCGCCCATTCGTTCGCCCGGTACGCCACGTCCCCCTGACGGTTCCAGGCGCCCATTGCCAGACGGGGAAGCTGCGTCCGGTACTGCTCTGCCAGTGCCGAGAGTGCGGCCTGATCGTCATGATCACGGGGGGATACCTGTTCGAGAACGGCTGTGATTGCCGCTTCGGCCCACTCTTCCTGATCACCGAACCGGGTGGCAACATCGACAAGCGCAGCGAGCGCACCGCTCCCTTTTTCCAGTTTTGCCAGCAGCAGTGCACGGCGCAAGGCAGCTTCCGCCTTGAACGACCGGGAGGCGTCGTTCAAACCGGCAACCTGCTCAACGAAGCCGATTGCCATCAGCTGATCGGCCGCACCGCCACCGGACTCTGCCAGCAGGCGGGCCGAGTCGATCAGATAGCGGGCGGTTGCATCGGCGCCTTTTCCCTCTGCCGCAGAGTTCATGGCACGTTCCGCTCCGCCGATAATTTCCTGGCGGCGCTGCAGCAGCACAACATCAGTACAGCGTTCTGCCGCCTGAATCCTGATCCGGGCGATTGCGGCCAGAGCCGCTTCCCGTGAAAAGCTACTATAGCGTCGCGCTACTGAAGCATACTGGTCACCGGCCCTGGCAGCTTCACCCGCCTGTTCCATTAATCCGGCCAATGCCAGCCCGGCAAGCGCCCCCTCTAGCGTCGGTTCGCCTTCCCGCGCCAGTACGCGGGCAACGGCAAGCCGGGCGTGGGCGGGATCAGATGGCTGACGGTCGAGCAGAATACGCGCCAATGACCACTGCTCGGCAACTGACGGGCGATCCGGGATTTCACCAGACGTGGGGAGCGACATCACCTGTCCACCACCGGCAAGACCGGCAACGAAGTAGAAATGATCCCCCGCCGGGATCGGCGCAACCGCCATCAACGCGGCAGAGGTAAGCGGAGAGGCAAAGGGGAAGCCGTCATCGCCCGTCCTGTTAAGATGCAGCCGGTAAATCTGTCCCGACTCCTGTCCGGTTGCAGTATTCCCCCCGACAGCGGACTGACGGGTGAAGAGCAGCGTATCGGCGCTTTCCCAGGAAGGGTAGAGATCGCGTTCAGCACCACTGGTCAGCTGCGTAAGATTTCCCGTCTGTGCGTTCCACACCCAGAGATCACCATTCGGGTCAGCTTTCCGCGATACGAACAGCCACCGCCCCCCATCCGGCGAGGGCGCGGCAAACGCGGCATCAATGCCGATAGGCAACGGCTCAACACGGTTATCTTTAAGATAGAAACGCATCAGCTCGCGCTCTCCTGAGCCGGGCAGCTGCCGCTGATAGACCAGTGCCGAGCCGTCAGCCGAAAATACCGGCGCATCGTCAGCAGATTCACGGCCGGTCAAGCGTTGTGGCGCAACAGCAGCTTTACTTATGTTTATCAGCCAGATATCGCCTTTGACATCACTCTCTGCGTCTACGAATGCCACGGATGTCCCATCGGCATTGAGAGCGGGCGCCGCAAGCCGGACCGGACTCGAATGGAGCAGGCGCGGCAATTCCGGAACAGCGGCAAAGGAGTAAAGCCAGAGTTCATCCCCCTTATCATCCCGCTCCACGGTCACCATCCGGGAACCGTTGGCGGCTCGAGCTGCGTAAAGGACCTGCCGCGAGCTGAAGATAACCGGTTGGGGAGCGATTTCCGGGCGGGAACGTGGCGCAGAGCGCGGGGCGGCAGGTGCCAGCAGCTCGTCGCCGAGTGGGAGAGCGGTTGCGGGGGCAGAGCAGGTCAGTATAAGTAGCGTAATGTGAATAACTGCTGCGTATAATTTCATTCGCCCTCCTGAGAGCAAATAGTGAGACAAAAGTCAAAAGCGACCACCCCCCAACCCCCTCCTTGAAAGGAAGGAGGGGGAGCCAAAAACAAAAAACAAAGCCAAAAAGCAAACCAAAGCAAAACCAAAAAGCAAAACCGATACCTGCTGGAACAGCAGGGAGCCAAAAACTCCCCCTCCTGTTGTTAAGGAGGGGGTTGGGGGGTGGTAAGGTTTTCGCCTTTGATCTCCTCCAAAATCTTTTCGCAGACACCATTCAGATTTTCGTAAACATCCGTATTCAGAAACCGAACTACCTTGATATTCAATGCGTTCAGATATGCAGTTCTTTCACGATCATATGCAATGGCATCGTCGGTGAAATGTGAATCTCCGTCAAGTTCAACAGCCAGCCTTTCAGAAGGACAGTAAAAATCAAGGATATAGAAACCAACACTATGCTGTCTCCGAAATTTGTATCCGCCAAGATTGCTATGTTGCAACATACTCCATAGCTTTATCTCTGCAGGCGTGGAGCCGTTTCGCAACACTTTTCGACGGGATTTTAATGGTGCCCGGTTATAGAGTAGCATTGGTTGTTCCTTTGTGCGCAAAACAAAGTCAAGGTCAAAGGCGACCACCCCCCAACCCCCTCCTTGAGAAGAAGGAGGGGGAGCCAAAAACAAAACCAAAAAAAAGCAAACCAAAGCAAACCAATAAGCAAAACCGATACCTGCTGGAACAGCAGGGAGGCAAAAGCTCCCCCTCCTGTAGTTAAGGAGGGGGTTGGGGGGTGGTAAGGTTTGTCACCCACCGCCCATCCGCTTCCTGCACCTTGGCACCGGGGGCGCTGTTCTGGCGATTAATTTTGGCAAACACCGTACGGATAGCCGGCAGATCTTTAAGCGTAAAGTTTTCATTCGTCTGTACCACCCGCATCATCAGGGTTTCACGCGACTGGTTGACCTCCTTCACCACCTGCTGAAATTCCGCCTCGCTGTAGGTGGCGGCAAACGACTTTAACTCTTCCGAGGTAACTTTGGGGGTCTCACGGGTAAAAGAAGTTAGCAGCCCTTCGTTATTTTCACCAATCCAGCCGAATTTCTTGAAGGTTTCGACATCGTCTGCATGAAAGGCGGTCGTCTCCAGCGCTCTGGTGGCATCAAGCTGTTCCGGTGTATGACGAGGCGGAGCATCAATTTTTCCGCTCGGCGAGACGCCGCGCACCGAGGCGACCAGCAGCATGTCCTGACTTAGGCTGTTATACGTCCCAAGCACCTGGTTTTCGAGCGAAGTCCGCTCGCTGACAACATTGACATCGACCTTGGCAAGCGTGCAGCCGGAGATGAACAGGGCTAGACAGAGAACGGATAAAAATGACAATACACAAGATTTTTCACCACGGAGACACGGAGACTCGGAGGAAACCGCAACAATTTTCTTGTATAAATCAAGCACCTTATATAAAAAGATTGATGATTTTTTTGTTTCCAGTATTTCCAAAAAAAGACGTTCTCCGTGTCTCCGTGTCTCCGTGGTGAATAGGTTTCCAGCCTTTTTCAATAATCTATTATTCATAACTCCTCCGTTTCAATGTCAATTCCCCTTTTGGTCCGACCACCAGTGTATCCGCCCGCACCAGATCGAGAAAACCGCGTAACGCCATAATCTTTTCACGGTATTTCACCAGCTCCTGACGCAGCGGCAGCTCAGAAATACGCACGCGGTCAACATTCGGCAGCAGAACCGCAACCCCTTTAATCTCTGCTTCGCCATCCATACTGAACGCCCCGTCAACCGCCGTGGCCCGCAGCCCCTTCAGGTGGCCGAGACGCAGCATTTTGCGCTGTGCAACAAGCTTCTCATTCCGCTCGTACGGATCAAGGCTGAACAGCGCCCGTTCCAGCGTATTTGAGCCGATTTTTCGAATATTCAGCACAAGCCGCAGCTGCTCGGACAGTTCGCGCTGCTCGGCAATCAAAGGCGCAGAGAGAGTCATCTCGCCGGTTATTTCAGCATCCTGATCCACCTGCTGCCTTTTGGCATCTTTCGGCAGGAGATAGGTAATGTCAAGATTTGAAAAGGAACCGGCGGCGCCAATAACAGGAACCTGCGGTTTCAGGTCAAGCAGTGAGCGGGCAAGAATCGTCCCGCCGAGCAGATCTGCCTGAAAGAAACCGAGGCCGGCGCTTTCCTGACTGAAGAGCAGGTCACCCTCCAGCGCATCAAGCACGAGTGGCACACCCGCAGCTTTAGTCGTTACGCGCCGGATCGAGAAGGATCTGCTGCCCCGGACATCGCCACGCAGATCGTCATGAATCCGTCCAATAATTCCTGCCGCGCCGGGATTGGCGGCCGTGACTGCTGCCGGGCGAACAAGGGCCGCCGAGAGCGGCGTCCAGCGATCTCCCGGAGAAGCAACAGCGAGAGAGTAGTTCCGATTGATGGCAATATCGGAACGCAGCCCTTCTATCTTGGTCCCGTTGGCGAGTTGCGCCCCAAAATCGCGTGTTGCCATTGAATAGCGCAGAGCCAGCTCACGGCCGGCGGTAAGATCGACGCGCAGAGCGCTGTTGACGGTTCCGGCCAGTTCAACACCGGGCGGCAGCAGCGGTTTCAGTTCGTTGCTGAATTCCCCCTCAACGGAGGCTAACAGCGTCGCATCCAATCGTTTAATGAGTGTGGCCATGCTGAACGGCTGCTTTTCATCAAGCAGCGTGTCAAGGCGGCTGACATTCAACTCTGCTTCATGCACAAAGAGACGCGGCTCAATCCGCAATTCTTCGCTCAAACGAAACTCACGCCAACCGGTAAGCCGGCCGTCAAAGGTGAAAGAGCCACGATGGGAAGGGAGTTTTCCGGCGGTTCCCGGAAGGCCGGTCACTCCTGAAACACGCAGACCACCTTCACATCGTGCTGACTCGCCGTTCTTTGTAGAAACGAACCGTAGGTCCGGATCGGTTCGCAGCCCTGTCACGGTGATCGCGCCTCTGGCAGAGGGAACCGTTGCTGAAATCCTGTCAAGCTTGACACCCAATTCGAGTTTATCAAACAGGGACAAAACGGTCCGGGCACTCCGCAACCGGTTTATGTCTGCGGCAGGAGCTTTATCAGGCAGCGGCGCGGCGAGGTCCCAGGCGGCAGAGATTACTCCGTCTCCCTTCAGACCGGATGGCATAACGGCTGAGACGAGCGGCAGGAAACGCCCCAGATCAAACCGGCCCGTGCCGCTCGTTGTTGCCCGTTGTGGAGATGCCCCCGAAAGGGCCGCCTCCGCAACCAGTTGAACAGCTTCACCTGCCGACGCTTTTGCAGCAGCGTGCTTGAGTGACAGCTTCGCACCGTGTGCGGCAGGGATACGAAGATCGGTTGCCGCCAGCGATGCAGTCAGCGGCAGCGGCCCGAAGCGTTTGCCATCCTTGGCTCCTTGCAGGGCAGCGGCAGTGAAGGAACATTCCGGAAGAGATGCCGCAATGTCGCCATTTTCAGCAAACCGGGCAAGAAGGCGGAGCTGTTCATGAGCCTTTTCAAGCGTGAACTGCGTGCCGCTCGCTGCCCGGTCAATATCAAGGGATTGCGTCACAACAGCGGAACCGGCAATGTTACGCGGCGAAGCGCTTTTCAGATTGAGATCGCCGACCGCCACCCCGACAGCGCCGCGCCCCCCCTGAATTGAAAGCGGTTGAGCACCGGAGAGCGTCGCATTTTTGACACTCCAGCGCAGATCCGCTGCCAGTTTGACCGGCAGTTGTGCAACAAGCGGACATGATACTTTTTCGAGGAGCAGTTCAACATCGGCAGCGGTCAGTTCACCCTTTTTCAGCGCCAGTCGCAGGCGGGGAAGTGTAACACCAAGGTCGGCCACGGTGAGATCACCGTTATTGGCAGGACCGGTCAGCTTCAAATTCAGGGAGCGGAGGGTCAGTTCGCCGGAGAGATCTTTGACCGGAGTGTCGGGTGGGAGAAACGGTGCAGCGACCGCACGCGCACTGGCAAGATCGAGCCGCAGTGGGCCGAACTGCAGATCAATCGACCGTGCGGGAACGGCGGGATTGGTGACGGCAGCACTCCATGCTGCTGTGAGCAGTTCGGGGATGACAAAAACACCGCCGGGGAATTCGACACGCTGGCGCGTATGATCGGTGGCAATCTGCTGCCGCAGTTTCAGATCCAGCGGTCCGACATGTTTTGCCTTCAGCGCGCCGCCGCGTGCAGCTAGTCCCACTCCTTCAAGCGTCACTATTGCGTGCAGATTACGCTCTGCATCGGCTTTCGCTTGCAGCAGCAGCTCGATAGTGCCCGCCAGTCCGGGAATCGCAGGTGGCACAAAAGGGTGTGCAACCGCCAGCAACTGCGGAAGATCCAGTTTCAGACGTGCAGTAAAACCGCCCACCTGTTCCAGACCACCGGCCAGGGTAAGATTCGTACCGGGTGCAGCGGCAGCAACGGCAAACAGCGCCGAAGCAAGACGTATCCTCCGGTCCCTGGTCACAAGGTCGCTTATCTTCGCGCTGAAGTTGACCTTCCCCATGTCACGACCATCAACGACCACACGACTATTCAACTCGGCAACAACCGGCTGTGTTGCCAGTGACGGCATGGCAAGGCGGAAAGAAAAGTCATCAAGCTGCAGCTGTTTCCCCGGCGCCGGGGTTCGATATCTGACCTGCAGCGGTGCAATTTCCGCATGAACACGCAGATCAACCGGTAACGGAAAATCAAGTCCCTGAACTTTTTGAATCGCTTCAGCTAATAGCGTCAGAGGATCTTTGGTTGGCGGTGGCACAGCTTTTGGTGGACCGGGAGCAAGTTCAGCCTGGACATTTTTGATTTTTACCGCCAGATCAACACCGAAGCGTCCATCAGCACCGCGACTGATTCCCGGAGTAATAACAAGCTGGTCTATGTCCGATTTAACAAGCGGTGCAGGGCCATCACCGAGTTTGAGCCCCGAAAGGGCAAGGCCGCCTGACCAGGTCAGGGTCAGGTTAGACCAGGTTACCTGGCGCTTCATGGAGCTTGTCAGGGTTTTCTGAATGCGGGTTTGGACTGATTGACTGCTGACAAGAGTAGGGAGGAAAGCAAGAGTGAGCAACAGGAGCGACAAGCCAATGATAATGGCCAGAGCCGCTATTATGAGGATTTTTCTTATCGGTATGAGCATGAAAGTATCATTTTTTACCATTCATATTTACAAGTAGCTGCCAACTGACAATAGCGAGGGGCAAAAAAAAGGAATGAAAAAATGCTTCCCCATTCCCTTTGTGTCAATTCGTTTTTCAAAAATGTCGCTCAAAATAGCAAATGCATTAAACAGCACTAACATAAGCTTTTGCTTCTTGGACGTTTGCAGTTTTCATGGTAGTTGAATACTAAATCAGCACGCTGACCAGGTCAAGAATATAGATTGATACAGAAAGACAGCAAAACCGCTGTGCCGCTAAAGCTCGACAGGCGGGAGGTTATGGGTATGCCCTTTGCGATTCACACTTCAAACAGAATGGAAGTTCTTCTTGAACATCTGGCCGGAGTTCTTGATACACCGGCAGGACCAGCATTATCAAGGGAAGTCACCGTGGTGCAAAGCCGGGGCATGTCGCGCTGGATTTCCATGGAGCTGGCTAAAAAATTCGGCGTCTGGGGAAATGGAGAATTTCCTTTTCCCAATAAATTTGTGAAAGATCTTTTTGCGGTAACAATGCCGCTGATTGCCAAATCGGATTTATTTGAAACGGAAGTATTAACCTGGCGGGTTATTGATCAGTTGGAGCAGTTACTGGAGAAGCCGGAATTCAAAGAGTTGCAGGTATACCTTACCGGCCATAGCCGTGGTTTAAAGATGTACCAGTTGGCAGAGAAAATCGCCGATACCTTTGACCAATACACCATATATCGGGGCGACGTCCTGAAACGCTGGGAATCCGGTTCCGATTCCGACTGGCAGGCAATCCTCTGGAGGAAACTTGCCGCTGATGACAAGGAATTCCATCGGGGCAGATTAAAAACTGAATTTCTCGATCGCCTTGAAAGTGGCGGCATTGACGTTTCAAAATTACCGCCCCGGGTGCTCGTCTTTGGCCTGTCATATATGCCTGCCTATCATATGGAGATATTGGCTGCCATAGCTGAATTTGTTGATGTACATATATTTGCATTAAGCCCATGCAGAGAATACTGGGGAGATATTGTAGCGGGAAAATCTCTGGCCAGGCAGAGCAGGGATTTTAAAGAAGCAGCCGAGGAGGGAAATGCTCTTCTTGCATCACTTGGCGGTCTGGGCAGGAGTTTCAGTAATCTTATCCTCGACAGTGGTGCCCGGTTTGGCCTCGAACAGGATGAATATGTCGAATCCACCGGTGATACCCTGATGGCATCGTTGCAAAACGGCATCCTTAACCTCGTTAATGCAGATCCGGAAAACAAAATTACCGTTGCCGCCGATGACAGGTCCATCGCCGTACATTCGTGCCATAGCCCCATGCGGGAAGTGGAGGTGCTCCACGATCAACTGCTCGACCTGTTTGCCACGATTGACGGGCTTGCCCCGCGCGACATTATAGTCATGACTCCTGACATAGAAACCTATTCCTCATACATCTCTGCGGTGTTTTCAGGGCATCAGGACCCGAAACGTCGTATCCCGTTTACCATTGCCGACCGGTCAATATGCAACGAAGGGAGCGTCGGGAAAAACCTGATGGCTATAATGGCACTGTCCGGCAGTCGCTTTACCGCTCCGGAAGTCATTGACATTTTGTCGTCCGGTTCCGTCTGCAGCCGCTTCGATATCTCAGGTCGCGATATTGATCTCGTTAAAAAATGGCTTGAAGAGACGCATATCAGCTGGGGGATGAATGCTGCGGACCGCACGGCATCCGGTTTGCCCGGGTATTCTGAAGGAAGCTGGATGGCCGGTCTTGAGCGGCTTGTTTTCGGCTACGCGCTCTCTTCCGACGACAGCGTACTTGTTGATGGAGTATTGCCGTATGACAATATGGAGGGTGATGCGGCGCAGATTCTCGGCCGTTTCGTCCAGTTTGTCAGATCGCTCCATGCGACAACTGCAGACCTTGGCAAACCACGATCACTGGCACAGTGGCGGGAAACAGTCGGCACAATACTGAAGAATTTCTTTACATCATCGAAAACGGTTGTGCGTGAATACAGCGCCATTGAAAATGTCATCGACTCACTGGGAGATTGTGAGGAACTCTCCGGTTACCGGCATGAAGTGGGCCTGGATGTCATACGTGTATGGCTCCGAAAGCGGTTGGACAGCGAAGAGGCAGGAGTCGGTTTTCTTTCCGGCAGGGTTACATTCTGCGCCATGTTGCCCATGAGAAGCATTCCGGTGAAAGTGGTTGCCCTTCTCGGCATGAATGACGGCTCGTTTCCCCGGCAAAGCCGCTCTCCTGGGTTTGATATTATAGCGGCGAAACCGAGGCCTGGTGACCGGTCACTGCGCGATGAGGATCGCTATCTCTTCCTTGAAGCGCTGCTCTCGGCGCGAGAGCGGCTCTATATCAGCTATACCGGCCTCAGCATCCGTGACAACAGCCTCATACCGCCATCAGTACTGGTCAGTGAATTGCTAGATTTTCTTGATCGTGGCTATATGCGGGATTCCGCGGGTGACTCATTGGATGACAATGGAATTTTTCATCAAAGTCTCCTGACGCTGCATCGTCTTCAGCCATTCAGTGCGGCATATTTCAATGGCCGGCAAAAAGAGCTCTTCAGCTACTCAGCGGAAAATCTGCATGCCGCAAAAGGTCTTCTTACTGCATCCAGTGAACGACCGCGCTTTTTCAGTGGACCGATTTCACCACCTGATGAACGGTTTCGTGAGGTTCGAATCGTCGATCTGCTCATGTTTTTTGAAAACAGTTCTGCCTATATCTTGCGGCACAGGCTTGGCATAAAGCCCGAAGAGAAGACTTCTCCACTTGAAGAGCGTGAAGTATTCGAACTTGACACCCTCAAGGCTTACACTATCAAAAAAGAACTGCTCACACATGTCATAGCAGGAAAAAATGCCTATGAACTGTACCCGGTAATCCGGGCCAGAGGCGTTCTGCCTCCAGCCGGCCAAGGCGAGAAGATATATAATAAACTTGCCGCTGAAACGACTGAATTCGCCGGGCAGGTACTGCAGCCGATCAATGGGCAGCAATTTCTGCCACCACTGGATGTAGATATTACCATTGGCGAATTCAGGGTATACGGACGAATCAGCTCTATTCTGCCGGAGCTGCTGCTGCGCTACCGCAGCTCAAAACTTTCCGCGAAGGATCAAGTAAAAGTGTGGCTTGAACACCTCATCCTCAATGTTGTCGCTGCTGAATCATACCCGAAGCAGAGTACGCTGATCATGCTGAACGGGAGTGTCATATTATCGCCTGTCACAGACAGCAAGGCTCTCCTCGAAGTATTGTTACAGCGCTACTGGCAGGGGTTGACAAAGCCGCTTCACTTTTTCCCCCGCTCTTCTCTTGCCTATGCAACGAAAGGTAAACTTGCAGCTGCTGAAGCGGAGTGGAATAACGATAAATATCCTGAAAGCACCGACCCTGCCTACAAGCTCTGTTTTGGCGATGATTCTCCGCTTGACGGAGAATTTGAGGAAGTTTCGTCAGACGTATTTACAGCGTACCTTGAGTCTGCGGGGGTGGAACAATGATCGCGTTTGACAGCCTCAAAATAGACCCGTCAGGCTGCAACCTGATTGAAGCAAGTGCCGGCACGGGGAAGACGTACGCCATTGCCTCTCTCTACGTGCGACTCGTGATTGAACATGAGCAATTCAGGCCGGAGAATATACTGGTTGTAACATTTACCGAGGCAGCCACAAAGGAGTTGCGTGATCGAATCCGGAAACGGTTGCGTGAAGCCCGGGATGCAGTGAGCGACCCGGGAGCACATGACCCGTTCCTGGCAGAATTGATGTCATCAGATCACCCGGGATGGCCGGGAAGTGAAGCAGCGCTTTCCCGTCTCGACCTTGCACTGCAGACATTTGATTGTGCCGCTATTTCCACCATCCATGGATTTTGCAGTCGAGCGCTCCAGGAGAATGCTTTTGAAAGCGGTTCGCTCTTTGACACCGAACTGGTAACGAACCAGAAACCGCTTATCAACCAGATTGTTGATGATTTCTGGCGCACCAGATTTTTTGCAGCAGATGCCCCGCTCCTGCCGCTTGCAGAAGCAATGAAATGGTCACCGGAAGTTTTTGCCACGTTTCTCAAGGGAAAGCTCACCAACCCGCTGCTCAAAATCGTCCCGGAATTCAGTGCCGGAGAAATAGATACCATCAGAACTGATTGTAACAACGCATATGACACTATGTGCAGCTTGTGGCTGACGAAACGAGCCGAACTTGAGCAGATACTCCTTGAACACCCGGGCTTGAGCAGAAGCCGGAAGAACTACCACCAGACCGACTGTGTACCGGAGTTGATTGAAGGAATGAGTACCTTTGCAAACCAGGGCACTCCGTTCGCGTTTTTTGATGGCTATAAGAAGCTGACTTCAAGCTATATGAATATGAGCGGGAATTTTATAAAAAAACATGGACCGCCGGAGCACCGGTTTTTTGCGCTCTGGGATAAACTGGTTACCCTTGTACATAAGATGGCTATCACCGTGTATGCTGAATTAATTGAATTTGCCGGAAAACGCCTCACGGAACGGAAAAACGCTCTGAATGTGCGCTTTTTCGACGATTTGCTGACTGATCTTCATCGTGCCCTTATCGGCCCTGGCGGACAGGTTCTGGCTGAACGCATGCGTGGCAGGTATCGCGCGGCATTGATTGATGAATTTCAGGACACGGATCAGATCCAGTATAAAATTTTTCGCACGATGTTTAAAGAAGGCTCCCTTCCGCTCTTCCTTATCGGTGATCCGAAACAGGCTATCTACAGTTTCCGTGGTGCAGATATTTACGCATATCTTGAGGCTAAAGAGGATGTCCCGGGGGAACATCATCACACGATGACGTTGAACTGGCGCTCATCTGAAGGACTTGTTGAAGCGGTCAATCACCTTTTCAGCCTGAATAAGGATCATCCCTTAGTTATTAACGGGCTATCCTATCCGGAAGTCAAGGTGCCGGCCGTTACAGAAGAGGAAAAAATAGAGCTGTTTGTTGAAAACAGGGATGCCTCTCCCATGCAGATCTGGTTTTTCTCCCGGGAGGCGACTGAAGGCAAATATATCCCTCTCAAAAGGACACATCCAACAATAGTAAAAGCGGTGACTGACGAGATAGTTGCTCTGCTCAGGGATGCTTCCGAAGGAAAAGCGTTTATTGGCAAGAGTTTGCACTCCAGGCCGGTTGTTCCCGGTGATATTGCCGTCATCGTACGTGGCCACAAGCAGGCCGGGATGATCTATGATTCCCTGCAACTAAGGGGAGTGCCGGCTGTCGTCAGAAGCGATCAGAGCATATTTCAGACTCAGGAGGCGATGGAGCTTTGTACCATCCTCAACGCGGTGACTGAACCGGGGCAGGAAGCGAGGGTGAGAGCTTCCTTGGCAACATCTGTTATAGGAACAGCTGCCCATGACATAGCACGGACCTTTGATGCGGACGGTGAAGCGGATTGGGAAAGACGCCTTGATTCATTCCGGGAGTATCATGACCTGTGGAAAAAATATGGTTTTATGACAATGTTCCGGGTTTTCCTTGAAAATGAAGGTGTTCGCGCACGGTTGCTGTCACTGCCGGGCGGCGAACGGAGCATCACAAACCTGCTCCACTGCGGCGAACTGCTGCACGCGGAAGCATCTGCATCTCATCTGGGTGTAGATTCGCTCTGCACCTGGTTCAGCGAGCAGGTAGCTACTCCTCCGGAAGGTGAGGAACATCAGATCCGGCTCGAGTCTGACGAAAAGGCGGTCAAGATCCTTACTATCCATGTCAGTAAGGGCCTTGAGTTTCCGATTGTATTCTGCCCCTTCCTCTGGAGCGGAGTAATTGCCGGCGGCGATACGGCAGTGGCTCATAAAGGGTTCGAGCTGGTGGCTGACTTTGGTTCTGACAACTTTGATCAGCATAGCAGGGCTGCTCTCGATGAAGATCTGGCAGAGAATGTCCGGCTGCTGTATGTGGCATTGACCCGGGCAAAATACCGCTGTTATGTGGCGTGGGGGCGTTTCCGCCATACAGAGAGTTCTGCACTTGCCTATCTGTTCCATTCACCGGGAAAAGTCCCCGGCTCAACATTCTATGAGGATCTGGTTACGGTCATGGGGGCGATTGATGACGGCGCCATGATCGAAAAAATACGTCCGTTGGCATCTGATGGGCGGATTAATCTGGTAGTGGATCCTGTTGCGGAATGTGCCGCCGGGTTCAGGCGTAGCACCGAGGGCGCTGACCGGCTCACCTGTCGAATCATGGCGGGAGCTATAGAATCTGGCTGGCGGGTATCAAGCTTTTCATCCCTGATTGACGGACATGAAACGCCCCCGGAATTTCCTGACCACGACAGTTCCGAAGAAGCCGGGCAGATCAAAACCGATGAAACTCCGCCTGAAAATTCATTCTTTGCGTTTCCCAAGGGGGCTGACCCCGGAACATTTCTTCATTCGATATTTGAGGAGGTCGATTTCACTGCGGTTACCGATGAAAATATCTCTAAACTGGTCTCGAAGGCGATGAAGAAGTCACCCACGTATGAAAAACACAGTGTCATAGTTAAGTTGATGCTTGATACCGTCCTCAATGCCGAACTGCTTGAAGGCCTGCGATTGTCTGCACTGCAGCCCGGCAGCTGGGTACAGGAAATGGAATTTTACTTTCCTCTGAAGTCAATTAACCCGAAGCTGCTGGCTGACTTCTTTAAAAAACAAGGTGTTACGTCACCGGTAAACCTTGAACGGGTGGCGGAGAGTTTGAATTTCCAGAACGTAAAGGGGATGCTCCTCGGTTTTATCGACCTGGTCTTTTGCCATAAAGGCAAATACTACATTCTTGACTGGAAATCCAATTACCTTGGCAATCAACCGGAAAATTACACTCCCGGCAGTCTGGCCCGCGATATGGAGCGCAAACTGTACCCGCTTCAGTACCTTATTTATACTGTTGCGGTGAACCGTTACCTTGAGAGACGCATTCCCGGTTACCGCTACGAAACTCACTTTGGGGGAGTGCTCTACCTGTTCCTGCGTGGTATCGACAACTCCTACCCCAATAACGGTATTTATTTCGATAAACCTGATGCGGGGCTTGTGAGTGGACTTACACAGCGTCTCATTAACATCGAGGAGGCAGGCCATGCGTGAGGATACTCAGACCAGGGCTATAGATACCGTTTTTGCTGATTTCCTCTGCTCCAGGGCAGACGGGAATACGGACTTCCTCCGAAAAGCAGCGATTAGTGCCAGTTCTGCTGTTGGTTACGGTAATATCTGTGTTGACCTTGCGGGCGTTTTTGGCGCCAGTGAAGTAACTTCCGCTGCCGCTCGTTTGCGGAGTTCGAAGATGGTCGGAGTGCCGGGTGAATACCGTCCGCTCGTCCTTGATAACGCTAATCGGCTCTATCTGCACCGTTACTGGAAATATGAGAGTGACCTGGCTGCGTCTCTGATATCAATGGCGTCAGATCTGCCTGAAGTTGACATGGTACTTCTTAAAGATGGACTTTCACGCCTGTTTTCAAACAGAGATGAAAATATTGATTGGCAGCGAATAGCTGCAGCAGCTGCAATCAGAAGTCGTTTTTGCGTTATTTCCGGTGGCCCTGGTACCGGTAAAACCACAACAGTTGTAAAGATTATCGCGCTCCTTCTGGAACAGGCAAAGGGGAGCAGGATGCGCATCGGTCTGGCCGCTCCGACGGGTAAAGCTGCTGCCAGACTGAAGGAGTCGATATACAAAGCCGGTAAAGAGCTTGAAGAACGAACCACGGTTGCGGACAATATTCCAGCAGATGTTGCCACCATTCAACGCCTGCTCGGGGTGATTCCGGACTCATGCCGTTTCAGGCACAATGCTGATAACCCGCTCCCTTTTGAAGCGATTGTAGTTGATGAAGCGTCCATGATCCCGCTCGGCTTAATGGCCAAACTGGTGGAAGCCCTTGCGCCCGGCACTCGCCTCATTCTGCTCGGTGACCGTGATCAGTTGGCTTCTGTCGAAGCAGGAGCAGTTCTTGGTGATATCTGCAATACGGGGCATGGCTTCGGTTTTTCATCCGCGTTTAAGGCGTTTATATCTGATACCACCGGCTGTACAATTCCGGAAAGCTTCGTGGGAAGCAATGTGCCGGTGCTTGCCGATTCGGTTGTTGTCCTGCAGAAAAATTACCGTTTTGGTGAGGGTAGCGGGATTGGTCTCGTCAGCACAGCCATCAATAATGACAATACCGCGAGCGTCCTTGGCGGGATGAAGGACGGCACAACAAGCGGACTGATACTTCATGAGACGCCTTCCCGGGATTTATTGCAGAAAAAACTGGCGGCGGCGGTTGTCGCAGGATTCTCGGATTACCTGCGGCATAAGAGCCCTGAGGACATACTGGTTGCCTTTGACCGGTTCAGGGTATTGTGTGCATTGCGGCAAGGTACCTACGGGGTGGAAGGGATCAATGGTCTAATTGAAACCTGTCTTGCCGGGGAGGGCATCATCAAACCGGAAAAACAGTGGTATCACGGGCGTCCGGTTATGGTGATGATTAACAATTATGGCCTCAAGCTGTTCAATGGCGATGTTGGGATTGCCCTGAATGATCCGGAAAGTGAAATTGGTTTGTCGGTTTATTTCCCTTCAATAAACGGAGCCCCCCGGAAATATTCCCCCTACCGGCTGTCGGCTCACGAAACAGTATATGCCATGACCGTTCATAAGAGTCAGGGGTCTGAATTTGAGAGGGTATTATTAATTGTGCCACCATTCAGCCATCAGATATTGACCCGGGAAATTATGTACACCGGACTTACCCGTGCCCGCACTTCAGTTGAGTTGTGGTGTACTGACGAAATATTTACTGCCGCTTGTGGAAAAAGAATTGAACGGCGTTCCGGTTTGCGAGAGGCTCTGTGGGGCTGATTACGGTATCCGTTAACTATTGAAGGGAAATCTACCCTGTCATTGCGATAACTTCCTCGTAGGTGGTCACCCCTTCAAGCATCTTATTAATGGCGATTTCACGGAGGGTGACAACCCCGCTCTGGCGGGCGGCCTCTCTAATCGAGTCAAGCCCCGCTGATCCTGACACCAGTGTTTTCAACCTTTCATTCAGTTCCATTACCTCAAACAGTCCGCTGCGCCCCCGGTATCCGGTGCCACGGCACTCTTTACACCCTGCTCCATCCCACACGGCGGACATCGTTTCCGGCAACTGCAGATAGGCGCATTCATCGGGAGAAAGGGTGCGTGTTTTTTTACAGTGCGGGCATATTTTGCGCACCAGTCGTTGAGCAACTATGCCAAGCACGGTTGCCGAGATCATAAATGGTGGTATGCCCAGGTCCAGCAGCCGGATGATGGTGGAGGCGGTATCATTGGTATGCAGCGTTGACAGTACCAGGTGTCCGGTCAAGGCGGCCTGCACGGCGTTTTCAGCGGTCTCGCGATCACGAATTTCACCGATCATGATGATGTCGGGGTCCTGGCGCAGGATATTGCGCAGGATGCTGTCAAAACTGACACCGATCCCCTGCTGTACACCAATCTGGTTGAACTCTTCCATTACCATCTCGATCGGATCTTCAACCGTGACGATATTGACCTCAGGAGAAGATAGAGAACGGAGCGAAGAGTAGAGCGTGGTCGTCTTGCCGCTGCCGGTCGGTCCGGTTACCAGGACGATACCGTTCGGGCGCCGCAAAAATGAGTTGAAGAGCGACAGTTCGCGTGAAAAAAAACCCATGCTGTCGAGATCCTGGAGCAGAATATCCGGATCAAACACCCGGATGACGACTTTTTCACCAAAGGCAACCGGCACTGTCGAGACACGCAGTTCAATATCCTTGTTGTTGAAATTCGTCTTGATACGGCCATCCTGGGGTCGCCGTTTTTCAGCCATATCCATACGGGAGAGCATTTTGATACGCGAGATGATGGGGGCATGCATCGATTTCGGAATAACATGGATATTGTGGATGACGCCGTCAATGCGGAAACGGATCAGCGAGGTTTCCCGTTTCGGTTCTATGTGGATATCACTGGCATGCTGGTCAAAGGCGTAGTTCAAAAGGAAATCTACCGCTGATATGACATGCTTTTCGGAGCTTTCTACATCCTGCTGTCCTTTCAGTTTAAAGAACTGTTCCAGATTCCCCAGATCAATTGATGTTGATACCTCCGCCTCAGCCGCCAGAACGGAGGCCCGGAAGCCATAAAATTCACGTAAAATCTTCAGGATGTCACTTTTTGAACTGAGTACCCGCTTGATTTCCAGACGCCGTGCGACCGCCAGTTCATTCACAATTGCTTCGTTGAACGGATCTGCCACTGCGACCGTGATAACGCCATGTGACTCCTTAACGGCAACAATCAGGTTCTTGAGGGCAAATGGGCGGGGAATGTGGTCGGTGACAACGTGCAGATCAAGCTTGAGGGGATCAATTTTTAAATAAGGGAGACCGGCAGCAGAAGCTAAAACTTCGGTAATAGCATCTACAGTAAGTACTTTTCCGTGAGAGCCATGAATTTCAAGATTAAGAGATGCGAGAATTTCGGTAGGGGAAACAATTTCTGCTCCGGTACTCATCCTGCGGGAGGTACCGGAATAAAGGAGAGCGTAAAGACGGGTCTCCTGTACTTTTCCACGCGCCAGAATATCTTCCAGCGCATCGTGAGCCAACAGCCCTCGCTGTACCATCAAGCGAGTCAGATTCTCAAACGTCATTTTTTTAGATTCAGCCATAATCTCAGTCAGTTATGATAATGTATGTTTTCACTGATTCTGTTGGTTTTCAGCAGCCCGCCTGGAAACCTCCGCAGCAACCTCTTCTTCAGAGAGACCTGTTCTGGCGGAAATCTCTGCGACAGCTGCCTGCTCTGCTTTGAGGGCTTCGCGAATCTTCCGGTCACGCACTACTTCGGGCGACGGAACATAGTCATGGTAGGCCATAATGGTCGACAGGAAGTTTCTGTAAAGGCGAAACGCCATCCAACAGACAAGCAGGAGTGGTAAAATATCGCTCAGCCAGTATTCAAAACTGCGCTGACGCACCATTTCTCCGGCTAATAATCCGGCAGAGGCGATGAGAAGGCCAAAGGCATTGCCGATTACGCGATATTCAATATCGTCGGCAATTTTTATTTCAACAGTTTTTGTACCTGTTTTAGCCACGGTATGCCCCTGCCCCTGCACTGAAATAATTGCATGAATGTGTTTCTATTCATCGGCAGATTGGCGGGTTTCTACAGGTTTTTTGCAGCATTTCAAAGGCAAAAGATGCAGGCCATGCATCAAGTAAGATACAGTAGTCCGCCCTGCCTGAAACTCAAACGTGCTAACAGCCGTTGCCCCCTTCATACCGCACCCCGCCGACAAAAACCTCCTGCACCCTCCCCTCCCGCACAACCCGCTCCAGTACATTGCTGTCATCGCTCACAAAACCATCAACCACCTGAAAATCTGCCCGTTTGCCGGCATCAAGCGAACCGCATGTCGCGGTAATTCCGAGTGCAGCAGCGCCTTCGGACGTGACCATACGGAAGGCATCCTGCCCGGTAAGATCATCAGGAAAGATCTCCAGAGCAAAGCGGAGCTCATCCCACATCGACAGAGAGTTATTGCTTGCCAGCGAATCGGTGCCAAGAGCTAACGGGATGCCAACTTTCTTAAAAAGCGCCACCGGGGCGCGTCCGACATCAAGCAGATCGTTACTGCGGGGACAGAGAGCGATATGCGCACCGCTCTTTTTAAGAATATCGGCATCAGAAGCGGAAACATGTACGCAATGTACTGCGAGTGTCGCCGACGTCAACAATCCGTGGCGATGCAACAGTTCTGTGGAGCTGCAGCCGGGAGGATTCCCCAGAAATGGTTCCCAGCCGACAAAGGGGAAAAAGGTCGATGCCAGTTCACCACTGCCGTCAAATACAAAGTCGGCTTCGGAGCGGGACTCTGAAATATGAATGGCGAGCGGCAGCCTGTGAGACGCTGACGTCTCTCTGATTGTGGCCAGATGTTTCTCCGCAACAGTATAGGGGGCATGGGGTGAGAGGCCGGGAGGGATAGTCTGCACATCTTCACAGAGTACAGCGGTCATTGCCGCAGCAAGTTTATTCTGAAAAAGCCCGCTTTCCTGCCCGAGCAGTTCAAAATAAAGGCGGCCGGCAAGCGGAGAACGGTAGTACTGTTCTGCCATTGCCGGATTGCTGACAATCTCGCCGATGGCCGTTGTACCCGATTCCAGACACATCCTCACCCCCTCCCTGATCGAGTGGCGGTAGTCATCATCCGTCAAACCTCGCTTGACTTTGATCAGCTGAATAATCCAATCGGCAAAATGGCGCGGTGCGTAATCGACCGGCGACTTATGCAGCCAGGAGGGAAAATGGGTCAGTTCGAGGTGTGTGTGAGCGTTGACAAAACCGGGAAGCAGCGCACAACCGGGGAAGTCAACAACCGGAGCAGAATGTTTGCTGCGAAGGGCAGAGAGTGTGCCGGTTTCGGCAATATTGCCGTCATGAACGAGCAATGCCCCGCCGGCTACAGGCGGGGCATCGGGATTGAGCAACCAGGAAGCGGAATAGATGACCTCTTTCGGCATGAATCACCTCTAATTACGAATGAAAAAGCAACACTAAAAGGCGATAGCACACGGATCAAATCTGATTGAACGGATAAATGCGGATTTAATTCAAAAACTCTTTGTTTAATCCTTTAAAATCCGTTAAATCCGCCTTTTCCGTGTTCTATTGCAGTTCAGACAGTCGCCGCCGCTCGGACACGAGCTTTACGGGCAGGAACGGTACTCGCCGTGCCGGTTTTTTCCGGCTTTTTCCCTGCTACAGGGGCAGGCGGCGGGTATTTTTCCAGCGCAAGCTTGAGAGCCTCTTCAACTTCGGAGACCGCCACAATTTTCACTTTTTTCAAAATTGTTGCGGGAATATCCTCAAGATCTTTTTTGTTCTGTTCAGGAATGATCACCAGCCTCATCCGTGAGCGGACAGCCGCCAGAATTTTTTCCTTCAGGCCGCCGATCGGCAGGACCTTGCCGCGCAATGTTACCTCTCCGGTCATGGCAACGTCTTTTTTTACCGGGATCTGACAGAGGATCGAGACCAGCGCCACGGTCATGGCAACACCGGCTGAAGGGCCATCTTTGGGGATACCGCCGGCCGGAACATGGACGTGAATTTCATGCTCTTCAAAAATTTTCGGATCAAGATGCAGGGCCCCGGAATGAGCCCGAATGTAGGAATGGGCCGCCTGCACCGACTCCTTCATCACGTCGCCCAACTGTCCGGTCAATGTCAATGCCTGCTTACCCGCCATCAGACTGGCCTCAATATGAAGCACCTCACCACCAACCGGGGTCCATGCAAGACCGTTGACAACTCCAATCTCATTTTTATCCAGATCTTCCTCGCGAATAAATTTCTCAGCGCCAAGATAATTATGCAGGGTTTTGGCGGTCACCTGAACCGTGCGTTTGTTACCCTCAGCCACTTTTCTGGCGATCTTGCGGCATACTTTACCGATCTCCCGCTCCAGATTACGCAAACCGGCTTCTCGCGTGTATTTGGAGACAATCTCACTGATTGCTTCGTCATCAAAACTGATATTTTTTTCTTTAAGTCCGTTTTCCTTTTTCTGACGCGGAATCAGATAGCGTTTGGCAATCTCCAGCTTTTCCTCTTCTGTATACCCGGACAGATTGATAACCTCCATCCTGTCACGCAGGGCTGAAGGAATCGGATCCATCTGGTTTGCGGTTGCCACAAACATCACATTCGAGAGGTCGAACGGCTGGTTGATATAATGATCTGAGAAAGAGTTGTTCTGCTCCGGGTCAAGCACCTCTAAAAGCGCCGATGATGGATCACCTTTGTAGTCGTAGCCAAGCTTGTCAAGTTCGTCCAGCATGAAGACCGGATTGTTGGCACCGGCCTGTTTCAACCCCTGCAGGATGCGTCCCGGCAGTGCGCCGATATAGGTACGGCGGTGCCCGCGAATCTCAGCTTCATCACGAACGCCGCCCAGGGAGATACGGACAAATTTGCGATTCATGGCGCGGGCTATCGATTTGCCGAGTGACGTTTTACCAACTCCGGGAGGGCCTACAAAACAGAGGATCGGCCCCTTCATTTTCTTTTTCAATTTGCGCACTGCCAGAAATTCGAGGATGCGATCTTTGATTTTTTCGAGATAAAAGTGGTCATCATCCAGAATTTTCTTGGCTCGCACGATATCAAGGCTGTCGCGGGTGGCCTTGCCCCAGGGGAGTTCGACCATCCAATCGAGATATGTTCTGACAATACTGGCTTCTCCACCATCCGGATGCATGTTTTCAAGACGCCCCAACTGCTTGAGTGCCTCTTTTTTCACCGGCTCTGGCATCTTTGCCGCTTCAATCGCCTTCCTGATGTCGGCCAGATCCTCTTTTCCGGTGTTATCACCCAGTTCGCTCTGAATAGCCTTCATCTGCTCACGCAGATAATATTCCTTGTGGTTTTTACCCATCTCCTCACGTGCAGCATTCTGAATCTTGGCCTGCACACTCAGCAGTTCAATCTCGCGGTTCAAAAACTCATTCACTTTTGTCAGGCGGACAATGGGATCATTAATTTCCAGCAGCGTCTGAGCATCAGCAACTTTCAGGCCGATATTGCTGGAGACCAGATCAGCCATGCTCCCCGGATCCTGGACATTTTCGAGAATAACCATCACTTCCGGAGAAATCTGTTTGCCAAGCTCGATAACTTTGGCCAGCTGTTCGCGGACGGTACGGATCAACGCCTCTGTTTCAAGCGAGATATCAGCAACAATTGTATCATGCTGACGCTCAACCCTGACCATGTAGAACGGCTTGTCTGACACATACTCTGTGATGCGGGCTTTTGCCAGGCCCTGCACAAGGATCTTAACTCGGCCGTCCGGCAGCTTGAGCATCCGCATGATCATGGCGACCGTACCGACCTCATAGATTTTGTCGGCAGGGGGATCCTCGTCACCAACATCATGCTGCGTAGAGAGCAGAATCATACGGTCACCCGCCAGAGCGCTATCAACCGCCTGCACTGACATTTCCCGTCCGACAAAAAGTGGTATGATCATAAACGGATAGACAACCACATCCCTGATCGGCAGCAGCGGCAGTACCTCCGGTATTTTCAACTCTTCCGAATTTTCTACAATATCGTTCACTATATCTATCAATCTAATTCTCCTTTGGGACGGTACACGAATGTAACGGATCGTAACGTATCAGCGCAGTTCCTGAATTGGTATCAGCCGTTCGCAGCACTTTGGGCAGATAACCCGCAGCACTCCGCGTCGGTACTCTGCGTGAATCAAACCCGGGTCAATATTTCCCGGAATATGCACGGTATGATTAAAGTGGCCATGGCTCCGTTCCACACAGATAAATTTACCATCGTTCGTCTCTCTCGGCTTGCTGGCATCAAGAATCAGTGTTAAACCGCTCATCTTTAGGGAAATTGCCTCCAGCGCACAGCCGGGCAGGTCAAACTCGATGATGATGTTCTGACCGGTTTCATAGATATCCATCTTCGGCCGGGTCTCATCAACTTCAAAAGAGTCGCGTAACTCCAGGGCATGCAGAAGACTGCGCATTTCGTCCACATGACGGTTGAATATTTCCTGTGTAAACGGTTTCCTGCCTGAAAAACGGGGCATATCGGCACCTGCAAGTGAGATAGTATACCGGTGAGTCTCGATTGTAGCGAAAGTAATCATTCGCTCGGGCAAAGTCAAGGCAGACGTTCCACCATTGCATGTTTCGGGAGATTCATAAATAGAATTTGACTTTGGCCTGACTATGCAATAAATAAATAAGTTTATTTGTGTGTTACTAACTGGAATATGGAGAACAGCTTATGGAAAAATGGTCCATTAGTGAATCTACCAAGATTTACAACATCGATAACTGGGGAGCTGATCTTTTCTCGATCAATAAAAAGGGGAATATCTGTGTTCACCCTTCATCAAATTCCAAGCACTCCATCGACCTGCGTGAACTTGTCGACGACCTGATCAAGCGAAAAATAAAGCCACCCATTCTGCTCCGTTTCATGGACGTACTGCAGGGGCGCATCGCCTCGATCAACCGGGTCTTTAAGAGCGCCATTCAGGAAAATGATTATCCTGCAAAATACCAGACCTTCTACCCGATAAAAGTGAACCAGCAGCGTCAGGTAGTAGAAGCCATTGCCGCCTATGGGAAACGCTATAATATCGGTCTCGAAGTCGGCTCAAAGCCGGAACTGGTTGCCGGGATTTCGATCTCCAGCGGCAACAACCTGCCGATCATCTGCAACGGCTATAAAGATGCCGAATACATTGAAACCGTCCTGTACGCCACAAAAATAGGCTTCGATATTACGATGGTCGTCGAGAAGCTCTTTGAACTGGAAAAAATTATCGAGATTTCCAAAAAGACCGGCATAACGCCGAAGCTGGGGATCCGCGTTAAGCTTTCCTCAAAAGGAACCGGCAAATGGGCCACCTCTGGCGGAGAGGATGCCAAATTCGGCCTGCGTATGTCGGAAATAATCGCCGCCATCCGTATGCTTGAAGATCAGGGCATGCTCGATTCAGTGCAACTGCTGCATTCGCATATCGGCAGCCAGATCACCAAGATCGACAAAATCAAGACGGCACTGATTGAAGTAACCCGCGTCTATACTGAAATGCGAAAATTGGGCGTCGGCATCAAATTTCTCGATATCGGCGGAGGCTTGGGAGTCGATTACGACGGCTCCAAGTCGAGCTATTTTTCCAGTGTCAACTACACCATTGAAGAGTACGCCAACGATGTCATCTACCAGATAAAAAACATCTGTGACGAGGCGGGGGTCGAATGCCCCAACATCATTTCAGAATCGGGCCGGGCAACGGTCGCTCATTATTCGGTGCTGATAACTAATGTCCTCAACACGAATACCCAGCATTTAATGCCTGATTTTGAGGACATTCTGGCGCAATCGGAAAAAGTTGCCCCGACGGTCAGAAAGCTTCAGGATATCTACAAGAGTATCGACCGCTACTCACTGCGTGAAGATTACCACGATACTCTCCAGCTGATCAATGAGGCGGTCAGTCTCTTCAACCTCGGGTACCTGAACCTCAACGACCGGGCAATTGCAGAGTGGCTTTACTCAAAAATAATTAAAAAGATCAACAGCATCGTCGAGAAGATCAAGCCTGTTCCGGAAGAGCTGCAAAACTTTCAGCTCTCCATGCGCCAGACCTATTTCGCCAACTTTTCTCTCTTTCAGTCAATTCCGGACTCCTGGGCAATCGACCAGCTTTTTCCGATCATGCCGCTGCAGCGCCTTAACCAGAAACCGGACGTGATTGCCTCCATTGCGGATATCACCTGTGATTCTGATGGTGAGATAACCAGTTTTGTCGGTGAAAACGGACGTACCAAGTACCTGCCGCTGCACAAGATCAAAAAGGACGAGGACTATTACATCGGCTTCTTCCTGATCGGTGCATACCAGGAGATTCTGGGAGATCTGCATAACCTGTTTGGTGATACCAACGCCGTCCATATCACCTTCAATAAAAAAACCGGCTATATGATCGACACGGTCATAAACGGAGACGCCACCTGGGAAACATTGAAATACGTGCAGTACAAAGGGCCGGAAATCTTGAAGCTGGTCAGGGATAATCTGGAAAAAAGTGTTGTCATGAAGAAGATTTCCATCGAGGAAAGCAGTCATTTTATCGAACTGCTTGATAGAACACTACTGGGGTATACATATTTAGGGGAATAACACTATGAGCACAGTCCTTATTATCGGTGCCGGCGGGGTCGGTCAGGTTGTTACGCACAAATGCGCCCAACGGCGCGACATATTCAGCGAGATCACTCTCGCCTCACGCACCAAATCCAAGTGTGATGCCATAGCCGCCCAGCTGGGAGGGAGCATCAACACCGCACAGGTTGACGCCGACAATGTGCCGGAACTGGTGGCCCTGATTAAACAGCTGCAGCCGAAACTTGTGATCAACGTAGCGCTCCCGTATCAGGATCTGCACATCATGGATGCCTGCCTTGAAACCGGCGTCGATTATCTCGACACCGCCAACTACGAGCCGCTCGACACAGCAAAATTTGAATACTCATGGCAGTGGGCCTATCAGGAGCGCTTCAGGGATAAAGGGCTGATGGCGCTGCTCGGCTCCGGTTTTGATCCCGGCGTAACCAACGTCTACACCGCTCTTGCGGCCAAAAAATATCTGGATGTGGTGGAAGAGCTTGACATCATCGACGCCAACGCCGGCAGCCATGGCCAGCCGTTTGCCACCAACTTCAATCCGGAGATAAATATCCGCGAAGTGACCGCCACCTGCCGTCATTGGGAGAATGGCCGGTTTGTGGAGTCGCCTGCCCTCTCCACCAAACGGGTCTTTGACTTTCCCGAGGGGATCGGCCCGATGAACTGCTATCGTCTGTACCATGAAGAGATGGAATCACTCGTCAGGCATATTCCGACCATCAAGAAGGCACAGTTCTGGATGACTTTCTCGGATAACTACCTGAAACATCTTGAAGTGCTGCAGAACGTCGGCATGACCCGCATCGACGCAGTGGAATTTAATGGTCAGAAAATTGTGCCGATTCAATTTTTAAAAGCGCTGCTCCCCGATCCTGGTTCTCTTGGCCCCTTGACCAAAGGCAAAACCTGCATCGGCGTCATCGCCCGAGGCACGAAAGACGGCCAGCGCAAGCAGGTGTATATCTACAATATCTGCGATCATGAAGCCTGCTACAAAGAGGTTCAATCGCAGGCGATCAGCTACACCACCGGTGTTCCGGCCGTTGTCGGCGCAATCTTGATGCTGACTAAACAGTGGCATGCCCCGGGGGTTTTCAACATGGAGCAGTTCGATCCGGAGCTGTTTCTGGATGTGCTCGGGCCGATGGGACTGCCGACCGTCGTTGTTGATGGCGGCGACTGGCCAGCACTTTAATATACTTCTCACCACAGAGTCACTGAGAACACAGAGTAGAATCAATAATCCTTTTTTCTCTGTGCCCTCGCTTGGAAGCGCCTACTTTTGGCTGTGACTCTGTGGTAAAAAAGGTTTTTGATTGTGATCAACATCGATATCGATAAAATCCTCCAGCTCGCCCCCTCCCCTGCCTACGTCGTTGACCTTGGGCGGTTGCGCCACAATCTGGCTATTCTGGACGAGGTTCAACGGCGCAGCGGCGCAAAAATATTACTGGCCATGAAAGCGTTCTCCATGTGGAGTGTCTTCCCGCTCATCGGGGAAACGCTGCATGGTGTCTGCGCCAGCTCCCCCTGGGAAGCACGACTGGGGAGAGAGGAGTTCGGCCGCGAGGTACACAGCTTTGCTGCCGCATTTAAAGAGAGCGACATTGTTGAACTCCTTGGTATATCGAATCATCTGGTGTTCAACTCCTTCGGCCAGTTGGAGCGGTTCCGCCCGCTGTGGGAGAAGGAACAGGGGCGCGTCTCCATCGGTCTGAGGGTCAACCCGGAGCATTCCGAGGGGCACACGGAGATGTATGACCCCTGTGCAGTCAATTCACGCCTCGGCATTCCCTATTCGGAGTTCGCCCTTCGACTCCGCTCAGGGAACGGACTAATTGATGTGAATGGGCCTGCCCTGAGCGGAGTCGAAGGGTTGCATTTTCACACCCTCTGCGAGCAGCTTTTTGAGCCTCTGGAGCGAACGGCCAAAGCCTTTGAAGAAAAGTTCGGCAAGTTTCTGCCACAGATGAAATGGCTCAACTTTGGTGGCGGGCACCACATCACCCGGGAAGGGTACGATATTGACGGCCTGGTGGAACTGGTGAAGTATTTCAAGGGAAAATATGATCTGCAAGTTTATCTTGAACCGGGAGAAGCGATTGCCATCGGCACCGGCATTCTGGTGGGTGAGGTAATGGACGTCGTCAACAACGGCATGGATATCGCTATTCTGGATGTTTCTGCAACCTGCCATATGCCGGATATTCTGGAGATGCCCTACCGACCCGATATCACCAATGGCTTTGCTGCAGGCGAAAAGAAACACACCTACCGACTGGGTGGACCTTCATGCCTCGCAGGCGATGTCATCGGTGATTGGTCGTTTGACAGCCCTCTCAGGCCCGGCAGCAGAGTCGCATTTGAAGACATGGCACACTATACGATGGTCAAGACCACCACATTCAACGGCATTCAGCACCCGCACATCTGCACCTACGAGCCTGAAACAGGGGAACTGAAGATAGTGCGCAGTTTTGGTTATGAAGATTTTAAGGGTAAATTATCATAGAAAGGGCGACCGGACCGGTCGCCACTACAAGGACAGAAAACATGTCAATAAACACAAGAATCTGGATGACCGGTTCGCTGGAATGGTTCGGTTATATTGGTGAGGTGGAAATGTTTCTCGGGCAGCGCTCTTTTCCCAACCCTCCGGAAGAGGGTGACGCCTGGACCACCGAGGTTGGCGATATGTTCAAAATTATCGATGGAGAGATTACTCATCTCGGTACAACGGAACCGCCGAAAAAACATTGGTAACCGGTGCAGCAAATGAGTTGTTTCCGGTCACTCGACGGCCTGAACCACCCGGTCACGACCATCAGCCTTAGCCTTGTACATTGCTGCATCAGCCCGTTTGAGAACATCACTCAGAGTCATGTCAGCCTCGCTTGTTCTGGCAACACCCAGACTGGCTGTTATTGAAAGGTTCCTGCCTTCCGCTTCAATCGTTTCAGTACGGATATTTCCCCTGATGCGGTCTGCGATGATCAGACATTGCTCCATTGACGTATCAGGGAGCATAATGACAAACTCCTCACCACCATAACGCCCGACGACATCATAGGGACGGACACTCGTAGACAGGCGCCGTGCGACCTCTTTCAGGACGGCATCACCGGCAAGATGACCATAGGTATCGTTAACCTTTTTGAAATGGTCGATATCTATCATGATGCAGCCCATATCAGCCGAACTCGGACTATCAGTGCGACTGCGCCGTAACCGTTCAAACTCCTCTTTACCACGCGAAAGGAGGTGACCTCTGTTTGAGAGAGTGGTCAGCACATCAGTGGCAGCCATCGTTTCGAGTTTCGTCTGTGCCTCTTTAAGTTGAGCGGCACCCCCTCGAATCAGCAGATACGAAAAGCCGAAGACAGTTATGAGGACAACTGTTAGAAATGACGTCACAAGTACAGCACCATAGCGGATTTGTTCTCGATAGGCGGTTATGTTCACATATAGCTCAAAACTGCCGATGACTTTTTTGTTCGGACCAATTATCGGGACATACGTTTCTACAACATCTACATCAAAAAGTTTTTCATTAGCCAGATCAACGGCTTGATCCTTGGTGACCAAGTGAGTATCAATGATCCCTGCCAACGCCCTCTTGAGGCGCTGGTTTTTATCATCAACCTTCCCGATAAGTTTTGGGTCAGTGCAGTACACGATACGTTTTTCAGCATTGTATAATTTCACCTTGATGATGCTGAAATGCTCCAGGTAGTTTCGAATATTGGTATCAAAGAGTTTTAATTCAGCTTCATGGAGCCCGATCTCAGTATCTTTTCCCGATTGAGTAATAAAAAAAAGGTTTTTTTGCTGTTCAACAAGAAAACTGCAAAGATTTACAGAACTGTTCTCGGCTTCTTTGATGACAAACGCCGAGAACACACGGTAAAAGCCGAATCCGCTCACCACGATTACAATGACAATCGACATACATGCCACTTTCACCAACAGATTCAGCAGACTGTCCGGGTTGTTTCGCACTTTTATACTGAGGAACTCATTCAAATTCATACGATATTTCCTTTTACAACGGTTTCAAATCGAGCAGAGGTCAAACCAGTTTTTACTATACACGATATTTCCGGGTATGCTATCCAACAGGGAATAAAAATACAACATTTTTGACACAATTTTGGATCTCATCGTGAAACAAGAAGGCATCGGCCCTTATATAATCGAGATTGCCATTCCACTCTATCTGGACAAAACCTTCCATTATCTTGTTCCTGAATCATTACGCGCACAGGCACTTTCCGGCAGGCGGGCCCTGGTACCATTCGGGCAATTTGGAAATAGGAAGCTGACCGGTTACATCTTAGGGAATGTCACCGTCTCCCCGTTTCCCATTTTGAAAGAAATCATTGCCGTGCTGGACAATGAGCCGCTCTGGACGGCGAAAGAGCTTGATTTTTTCCGCTGGACTGCATCCTATTACCAGCATCCGCTCGGTGAAGTCCTGCACTCGGCCCTCCCGGCCGGTATCAATATTCAAAGCCGTAAAGGTAGTTCAGGTGAAGGGGAGGCATTTACCGGCGGGAACTCTGTCCGCAGAGAAAAGTTTTACCTACCGACCCCGGCGACTGTCCCCCCCCAAAAAACCAATGCCAAAGCGCTCGAAATACTGGCCGTCATTCGCGACTCCGGCGATATTTCCGCAGGAGATCTTCGCAAACGCTTCGACGCCTGCACGCCGCAACTCAAGCGTTTAGTAGAGCTTGGACTGTGCAAAGTGGAAGAGCGCGAAGTGTATCGTGATCCGTTTAAAAATCGCAGAGCAGCGCGTGACGAACCACGTCTTCTTCACAGCCATCAAAAATCGGCTTTGGATGCAATTTCAACCTGCCTCGACGGAAAACTTTTTACCCCTTTTCTACTCTATGGCGTGACCGGCAGCGGCAAAACCGAGGTCTATCTTCAGGCAATCTCACACGCGCTTGAACTCGGCAGAAATGCGCTGGTGCTGGTACCGGAAATAGCTCTCACTCCCCAGTTGGCCGGACGCTTTCAAGCCCGTTTTGGCTGCGGCATTGCTATCCTGCACAGCGGACTCTCCAACGTGGAACGGTATGATGAGTGGCGCCGCATTAGGCGGGGGCTGGCGCGGATCGTCATCGGAGCCCGCTCGGCAATTTTTGCTCCATTGGAGAAGATCGGAATTATCATTGTCGATGAAGAGCACGAAGCTTCCTTTAAACAATCAGATAAAGAATTGGAAAGACTGCGCTACAACGCCCGCGATCTTGCACTCGTGCGGGGACAGATGGAACAGTCTGCGGTTGTGCTCGGCTCTGCAACACCATTAGTTACCAGCATCCACGCGGCAGAAGAAGGGCGCCTGACGCTGCTTGAATTGCCGGAGCGGGTTGCAGGCCGCCCGATGCCGCTCGTTGAACTGGTGGCGATGAGGGGGAGTAAGGAAACCATCTCCACAACCCTGTCAGAAAAATTAATTGAAACATTTGAACAGAAGCGCCAGGCAATTGTGTTCCTTAACCGGCGCGGCTTTGCAACTTTTCTCGTCTGTACCGACTGCGGAAAACCACTGACCTGTCCCAACTGTTCCGTAACCCTGACCTATCATCGTCAGCGGGGACAGAGCCTCTGCCACTACTGCGACTACGCCGTTCCGGCGCCCGGCACCTGCCCGGCATGTGCAGGAGCGGCACTCAGTGAATTGGGAGCAGGGACTGAAAAGCTGGAACATGACCTGAAAGAGCTGCTGCCGACAGCCCGCATTCTCCGGATGGACAGCGACACAACCTCCGGCAAAGGGAGCCACGAACGCCTGCTGTCACGCATGAATAACGGCAGTGCCGATATTCTGGTCGGCACCCAGATGATTGCCAAAGGGCACGATTTTCCGGAAGTGACGCTGGTTGGAGTGGTGAACGCCGAAGCGAGCCTCGGCATGCCCGATTTTCGGGCAGCAGAACGGACCTTTCAATTATTGTCACAGGTCATCGGCAGGGCCGGTCGCGGTGAGAATCCAGGCAGAGTGGTTGTACAGGCGTATGACACCGAACATTACGCAATACGGTCGGCTGCCGGACATGATGCCGCCGGGTTTTATCAGCAGGAACTTGAGTTTCGCCGCGAAGCCGGCTATCCACCCTTCACCTTTCTGGCGGCGTTCGCCATTTCCGGACTGGCAGAACAGGCGGTAGCCGATCAGGCTGATATGACAGCCCGGTTGCTGGCGCGCCTGAAATCGGAATTGAAAGTCCGGGTTGAAATCCTCGGCCCCGCCCCCTCGCCGATTTATCGACTCCGCAATCGATTTCGACGCCAGATACTGCTGAAAGGTGCCAACCGGAGCGATCTTCACAGGCTGCTCGCCTTCTGGCGTCAACGGGCAAATGTCGTCGCGACCGTTCGCATTTCTGTTGATATAGATCCGGTCGATATGATGTAAAAAGCCCGCCATCACGTAGTTGTCCCAAATTTCATACACCACCAAGGAAAACCATACCCCATGATAGAAGACATCAAGAAAACCCTCTGGGCTACCGCCGACAAGCTCCGCGCCAACATGGACGCTGCTGAGTACAGCCGGGTGCGGATCGAGTTTACCGATGCCGATATTCAGAGAATCGCCGACACCGTGAGTGCCTGGCGGGGTGATGGAGAAACCAATGCCGAGTATACCGATGTTGCTGGCTTCTGTCGCAGCGTGACGCTGGCGGAGATTGCCGAACATGGCCATGTGCTGACACCGGGGCGCTATGTGGGTGCGGAAGCGGTGGAGGATGACGACGAAGCCTTTGCCGAGAAGATGCTGAGGCTGACCGAAACGCAGGGTGAACAGATGGACAAGGGGGCGGAACTGGACGGGCTGATCCGGCAGAAGTTGGGAGGGCTGGGGTATGAGTTCTGAAAGCCCCTTCGATTGCACGTTGAATTAACATAACAAATATGTTATGAGGTGACTATGTCTTGGATAATTGACTACTACAGCGAAGAAGTTCGTTTGGAAATTGCAGCCTTGCCGGTTGGGATTCGGGCTTCATACACACGCCTTTCCAACCTGCTGGAAGAGTTTGGTCTTGACCTCCGTATGCCACATTCACGGGCAATGGGTGGCGGGTTGTTTGAACTGCGGCCAAAAGGGCGCGAGGGTATTGCCAGGGTGTTCTACTGCATGAAGGTCGGAAGAAAAATCATCATTCTACATTCGTTCATAAAAAAGACGAACGAAACCCCAAAGCGGGAGCTTGATCTCGCCCATCGTCGGCAAAAGGAGATAGCGGCGCCATGAAAAAGATAGAACCGACAAAAACCCATAAACAGATGGTTGATGAATGGAAGATGGATCCGGAATTTAACGCCGCTTACAATGAGCTTGATACCGAGTTCAATCTGTTGCGCGAACTACTGCTGGCACGGAAAAATACCGGTCTTACCCAGGCAGAAGTAGCCGAAAAGATGGGGACGAAAGCACCGGCGGTGACACGACTGGAAACGGCTCTTTCGGGTAATGGCCACTCACCCACCATTGCAACGTTAAAAAAATACGCACAGGCGGTTGGCTGCAAACTTGAGGTACATCTTGTACCAAGCAATGCCGGGATTGTGTAGGTTGGCGGTGAACAGCCGTATCGTGAACCCCAACGTTGCGGTGTCGGCAACGTTAAAACCGTTGGGGTTCGTGCCTCACCCCAACCTACGAAACTACAAAGACTTTCCTTGTATAAATTCGGAAAGTCCGACATAAGCGCTCTCTTGATATCGGAGAAATCTTGCTACTTCACATACTTTTGTTTACAATCCGCTCATTTTGATAGTGACTTATTTGATTCGAATGAGGAGGCATTTATGGCGGATTCAACACCAGTTACCTTTGAGAAGGGCAAATTGTATGATCTGAACATTGCGGATCTGCAGCCTGATCCTGACCAGCCGCGCAAGTATTTCGATGAACAGGCGTTGGCGGAATTGAAAGCGTCGATTGCGAAGCATGGAGTCTTGCAACCGGTTCTTGTCCGTCAGGCGGCAGATGGCGCTTTGCTGCTTGTTTCCGGTGAACGGCGCTTTCAGGCTTCAAAACTGGCAGGATGTCTGACGATTCCGGCGGTGTTTACCACTGGCGAACCGGCGGAATTATCCATTGTTGAGAATTTATTGCGGGAGAATCTGACCGCAATTGAAGAAGCAGAGGCGATTGAGAAACTGCGTGTTCTGCATGATTACGCACTCAGTGATCTTGTTATAATTTTGGGCAAATCTGATTCCACCCTTTCCGAAATCCTCTCACTCAATAAATTACCCGCAGAAGTAAAGGATGACTGCCGCAAAGAGCCGAAGGCCGGGCGAAGCATTCTTGCGCTCATTGCCCGGCAAAAGACCCCGGAAAAAATGTCAGCTCTCTACACCAAATACAAGGAAAGTGGCCTCACTGTGGGCGATATCCGAAAGAAAACCGCCAAACCGAAGGCGGTGGATACTCCGGTTGATCTGGCTTTTGTGGATCAATTTTATGACCGGCTCTATACGCTGGATAACGCCACGTTGAGTGTAGAACAGAAGGTTGCACTGAGTCTCACCTTGGTAAAGCTTCGTGGGATGGTGTACCAGAAGATAAAGCTGATGAAGTAATGAAATGCCCTAGTTTCGGTTGTTTAGCGGAGATATGGGGAAAAATGGTGGTCATAAAAATTTGGGCTGTTTTTCGACGTGAATTGTTATAAATCATATAGTTATATCAAAATTCCGGACGTCCGGAATTTTGTGGATTATCGTTCCCACGCTCCGGCGTGGCAATGAAGCCGGTGACGCTCCAGCGTCACGTTAAGCGAGTGTTTAGGCGTTGTTGCGACTGAAAGCGTGGTTTGTGGTAGGAAAGTGAGTTAATGCCCAGAATTTCGTGTATGAATTCTTGCAGCAAATGATTGTAGAAGGAGCGAAAATGGAAGATGTGCTCTTGCGAGAAGATAATCTGGCTACACGGATTTATTTTGTCCGTGGCAAAAAAGTCATGGTGGATTTTGATCTTGCCATGCTCTACGGTGTTGAAACAGCCCAGTTGAAACGGGCAGTTCGCAGAAATTTTGAGCGCTTTCCCGCAGATTTCATGTTTGAGCTGACCAGAGAAGAGCTGGAAAACTTGAGATGCCAAATTGGCATCTCAAGTTGGGGTGGCGTTGGAGCAGTTTTGTGTTTGAGTTATTCTGGATATTGAAACTTGATCAACAAAAAGGATCGATGTAATGCCGCTTTCCTGGAATGAAATACGTGACCGCGCTTTAACCTTCAGCCGAGAGTGGGCCAACGAAACATCCGAAGATGCCGAAGCCAAGAGCTTCTGGGATGGCTTTTTCAACGTCTTTGGAATCACGCGACGGCGGGTGGCTTCCTTTGAAGCCCCTGTGAAGAAAGGCGACGGTCAGGGCGGTTTCATTGATCTGCTCTGGAAAGGTGTATTGCTGGTTGAACACAAGTCACGCGGGAAAGACCTTGACCGAGCGGCGCGTCAGGCGTTTGATTATTTCCCCGGCCTGAAAGAACGTGATTTACCGCGCTATGTGCTGGTATCAGACTTTGCCCGCTTTCGTCTGCACGATTTGGATACTAAAGAGCAACATGACTTCCTGCTTGCCGACTTCTCCAAAAACATCAAACTCTTCGGCTTTATTGCCGGTTACCAAACCCGCAGTTTTGGTCAGCAAGACCCGGTCAATGTCCAGGCTGCCGAAAAGCTTGGCAAACTGCACGATTTGCTGAAATCATCCGGTTTCGACGGACATCCGCTGGAAGTTTTGCTTGTTCGTATCTTGTTCTGTATGTTTGCTGAAGATACCGCCCTTTTTGAGCGCTGCCAGTTTCAGGATTATCTGGAACAGCGCACAGCAGAAGACGGCAGCGATCTGGGCATGCACCTTGCCAAACTTTTTCAGGTGCTTGACACCGCGCCGGAGCGTCGCTCAGGTGCGCTTGACGAACAGTTATCCGCCTTTCCCTACGTTAACGGCCAACTCTTCAGCGAAGCCCTCCCGATCTCCGATTGTACCCGGCAGATGCGTGAAGCGCTGCTGGACTGCTGCGCCCTTGACTGGAGCCGAATCAGCCCGGCCATCTTCGGTTCACTTTTCCAGAGCATCATGGACACTACCGCCCGACGCAACCTGGGCGCGCACTACACCAGCGAAACCAACATTCTCAAGCTGATCCATCCGCTTTTTCTTGATGAGTTGTGGGCCGAATTCCACAAGGTCAAGCGCAACCGGAACCAGCTCTTCGAGTTCCTGAAAAAACTCTCGCGCCTGACGTTCTTCGATCCGGCCTGCGGTTGCGGCAATTTCCTCGTCATCGCCTACCGTGAGTTGCGCTTGCTGGAACTGGAAGTATTGCGTCACGTGCGGCAGAGCGACCAGCTCATGCTGGATGTCTTCCAGCTCATAGGTGTCAACGTCGATCAGTTCCACGGCATCGAGATCGAGGAGTGGCCGGCGCGTATTGCCGAGGTGGCGCTCTGGCTGACCGATCACCAGATGAACTTGAAAGTGTCGGAAGAGTTCGGTCAGTACTATGCCCGACTGCCGCTCAAGAAAGCGCCGCATATTGTGCATGGCAATGCCTTGCGAATTGATTGGAACGATGTTGTTCCGGCGTGGCGGTTGTCGTATTTGCTGGGGAATCCGCCGTTTGTGGGGAAGTCGCTGCAAAGTGCAGCGCAGAAAGAGGAGTTAGCCACAGTATTCCATGATATCAAGGGAGCTGGTGTGCTCGATTTTGTGGCCTGCTGGTATCGCAAGGCAGCGGAGTATTTAACCCCTCCCAGCCTCCCCTTATCAGGGGAGGAGTATTTAAACCTCCCCCCTGATAAGGGGGGAATGAGGGGGGTTAGGTGTGCCTTTGTCTCCACCAACTCTATCACTCAAGGTGAACAAGTCGGCATCCTCTGGCCTGATCTGTTCCGTCGCGGCATCAGGATTAACTTTGCTCACCGCACCTTCCAATGGAACAGCGAGGCGCGGGGCAAGGCCGCCGTGCATTGTGTCATCATCGGCTTTTCTCTCCCTCCCCTTCAAGGGGAGGGTCGGGGTGGGGATTGGGTGCAGGACAAATGGCTCTTTGACTACGATACACCCAAAAGTGAACCGCACGCCATCAAGGCTATCAACATCAATCCCTATCTGGTTGATGGCCCGGATGTGGTACTACAACGACTTTCAAAACCTCTTTGCTCTGTACCGTCACTTGTCTATGGCAGTAAACCGGTTGACGGCGGAAATCTCTTGCTGTCGGAAGCAGACAGAACTGAACTTCTCTTGAAGGAACCAGCGGCAGAGCAGTGGATTCGGCCATTCATGGGTTCGGAGGAATTGATTAACGGCATATCCCGTTTTTGCCTGTGGCTTGGCGAATGCCCTCCTGATGAGATGCGAAGAATGCCGCATGTTCTTAAACGGGTTGAAGCGGTAAAAGAAATGCGACTTAAAAGCAGCAAAGAACCGACGCGACAGAGTGCCGCCACTCCGTCGGTGTTTGGCGAAATCCGTCAGCCAGCGGCAGACTTTGTTGCCATCCCTGAAGTTTCTTCAGAGCGGCGCGTCTATGTGCCAATCGGTTTTTTCTCAAGCCTGACAGTAGCCAGCAACTTACTGTACGTTCTTCCCAACGCGACCCTCTACCACTTTGGCATCCTCTGCTCAACCATGCACAACGCCTGGATGCGGGCGGTTTGCGGACGCCTGAAAAGTGACTACCGCTACTCTGCCGGTATCGTCTACAACAATTTCCCCTGGCCGGATATGGGTTTTGTAGGGGCGAACGGCGTTCGCCCGTCTTTTGCGGACAAGTGCAACAATGGTGGCGACTCCGACAAGGGCGCATGCCATGCGCCCCAAAAAACACAAACCGCAATTGAAGCCGCCGCCCAAGCGGTGCTTGACGCCCGCGCTAAATTTCCCACATCCACCCTTGCCGACCTCTACGATCCCCTGACCATGCCGCCGGAACTGGTCAAAACGCATCAGACACTTGATCGCGCCGTTGATTCAGCGTACGGTAAAACCGGTTTCAAGACTGAGGCCGAGCGGGTGGCATTTTTGTTTGAGCGCTATCAGCAGTTAGTTGCGCCGTTAGTGGGGGTGGAGAAGAAGGTCAAAAAGAAAACAACATGACTAACCCGCCTGCCGGAAATAGTGTGCAACATCCTAATGCTGAAATAACGGCCCGACTCGGCTGGAACGTGAGAGTCAGTGATTTAATTTATGCCGACCCGCCATATTTTGTCATGCAGGCGGTCCCGGTCATGCCCTGTTTCCGTGGCGAACTGTGCAATCAAGAAATTGTCTGGGACTCGTTCAGGTTATTGGATTCCGTCAAACGTCCCGGTGCGTTTTACCTACTCACCTGCAAATGTGGTTGCGCCGATGATGCCGGAATAAATGAGGGAGTATTGGTAAGCCATCCGGATTCGCATACGGTCATTTGGGAGTTGGATATTGCCGGTTATCGTGAGGTGATTGACGACTCACTTACTGATGTGGTATCCGGTTTCATCCGGCTGGTTTTTCACCGGGAAGAGTATGAAGCAGATGTTCGCGCCATAATGAAGGAGCTACAGCGCCTCGGAACCACTTCTTTCGCTGCTTACCCCGAAACTGAAGAGTTTGGTGTGAAAGAACTTCATCGTTTGCATGATTTTAACTTCCCAGAAAGAACAACGATCACGGTCGAAGAACTGGAACCTCAAGTTGACGGGAGAGATTTGGATCAACTCCTTGGCCTGGACTTAACGGCAGCATGGGAATCGGAACCACTATGGCCAACAGGCACACTGGTGGAATTTGGTTTTTTTCCGCAACATGACGGGCATGAATTGATGCGATTTAACGGCCAGTGCAGTGCCACCTGTTGGCCAGGATGGTATTTTACCCGCTGGCAAGAGCTGGAAGCGTTCAATAACTGGCTTTCTTTTGTTCAGCGAGCCTGCTGGATTTTCCAAGGGAAACAAATACCATGTGCAATTAAAACAAACGAATTTGTGCTACTGCGAGAAACCGACAGGGTATTGTTCCACGAGGCAGGAAGGCGTCTTGCCGAAATAATGCAATCTTGTTGTAATGAAGGCAATACCGCTCCAGCCGTCACGGTTCTTTATACCGAAACTGATGTGCGGTGTGCAGAAAAGGTTACGTCTCAAGTACATGAGGGCACACATGAAGCAAAGTGATTTGAAGCTTTGTGGGCACTTACAGGGAAATCTTTCGGAATTACTGCCCTGTGTACGCCACCGGAGAAGATCAGAATCCTGACGATGATGTGCTGAATCAGGAGGGTGATGACGAGATGGATGGGGATTGTGAAGAAGACGAATAGAAACTATTAACAGGAGGTACCATCATGCCAATGGCACTACAAAAAATTGAATCTGAAGCTCTCAATCTGGACATTCATTCCCGTGCCAATCTCGTCGGTAAATTGCTCTTGAGTCTCGATGAACCAAACGTGTCGGAAGTTGAAAGATTGTGGCTGGATGAGGCCGAACGGCGGCTTGATGATTATCGTGCCGGTAAAGTCGCGGGAATACCTGGCAACGAAGTTTTTAAAAGAGCGATAGCTGAACTATCATGAATTATGAGTTCTTGCCGGAAGCAGATGAAGAGTTTCGGGAGGCTTCCCGTTATTACGAAAATGAAGCGCCCGGCGTTGGCTTGGCATTTATTACGGAAGTACATAGGGCTATATCAGTAATCACGTCGCATCCCCGTGCAGCCAGGAAAGTACGAGGCACTATCCGCAGCAAAGTACTCTTTCACTTCCCTTATAGTCTGCTTTATTCCATTGAAGCCGATTTGATTCTGATAGTTGCCGTTGCTCATCATAAAAGGCGCCCTATGTTCTGGCGGAGTAGATTGAAAACGATCGTTAGAAATATGGCCAGATAAATTTCAGGAGGGTCTGCAATGCCAGCAGTAAGCTTGAAACAGCAAAAACAGGGCGAGCTGATCGCTTCGGAAACCATTGAAGGGGTGGCGAATGCAATAGCCGAAAACTTCCATCCCGAGAAGATAATCCTTTTCGGTTCCTACGCTTCCGGTACCCCGACTCCGGATAGCGACCTTGATTTTCTGGTGGTTATGGATTCGGCTCAACCGAGGTACCGCAGATCGGGACCATTACAGCTTATGTTCAAGCCGTATCCATGCGCCATGGATATTCTTGTGTACACACCTGAAGAAGTATCGAAGTGGAATGGCGCAATCAACCACATTGTCACCATAGCCCATAAAACCGGGAGGACGCTGTATGAAAGACATTCCTGAAAAAATAAAAAAAACAATCCCGACCAGTCAGCAAATATTTGCCGTATTGAGTGACAATGATGAATTACTCAGGGTCAGGGGTGTGCGTCGAATCGGTCTTTTTGGCTCTTTTGCAAGAAACCAGGGACGGGCGAGGAGTGACCTGGATTTTCTGGTGGAATTTGAGCAGCCAACATTTGATAACTATATGAATCTGGCTTTTTCACTAGAAAAACTATTTGGCCGCCATGTGGATCTGGTAACATCTGACGGCTTGAGCAGTCATGTCCGACCGTATATTGAGAAAGAGGTGCTCTGGTATGAAGCCTGATGTGGTGTTTCTCAAACATATTCTCGATGAAATTGATTTTGTACTTGCTGCAACTTCGGTGTTAATTGGCTGATTGTATGGGATGTTATCGAAAACCATCTTCCGACGTTGCGAACAGAAATTGGTTTACTCGTTACAACGATTAAGACAACGAACAGCCAGATAGAGCGGACATAGCTTGTGGCACTACTGCGACTATACCGTTCCGGCACCCGGTACCTGTCAGGCATGCGGATGAGCGACACTCAGCTATACCATTTACCCGAGGACTTTTACCAATGCACCACGGCGGAATCTACGAAGAAGAAATAGCGGGAAAAGCCTATGACACCGCCCTATTGCGGCGGTTTGTACGCTATGTGGCTCCGTACCGGTTTGCGATCACCGTCGTAGTGTTGATACTGCCGCTTGTTGCCGCCTGCCGACTGGCGCAGCCATGGATCATCAAACTCGCCATCGACAATCACATTATTTCCGGAAAACTCGCCGGACTTGAAGTCATTGCGCTCGGATTTCTCGGCATCCTGATTGCGGAATCACTCCTCTCTTTTCTGGAAGTATATCTGCTGCAGTCGGTCGGGCAACGGGTCATGTCAGACATGCGTGCGGAACTGTACCGCCACGTCATGCACCTCCCGGTCACCTGGTTCGACAAAGTTCCGACCGGGAGTGCGGTTACCCGACTCACCAGCGATATCGAGGTGTTGGGGGAAATGTTCGCTTCCGGCATCATCACGATCATCGGCGACATCCTGCTGTTAATCGGCATTATCTCTGTTATGCTCTGGATGAATCTCAAACTGTCGCTCGTGACCTTTTCCGTCCTGCCGGTTCTGCTCTACGTTGCCTACACCTTCCGCCGCCGTATGAGGAAATCATTCCGGGAGGTCCGGGCGCGCCTCGGGACCATGAATTCCTTCCTTAACGAATGTATTTCCGGTATCAGCATTATCCAGATATTTAACCGCGAACGCGATGAAGAGCGCCGTTTCAGCCTGCTGAACGCATCATATCGTGACGCCAACATGCCGGTCATCTTTTGGGATGCGTCACTGTATGCCATGGTAGAAGCACTCTCATCAATAGCGGTCGCCCTGATCATCTGGTACGGCGGCGGGGAGATTTTGCAGGGAGCCCTGACCTTCGGGGTTCTGGTCGCCTTCATTCAGTATATAGAAAAATTTTTCGGGCCGATCCGCGATCTTTCGGCAAAATATTCAGTCATGCAGGGAGCAATGGCGTCACTGGAGAGGATATTTGCGCTGCTGGATACGCCGGCTTCACCCCACCCCCACCCTAACCCTCCCCCTGAAGGGGAGGGGACTGTAGTTCCTCCCCCTTCAAGTACCCTCTGGGGCATAAAGGGGAGGTTAGGAGGGGGATGGGGTCTTTCCGGTCCCCTCATAGAATTCCGTGATGTTTCATTTTCCTACCAGGTCGGCAATGACATTCTGAGCGGCTTCAACCTCACCGTCCAGCGAGGGGAACGGATAGCGATCGTCGGGGAAAGCGGCGGCGGCAAAACCACCATAACCCGGCTGCTGACACGACTCTACGAGATCGAGCGCGGCGTAATTCTTCTGGATGGAATCGACATCAGTACACTTGATTTGACTGAGGTTCGCAGCAGGATTGGTGTGGTGCTCCAGGATCCCTGCCTGTTCGCAGGAAGTATTGAGTTCAATATCAGCCTCGGCGACGAGCAGGCCCGACAGCGTGTCCATCAGGCTGCGGCGGCGGTCGGTGCCGATCGTTTTATCGAGAAGCTGCCTCACGGCTATGAAGAGGAAGTGCGGGAACGGGGCAGTAACTTCTCTGTCGGAGAGAAGCAGTTGATCTCTTTTGCCCGGGCTGTTGCCTTTGATCCGGAAATACTCGTACTTGATGAGGCCACCGCCAGCATTGACAGCGCCTCAGAGCAGATGATTCAGGAGGGGATCACCGGGATGATGCAGGGGCGTACCTCGCTGGTAATTGCCCATCGTCTCTCCACTATCCGGAATGCAGACCGGATCATCACCATCCAGAATGGTGTCAAAGCTGAAGAGGGCTCACACGAAGAACTTCTGCGAGCTGACGGGATATATGCACGGCTGCATCAACTGCAGTTCAGTGAAAGATAAAATTTGTTTTTGGTTTTAGTGCTTTTTTGTTATGTCGGAAGTGAAATATAATTGTTAAGGAGTCTACCATGTGTACAACCTGCGGATGCCCATCGACCGAACACCATCATGACCACGATCACAACCATCACCACGAAAATCAGCACAAACACGACGCCGGGCATCACCATCCACACGACCACAAAGGCACACATTCGCACGGTCATGATGAAAAGCACGTCAAGCGGACGACCATTGCGATTGAAGAGGATATTCTGGGCAAAAACAATCGGCTGGCCGGTTTTAATCGCGCCCTGTTCAAGGATAAGGGGATTTTTGTATTAAACCTGGTCAGCTCACCCGGGTCCGGCAAGACAACCCTTCTGGAACGGACCTTGCGGGATCTTTCGCCAAAACTCCGCTGTGCCGTCATAGAGGGCGACCAGCAGACTGATAACGATGCTCAGCGCATCGCCGCCACCGGTGTTCCGGTGCGACAGATAAACACCGGAGCCGGCTGCCATCTCGACGCCCATATGATCATGCATGGTACCGATCGCTTTGACATGGACAATCTGGACCTGCTTCTGATTGAAAACGTCGGCAATCTGGTCTGCCCTGCCGCATTCGACCTGGGCGAACATCACAAAGTTGCCGTTCTTTCGGTTACCGAAGGTGAGGACAAACCGCTCAAATATCCCCGGATGTTCCGCAACTCCACCGTTATGCTCCTCAACAAAACCGATCTGCTGCCGCACCTCGATTTTGATGTCGAGATATGTAAGGAGTATGCGCGTCGTGTCAATCCGGGCATCCTCATTTTTGAACTCTCGGCACGCAGCGGTGATGGCATGGAGGCCTGGTATCAGTGGCTGACTGATGGGGTGGGCAAACGGTAGAATATAATTTTTTGTGCTTATATGTTCAACTGCACCCTACCTGCAAAGCAATAGGTTCAGAGCACTCATGCTCATCACAACTTCATGATTTTGATTCAACACCTCAATGAAAGATCGGACTATGCCACGGTCTGGCTTGGAATTTGATCGGCGGGCTTCGGTAACAGTTACCCGTATAGACAATTCATCGCCAGGCCTCACGGGCTGTTTCCAGCGTAGCTCGTCAACACCTGGAGAACTCAGGCTTGCCACTTTTGACAGATAATGATCGGCATAGAGGCGCATCATCAGTCCGGCTGTATGCCAGCCACTGGCAATTAACCCTCCAAAGATGGTCTGTTTTGCAGCATCCGGGTCAGTATGAAAATCCTGAGGATCGAAGTCCTTTGCAAAGGCGACAATATCCTCCTGAACGACAGCAATAGAGCCATATTCGTAAATAGCACCCGGTAAATAATCCTCAAAGTATCGATCTGTAATTGGTGTATTGAATGTTTGTACCGTCATCTTTCACCTCACTAAATCAAGTCAGCCGTTCCGATCCGGCCATTTGTCCCTCTCTGCACGTGCAATCACACCTTGCGTCCGCCATCCGAAGCTTTTGCTTTTGCGTGTGCTTTGCTACTTAACTGAACGGTATCCACTCTGACAAACACCGTGTCGGCAGTGACTGTCAAAATATCTCCCGCCCATACTTCACAAACAACCCTCGTTTTCCGTCCGACATCTCCTTCAACCCATCCTTTGAGAGTCAGCTCAACACCCATGGGGGTTGGCTTCAGATAGTTGATATTCATTTTTCCGGTCACGCACTCTATGCTTGGAAGCGTATCCGGCTCCCGCCCTTCGGCGCGGTAGTGGTACGCCATTGCGGTCCACCCCGCGTGACAGTCAACAAGCATGGCGAGCAGTCCGCCGTACACGAGGCCGGGATAACCGGTAAATTCAGGGCGCGGGGAATGCCGGGCAATAACATAGGTACCATCGGGAGCCCAGTAACTCTTGATGCGCAGGCCGGTGGGGTGTACAGGCCCGCAGCAGTAGCAGATTCCGTCGGGAGAGGCCAGGTCCTGCAAGGCCAATGAGCAGTGAAGGGTTGAATTCATGGTGTCCTTATTCGTAACTGTGACATGTGGCACCTCTTTCTGAATTTAAAATACTATCTCATTGCTTCCCTGTTTTACAACAAACCGCTCCCAGATGCCATCGGTCTTTGTCCGAACAACTTCTTCGAGAGAATCAAGTGCCCTCATCAAAGGGCTGCCGGGGGCGTCATCAAAACCGACCAGCTGAAAAAATACTCCCTTCGTATCAAGCGTCATCTTGCCCAGTTCACTCTGCCTCCAGACCCATTTCCGGGTCTGCACCACGTCTCCGCTGGTAAATACCAGTTCACCCGCTTCCACCGGCTCATAATCTTCAGCTCCAAAAGGAAGAAAGCGCTCATTTCCCCGGGTAAACCGGACGGAGAGATCATCATGAATGTCTTCCAGGGCGTGACCGCCGAGGGACACCTGATTTTCAATAGATACAGCGTTGCACAGGTCAACCAGTGAATTGATTGTCGGCAACTGTCCCCCTTTCAGGACGCGCTTCATCATGGCTTCCATAGAATTCTGAAATTTATTCGGATTGATGCCCGCCCTTTCCATCACGAGCCGGTACCCTGTGATGATCGGCTGACTCTTCAACTCCGCCTCTGGTATGGTTTCCCGGGCCCGTTGTTCGGCATTCCGCAAACGTGCAGTTTCCTCAGCGGTCGTCTCACTGTTTTTTATCGCTCTCGCAACAATAATCCCGAAGCAGAGATCCGGATTCAGTTCAAACACTTCAGGTTGTACCGTGTATTTCATGATTGTTCACTCCCAGCAGGTACAAGTCATTATTCTCAAAAAAAGTATTTCCCTGATTCCTTAGACGCCTCGGACAGGAGATGCTTGGCTTCCAGCAGTCCCTCAACGTGACAGGTGGACAGCTCCGCAATTTTCCTGTGCGAATTGATCATGTCAGCCCCCTTCAGAGCATACGCGCAGCAACGGGATGCGGCGGCCTGAAATTGATTGGCCAACTCAAATGACGAAACCGTGACCATTGCCTTTAAAATCTCCCGCTTTGCCTCACTGGATAGAGCGAGAGACTTATCGGCCCGGAGCAGTACACTTTCCAGAGCAAATATGGTGATCACCATATCGGCAATAGCCAGTAAGACCTCTTGATGATTTTTGGCCGGCACTACCGCACCAAGCACCGTCAACAGCAACTGCTTCAGCCTGGCAATTGTTGTGTATGCCGGTGTGAACTCCCCGTCATACACAGTTTCAGCGGCAAATCCCTCCTGAGCCTTTTTGACAAGGTCCCAGAGTGCGCTCTCGTTGCCGTCTGCCTTGCGGAACAACATGGTCGGAATCAGGATACGGTTAATTTCGTTGGTACCCTCAAAGATTCTCTGAATACGGGAATCCCGGTAAAAACGCTCCACCGCATATTCAGCAATGTAGCCATAGCCGCCATGAATCTGCACCGCTTCGTCAACGACCATGTCAAGCTGCTCGGTGCAGAATACTTTGGCTATGGCGCACTCGGTGGCATACTCCTCGATTGCTTTCTGGTAGCGCTCGTAATAGTCGGCACCGGAGTGATCCAGCAGTGCAAGCCGGTCATCAAGCAGACCGGCAACACGGTAGATCACCGCTTCTGAGGCATATATCGCCGCCAGCATATCCGAGAGTTTTTCCTTGATGGCGCCGAATGCGCCGATCTGTTTTCCAAACTGCTTCCGCTCGGTTGCATAGGAAGCCGCCTCGGCGAAAGCCGCCTTGGCCATGCCCATGGACTGCGTAGCAACCTTGAGCCGCCCCACATTAAGTACGTTGAAAGCGATCTTATGCCCCTTACCAGGCTCTCCGAGCAGGTTCTCTACCGGGACTCTGACATTGTCCAGCAGCAGTTGAGTCGTCGATGAACCTTTTAAGCCCATCTTCCTCTCTTCAACTCCCACTGAAAAACCTTCAAACCCCTTTTCAACGAGGAACGCGGAGAAGTGTTTTCCATCTATCCTGGCAAATACGGTAAACATGTCGGCGAACGCCGAGTTCGTGATGAACTGCTTGGTGCCGTTAAGGATGTAACAGGTACCATCTTCACTCAGTACCGCCGTCGTGCGCGAGCTCAACGGATCACTGCCGCACTCCGGTTCCGTCAGCGCGTACGCCCCGATCCACTCACCCGAAGCGAGTTTCCCGAGATAGCGCTCTTTCTGGTCCGGAGTCCCGTAATAGACCATCGGCAGAATGCCTATGCCGGTGTGACCGCCAAAGGCCATGCAAAAAGATGCCGCCGGGGCAACCTTCTCGATCATAAGCATATTGGTGGTCTTTTCCAGTTCCAGACCACCGTACTCTTCGGGGACTTCGGCCAGAAAGAGCCCAAGATCGGCACACTGCCGCAATTTTTCGAGGATGAAAACGAAATCCTTCTCCTCGATGCGCTCAATATGCGGGAACACCTCTTTCTTCATAAACTCTTCGGTGGTTTCCGCAATCTGCTTCTGCTCGGAAGTAAAATCCTCCGGTATAAAGATGGCCATTCCCGCAGCATCTGCCACTATAAATTCACCGCCATTGAGAAGCCGGTTATTCATGTAAATCTCCTCTGTATACCACGTTATTGTTCAGCTTTTCTGATCGAGCAGAGCAGTCCCTTCCACTGCGGGTAACCCATGATAGGTTCCCGACACTGGCAATCGGTCAGGCGGTTGCAGTTAGCGTCCTTGGGCCAGCCATGGGGCACCAGCACGACCCCTTCCATGGTCCTGTCGCTCACTTCAGCCTTCATTTTTACCCAGCCGCGGTCTGTCTCGATGATGACATCGTCAAGATGTTCAAGACCGTATTTGGCTGCCGTTTCCGGCCCCATCTCGGCACGCGGATACGGATCAAGTTTTCTCATTGAGGCAACATTGTGCATCTGTGAGCCGTTATAATGGATATAGCGGGTACCGGTGGAGAGGACCAGGGGATATGTGCCGCCAAGTTCTTCCCAACGGGTTCCCTGCGGGCTCTTTTCCGGTTCCAGGTAGGTCGGCAGCGGGCTGAAACCGACATGTTCAAAGGCGTCGCTGTAGATTTCTATCTTGCGGGACGGCGTGGCAAAGGAACGCTCATTCAGCTCATAGCTTTTTTCCTGGTAAAAGGCTCCTTCCGGATGCTCCCGCAGGTAGTCGAAGCTCAGACTGCACGGCTCCAGTTCATGCGTTACCAGCTCTTCATCATTCTTCCAGGGGAACAGCTCGCCGAAACCACAGGCCTCGGCCAGTTCCTTGTAGAACTCCAGCACGGTCCTGCACTCATAATAGCGGGACACTGCCGGTGGGCGCAGCATCAGGAACGGCAGACAGTGGCAGACGTTGTAGTTGTAACCGAGGCCCCAGAACTCAAGCTGGTTTGCAGCCGGAAGCACGTAGTGAGCATGTTCCGCCGTCTCAGTCATGAACAGGTCGTAGACCACCAGCAGATCAAGTTTTTTGAAGGCTTCGGTCAATGCATTCGAATCCGGCATGGTGACCAGCGGATTGCCACCCGCCACGATGAAGGCCTTGAGCTTGTCAGGGACACTTTCAGGTACCATGTTCATGACCGCATAGGGGCTGGTCCTGCTCCAGAGCTCGTAGAAGAGCGGGTACTCATCGGCTCCGAGCGGCTTGCCCTTGACCGGCAGGCTGATGTCGGAGAGTGACAACCGGGGGCTGATCACCCAGCCGCCCGGCACATTGATGTTGCCGGTGATGGACTGCAGGATCGACATGGCGCGGTCGGTCTGACTGCCGTTGGCCTGCTGATCCTGAGTACAGGTGCCATGGCAGATACTGGCTCCCCTCGTCCCTGCAAAGAGCCGTGCCAGCGTGCGGATATCGTCAGCCTTCACCTCGGTGATCGCCCCGGCCCACTCGGGGGTATACTGCTGAATGTGCGGCACCAGCTTGTCGAAACCGAGGGTCCACTTCTCCACAAACTCGTGGTCGTAGAGGTCCTCAGTGATGATGACATTGATCAGCGCAAGCGCCAGAGCGCCGTCAGTGCCCGGCCTGATTGCCATGTACATTTCGGCCTGATCGGCGATGGCTATTTTTCTTGGATCGATGACAACGACTTTGGCGCCTTTTTTAAGGTTTTCCTGAATGGCAATGGAGAGGGCGATGTCAGATGCTGCCGGATTGTGTCCCCAGAGGATATAGAGCTTGGAGTCCATCTCCTCCACCGGATACTTGCCGAAGGTGATCTGTCGGGAACGGATGCGCATCCGGAAGCAGATGCTTTCGACCGAGAAGAAGTTGGGCGTACCGAAGGCGGCCTTGAAGCGATGCGTAAGCGAGCCCATCTCCAGGTTCTCGACACCGATCGAACCGCAGAAGAAGGCGAGCACCGACGGGTCAAACTCTTCTTTCAGCTCTTTCAGCTTGGCGGCAATCTCGGTATACGCCTGCTCCCACGATATCTGTACGAACTTCCCGTCCACCTTCTTGAGCGGGTGTTTGAGCCGATCAGGATGGTACAGGTGTTCGATCATCGCCTGCCCCTTGGCACAGAGAATGCCCTTGTTCATCGGGTGCGACTCCTGCCCCTTTACCGCCACCACACGGTCGTTTTCAACCGTTACCTCGACGCCGCAACTCTGGTAACAGAGACAACAGGCCGTAAAAATCGTTTTCTTACCCGTTTCTGACATTTTTAATTCCTCCGTTTCTTTTTCCTACTGGTTTGAGGTAACTGCTCTGAAAGCATCAATTGTTGCTCTACCGGTGATCCTTGATGTATCGCTTTCCGGTTCCGGTGGTAAACCATCCGGCTGAGTTGAAGGTTATGCTCCCTAACGCCAGAATCCCCATCCGGAACAGGGGAGCCAGCAGTCCGGAGTTACTGACTGCTTGAGTAACCGCTTCGGCAACCCGCTCCCCCTCCCCTTCGCATACCTGAAGAGAGAGGTGGAGCTGGTCCGCTCCTGCGAGCGTTGTGACTTCCGCCGTGAAGTTAAGCAGACCTGCAACCGGGAAGAGCATCTCGTCCAGATCCGCCATACAGAGAGTCGCTCCCTGCATCTTCAGCATGGATTCAATCCGCCCTGTTACGCGACTGAGCCGCTTCAGTACCGTACCGCAGGGGCAGGGGTCAGCAATTATCCGCGCCAGATCACCGGTCCGGTAACGCAGCAGCGGCATGCCGACACGGTTCAGGGTCGTAAATACCACTTCGCCGGTTGCGCCATCCGGCAGCGGTCGTCCGTCGTCCGGATCGATAATTTCGGTGTAGAGATCCGCCTCACGCAGATGATAGCCGTCCCTCGCTTCACACTCGACGCCACCGCCGAGGCCGGTCTCTGTCATACCATAATGGGCAAAGACCCGGCACCCCCAGAGTCGCTCCAGCTCTTCCTTGATGGCAGTGGCAACGTAGTCAGTGGAGAGCAGCACACTTTTCACCCATCCTGACGGGATGGCGTCTGCCCCCTCCCCTCGCGCCAGAGCGAGGATCTGCGTTGGAATGCCGACGAGACAGGGAGCTTTATGGCGGAGAATCTCACTCCGGGCGGCCGCCAGTTCGCGCACCGGCCCATGTATGACCGCCTTCACCCCGACAGTTCCGAGGGCTCGTGACAGCAGGTCGCCAACACTGCCCGGAAGCTCGCCGGGGAGAAAGACAATTACCGTATCCCCGGCCTCCACCATGGTCATCATGCCGTGGCGGAAGAAATCGACCGTCAGCTCCAGATCATCAGCCGTAAAGAACAGCCGCTTGGCAGCGCCTGACGTTCCGGAGGTCTGCAGTGTGACAACCCTCTCAATTTCATCCTGTGAGGTGCAGAGCATGCGCATCCCCTGCTCTCTGACATCAGCGGCGGTAGTAAACGGCAGCGTACTGAAGTCCGCCAGATTCTCAATATCCCGTTTGTAATCTCCGGCAAGCAGCGTGCGGTAAAAGGAACTTTTCTGCCTGACAGTGGAGACCACGCTCTTCACTTTTTCCAACTGATACGACTCAATATGATGCCGTGTCAGCGCCCCGTCACCCGGAGGGAGCAGTGTGCCGGTAATCCAGTTTTCCAGCGGCGTCTTCTTCATGACAGTACTTTCCGGTTGCGATAGAGCGTTTTCCCGCTCTCACTGGTGAGATTGTAGGCACAGAACGGAATCAGCTGCCCTTCAGGTGACATGATTGAAATACAGCAGTCGCGCAACCGCTCCAGGTCGAGGTTCCAGGCATCCTGAAATACCATGCAGGAAATAGACAGGCTGTAATTTGTCGCCCGATCGAGAAAGGTATCAAGGTCCATGACGCCATCTTCTCCAAAGCAGGGTGTGGCAGCAGCAACACGGCCCGAAGGGGCCGCCCACTGCCTGGCCACCGAACCGATTGTGCTCAACAGAGCGGCGTGACCGTCCGTGCTACTGCAACAGCTTGCAGATTCAGGGCTGATACGGCGCAGACTCCCGTCAGGAAGCAGAAAGAAAGTGCCATGGAATGAGCAGCGGGCGTTTTCTCCACCCGGGGGGAGGAAGTCCCCCACCCGCAGTATCCCGTCAGTTTGGGCCTCGATCGCCTGCATGACCTCCGGGAGCGTGAAGCGGGTGTAGGAGAGTTCCCTCATTGCGTAGCGGCCAAAGTGGCTTGCCGGCTGAAAATGAACACCCCGTACCAATGGCAGGTGAGCTAACGCAAAGCGGATGATCGCGCCGATATTGTCAGTATTGACACCCGGCACCAGGGTGGGAACGAGCACGACACCTAAGCCGGCCTCTCCGCACGTTGTCACCGCCTGCTCCTTTATCGAAGCGAGCGGTCTGCCACGCAAGGCGGTATGTATCTGATCGTGAGTCCCGTCGAATTGCAGAAAAACCGTGGTCAGTCCAGCTTCTGCGAGACTCTTCGCATAGCCCGACTCTTCGGCAAGCCGCACGCCATTGGAGTTGAGTTGAATGAAAGGAAAACCCTTCCTCTTCCCGAGGGCGATGATTTCCGGCAGGTCGTTGCGCAGGGTCGGTTCGCCACCGGAGAGCTGGATATTGCAGGGACCGGCAGCCGCCATCACCCGGTCATACCAGCCGCTGATAGTGGCGATATCCGGATCGCTTTCCGTCCCGTTCTCTGCCGTCGAGTCGGCAAAACAGACCGGACAGCCAAGGGTACAGCGTTGCGTGACCTCCAGAAGCACCGAGCAGGGATATTGCCGATGCTCTGCGCAGAGACCGCAATCGAACGGACAGCCATCCTTGACCGGCGCATAGCAGACCTTCAGCTGCGCCGGTTCCTTCGGGCGCTGCCAGGTGTCGTAGGCCGGGGCACCACGCCAGAGTGGCTCTGACCAGGACCCGTGTCCGGCACACGTTTTTTCCAGAAAGACCGTATCACCCCGGGAGACAACCTCTGCCGCCACCGCTTTCAGGCATGTCGGGCATACGCTCTCCGTCTGTGCTATGTTTTTTTGCCGGGGATCAGTCACAATTATATCCTTTGTCTGGCACCGGCGGTGCTTGCCAGCATCGTGGTCAGTTTTTCCAGTGTGCCCATCAACAGCAGGGTGCACGCACGTTTGTCGGGACTTGCCGCGAGGATGTCCACACAGCGACTGCCGCCATAGGATGTTTCGGCTTTTACGGTGAACCAGCCGCACAATTCATCAAGCATCAGGGTGAGCAGAGCATCCGCTCTTTCCCGGTCCGGATTACCCTCAAGACCTAAAGATAATGCGCATGCCGCTCCGGTAAGCAAACCGCAGGTTCCTTCGGAGTAGCCGCTGCCATAACAGAGGGCCGCCATTGACCGGACCAGGTCAGGATTCTCACGCCCCATATCCTGCAGTATGAGCTTGACCAGAATCTGGCTGCAGCATAAGCCGTTCTGCTTGTGGGACAATATCTCAAGATAGGGTCCGTCCAGCGGTATTGCCTCCATCTGACTATTATTCATGCGGCATCTCTCCTTGCAACCAGAAGGTGGTAGCCAATGGTCTTGAATCCTGAAACGGCATCGGTGGATCGCACTGTTCCGTTGCCCGGCCAGTAGCAGAGGTTCTCCTGCGCCGTTCCTGACTCCATGAGAAGCCGGGCCGCCAACTGTTTCAAATTACCGGTCCGATCCTCCCAATGTTCAACAGTAAAGCCGGCATCCCTGAGCATGGTCTCTGCCTCCCGTCTGGTCGGCAGCCGGTCGTCTGGTGCCTGACAGCTCCCGGTTTCCGGCTCCCTCCGGTAGAGGTCTGAAATGAGCAGCACCCCGTCCGCACAGAGAATGCGCTGAAACTCTGCCAGGACTTCAGATGCAGCGGTCTGGACAAGTACGCATTCACAGATGATCCCGTCAAAACTGGCAGCAGGGAACGGCAGGCATTCCAGTTCGGCACAAATGAGAGCTGCCCCCCCGGTTTGGGACCGGGCCGCTGCCAGCATACTCAGGGAACTGTCGACACCAAGCGCACCTGTATGACCGGTAGTGGCGAGATGCTTCAGTGTGGTGCCCAGGCCGCACCCGGCATCAAGTATACGGCTGCCTGGCGTAAAATTGCCAAAGCTGAGAAGATGCCCAGTCAAATCAAGTCCGCCGGGCCTCAGAGCAGCGCCGGTGACATCAATCAGGGTTCTGCACGTATCAGGAGTCCAGACGGTCATTAGGCGGCAGTCATAATTTACTTATCTTCGAGCATACGCTCAGCAAGAGCCATTTTGGCAACGGCCTGCTCTTCGCTGACAAATACCCGCTGGCAGGCGGGACAAGCCGGAATATCAACGGCAAATGTTTCATCCAGATAGGCCAGTTTGACCGTCGCCAATTCCAGGGGGAGTGTACAGGCGGTGCACTGCCAGTCTGTACGGGTCTGTTCTATTTTCGCAGGCATGTTGAAACCGTGCAGAATCTTCATGCGGTGGGAATAGGCGGTGAAAATCCGGTATCCTTCTGCTGTCGGTTCATACTCGACCCAGTAGGTGACTTTGGACGGAGTGAAGCAGGCAAGCCGGTGTCCGGTGCCCGTCTGCGTATGAAACTGTTTTCCGGACTCCGCATACGAGAGTACCTGGCGCAAATCCTCGCCCTTGATCCCCCGCTCATCAAGGAGGTTTTGTACGTCGGACGTCATCAGCAGTGTGGCGTTATTGTCGGAAACCATCGGTGTCAGCATCCCTTATAAATCAGCTTTTTAGCGACAACCGGGCAACAGAATCGAGGACACTCTGCAGACCATGCTTGTTAACCAATGCCTGCAGCCCGATCTCCATCTCGCCCCGTTTCAACACTTCAACGCGCTCTTCTTCCCGTTCTACGTAGGTCAGGGCTCCTGGACGACACACCTGAACGCAGAGAGGGACTTTTTCGCCTTCACACATATCGCATTTCAGGGGGAGGCCGGAATCCGGTTCTTTGAACAGATCCCGGGCCGGGCAGGAGGTCGGACAGAAACTGCACTCTGAATACTCCTTGCCGTTAATCTTGAAGGAGTGCCGTCCGGAGCATTCGGCAGGAGTATACTCACCGGCTCGAACCGGCACATAGACATCGTTGAGCATATCCACAATCAAGCGGATGCGGGATCGCGCCGGGTTAAAGCTGCTGTATTTCGGGGTGGCATGAAACCCTGAACAGGCTACCTCACAGGCACGACACGCAACACATTTGTCAAGATCGACTTTTATTTCCTTAATTATCTTCATTTTTTTATGAGTATTCACGCGCAACACCCCTCTGACTTTACTGTTCCGCTTTTTTCTGCCGGAGCTTCCCTGGCAAGAGTTACTTCGGTACCGGTCAAAATGCCCCTTTTGATGAAGTCTTCGCTCACATAGGCCAACCCCAGCAGGTCCAATGTTTCTTTGGTAGGAATAGCGTCATTCGTCCAACCCTTGAATTCATAGTATGCATCAAGGTGCTTCTGCTCCATCTCGGGATCCCGTTTCTTCCAATGGTCTTCCGGCGGTTTTTCATCAACTCTGCGCAGGCCCCTTCGTATATTAAGGGCTCTGATCAGGTTTCGATTTCGTCTCGATATTGCCAATAAGCCGTCTGAATCAAGGTTCAGCCCGGAGGCCAGTGAGATATACGCCGGTAAATTAAACAAATGGTACGGCGGTGACCCGCCAAACTGCCCCCGGAATGACGACAGCCAGGCACAGGTGCCGATGGCGTCATCGACATAGTGCATGGCTTCATTCCAGTCACAGACATTGACCGAGGCTTCGATGGGCATATGCTGGCGTGGTTCCCATTCCAGATACCATTTCTTAAACCGCTCCGGAGCAGCGTCCCAATTTTCCACAAAGGCTTTTCTCTTCTCCGGGTCGGCAATGGGCGCCTGGGGGAAGGAGCCTTCAATCTGGGTGATATTCATCTTCTCGCCGGTGCAGTACATGAGATAGAACGGATAATTGATCACTCCCAGCTTGAGCGGCACCTGTTCAACTTTTTTGGTGGTGTTATGGTCGAAGGCCTCCGCACCGTTACCGATCTGACGGGCTGCAGCATAGACACCATTCGCCAGGACATTTCCGATCCCTTCCCGCCGGACAATTTTTTCGACCAGATAGAAAAATCTCCCCGCACCGTCTGGCGGAAAATCAGGCAGGTCCTGGTCTGTCAGGATGCCGGCTTCGTAAAGTTCCACGGCAAAGGCAAGCACCTGCGGTGTTGAAAAACCGTCCAGTCCGTACGCATTGGTGACACCGAGAATATCGTAATTAAAATCAATCTCTTCATACGCAGCCATGCAGTAGGTAAGCTTACTGAAACATTTCAAAAAATATTTCTGCCGTCCCGGGTAGGATATTGAATAGTGACAATCCTTCGGGCAGTTATAACAACCGCAATCACGGGTCCGCACCTGTTTCCACTGTGACACCCATTTTTCTTCACGCTCTTTGTTCCAGTAGCCCTGTCTCCGGGTACGGGCATTGCCCCAGGCGAAATTATCGACATGGAAGCCTTCGTTATGATCGTGCGCCATCGGGTCGCCGCAATTTTTGTTATCATAAATTTCCTGATACTTCTGCTTGCACATATCCCAAAGTTCAGCCGGTCGGGCAACATTGATGTCCTTTGTACCGCGAACCGCTATCGCTTTTAACCGCTTTGATCCCATAACGGCGCCGACTCCATGACGCGAGGCGCTCGAGTTGGCGTGGTCAATCGTAGCCATCAGGACTCTGTTCTCACCGGCCAGGCCGATGGCGGCCACCTGGAATTTGGGGTCCTTCAATTCCTGCAGCAGCAGTGCTGCAGTTTCCTGACACCCTTTCCCCTGAAGATGTCCGGCATCACGGATTTCGACCGTGTCATTGTTAATGTACAGGTAAACAAGTCCGGGGGATGAGCCGCGAATAATAATTTTATCATAGCCGGCGTACTTCAGCTCCGGCCCAAACCAGCCACCCATTAATGAATTGACATATAAATTCGTCAGCGGCGAAAAGGTACTGACAGAGGTACGATTGGCACCAGGGACAGGAGTACCGTTTAACAGACCGGTACTGAATATAAGCAGGTTATCAGGAGAAAGGGGTTCAACTTCAGGAGGCACACTGTCCCACAATATTTTAGCGGCAGTGCCCTGACCGCCGAGATGACGTTCTGTCAACGATGCATCAGTTGCAACCCTCCTGATGCTTCCGTGAGAGAGGTCAATTTCCAGATTAAAACCGGTTTCTGCGTATCTCATTGCGACACCCCGTACATGCCCCGCTTGAACAATTCTTCACTCACATCATTCAAACCAAGTCTATCCAGCGACTCTTTGGCAGGGATCCCCTCACTTGTCCAGCCCCTGAATTCATAGTACGCATCAAGCAGCTGCCGCTCCACCCCGGACTCCTGCAATGACCAGAACTCCCCCTCCCCTTCCTCATCAGCTCTTCTCAAACCTCTTCTCGCATTAATGGCCCGCACCAGTTGCCGGTTCCGTGTCGAAATTGCCCACAATCCTGCAGAATCGAGTTCCATACCGGTAGCCAGCGCAACCAGCCCCGGCAGGTTGTGCAGATGAAAGGGGGGAGCACCGCCATACTGCCCTCTGAATGAGGAGAGGAACGGGCAGATTCCGAGGGCGTCATCAACGTAATGCATGCCCTCGTTCCAGTCGGCGATGTTGACAGCCGCTTCGATTGACTGCTGCTGCCCCGGCTCCCACTCCAGAAACCATTTTTTGAACCTCTCAGGAGCCGCTTCCCATTGATTGACAAACGCTTCTCTTTCTATCCTGTCAGGAAGCGGGCTTTGGGGGAATGAGCCTTCAATCTGGGTGATGTTCATCTTCTGTCCGGTGGCATACATCAAGAAGTAAGCATAATTATCGTTTTGAAACGGTAAGGGGATGTGCTCGACTTTTTTGTGTTCATGGACATACGCTTCTGAGCCATTGCCTATCTCGCAAGCGGCCTGATACAACCCTTTGGCCAGCAGATCGCCAACCCCTGCTCTTCGGGCGACAATTTCAATCAGGTACGACAATTGCTCCAGGCTGTCAGCCGGGAATCCGGGCAGTTCCGTTTCGCCCAGAATACCGGCATGATGAAGTTTGACTACGAAGTCAAGCAATTGCGGCATTGAGAACTCGTCAATGCCATAGTTCTGCATGGCGGCAAGGAGGTCGTAATTCAGTTTTAAATCTTCATAGGCTGCCATCGCATAGGCCAGCCTGCTGTAATTTTTCAGAAAATAGGTGCGCTTTCCCGGCAGTGACACCGCCTGATGACAATCCCTGATGCAGTTATAGCAGCCGGTTCCCCGGAGCCGCGTGCTCCTGTCAATTACCGTCTCATGCACCTCTTCCATTTCCTGACTGTAATTTTCCCACTGGTAGGAGACATGTTCGCTTTCTACAGCTACCGCCCAATCTTCATCAAGCTCCCGGCTCCAGAAGCCTTTAACCCGCGTATCGCCTCTGTTCCAGGCGGGGTTGTTGACATGCCGGGAATCGTCACTTTCATTCAGAAAAACATCCCCGCAATAGGGGTTATTATAAATTTCCTGATACAGGCTGTTGCACTTCTCAAAAAGTTCCGCAGGTCGCGCGACACTGATATCCCCGGTGCCGCGGACTGCTATCGCCTTTAAGCGTTTATCTCCCATGATCACACCAACGCCGCGGGAAGCACTGGAGTTGGCATGTTCGATGCTCGCCTGACATACCCGGTTTTCACCGGCCAGGCCAATAGCGGCCACCTGTACGTTGGGGTCTTTCAACTCCAGCTGAATAAGCGCTGCCGTTTCCAGAGCACTTTTACCCTGGAGATGGCCGGCATCCCGTATTTCTACCGTGTCATTATGTATCCACAAATAAACCAGTTCAGGGGACTTCCCGCGAATAATGATGCTGTCATACCCGGCAAATTTCAGTTCCGGCCCGAAAAAGCCGCCAAATCCGGACGATACATGCAGGTTGGTCTGGGGGTTTATGCTGCTGACACTGGTGCGATTGGCACCCGGAACCGGTGTTCCGCAGAGAAGACCGGCGCTGAATACCAGCAGATTTCCGGGCGAAAAAGGTTCGATTTCCGGCGGAACCATGTCCCAGATGTTCTTCGCAGCAGTGCCCTGTCCGCCAAGATAGCGTTCAGCTCCCTCCGGGTCATGCGCCAGTTTATCAAAACTGCCACGGGACAGGTTAACCTCCAGATTATACCCGGTCTCTGCATACTTCATACACATCCCCACACAATTTAGGATTTACCTTGTTAGAATAAAATCATACCAAGCTTTGATTGATTTCTTCCGAGACACCTCTCATAAAATCCGTCAGTTCAGGAACTGAGGAGTCAGGAACCTGATGCGTCAGACCGACTACCCAGATAGCAGCCTGAGTGGCACTACCGTATGCTTTTATCGGTATGGCAAAGGCAACCATACCTTCAAAATACTCTTCTCTGTCATAGGCAATACCATGCGTACGAACCTCAAGAATTTCTCTCTTATAATCAGCTTTATCTAAAATGGATTGGGGGGTGTACTTCTTGAGTTCTGTTCTGCCGAGAATCTCGTCTATCTGCTCATCAGGCAGTTGCGACAGCATCGCCTTAATACCGGCACCGGCCAGGGGTGGCATCTGGATGCCGATTTCAGATGAAACCATAATCCCGTTAGTCGAATCAACCTTATCAATCAGTAGCGTTTTGCGATCAGAGCGAAGCCCAAGGAACACGGAAAGCGTCGTTTTTTCTTTAATCAGTTCCATGTACGGATGAACCGTCTGTATGAGCGTTGACCGTTTGCCGGTCAACTGTGCCAACAGGTAAAAACGTGATCCGTAGACAAATTTGTCATCACGCTGACTTTCAAGAACATTGAGGTCAACAAGAGTATGGCAGATATTAAAAACCGTGCTCTTGTTCAGCTCGAGTTTTGCAGATATTTCACTGATGCCTAAAGGGTCTTTCGATTGAGCAAGCAATTCCAGGATGGTGAAGCACTTATCTATGGCAGGCACTCTTTTTAATCCACTGGTCATAAAGCCCCACTTGCGTTCTACATATAAAACGTATGTTCTTTATACAGAACGCAAGTGGGTTTGTCAACAAAATAATGAATGGTAAAACGGGAAACAAACCAGTAGCATCCTTGACGCTCTACATGAAAATGCGTCCGGCCTTTGCTGAGCCGGTGAGGGTGTAGTAGGCTGGTTACACGTATAATTACGCGCATATTTATGCGCTTGACTGTCCGCGTAATCTGGCATACTATTCACAGAACAAACACTATTCGGAGAGAGACATGGCAACCTCATCAACCAAACGTAACATCAACATATCCATTGCAAGCGAGAACGCCGATTTCATCAAGCGTAATGGTATGAATCTGAGCAAAGCGGTTGATGCGCTGATTATTGAAATGCGGCGGGCAAAGATACGGGAAGATTGGGCCGCTGAAAATCAGGCTGCGCTTTCTGAACGGTGCAGGCTGTTAGAAGCTGAAGGCGGTACAGCTGCTGAGCGGATTTACGGAGTACTACCCTCACAGGAAACCTGATATGTCCCGATTGGCCCTCTACAAAAACCACTTGAAGGATCTGGCCGACAGCTACCCATATCTCTTGGACATTCAAAACAACCACATGCAAGCTGGGACACGTATTGTTGCCCTGGTTCGCAACAGTGGCAAAATAACCGACATTTCGATCACCACACTCAAATTTTCATACGCCGGAGAGCAGTACTCCGCCAACTTACTTGATCTTCTTACTGTCTCTGAACGGAATCTGAGCACTCCTCTCGCACAGCTTGACCACCTTAAAGCCGCTCTCACCAATGCTGTTGATTTCATATTTGTTGATTGATGAAAAACATGTAAACACCAAAGGGGGCGTAACTGCTTTATTGCATTAACGTGGAGTTTTCAGCAGAAAAAACCGTGGTGACCAGAGGGGTCTGACCAGAGGGGTCTCAGCTCTATACAAATGATTTGAAGTGATGATTGGAATACCAATGGGATTACATGATTTTTTTGAATATGACGAACGTAAGGCCGCTGGTGCGCCTCACTACCGTTCACACTATCTCCTGGAGCACTTCACTTTCCCGCTGTCGCGTACTCACTAATGTACTGCGTGGGATACCGATAATGCTGCTGGCATTTTATCTCCCTCGTGAGATAAAATATTGGTGGATGAAAATGTTTCAGTGCTTTTTATGAATAAATCAATAAACCGAGAAGACAATCATCTTAAAAATATCCGCCCAATTTTTCCTGAAGCTGATCAGGGGTAAATGGTTTCTTTATGCTATCGCTGGCACCAATGGAAATAGCCTCTTCGATAATGTGATCTCCTCCTTCAGAAGTGATCATAACGATAGGTAATAAATTGCCATTGTTACGTACTGCCTTGACAAACTCCAATCCATCCATATTCGGCATATTGATGTCGGCCAGGATCAGGTCTATCTTTTTACCGGATGCTATAACCGCAAGTCCTTCAAAGCCATCGCCTGCCTCAAAAAATTCTTCAACAGCAAGACCTGATTGACGAAGGGATTTAGAAATAATTTTCCTCATTGTGGGTGAATCATCAACACACAAAACGTTTGCCATTGCAATATGCTCCTCTGTCGAGTTTTAAATATTGTGCAGCCTGAAACATCAGATCCCTGGTAATTCGGGAAAGAAACTGGCTGGTCATATCACGAGTCAGCTCTTCAACCCGGATTTTCCGGAGGCAACCGCCACAAGGCATTTGCCGATAATTTCAGCCACTTCATACTTTTTGATCGGTTTCGTCATATAATCGTTCATCCCGGCATCAAGGCAGCGCTCGCGATCCCCTGTCATGGCGTTCGCAGTCATGGCGATGATTATCACGTCATGGTTTAAGACTGCCGATTTTTTGTCACGGATCTTGCGGGTTGCTTCATAACCATCCATTTCCGGCATCTGGCAATCCATCAGTACCAGGTCGAAGTTTATCAGTTCCAGTGCCTTGACTGCTTCAAGACCATTTGCCACGAAATCAATTTTGCTGAAGCCCAGTACGCCGAGAATACTCTGGGCGACTTTTTGATTGATCATATTGTCTTCAGCCAGAAGGATATGAATATTTGAGGTGTCAATCCCTTCCAGTGAAGCAGGGAGCCCGACTGCCTGCTTGCGAACTGTTCTGGTGCCTCCAGTCTGCTTTTTTAATCGTACGGTAAACCAGAAGGTGGAGCCTTTACCTTCTTCACTCTCAACACCAATGGTGCCCCCCATCAGTTCGGCAAGCTGCTTGCAGATACTCAGCCCCAGGCCGGTTCCGCCGTATTTACGGGTGGTTGAGCCGTCAGCCTGGGTGAACGGTGAAAATATGGAGGAGCGACGATTCTCCGGTATACCGATACCGGTGTCGCTCACACTGAAGCGTATGACGACCTGATCATTTTCTGATGACTCAAGCTCTGCACCGATGGTGATTTCACCTTTACCGGTAAATTTAATGGCGTTGCCGACAAGATTGATAACAATCTGCTGCAATCTGGCTGGATCACCTTTTAACAGCAGCGGCACGGAAGAATCAATCCTCTCGAACAGCTTCAACCCTTTTTCCGTAGACCGCAGTTTCAGAATATCAATGGTATCGCCAAGAGTGGCACGCAGATCAAAATCAATAACTTCCAGGTCGAGTTTGTTAGCTTCAATCTTGGAGAAATCAAGAATGTCATTGATCAGCGCAAGCAGATTTTCACCGCTCTTTCTGACAATCTCGGCATAACCGCGTTGATCCGGGTCGAGGTTGGTTTCGAGGAGCATTCCGGTCATACCGATCACACCATTCATCGGAGTTCGAATCTCGTGGCTCATAGAGGCCAGGAATTCGCTCTTTGAACGGGTTGATTCTTCTGCGATCCTGAGAGCTGCCGAAACCTCATCGTTTTTCTTTTCCATGTAATCTGAAAAAGCCATCAACGTTTCTTCTGCTGCCTGGCGATCGGTGATGTCAATGGCATAACCTGTTAAGCCGATTATCACACCGCCGGGAGCAAATACCGGTGATTTGAAGGTTTCGAACAGACGCTTTCTCCCGTTTACCAGCATGTACCCTTTTTCCGATTGCGGTACGCCATTTGTGAACACAACCTGGTCATTTTTTGAGAACTCGCTCGCCAGTTCAGGCGGGAAGATGTCGAAGTCTGTCATGCCAAGTAACTGTTGTGAGTTTCCTTGAGAGAAGGCTTTGCTGTAAGCGGCATTTATCTTTAACAGCCTGCCGTCCCTGTCTTTCAACCAGACCAGACCGGGCAGATTATTAAAGATGGAGTCCAGTTGCGAAGCTAACGATTCGACGAGTAACCCGTTGACAGCGTCTGGTCCGGTGTTTTTTGCATCCATGATTCAGGCCTTTCTTAATCATCGATATACGAGTTGCTAAGGTGTTATTTGTGTCACTAATGTGCTACACGCCAGCTTCGAGATATACACTCACTTTGAAATGTTCGTGCCCGACTGCATACAATAATGTCAAGGTGTCCGGGGGAGACCCTGCGGATATATCATACTCATTTCCGGTGATGACGGACGGTGTTGAAAGTTTCACTTCACGACCGTCTCTGATGAAATGATGCTTGAATGACCCGCCAATCATGTTCGCTATCTCGCCCAGGGCATCAGCTACTTCACTGGATTCGACATCATCCAGCCCAAGCATCGAAGTAGCAAATGTCGCAGCCTGTTTTCGAGTGGCGCTTATAGTGATCAAGCCGTTGTATACCCCGACCAGACCAACCATTGCAGTAACACAGTCACTGAATTTTGAATGCGACTCGGTCTGAGTTGACGGTTGAGTCACTTCGATCCCCACCATGGTAGAAAAGATTGTAATCACATCGGTATCAAGCTGTCTCAACAGTTCATCTTCAGAAACAGCAAGTTGTTCCATGATCGATCGGTTTAAAGGCATAGCCGGCCCCCGCTTCTAAATGTATTCTTGTGCAGTTTATACTGACATTCCGGGCTATCCCTGAATGTCATTTATAATCAAACCGTGTCACACCTTGAATTTCTCGATCAACCTGTCAAGATCGGAAATAACAACGTTCATGGTGCCTATGGCATTTTTTATCTCTGAAACCGCACCGACCAGATCATCTGCAATACCGGACATGCTCCCCATATCGCGCGAAACCGATCCGGCCGTTGCCGACTGCTCTTCCGAAGCCGTTGCCATGCGTTGAATCATCTCAGTCACCCGGGTGACCGACGAGGCGATTGTTCCGATTGCGGAAAGAGCGTGATTGGTTTTCTCCTTCAGGCGTGCCACCCCGCGTTTTTCCTCCTGCATCCCTGCGACCGATGCCTTTACCCCTTCCTGCATATCCTTGATCATGACACCGATATCATTGGTCGCATTGGTTGTCCGTTCGGCAAGAGAGCGGACTTCATCTGCAACCACAGCAAACCCTCTCCCCATCTCGCCGGCTCGTGCCGCTTCAATGGCAGCGTTCAGGGCGAGAAGGTTGGTCTGGTCTGCAATCCCCTTGATCAGATCGATTATCTCGCCGATCTGTTCCGATTTTGCGCCGAGCGACTCTATCTTTCTCCCCGACTCTTCAACCCCGATGATAAAGGAGTCGAGTTCGGAAGCGGTTTCCTTGATTGTTGTTGCTCCGGATTCGGCCATTTTCTTCATGGCAGTGGCTGCATCCGCTGCGAAAGATGCGTCATGTGCCATTTCTGATGAAACCTGAACCATCTGAACCATTGCATTTTTTGTCTCGGCCACGGTGCATGCCTGCTTCTCGGCCCCGTCTCCGACGTCCCGTGCAGCCTTGTTGAGATGTTCGCTATTCTCATCAAGATGCCGTACAGCCCCTCTGAGTTCTTCGATCATTCCATGGAGGCCGCCTGACATTGTCGACATTGAGCTCTGAACATTCCCCATTTCGTCATTTGACGCACCGGAGAGATCAACTCTGAGGTCTCCTGAGGCAATGGAATCAGCGGCAGAGATCAGTTTTTTCAGTGGTGAGGTAACCGACTTGTATATCCAGATCCCGAAAAACGAACCTGCAAGCGCTGCAATGGCCCATATCAGGCCAACCAGCAGTGTGCTCGACCTGACAACGCTGTTAAGAGACGATACTGATTTCTCCTGTGTAGCTTTTGCCTCTTCCATATTTTTACGGCCTGCAGCCGCCTGCTCTTCAGCATATTTTCTTAATTCAGCAGAGGCTTTTGCAGCCTGGGCCTTTAACTCGATACGCTTCGTGATGCGCGAGACAACACCGGTGTCGGAGACAATCATCGCTTCGACTGAGGAGAGCGCGGAAGCGCCGCTGTTGAGCATTTTAAGCTCTTCCTTTGCGTTCATCTTTTTCAGATGGCCTTCCAGCGCTTTTTTCGCTGCTGCCAGATCTCTTCGGACAATCTGGATCTGCCCCTTGAGGCCCTCTACCTCCTGCAGGGTGTTGGCGGAAAAGAGTCTGCTGGAAAGCCCGTCCAGCATCAACCCCTCTGAGAGAAAGGATGCGTTTGCAACAAGCACATTTGTTGAATCACCACTATTGGCGTAGAGTCTCTCCTGCCGGGCAGTTTCATTCTGAACATTCTGCGATGACGAGTTTACGGTCTGTTCAACCATTATCAGGGCCGCGCCGATTCTCTCACCGGCCTCCAGTGCAAGCTTATCTCTTTGCGTCGTATCCCCTTTCACTTCGGCAGAGGCAAGAGTGTTAAGCTCTTTTATCAATTCATTGATTTTAGCCTGAGCAGCTTTCATATCCTCGGCAAGGGTGGGAGTTTCCTTCACGTGATCACTGTTTTTAGCCTTGTTGAGCGCTGAATTGAACTTCCCCTGGGCTATCATGACCGCTTTTTTCGTGCCTGCCCGCTGAAGATCATTGAAAGCGAGCTGCATATCCTTGAGTGCCAGGCGCAGCACCTCTACACTGCGGAGATTACCTGACTCCCTGCCGGTTGTTGCCACCGCCTGGGAGTAAGCCCGACTCGTAGTTGACTGCAGTCCTCTCACTCGTTTGTCCAGAGTGCTCAGCCTCTGCTGGACATCTTTCATCTCTTTATAGATATTCTCTGAAACCTGTTGAGCGGCGCTCTCTGCTGCGAGTCGCTGTCCGGTAAGCGATGCAACCTCGTCCGACAAAGTTTTCAGCTTTGAATCACCCTTCCCGCCACTCAACAGTGCAAGATCATTCTGTGCCTTGAGAGCTTCTGCAACCGCGCTTTCCGCACGGCTCTTCGATGACTGGAATGCGCCTTCCGTTTGTGTCCCCTCAAGAGTTGCCAGCTCTGCCAGCGCAGCATGAAGAGTCCGTTGGGCCTCCATGGTTTTTATCTGAAAAGGAGTGCTCTTCTGCGTCAGCTCCCGTAACGTGGTCCGCACCTTCCCCATCCCAACTATACTGGTAACAGCAACAGTAGAAGCTATCGCCAGGACAAAAATGGTATTTATGAGAAGTTTCGAACGAATCTTCATTGCTAAACTCCTATGGGGGAAAATCGGAGGGTGTTCGGAAGCAGGCTGACCGGGGGCTCTTCAGGAGCCACCGGGGAGATGGTCAGTTTTTGACGTATTTCTGTCCTTCTCCTTTGATGTAGTCGAGGAATCGCTTGACTTTGGCAGGGGGGGTGCTCTTGCTCACGGCGATAACCGGCCGGACGTAATCAGGCACCTGTGGCAGCTTGTTCCCCTCAGTCGCCAGGGAGTATGGGCCGAAACCGATGGCATTGGGGTTGGACGATATGCTGTTGGCAATTTCCGGAAAGGTAGGCATGTCAAGATTGTCTTTAACAAAATTATCGCCATCAAGGGCCAGTCTCTTGAATGCTCCCATGGTAGCCGGATTCTGACTGGAGATGACCGGCATGATCTGCTCGTCATTTCCTCCAACCTCTTTCCAGTTCTGGATCTTGCCGGTGAAAATCCCTTTTACCTGTTCTTTAGTGAGCGCCTTTACCGGATTGTCCTTGTTAATTGCCACGTAGATCTGGCTTTTCCCGATAATATCTACCTTGTATGCCGAGGGATCCTTCACCTCATACCCTTCTTTCTTGAGGGCGGCAAGCAGATCGTCAAATGACGATCCGGCAAACGTCACGTCTGAATCTCCTCTGTCAAATACCTTGAACGATATGGTGGCACCGCCGAAAATCAGGCTTATCTTGTCACCGGTGGCTTTCTCGAAATGAGGGGTTACCGGTTTGACAATGCTGTCTGCCGGAGCGCCGCCGGCGGAAACCTTGATCTCTTCAGCCGTGCAGTTGACCACGGACAGAACCGTCGCTACTGCAACTCCAAGTATCATTCTGCTCATATTTTTCATGTGTCTCCTCCAAGTGAAGATAAGAAGTTGCTTTTTTGAGTGAGCGGAATGTAACACACACACACACACAGTGTCACGCAACTTCGGATGATATGACGGGATTTTAAGCGAAACAGAGAACCAACCGAGGAGTTTTTTTGATCTGCCAACTATCTAATGTGCATCATCGCCTGCAACCAACGCCACTTACCACATAGAACACCCCGTTTTCACAATTTTCGACACAAACCATTCCTGCTGTAACGCCCCATGTTACCCTGCCAGATCGCCCTGCTTTTGCTGTTTCAAGCTTACAGCTGCCATAATTACCTACCGCGTGTCGAGAATCATGCTCCGGAACGCATCGAGAAACTCCCGATTGAATATGCCTGCCTCGCTTGCCATGATGTCCAGCGTCCGCTCAGGTGTGGTGGCCTTTCGAAATGTGCGGTCCGTCGTCAGTGAACTGTAGACATCGCAGATTGACAGAATCTGGGCACTTCTCGGAATACTCCCGCCTGGAAGCCGGTGCGGGTAACCGCTGCCGTCACATTTTTCATGGTGGTAGCGCACCATGTCGAGGGCGATGGCGCCGGCGTCGCCCCACATCGGCCTGAGAAGATCGTACCCCGCCTGGGGGTGCAGTTTTACCCGGCTGTAGTCAATGCCGGTAAAAGGGTACGCGCCTTCAAGGGAGTTACTGGAGAGACGTATAATCCCCGCATCATGAAACAGCGCCCCGACACCGGCATTCAGCACTTCATCTCCGTGCACATCCAGGATCATTCTGTGGGCGCGCATGGTCAGCACCGCTACATCAATACTGTGTCCGATCAGTTGATACTGGCCGCCGATGACCAACAACACCGCCTTCATCAGACTTTCCCTGCCGGCGGCATGCAGCAGCAGGGCGCCAAGCAGGGCTTTACACCTCGTAACGTCGGCAATCAGCTCCGGTTTGCGGAAAACTTCGCAGAGATAGTTGAAGGAGACCAGTGCGAGGATCCTCTCCTTCGTGCCGCTGCTGATATCTTCGCGCCTGAACAGAGTATCAGCCTGTTGTTCCAGGTACGCGGCAACGATTTCAACATCGCCTGTTCTGATGTATACTGATGTGTTGTCATTGTTTGACAACCGGACCATGTCCTTCTCGGTCAGTTCCCCATTGTGCGGTTTATAGAGGATGAAATTCCCCGCCCCGTGATTCAGGTACAGAGCAACCGGCGGGAAATGTCCGGCCAGCAGGCTTTCCACAGCCAGTGGCTTATAAAAGGAGTCTGTATTTTCGTGGTTTGACATGGGGTAAGGTTGTCTCCAGTTAAAATAATCCGGTTCCTGTGCATGGTTCGGAAAAACCCGGGCATACAGACGTCAGTTCGTGAGTCCCCACTGCTCCAGCTGTCCGAAAAGCTCCTGCCGTTCTAGCGGTTTGATCATATATGCTTCGCACGCCGCATCAAAGGAGGCCATGATGTGTTCAAGGTCGCTCATGGACGATATCATGATGATCCGCGCCGCATCGGGCAACGCCACGGAGTTCTCTGTTTCCGTCGAGCGGATCTGCCTGAGCAGCTGAAACCCGTCAATATCCGGCATTATTACGTCAAGACAGATGAGCTCATACGGTTTCCCCGCAGCAAACGCCCGGTGGAACAGGCCAAGCCCCTCCCTGCCCCCCGCCGCCGCGTCACATGACCCGAGTTCCTCCAGCATTTCCGAGAGCATCACTCTGCTCAACTCATCATCATCAACTATCAGTATATTCATACCCGAACTCCTCTCTGTGTCATAGATCCCGAACCAGTCATGCCGCCGTGTTCCCGACCGGTTTTTCCGCACTACCTCCACCCGGTCCGGCAATCCCGGTCACCGCCAGACCAATGTCACTTCCGGAAGCGCTCCGAATCCCTCAGGCCATTGCCGCTGCACGATTCGGCCAGTGAAGGCTCAAACCACTGTCTCGCAACAACTCCGCCACAGCTTCATCCAGGGAAACGTCACGCAGATGCCAAGCGTGAGCCCCTGATCCGGGCGGGCGACGCCCACCAGTAACTCATCAACCTCGGCTTCGCATGGTCCGAACAGATTGAAGCCGGCAGCACGGATTACCCGCTTATGGGGTGCCCGATCAATGATAAAGGGGAGAACCGTTTCATGCAGCATGGCCCTCATCTCGGACGGTACCCCCGGCATGAAAAACATGAAACTGCCGCCGTGCATCAGCTGAAAACCGCAGGCAGTGCCGAGGAGGGATAGGGATAAGAACTTGCTTTTTTGGGTGTGCGGAAAATACACCCGTCACAATGCAGTGTCAAAGCAATTTCGGATGATATGACGGGATTTTAAGCGAAACAGAGAACCAACCGAGGAGTTTTTGATCTGCCAACTGCCTAATGTGCATCATCGCCTGCAACCAACACCACGTCAAATAAATGTATCACGTAAAAAAATACATTCGATATTTTACAAAAGAGGGGTTCAATATTGTTCTTGAAAACGGGCGCTATATTCAGAAGTAACGAAAACGAAAAGGATTCAAATTTTACGCCAGTCTCTTGAAAACAAGCGCGGAGCCACTGAAAAAACCGCTCCACGTTTATGATAAAACAGACCTTGACAGTGCATACTATTGTACATACAATCAAACAATGAAGATCACTTGGGATTCTAAAAAAACGGTGGCAAATCCGAGAAACCACGAGGGTGTGACCTTCGAGGAAGCTCAGCACGTCCTGCTTGACCCATTTGCATTGACGCGTGAGGACAGTGATTCAGTAGACGAACAAAGATTCATCACATTGGGAATGAGCGGGAAAGGGCGGATTCTAATGGTTGTCTACACTTACAGGGATGAAACAATACGGCTCATATCTGCCTGGAAAGCAAATGAACCGCAACGGAGGCGTTATGAAAGCCAGTTCTGACAAAATGTATGAAAAATACAAAAACTTTGATTTTGCAGATGCAAAATCAGTAAGTGAGACCCCTCATCTTGCAAAGCTTCAAGCAGAAACCGGAGGGAAATCAAGGATTACCATGCGAGTGGACAACGACGTGTTAGCAACCTTCAAAGTACGTGCAGAGATGGTCGGAGGCAATTATCAGACTCTTATGAATGAGGCATTAAAACAGTTCAGTCAAGGATTGAAACTTACCGACATCGTACGTGAAGCTATTCATGAAACACTTGAAACCTGCCTAACTACAAGATCAAGCGGCCGCACCAAGAAAGTACGCATCGGCTGAAGTTCCTGCCTCAGAGTCATTTTTTACGGAAATGCACAGAGAAAAACTGAAGTTCCAACTAACGGCAACACCGGTCAGCGGCAAAAAGACCGGGGCTGCTTTTATTTATGAAATATGATCCCTGGTAGTTTGGATGCTGGGGTTCCCCCAATACAGGCAGTTCACGAAGTCAAGGCCAATCACCGCATGACAGCTATTCCGTAAGCCTTACGAGAAGGCGTTGACAATATATCCTGGCCATCTGCTTGCGATGAGCGGGACTGCCGGCCTGATTTTTTACCGGACAGACCCGCTTCCCGACACGCTCAACAGCCCGTGCGATAAGCTCCGGTGACGGCTGGGCACCTTCCAGTAGCTCCATGGCCTCGAAAGCAATAACCGGCGAGGATGCTAATGCACCGAGAACTATCCTGACATCTCTCATCGTACCGGCCACCATTCTCAACGCCACTGCAACAGAGGCCAGAGGATAATCGATTGCCCCTCTCGTGCGATATTTCATAAATCCTGACAGAAGCCTGTTCGATGCGGGAAGGTGAATTCCCACAAGGAGTTCGCCATGCTTCACGGTCATCCGGTTAATGCCGTCCTCCCGGTACAGTTGTTCCAGAGGAACTTCCTGACGGAGCACGGCGGTGCCGTCCCAATGCGCCAATTCAGCCCGGGCCCCCAGCGCAATGAGGGCCGGAACCGTGTCTGAAGAGAATACCGCGAAGCACCGTTTGCCCGAGGGAGCGGCCCGGCAGATGTCGCCCTCCTTTTTCAGGCAATATCCTGTGCTGTTGCGCCAGAACTCGCTCTGATTAAAATACCAGCAGCGGGTATCGAGGCATACGTTGCCTCCCAGTGTTCCCATGTTCTGGATGTTCGGACTGGCAACCATGCCGGCCGCTTCACTCAGCGCCGGATAATATTCCCTGATCCGGGCATTATCCCGGATGGTCGCCAGCTTCAATCCCGCACCCAGAAAGGCACCTTTATCAGAGATTTCCAGAGGGATCAGCTCTTTCAGGTTTTTCAGATCGATCAGCCGTTCCGGCGTATAAAGCCCCTGCTTCATTGAGACCAGAAGGTCGGTACCGCCGGACAGTGGCAACGCGTCGGGAGAATCGGCAAGAAGCTGCAGCGCCTCGGTCAAAGTCTGTGGTTTCTCAAGGGTAAACTTCGGAAGTGGCATCATCGCATTCTCTCCTTTTTCAGCGCTGCAAGTACCGCCTCAGGTGTAATCGGGGCGTCATGGAGCCAGATTCCCACTGCATCATAAATGGCATTTACCACCGCCGGTATTGAAGGACCAAGACTCCCTTCGCCGCATTCCTTGGCCCCGAAGGGCCCCTCGGGATCGAAGCTTTCCACCAGAATCGGCTCAATATCCGGCAGATCGAGCATCGTGGGAATCTTGTACTCCAGCAGGCTCGGACAGGAGTGCTGACCGCTGCCGGTGTTGGTATGGCTCTCCATCAGCACTTCGCCCAGGCCGTTCGCCACCGCCCCTTCGACCTGTCCCTCGGCTGCCAGAGGGTTCAGAGTGCGCCCAAGATCGTGAGCAGCCACCAGCCGCAGCACGGTAACTATGCCGGTCTCCTCATCCACCTCAACCTCAGCGGCGTGGGCTCCAAAGGAGTAGGCCGGGCTCGGCCCGACCCCGGCGCCCCGGTACTTGCCGCCGAGTTTTGGCGGCGTGTAGCCACCGGAAGCATACAGCGCCTTGCCCTGTGATTCTGCCAAAACTACCGCCTGCGCAAATGTGAGGCTCTTCCCGGCGTATCCCTGACCGGAAATAATTCCGTCGGATATATCCACTGATTCTTCGGTAACCCCCAACTGTCCGGCGGCAACTGCTACTATTTTTTCACGCACCGCCAGCGCTGCCGTTCTGCAGGCGTTGCCGGCCATAAAGGTGACACGACTTGAGTAGGAACCGAGATCGACCGGCGTCGTGTCCGTATCAGCGGAGACCACCCTGATCAAGTTCGGGCTGATCCCGAGAGTTTCGCCGGCCACTAACGCCAGCATGGTATCCGAGCCCTGTCCGATGTCGGAGGCGCCGCAGAAAACGGTGACGCCCCCGCCCCGGTCAATGCTGATGTTGACGCTGGAATGCGGCATGGGATTAAAATAGATGGCATTGTTGGCACCGGAAACATAGCCGCCTCCGGCGAGGCCGACACCGCGACCACGCGGCAACTTCCCTCTCTTTTCGTCCCAGCCGATGGCCTTACCCGCTTTTTCAAGACATTCTTCAAAACCACAGGAGGTGATCCGCAAATCGTTCAGGGTCATGGTGTTGGCCTTGAGGGAGTTTTTCTGTCTCATCTCGAGCGGATCCAGGCCAAGGTCAGCGGCAATGCGGTCGAGATGCACCTCAAAAGCGAAGCGCGGCCCGACGCCGCCATGCCCTCTGAGTGCCCCGCAGGCCGGTTTGTTGGTAAAGACCCGCACACCGTCAAAGCGGTAGGCCGGGAGAATGTAGGGCAGAGTCAGCAGTTGCCCGGAATAGTAAAGGGTGACGAGACCATAGGAACCGTAGGAACCGCCGTCAAGAAGGTTGTGAAACTCCACGGCCGTGATGGTACCGTCCTTTTTGACTCCGGTCCTGAGCTTCATATGCATCGGATGGCGCCCCCGATGGGTCATGAAGACCTCCTCGCGGGTGTGGACGATTTTCACCGGACGACCGCACTTTCGGGAAAGCATGCAGGCTACAAATTCAAATGAAAACGGTTCCCCCTTCCCCCCGAATCCGCCTCCCAGGGTCGGTTTTATGACTCTGATCCTGTCCATCGGCATTTCCAGGACGCGGGAAAGTGCCTTGTGGACGTAGTGGGGAACCTGAGTGGTGGTCCAGAGGGTCATTTTGCCGTCACGATAGTTAGCCAGCGCCACATGCGTTTCTATGGGCGCATGGGTTATGGCCCCCTTGTAAAAGGAGTCTTCCCTGATGTAATCGGCTGCGGCGAACCCCTCATCAACATTCCCGAATTCAAGTGTGGCTCGACGTTCGATATTCGCCACTTCACTAAAGTGGTGGATTTTGACGTCCTCTCGCGTCATAGCTTCGTGAGGGTCCAGTATTGCCGGAAGGACCTCGTATTCAACTTTTATACATTTCATGGCTTCCAGGGCGGTCCGCTCATCTACTGCGGCGATACCAACCACCGGTTCTCCCACATAGCGTACCTTGTCTATCGCGAGGGCATTCTCATCTTCTGCGCGGGGGAGAATCCCGAACAGGATCGGCGCGTCCTTTCCCAAAACGATACCCTTGACGCCGGGGAGCGCCTCGGCCTTCGATATGTCGATGCTTCTAATGAGGGCATGGGCATGAGGCGAGCGCAGCATTTTGCCAACCAGAGTGCCGGGCAGGTGAATATCATCGGTGTACTGCGCATCGCCGGTGACTTTGGCGACTCCGTCGATGCGCAGTTGCGGTTTACCGATGTAGTTGAAAGGGGACGTTTTCATCTGGGCACCTCAACGCGGTTGTGCGGGTATGCCTTTGCAGCATTTTCAACCGCATTGACAATTTTTACGTACCCGGTGCAGCGGCAGAGGTTCCCGGCAAGCGCACCCCTGATAGTCTCCCGATCCGGATTCGGAGTTGTGTCCAGCAGGGCTTTTGCGGTAAGAACCATACCCGGAGTGCAGAACCCGCATTGCACGGCTCCCGCTTCATGGAACGCGCGCTGAACCGGATGGAGCTCCGGTCCCCGGGACAATCCTTCTATAGTCGTAATTTCACATCCCCCGGCGTCAGCCGCAAGCGTCAGACAGGAAAGAACCGCACGACCGTCAAGCAGCACCGTACAGGAACCGCAATCACCAAGATCGCACCCCTGCTTGGTTCCGGTTAGACCGAGCCGTTGGCGCAAGGTCTCCAGAAGTGTTTCTTCGTCGCCCACACCAACCTCGACCCGATTGCCGTTTACGGACATAGTCACGATAATCATACTTTTTGATCTCCTTCTGTTCGGAACTGAAATCATTCAACCAGGAACAATATAACTTGCACACTAGATATAAAATAAGCACAAGATCAAGCTAACACCCTTAACTAAAGGCATTATATAGAATAGATGCGACAAATAAACCTGAAAATACATCTTGTATGCAAGATATTATACTATGCGGCATACTGTCAAGTCCAGAACGTAAGCATTTCTAAAAAACAGGCAATAATTGATAGGAGTGCCGGAGAACTCAGGTGGGTCAGGTCGTCAAAACCGTGATGAGCGCGGTTACCCTCTTTGCAGATCCATTATCTTTTTGGCGGCTTCGTCAAGATGCATATCATAAAATTCAACTGCGAGGTCTTCGTCGATGTCTATTTCAAAAGCATCCTCAATATCGCAAAGCGGCGGAGTCCCCTTAAGAATATCAGGTAGTCTGTCTGATGACCACATACAGCACAATTGTTTAGATTTTGGATTGCTCTTGTATTTACGGCGATGCTTTTCAAATATTGCAGACAATTTCAGATAAATCGTATCGTATTCGGTCATCTGTTTTTCCCAGATTCTTTTATTTCAGCACTGACATCCGAAAACTCCGCCTCAAGTTCCTCAATGGTTGGCAAGCTCCCCTTCAAATTTTCCGGGATGGCGGCTACTAATTGATATTCAGAAACACCCATTGGCTTTGAGATGTCTTTGAGTGCATATTCTGCAATCAGCCCTTTGCGATCTTTACAGAGGATCAGGCCGATAGAAGGGTTATCGCTTTCATGCCGCATGGTGGCATCTACGGCCGATAGATAGAAGTTAAGCTTTCCGGCATATTCCGGCTTGAATTTGGTTGCCTTCAGCTCTATGACAACGTAACAGCGGAGTTTCAGATGGTAAAAGAGGAGGTCGATAAAAAAGTCATCCCCCTCTACCTCGAGTGGAACCTGTTTCCCGACAAATGAGAAGCCGGTGCCCAACTCCAGCAGAAAGCTGGTGATGTGCTTCACCAGTTCGTGCTCGATCTCCCGTTCCTGAGCTTCGTCACCAAGTCCCAGGAAGTCGAATATGTACGGGTCTTTCAGAGTCTGTTGCGCCAGATCGGATTGAGGTGGCGGGAGAGTGGCCGCAAAGTTGTTAACGGTTTTTCCTTGGCGATGAAAGAGGCGGGATTCAATCTGCATTACCAGGATATCTCGCGACCAGCCATGTTCAAATGCTTTGTGAAAGTACCATTCGCGCTCTTCCGGTGATTTTACCTTCTGGATAAGCCGGACAACATGCCCCCAAGGCAATTGTGAAACAAGCTGTTTCACTTTTTCCTCATCCGCATATGCTTCGGCGAAAGCCCTCATGAACAGCAGGTTCCTGGGCGAAAGTCCCTTCATGTCCTGAAATTCTGCCCGCAAGTGGGTCGCCAGGCGCTCGATGACCTTGGCCCCCCAGCCTTCGCGCTCCTGCCGTTCAAGGATGTCGCGCCCAATCTGCCAGTAGAGAAGAATCAGTTCGCGGTTGACTGAAAGAGCCGCCCGTGTTCTGGCAGCGCGGATGCGTGCCTTCAAGTCGAGAAGAAAATGATTGTAACTGGGGATATCAGGGGTGGCCATGCTTTAAGCCCTCTCTCGGGAAAATTGCAACCCACTTGCTGCTGTCGGTCGGGTGATAGATATAAAGCGCCTCGTCGTCAAAACCGTTCCAGGTGGCGTCTTCTCCTGCTATTGCGATGGCTTCGTCGATGCGGTCGCGGAGGTCTTTGAGCGTTGGGGCGGGTTGCAGGGTTTGCATGGTTGTCTCCATTTTTTTTCTTGCCTTTAGTCGCGACCATATCGGTGATGTCAACGAAATGGTCAGCTTCTATCTCCTTGGAATGGAAATATTTATTCCATTGGGAAACTTATCTTCATATTCCGGCCCGGTATTTCTTGATTTCTTCGGCAATCATATCCTCTGAAATGGCCTGAATCTGCGGCAGTGCCTGAGTCTTTTTGAAAAGCTCCCGCAGCTCATCAACCAGAACCGCCCTGTCGTCGTCATCATCAGCAATCATCACAACCTCTACCCGCACCGGCTCGCAATACCTTTGATTTTCTATGGTGAGTTTTGATAATCATCTGTTACCTCAGATATTCTGCCGATATGGCATTGGAGTCACACGATTCTGCGCTGGCATAGTTTCCCTCATCCATTCTTCCGATTGATCATGCATACGACAACCTTGATGATGGTTTCTTTTTCATCCGGTCGGCTCTCGGCAATAAGCAGCGTCAGTGCTACCAAGGCGTTGTCGGCCAGGCGCTTGCAGCCTATAGTATCTGGTCTGATAGTTTTTGCCGTCAGCGGCAGTTGTTTCCAAAATGGAAATAACTGAATCTTCTGCCAACTCTCCAGCCGCAAAGATGTTTTTAAGATGTTTGTTGATAGCCGGAACTTTGACCGAGAACAATTCGGCCAGTTGTGCCTGGGTCAGCCAGGCGGTTTCTTTATCAAGCCGAACTTCAAGTGAGCTTGAGCCGTCCGGACTCTGGTAGAGGAAAATAGCCTTTTCAGTAGTGGTCATGATTTTCTCCAAAAGGACTTTGAAACGTTGTCAGCAACTGTTTCTAAAATGGAAATAGTTGCTGAATTGTCAGAAAAGCAATTTGCATTTTTTGCATATTGCTTTTTCGTTCAGCTATTCTCTCAACTCATAATGCTTCCTCTCTCTCGGAAAAATTGCAACCCATTTACTGCTGTCGGTCGGGTGATAGATGTAAAGCGCTTCGTCGTCAAAACCGTTCCAGGTGGCATCTTCTCCGGCTATCGTAATGGCCTCGTCAATGCGGTCGCGGAGGTCTTTGAGAGTTGGGGCGGGCGGAAAGGGTTTGCATGATTTGGCCCTCGCGATTCAGGCGATACCAACTACAGTTATTGGATCATCAATAATATCAAACGCCAGATTATCACTGGCGTATTGAGTCCAACGTAAATCGTATTGTTGTCTCGAAAGAATCGTTACGTCATCAGTTTCAAATTCGCTGCCATCATCCAGCCCTGTGGCAAACTGCACCCCTCCAATATCAGTAAGTATGTAACGATTATGAAGCTTCTCTGGCTTTTGAGCGTCACTCAAACGTATGCAGGTGACTTGCAAGCCTCGTGGTGCTATTTGAGGAATTCTCTCCACACACTCTGACTTGAAGAATGAGAAACGAACCTTTGCAGAGGTCATGATAATGACACGTTGAACGGGGGTGCGCCGTCCATGCTGGATCGCTTTTAAGAATGCTTCAAATGGTCTTCTGTAGCGAGGGTTTTCAATGCCGAAGTGTGGGTCAACGAATATAATCTCTGAGCTGGCAGACAGAAGGGTATAGATGGAGCTTGCCATTTCACGGGCAGAGCGCCTCACCGGGATCCCTTGCTTAAGATTCCATTGAGGGTGCTCTGCTTCTCCTAGACTTGAGCCGATGATCACTTTGGGGTTATTGCGCGGATTATCTTTAGCAATAATCGGAGAAATCTTTTCGAGTACTGCCTGTTCAAGCCAACTATGGGTTGCCTCTAAAGGACTTTTTGGAACGAACTTAGCCATTCTTTCAGTCAATATTCCTATCAAAGCGGTAATTCGCTGCAATTCAAAATCACCAGCACCTTCAGCAGCCTTCAATACGCGGCCTTTCCAGTCCGCAGATCGTGGGTACTCCAAAACTATGCGAGGCGTCCCAAGACCAAATTTGTCGAAAAAATACCGGTAATCTGACTTGTTCCCCCATGTCGCGACCAATTCTGGCTCAAGGGCAAAGGCATGGATCATATCAGTACAGCTCCTTTGCCCGCTCTGAGAAAAATCCTTCCGGCCAAGGACGACTGAACTCACCATCCGGGGTAACTGGAATAGGAATTACCTCCGAACCCTTTTTCCCAGGCTGAACATACAGAACGGCAACATCTGCAGCCGTGATATGAGTGGCTCCTTCGGGAAGTTCATTGTCGGTTGTCTGCCGGATACGTTTGAGTAGTCGCAAAATCAAATGTTCACTATGCGTTTCCAGAATGAAAGTATTTTTTTGCTCACCAAGCGCCGACTCAATAAATACATCTGCAAGTTCTGCCTGAAGGGCTGGATGTAGGTGGATTTCCGGCTGTTCAATGGCAATAATCTGGTTTTGTGACGCATACGCTCCAACCAGCACTGGCAGCACCTGGCTCACACCGATGCCAACATCCCTGTGTGACACACGGGTTTCGGTGTTTTTGTCGAAAAGGACCAACTCTTGCAAATGTGCTAGATGTTGTTCGCCTTTCTTCATCTTGGAAAGTACATCATAGACCTCCCCGAATAGATCCATGTGGGCTTCTTCACTGTTGCCCTCAACGAATCTGGTTTCAATGTCAGAGATCAAAACCTCATAGTTGTTTTCCAGATCATCAATCGTCAAAAGGTTTTGAATCGAAAGCTCATAGGGCGTTTTCAGGCGGTCAGGATTATTGAGCCAGCCATTCACTTTTTCACGAACGACGGCATTCTTCCGAACAACATCCCAGGCGTAGCCACCTCCGGCGTACCAATTGATGTCATCGTGCTCGGCAAAGGCAAGATGACGGGGAGGATAGGAGCGAAGCGGGCCAAGATACTGCAGGCGTTTAAGCTCTTTCTGGATTGTTTTTGTCAGACCGGTGACCAATTCATTCAACGAACGTGGAAGAAAAAAACGGAGCGCTCTGGCCAGGTCTTCGGTACGGTTGCCTTTGCTGACACTGAAAAACGGCATCGGAGTCTCGGTTTCTTCTGTTTGTTTGCTTTTGTCAATAATCCCCTCAGGGAAAAACTTACAGCCCGTTGTACGGAGCGAAGAGACGATTTCTGCAATTGTTTCAGTCAAAGACTTATAATCGGCTTCCTGTACATTTTGCGTCGTTGTGCCGCTCTCCAGCACTGCCATGACTACCTGCTTGATCACCGGATGATCATGATTTAGGCGATCAACCGCCATACTTCCATCCGGGCGTTTGCTCATGCGGATAAGCATCTCGCCGCGACTTTCCAGTTCGTAGGAAATCACTCCCGGTTTTGCTCCGGCAATAGGCTGATCCTGATCGTCCAACTGCATACCGGACGTGATATGTGCGGAGATAGCGCCAACAGGCTTCAAGAGTTCCCCCAGTCTTCCAGGAAGGCGTGAAGTATCAAAGGTAGCACCCCACTCAACCCGTCGGTTGGCCTGGCGACGGTGGACGTACTGCCGAAAACCGCCCAGATCGATGGAACTTCCGCCAACTTCAGTTCGGAAAATGTCCAGATCACCCTTGCGGCTCGCTTCATGAGCCAGCGCCAGGCTATGGATGATGCTGGACTTGCCGGCGCTGTTGGGGCCGAAGATAAGGGTGATGGGCCGGATAGGGATATTCTGGGTTTCGGCGAATGCTTTAAAATTGCCGAGGTGGAGTGCGGTGAGCATGGAAGCTCCTTATTTACGTTGCTTTTTAGCTGCGATCATATCGGTGACGTCAACAATATGATCAATGTTGATAAGATCATTTTTAACCACGAAATACACGAACCACACGAAAAAATCAAAAATAGCCGGTTAAACCTTTCGTGTATTTCGTGTATTTCGTGTATTTCGTGTATTTCGTGTATTTCGTGTATTTCGTGT
>JBMOEI010000023.1:0-85843 GCA_049318985.1 Desulfuromonadaceae bacterium
CCGGTTTCAGGTCAAGTTTCCCCTGAAAATCAGCTGACGGGAGAGCGCCATACATCGCAATCCCGGGCCGTATCAGGTTGTATCCGGGAATATCACGCAACAGTGCCGCAGCACTATTGGCGATATGGACATAGCGCGGATTGAAACCTGCCGTGCGAACTTCGGACAGCACCCAGGCAAAGCGCTCCGTCTGGAGTTGCGTAAAACTGCGACCGGATTCATCGAGTTCATCTGCGCTGGCAAAATGCGAAATCACACCTTCGAGGGCAATATTCGGTAATTTTTTCAGTTCGACGAGCAGGCGGGGAACATCGGCATAGGGAATTCCGAGTCGCCCCATACCGGTATCAATTTTGAGATGTACCTGTGCCCTGCGAAAAAGTTTACCTGAAGAGGCCGCCTGGTTAAGCGCCTGCGCCTGCTCCAGCGTAAATATGGTTGTGGAGAGATTGTAGCCGATGCATTTCCGTTCCTGTCCGGGATAGATTCCACCGAGCAGAAGGATCGGTTTATCACTGCCGCTTTTACGGAGCTGAATCCCTTCAGCGAGAAACGCAACACCAAAGGCATTAATCCCGAGGGTTTCCAGTTCGCGGCTGATATCCATAAAGCCGTGGCCATAGGCGTCAGCCTTTACCACCGCAAGAATTTCGGTCTCGCGCGGAATCGACGAGCGGATTAACCCATAGTTATGTTTCAGTGCCGAGAGATCAATCTCGGCATATGTGGGGCGACCATCGTACAAAATCAGTTCACCTCAAATACAGATACTGTTACAAAATCATCTTCTTCCGCGCAGCGGACAGACAACGCCCCATATCGACACTATTGCGGCATGCCAGTGCCGTGCGCGCCAGACGGCGGCACGAGTCAAAACTGTTGGCGCGCAGCACCTGCTTTACCACCGGAATACTCGGGGCCGAGAGGCTGAATTCACGAATGCCCATGCCGGCTAACAGCAGGGCGCAGAGCGGATCTGCTGCCATTTCTCCGCAGACAGAAGCTTTCTTGCCGGCTTTGTTGGCGGCATCGGCGACACGTTTAATGGAGTGAAGAATTGCCGGGTGGTACGGGTCATAATACTGCCTGACGCTGGCGTTATTACGGTCTGCAGCCAGCGTATACTGGATCAGATCGTTCGTGCCGATACTGACATAATCGACCTCCTGAATCAGAAAATCGATGATCTGTACGGCGGCAGGCACCTCAATCATGATACCGAACGGGATATAGCCCGGGACGTCATGCCCTTCCCGCAGCAGTTCGTTTCTGACCGACGTCAGGATCTCACGTATCTGCCTGATTTCATCAAGGCTGCTGATGAGCGGAAACATGATCGTCGGATTGCCGGCGTGTGATGCGAGCAATATGCCGGCCAACTGTTCCTTAAAGATATCCTGCCGCTCCAGAGAGACACGAATCGACCGCCAGCCGAGGAAAGGATTATCTTCATGAGGATAGGGGAAGTATGAAAGCCCTTTGTCCCCGCCGATATCGAGTGTGCGGATGTTGACGGTCTGTCCGGGGAAACCTTCCAGTATTTTGCGGTAGATGACGGCCTGCTCATCACGACTCGGAAAAGCGGAGCGAGCCATATACGGAAACTCGGTACGGTAGAGACCAACCCCTTCCGCGCCATGCAGAGTGGCGACCCTGACATCTGAAAGCAATCCGATGTTGGCACTCAAAGTAATCGTCACACCATCGGTCGTAACCGCCGGCAGATCCCGTAACCCCTCCAACTCTTTCATGCGGCAAGCGTACTCATGTTCAAGGCGGACATATTCTTTTTTGATGGCCGCATCAGGGTTGAGATAAATATGCCCCGAGGTGCCGTCAACGATAATTTCATCCTTGACGTTCGCTGCGGCCATCACTCCCTGTACACCGAGAACAGCCGGAATGCCAAGTGATTTTGCCATGATGGCGGCATGCGAGTAGGCGTTCCCCTTTTCGGTAACAATACCGAGAATTTTGCTCAGATCGAGCATTGCAAGATTCGAGGGGAAAATTTCATCCGCGACAAGGACCCGCTTCTCTTTAAGCGTCACCTCAGAAGAGTTATTGCCTTCGATCGCGTCGATGACCCTGCGCCCGATATCCTCCATATCCGCCGAACGTTCTCGCAGATACGGGTCTTCCATGGCCGAAAATGCCTGAATGTAATGTTGAACAACATCATGGACAGCCTGAGTTGCCCCCATCCCCTGCTTAATCAGATCAGTTATTCTGGTTGAAAAGCTCCGGTCCTCCAGTATCATCAAGTGAGTGTGAAAAATCGCGGCATCATCGGCAGAGAGCGTTTCACTGACCCGTTTTTCCATATAAATGGTTTGAATTTTAGCCTTTTCAAGGGCCTCGACAAATTTATGGTGTTCTTCAACCGGTGTCCCTACTTTTGCCAGTTTGATGACTTTGTCGTTGAAGCGGTCAAGAATATATATTCTGCCACGGCCAAAACCGGGCGAGACGGCAACACCGCTCAATGTGCGGGAAACGACGGCCTGCTTCTTTTTTCCGGAACCGGGAACAGGTGATTCACTGGCCAGACCACTTCTGATCTTGGCAAGTTCCTGCTCGAACCAGGCGCGTTCCTGTTCCTTATGCTGGATGGAGTCAAGCAGGCGGGCGTTGTGGACGATGCTGCCGATCTGAAACGTAATCGTGCGCAGCACGCTGATTTCATCATTGCTGAAATGACGGGGTTCACGGGTCTGTACGACAATAACACCGATCGGAGCCTTGTGCTCGAACAGCGGCAAACCGAGGAACGAAAGGAAGCGTTCTTCTTTTGCCTCCTTGAAATACTTGAAACGCGGATGAGCCGGGGCATTATCGGTCATGACCATCTGGCGCGTTTCAACGGTGAGACCGCACAATCCTTCATGAACCTTCATGGAAACACGATTTACGGATGTTTTGGAAAGACCCCTGGTGGCCTTGAGAGTGAGCGTTTCACCATCTTTTTCCAGCAGGTAAATTGAACAGACATCGCTCCCCATACGCCTGGCGACCAAAGTAACGATATTATCAAGAGTGTCCTGCAGATCATGTGAATGAAGAATAATCGAACTGATATCTTCAAGAGTGCGCAGACCGAGTGATTGCTGTGGATCTTTCATGAATGGTTCCTTGTGGAAAAGTTTATCGGCACAAAATATAGTCGGATTCGTTACTATTCTCAAGAAGTATCGTTGCTTCACTCAAACGAATGCAGCCGGTGATGCTTCAGCATCATGTGCAAAATATTGATAGTTTCCCGCATGCAGTATATAAGTACACAGAAAATTTACCTATGAAAGGAGAAAATATAATGAAAACTGTTGTCAATACACAGATGGCTCCAGGTGCGATTGGACCGTATTCACAAGCAATCAAGGCAGGAGGGTTCCTGTTTATATCAGGGCAAATCCCGGTAAACCCGGCAAGTAACACAGTTGTTGAGGGAGGAATCGAGGCCCAGACTGTTCAGGCTCTGGAAAACCTTTCGGCAATCCTTGCTGACCAGGGCCTTACTATGGATAACGTCGTGAAGACGACAGTATTTCTGACTGATCTCAATGACTTTCAGGTAATGAACGGCATTTATGCCGATTATTTCAAGGGGGCAACCCCGGCTCGTGCCACCATACAGGTGTCAAGATTGCCGAAAGAGGTCATGATTGAAATCGACGCCATAGCCGTGACGTAATTTGGACACTGCTTATACATAGCCTGCCGCCACGAGTGCTCTCCAGACTCCCAGCGCCCCGAGCAGGGCAACGATCACACCCATGCAACGCTGAAAAATTCCGCGACCGAGAGCAGACAGTGTCGAAGCCACCTGTCCGTATGCCAGCAGTGCCGGCAGTGTTCCGCAGCCGAAAGCCAGCATCATGGTGCCACCCTTAAATGCGGAACCGCTGGTCGCTGCCGGAATAAGTACGCCGTATACCAGGCCACACGGTAAAAAGCCCATCAAAAGTCCCGCCGGGAGAGCTGCCAGTACTGTGCCGCTCTCTGTCAAGCGGGACAACGATCTCGTCAGCCCCCCCCACCCGAAGCCATCGAGCGCTGAAATTCCGAGTGAGCGGACACCCAGGGCGGTAAAGATTCCGATTGCGGTAACAAAAAGGTTCGCCATCAGAAACAGCCACTTGACCGCAGGTTTCAACACATCAACGAGGCCCGCCCGGGCAATCAATCCGACCAGAAGTCCCAGCAGTGTATAGGTACAGATACGACCGGCATGGTACAACACATTAAACAGAAAACGCCGACCGGCATCAGCATCACGCTGTGAGAGCGCCAGCGCGCTTACAATGCCGCCACACATGCCGAGGCAGTGGCCACTGCCGGCAATGCCGACCGAAAATGCCAACCAGATTTCAACCATTCCCTCAGGTTTCCAGCGCGCCGATCAGGCTCTTGATGTCGGCAACACCGTTGGCAATCAGCCATGCTTCCATATCTTCAGCAATCTTCTGAGCTGCCCCGGGATTGATAAAACTGGCGGTACCGACCTGAACTGCAGTCGCGCCGGCAAGCATGAATTCGAGTGCGTCAACCGCGTTCATAATTCCGCCGATGCCGATTATCGGTACCTTAACCGCCTTTGCCACCTGCCAGACCATGCGCAGGGCAATCGGTTTGATGGCCGGTCCGGAAAATCCGCCGGTGATATTGGCCAGCACCGGGCGGCGCCTGTTCAGGTCAATGGCCATACCGATCAGGGTATTAATCAGTGACAGCGCATCGGCACCGGCATCTTCACAGGCCCGCGCCATGGCGACCACATCAGTGACATTAGGTGAAAGTTTAACAATCAGCGGCTTCTTCGTCGCTGCCCGGCAGGCAGCCACGACCGAAGCCGCACTGGCCGGATCGGTGCCGAACACGATCCCGCCCAGTTTCACATTAGGGCAGGAGATATTTACTTCAAGGCCGGCAACTTCAGGTATTTCGTCCAGACGCCCCGCCATTTCGGCATACTCATCCACGGTATTACCGAAAAAATTGGCGATTGCGGGGGTATTGACCGAGCGGATATACGGCACTTTTTTGGTAATAAAGGCATCGATGCCGACATTCTGCAAGCCGATGGCGTTCAGCATTCCGCCGGGAGTCTCGACAATGCGCGGCGTCGGATTACCGGCACGGGCTTTCAGTGAAAGGCCCTTGGTTATAAAGGCGCCGATCGATTCCATATCAACATATTCCGCAAACTCTTCGCCGTATCCGAATGTACCGGAGGCGGTCATCACCGGGTTGCGGAGCGGGATTCCGGCAAGATTAACACTCATATCAGGCTTCATGTATCATTCCCTCCACTTCAATTCGCCCGCTTCAAAAACCGGGCCTTCGGTACAGACACAGCGGAAGTCGGGAGTTTCCGGTGTGTGGGAGCGCCCCGGGGCAACGCAGCCGAGACAGGCGCCGACACCGCACGCCATATACCCCTCCAGAGATACCTGGCAGGGAATACTGCGCTCCGCCGCAATACCGGCCACGGCGTTCAGCATGCCGTGAGGGCCACAGGCGTAGATCGTCGCCCCCCCCTGCAACTGGTCAAGCCGCCGCAGCAGCGCCTCTGTCACCAGACCGCACTCCCCGAGAGAACCATCTTCAGTGGCGGTATAACATTCGATCCCCAACCGTTCGAATTCAGTGATGCAGAGAATGTCGTCTCTGGTGCGACCACCGGCAAACAGCCTGACTTTTGACTCCTTGACCAGCTCTTTTGCCAGCAGATAGAGCGGTGCCAACCCTACCCCGCCACCGACGATAAGCTTCTCTTCATCCGGCGCACCGGGATCAAAACCTTTACCGAGCGGGCCAAGAACGTCGAGCAGGTCAGAACCATGCAGCGTCGCCAACATGGCGGTCCCCTTCCCCACCACCCGGTAAAGCATTTCCATATATGGCTGTGAATGCGCGCCACTCTGGGCGGGGGTGTAGGTGCCGATATCAAAGATGCCGAAGGGGCGACGCAGGAGCGGGTCAATGGCACTGTTGACACGCACCATGACAAACTGCCCGGGGTGTGCCGTGGCACATCCATCCGGCGCGGTCATACGCATCCGCCAGTAGCCGGGCGAAACTTCAACATTTGATAGAATCATCGCGGTAAACTGCATTACGGGCTCTCCTTTACTATTTTTTCCATCAGAATTGCGTCTTCTTTGCCATCGTAATACCGTGAACGAATACCTACCGGTGAGAAACCGAACTTTTCATACAGTGCGACAGCACTCCTGTTTGAGGCACGCACTTCTAAAGCCATGATCTCCGCCCCCTCTTCACGGGCACGCATAAACGCCTGTACCATCAGCATCTGCGCAATACCTCTGCCGCGTCGATCAGGCGCTACGGCAATATTGAGAATCTGTGCCTCTTCAAACAGTGACATCAGACAGACATAACCGACTACGCAACTGCCTTCCACGGCTACGAACGGCCAGGAGAAGCGACCTGTCAGCTCATTCTGAAAATGTTCATACTGCCAGGGAGATGCGTAGGACCCGGCCTCAATTGCCACGACAGCTTCAAGGTCATCCTCTGTCATTGGTCGGACATGATACGACGGGATTGAATTCATAGCGGGGCATAATAAGCAAACCTGCTGCTCTTGTAAACGCTTTAAATGAAAAACGGAGGGTGTATGAAACTCCTTCATGCTGGTTTATTGTGCCCCTTCTTTACTACTATTTTTTTGCACTATTAAAACTTACTCCGCTTCTTTGATGGACAGTGCTATACGCTTCCGCCCGGCATCCGCGGATAATACTTTAATCTTTACCACCTGTCCTGCCTTGACTGCGTCATTGGGATCTTTTACATATCGTTTCGCCAGATGGCTAATATGTACCAATCCGTCCTGATGGACTCCAATATCAACGAAAGCCCCGAAAGCCGTCACATTTGTCACCACCCCTTGCAGCATCATACCCTCCTTCAGATCGCTGATTTCCCGAATATCATCCCTGAAGGAGGCCGCTTGAAACTGGCTGCGCGGATCACGTCCCGGCTTCTTCAACTCTTCAATAATGTCCGTAAGGGTCGGCACTCCTACGCTCTCAGTCACATACCGTTTCAGATTGATGCTGCTGACTAACGTTGAATCTGCAACCAGTTGTGTCAACGTGACACCCAGATCGGCAGCCATTGTTTCAACAAGCTGATAGCGTTCGGGATGAACAGCGGTGTTATCCAATGGCTGCTTCCCTTCTCTGATACGAAGGAATCCGGCAGCCTGTTCAAAGGCTTTCGCCCCAAAGCGAGGCACCTTGAGGAGCGAGGTACGTGCAGCAAACGATCCATGTTCGTCGCGGTAGCGGGTTATGGCCTTGGCGAGCGCCGGCCCAACGCCGGAGACATACGCCAGCAGATCCCAGGAGGCGGTATTCAGGTCCACTCCAACATAGTTGACGCACGACTCCACTACGCAATCCAGTGCCTTCTTGAGCATACCCTGATTAACATCATGCTGGTACTGACCAACACCGATACTCTTCGGATCGACTTTGACCAGTTCTCCAAGCGGATCCTGCACTCTTCGGGCAATTGAGATTGCGCCACGCACAGTCAAGTCAAGATCAGGAAACTCTTCACGAGCTATGTCCGAGGCTGAGTAGATGCTGGCACCCGCCTCACTGACCGACACCACCGGCAATTTTCGCCCTGCCGCCGCGAGGGTCTCCTTGACGAAAATCTCCATCTCTCGCCCAGCAGTACCATTTCCGACGGCGACCATCTCAATGGCATGATTTTCAATCATCCTCAACAGATCCTGCCGTGCCTGTGGAATCCGCCCCTCACCGATATGGGGGTAAACCGTCACATGCTCCAGAAAACGGCCGGTCGCATCAACCGCAGCCAGCTTGGAACCGGTACGGAAACCGGGGTCAATGCCAAGCAGACGCTTTCCCCCGACCGGCGGTGCCAGCAGGAGTTCGCGCAGATTGCGCGCAAATACCTGAATAGCAGCTTCATCGGCGCGATCTTTGCCCTCCAGGCGGAGTTCTACCTCGATGGATGGAGCAATCAGGCGCTTGTAGGCGTCCTCTGCAACTCCTTCAAGGAGAGCGGTAAAGATACTTTCCCGAAGAATCACCCGTGATTTTAATCCTGCGAGAACCTCCTCAACCGGGGCTGCAATTGAAAGATACAGAATCTCCTCTTTTTCGCCACGCCGCATCGCCAGCATGCGATGCGAAGGAACAGCCTTGAACGGTTCCTGATAGTCGTAGTACATCTCAAATTTGGTCACCTGTCCTTTATAGGCTGCCGCTACCCGCGACGACATAACTCCCTGCTCTTTCGTGAGGCGCCGCACCATGGCACGGGCATCAGCATTGTCGGAAAGGCGCTCAGCCAGAATATGGCCTGCTCCCTCAAGAGCCGTTGCCGCATCCGGAACATCCTTTTCCGGATCAATAAAGGGATACGCAACGTCCTCGGGAGTCCCTGCCGTCACATCCTGGACAGCAATAATATCCGCTAACGGTTCCAGCCCACGTTCACGGGCAATGGTTGCCTTCGTGCGACGTTTCGGTTTGTAGGGCAGATAGAGGTCCTCTACCTCGGTTTTCTGGCGGGAGTTCTCAATCCTATCCCGTAGCCCGGGAGTCAGTTTTCCCTGTTCCTCGATGGTTTTGAGCACACTGATTTTGCGCTCCTCCAACTCGCAGAAGTAGGTGAACTGTTCCTCAATCGTGCGGATCTCGACTTCGTCCAATTCGCCGGTATATTCTTTACGATATCGGGCGATAAACGGTACAGTGGCCCCTTCCTGCAACAGCTCTACGGTATGCTCAACCTGGAATTGCTTGAGACCGGTCGCTTCAATGATATAGACAATTATTTTTCTAATTTGTTCATCGGTCAACTTCATTACGGCTCCAATTAATGTACTACATGTTAACTTCGCATGAAGTCGCTGGAATTTCAGATCATCACAACAAACCGGATACAAAAAATAAGCACTTACCGGATTTTCCGGCAGGTGCTTATTTGTCAGGAAACGTATATCTGAACCTGGGTCAGTTCATTATCCGTGCATTCAATCTTTTTTCTTTACCGTTGGCTTTGACTGTTTCCAGAAGATGCCAAGCACTTCGCTTTCGTTGGAGTTTAACCTCACTCCCCTTGTTTCCATATCTTTCTGAATTTTGCTCATATCTTTTCCGGACGAGAGAGCAGCATCAATTTTATCTTTGGAGTGGCATGCCGTACATTTCTGTTCAATAATGCCATGAGCCTTTTTTGCGTTTCCTCCGACTACGTTGCCGAGGTCGCCATTTATCTCTGCAGCATGAACAATGGCAGAAACGCTGAATACTCCAACAATAATAGCAATAAATACAGGCTGTTTCATATCAATTCCTTTGGTATCGGTTAAATTGGCGTGATAAAACAAGCAGCCATACCGGCTACTCTCTGACAAAAATATCCTGATCTGACTCATGCACCATACCCATAATATGGGCATATTCCGACTCAATCAAATCATAGTGCCGCTGCGTTTCTTTCACGACCCTTACAAATACTGCATGTACAGCCGGGTCGACAACACCTTGTGCGAGATGGGTGTACTGGCTGATACAATCCTTTTCTTCAATTAGGGCAAGTTCAAGCGCTTTTTGCTCAGGCATATCTTCACTGATGGCTTTTTCAAGTTTCATATAAGTCGGATTTTCCGTATCAACGGGTGAATTGATATATGTGTTGAGGTCACCATATTCAGAACCCTTGTAATGATCAAAAAAGGCCTTCAGATGACCAACCTCTTCAGTGGCGAGCAGCTCAAGGACTTTCTTTGCCCGTTCATTCTTTGCAACTGAAGCTGCTCTTCGATAAAAATCCATACTGTCTTTTTCTGCTTTAATTGCCAAACTGACGGCCTCTTGAAGCGTATACTCTCTTCCCATGTAAACCTCCCTAGTGTGTATAATGTGTTTACAGTATATCTATCGCACTGCCTGGTCAATAATTATATGACAAATGCGTGTGACAGGTGACTTTTTTCCGGCAGAAATCCGGTCTTAAATGAAGTTAAACCCTTGGTTTAAGTCGCTTTGTCGGAACTGCAGACCAGGGGTCATCCGGCCAGGGGTGCTTTGGATAGCGCCCTTTGAGTTCCTTTTTTACCTGCTGGTACGAACCATCCCAGAATCCTTGCAAATCCCGCGTCACCTGAATCGGCCTTCCTGCCGGCGAGAGTAGATGTAACAGTACCGCAATTCTGCCTCCGCAGACGGTCGGTCCGACTGCCAGGCCGAACAGCTCCTGAAGCTTCACCGCCAGCACCGGAACATCTCCCGAATAATCGATTCTGATCCGCGAACAGCTTGGTACGGTGAGATGGGTCGGCACCAGTTCATCCAGCTCCCGCTGCTGCCGGTAATCGAGGCTCAGCTTCAAAATAGCGGCAACATCAAGCTGAGCAACTTTTTTCGATGAGTTAACCCCTTCAAGATGAGGCCCCAGCCACTCTTCAAGCGTGTCACAGAGCTTTGCTTCGGAAACGTCAGGCCACTCACGCTCCACAAAAACTGAACGCAGCAGCCGCAGGCGACCCTGCAACTGACGCACCGCGTCATTAATTGTCAGAAACGATAACCGCGCTGAGCGCAACGCACCGATCACCGCCGACACGGATTGCGCTACTGACGGCACAACCGTCTCGGCAGTGAGATGAATGCTCCCCAAAAGTTCAGTTTTTCGGGCGATTACGCGCTCCTCACGATCATCCCAGACAACCTGAATTTGAGGCCGGATATGCCGTGAGCGTTCCTCACGGATAACGGCCCCGGAAATTTCGGCAGCAAGATGGATGACTGCTTCAGTCTGATTTCCGGCGTCCAACACAACGGCAACGATATATTCACCGGATCTGACCGCCGAATGTTCCGAAAGCCGCGCACCGCGCCCGCCGGTCAGCAGGTAGCCATCTCCGGAGGATCTGCGCCGGGCAATGCGATCAGGATAGGCCGCCAGTAACAGCCGTGAAATGCGATCTTCATCTCCGGAAATATCAACTTCTGATCCGGAGACAGCCATGTGACGTCGAAGTTGGCTCACCACCCGTTCGACATTTTTCAAAGCCGAAACGTCCAGACTCAGATCGCTTCGTCCTGACGAACGCCACCGTTTAAAAGCCTCCAGTCGATCAGCTATGTCGGAGTGGCTCCTCAATGGCAGCGTTCCGGCAGACGAACGAAGCAGATCCCGTTCTGAAAGAAGCGCCGCTATCTGACACCCCGGGCCGGGGCAGCCAAGTTCACGGGAGCGGAGCAATAACCGGCCGAGGCGGGGATGAAGCGGCAGACGCACAGCCTCACGTCCAAGGTTCGTAATCCGACCGGCTTCATCGAACAGATCCAACTCGACAAGCAGTCGGCGGGCCGACTCCACAGCTGCAGGTGGAGGCGTATCAAGCCAATCGGGTTGCTGAGGATCATTGATTCCCCACACCGCCAGTTCCAGTACCAGCTTTGACAGATCAGTGACACAGATTTCCGGTGGCGTATGCGGAGCCATTGCATGCAGCGTGTGCTGACTGTACAGACGATAGCATACTCCGGGGGCGGTGCGTCCTGCCCTCCCTGCCCGCTGTTCTGCTGAAGCACGCGACTCCCGTACAGTGACCAGCCGATTCAGGCCGTTGCCCGGATCATACTGCAGTCGCCGTGACATACCGCAATCGATAACCGTCCGGACACCTTCAATGGTTATACTGGTTTCGGCAATGCTGGTGGCCAGTACAATTTTTCGGTACGGTCCGGGCTGAAGGATCCTCTGCTGCTCTGCAATCGGCAGGTCACCGTACAGTTGGCAGACTACGGCATTGCTCTGAATAGCTCCGGAATCAGTCAGCCGGGCGGCACAGGCACGTATTTCTCCCGAACCGGGTAAAAAGGCGAGAATGTCACCTTCCGTTTCATGAAACGCCCGAATGACTGCTGCCGCAACACGCTCTGCAAGGCGCGTGTGCCCCGAACCGTCAAGGTATTTCATCTCAACAGCAAAACAGCGACCGTCCGAACTGATTACCGGTGCGTTGTCAAGCAGGCGGGAAAGCGGCTGCAAATCAAGGGTTGCCGACATAACCATGATTTTGAGTTCCGGTCGAAGCTGCTGAACTTCCCGGCAGAGTACCAGTCCAAGATCAGCGTGAAGGCTCCGTTCATGGAATTCATCAAAAATGACCAGGGCAACACCAGACAAGCCTGGATCGCTCTGAATCAGACGCGTCAGAATTCCCTCCGTGACCAACTCAATGCGTGTCGCGTGGGAGGTGCAGCTGTCGAAACGGATAGTATAGCCGACGGTCCGGCCGACCTCTTCACCACAACAGTGTGCCATCCAGCGGGCGGCTGACACAGCTGCGATCCGTCGTGGTTCGAGCATGATAATGCGGCCCATTTCAGGAGTAATTATTTCCAGTAGAGCCAACGGAACACGGGTTGTTTTGCCGGCCCCGGGAGGTGCGTGGAGAATAAGGTTCTGATGGATTTTGAAAGAGTCAATCAGTTTGGGAAGGATATCGTCGATGGGGAGTTTAGTCATTTAGAAACGGTCACCATGGAATCTTAATTTCATATGTGAGGCAGCACCTGGATGAGCCGGGCGGACGGTCAGCTATTTTCTTCAGTAGGTGGTTTTTCTCCGGTAATGTCGCCGACAACCCATGCTGACAACAGGGTATAGGTAACAGCAAGCACTACCGGACCGATAAAGAGCCCGATGATGCCAAAGGCAATTAATCCACCGAGCACCCCGGCAAAAATGAGAATCATCGGGAGATCGGCCCCTTTTTTTATCAAGACCGGCCTGATAAAATTGTCTATGGTACCAACAAACATCGTCCAGCCGATCAGGATGCCGCCCCAGAGGGTCTGGTCCTGCCAAAAAAGCCATACCACAGCCGGAATGAGTACCAGTGCCGGTCCGACCTGCGCCAGGCAGAGCATAAACATGACTGCAGTGAGCAGGGTTGCCGTCGGCACCCCGCTTACCGCGAGACCTATCCCGCCAAGGAGAGCCTGCACAAGCGCAGTTACGCCAACCCCGAGGGCAACCCCCCGCGTCGCCTTTGCCGCAAGAATTGCAGCATCCTCACCCTGCTGTCCGGCAAGCCGCCGGGCAAACAGACGGATTCCCGCAGCGGCCGTCTCTCCGGTACTGTAGAGAATTGCCGAGATAATCACAGTCAATAGGAACTGAGCGATCATCATACCAAGACCACCGGCCTTTGAAGCAGCCCAGCCGGCAACTTTTCCGGCGTAGGGAGTCATGCGGACGGAAAGTTCGGCCGGAGTGCTTGCCGCGAGATGGGTCCAGCCATCTGCTATCTTTTTGCCGACCACCGGAAGATTGGCAACCCAGGCAGGCGGCGCCGGCACGGTGAGGGTAGAAAGAGACCTGGTCCAGGTAACAATTTCGTCGGAGCGCTCTATGACCGTTTCGATCGTAAGAAATAACGGCACCACGAGCATCATAAGCAGCAGCAGCGTCATAAATGCCACGGCCAGGGAGCGTCTGCCCCAGAGGAGCCCCTGAACTTTCAGCATCAGTGGCCACGATGAAATTACGATCATGGTGGCCCAGAGCAAGGCACTCATAAAGGGGTGCAGAATCCAGAAACAGGCCGTAATGAGTATGCCGATGAAAAGGAGAGCAAGCATTGTCCGGGCAAGATCCTGCGGTTGGGAAGAAGCAGTCATGGTACTATGTCCTTTGATAGTTTTTATACGAGCATCGGCAGCAGCAGAAAGCAGGCGATCATCACCGCCGTCGGCACAAGAGCCCCGAGTAGAAGTCCCGATGGCGATATGCCCTCTTCGAAATAACCGTTCAGGATCGATTGACCGGCCGGGTTCGGTGCGTTCGCGATCACGGTCAACCCGCCACCGGTAACAGCCCCCGCCATGACGGCAAATTTCATCGACTCGGTCAAATTCGGGACAAGCGAGGAGAGGTAGGTAATAGCGGCATTGTCATTCAACGCCGTAAGACCGATGGCACTCAGCATCAGCGGCACCTCGCTCAAGCCGCCCAGTACCGGAGCGATCCACCACTGCTGGAGCCCGCCATGAATCACGAGTCCGGCCAGAAAGAACCCGACAAGAATAGGCGAACGGAGCTGAAAGGTACCCTGATAATCTTCAGTGACTTCAAAAAATGCCAGAAAGAAAAGAAAGCTCCCCACCAGCAGCGCCGGTCGATGAAGATTGTATACCGCAAAAGCCATGAAGAGCAGATGGATGGTCGTCACCCAGAAAGGGATTGCCACCGTACCGTCTGTTTTCCCGGATGCTGTAACAGCTGCAGAGTCGAGAGAAGTAAAATCTTTGCGAAACAACACTGCATAGAGCGTGTTGCTGATAAGAATGCCGACTATGGCGATCCAGCCAAAATGGGACATCATGTAGGAGGTATCCCACCCCCACGTCGATGCCACCATCAATACCGGTGGTGCGGCAAAATTAGTCAGCGTGCCGCCGACGGAAATATTTACAAACAGCAGGCCGAGGGTAGCGTAGGCAAAACGGGGAGATGGTTTGAGCGCATAGAAGCGTCTTCCGAGCAGCAGGGCCGAAATGGTCATAGCTGCCGGTTCGGTGATAACAGAGCCGAGCAACGGGCCGATCGTGAGAATTGAAAACCACCAGGCTGCCGGCCCGTTGCCGCCGAGGCGGGCAAAGACCGCCAGGCACTGTTCAGCAAGCTGCAGGATCGGTCTGGTGGCAGAGATCGCCATGATAACCACGACAAAGAGCACCTCGTCATAATTCACGCCATGCTCAATATAGTTCAATGTCTGCGTAAGGCCGAGCTGTGAGGTCAGCAGCAGCAGCAGCGGTAGGACCCAGATGCCGAAGACAACTTCGACCTCACCCAGAAAGAGAAACAGTCGTGCTTTACCGGAGGTAAACGTGCTCGCTTCGGAGGCGCCGTCTGATTCGTGCGGTAGGTCCGTTGGCCGGTGTTTCAACCGGTGGCGCTGTTCCAGAACGACCGCATGGTGGTGGAATCTCTGGGTAAAAAAAGTGTGTACTATGGCCCCGAGAAAAAGCAGAGTGCAGAACAGATTGAGCGGCTCCATACTGATCCGGTGGCGAAGAATATCAATCAGCCCGGACGCACCGGCATCTCCATAGGTTTCAAGAGCAGGAGGAAATGAAGCGGCAGCCGGCGATGAAGCCGCATGCACAACTGTTGCATATACCATCAGGAAGAGACCCGACAGAAGTACCGTGGGATTTCTCCATAATTGTGGCATCATGGTTTCAGTTCCTTACCGGGCAGGCCAACACGAATCAGCTGTGAAAAATCCGGAGATTTATCGGCAGCCCGGGCCTGCGGGTTGATATAACTACGCTTTTTCAGTTCAGTAAACGGCAGGCTCCGGTTCAGGGTTCCCCGCTCGTAGAGCATTTCATCAATGTAGCCGTTGACGATCAGACGCCAATCGAGCCGGGCATTTGGGTTATACGGCATGGTATGCTTACGGATACTGGTGGTGCAGTTGCCGGTCAGGGCATTGTACCACTGCGGCTGGTCTTTCAGCCGGTTAACCTCGTTCAGGTAACTGAGAAATATCTTGCGGGCGAGCTCCGGTTTGGCATTCAACCGGTAGAGATAGACATCCTCCCCCTTCCCCTTCTCACGGTAGTTTGTCCGCAGGCGGACCAGATCACGCTCGTCTGCAACGACGTAGATAATCTCGTACTGGCGAAAGAATCCCTTGATGGTGGAATAATCCTCCCCCTTTTCCTTGCGGGTCTCGATGGAGAAAACTACGTTCCCCTCCCCCTCAAAATCAAAGTTCATCATCGTATGGGCAATTTTCGGCGACCCCCAGTACACCAGATAGAAGTCGATCCCCTTCAGTTTTGCCAGATCAAATGTTTTATTGTAATGGTGAACGGTGAAGTCCGTTTCGGTCCGGTAATCGCAGTTGCGAATGTTATGGATCGCTACCTTGTCTCCGATAATTTCGGCCCAGGCGAGAGTTGCAAGATCGGGCTGCCAGTCTCGGTTATTGCTCGGCGGCATGGCTAACCACCAGACCACCAGCAGAGCGAAGAGTGTCAGAAAAATCGTTTTTCCGCGCCGTTTCGGACGGACAAACAGGAGTACCCCGACTGATACCAGGGCGAACAGCCCCGCAGCATAGGGACGCACACCGGCGGGGAGGTTGGAGTAATAGATAGCCACAATGCTCCAACCTGTCAACGCCAACAAAATAAGCCATATAATGAAATTGGTCAGCACCGCCAGTACTTTCAACCCCGGTCGCTTTGCTGCTGCTTGCTTAACTTTGTTCTGTGCCATTACTCTTATCCTTTTCGGTCAGGGTAAAAAATTGCAGCACGCAGGATTTTCATGTTTTTTCTCCACTACTTTATTTGAATCATGCAATTCCTCAGTTACATTTCTTGTGACGGCAAGGTGCACGTCCCTGCCTTGAAATCGCATCGGCACGGCATGGGTCTCCATCATGCGCCGACCACCCTTGACGCCAATAATTTCGTATTTAAGTTGCATTGCTTTGCCGGAAATCACCTGTTTATGCATTGCAGCATAGTCATTTCGGTATTCAGGGGCGATTAAATCATGAACAGTTCGCCCGGCGGTCTGATCCAGTGAATCAGCTTCGATCATTTTCAATCCAGCCGGATTCATACTCACAAGGCTCCCCTCTTCATCAACAATCTTGATACATTCAGGTACGTTGTTAATGATTGCCCGCAAGCAGGACTCACTTTCAGTCAGTGCAATTTCCGCCCGTTTACGCTCGGTTATTTCAACGACCTGCATAAGCAGATGGTCTGCACCAAGGAGCCTGGCTGGACACATTTGATACTCAATCCAGACCTCCTTTCCAAAAGAAGTAACATCATGAACTTCACCACGCTGCAATTGCGTATACTCCAAAACAGAGAGAAAACTATCTAACATTCCGGATCTCTTCCAACTATCAAGGTCATGGACGTTTTGCGCCAACAGAACGTCACTTGATGCACCCACAAGCTTGCTGAAGGCATCATTAACAAAAACACATTGACCACTCGCGGTGTACACAGCCATCGGCAGGGGAGAGTCAAACAGTATGGTTCCATTGAAAGCCAGGGCTTCGGCAAGGCTTTGGGTTCTCTCTATTACTATTTTCTCAATATCCTCATACGCTAATTGGGCACGGCGTTCAGCAAGGCTTTGCGTGGCTATCTGGCTGGCAAACCCGACAAGCATGCGCATGATAGCCGGAATTTTTGCCTCATCGACAATCGGAACTTCTGACAGAGCCTGAAAATAGCTGTAATGGTCAAAGCCATATGCTGCACACAGCTTGTCAAACATTTTAAGGTCAGGCGGTGCAAGGAAAAACTGACCTATGAACAGATTGGCAATATGTTGCCCTTCAATAATAATTGGAGTCGCACAATCGGTCAGGCCATTTCTGCAACGGTAGAGAGCATACTCTTTCCCTTCCTGCATTTCACCGGAAAGTGTTGTATCGCTTTCAAGACAGCGAGCCAGCGTGCCTTCATGTGCTCGATGGAACTCCACACAAATGCGCTGCCAATTTGATGAGGCCAGGACATGTCCATCATGGTCGAGAATTGACACAGGTAAACCGATGACTTCAAGATAACTGGAAAATACCTCATTCAGTTGGCTGAAATCGACTAACTGTGCAAGATTTATTTCAGGAACGGTTTTTCTTTCTTTTACAGCCAAGTCCTGATTCCATAATGCATGAAGTGGACTTCGCATCTGCTGCAGATAAGGAGCGCGAACAAAAAGTACCGGTTTTTGACTCCTGATTGAATGCTGATCCATTTTTAATATATTCCTCAAACTACTTCTTTTTTTCGGAAATGGTTTTTATCATAGTGCAAATTATCGCCTGCATTTTTACAGGATCCGTCTCGTAGTCTATCATTTTATACATACTCGCCCGTTCACCAAAACCAAACCTCTGATAGATCGCTTTCTCTTCTTCAGGCAATTGTTCCAGTATGGAATGTATCTTTTCGAGGTGTTCCGCCTGCTGTTGCTGATTTCTTGGTTTGGTCCCGGCTTCGACCGGCGTGACCTCATCGGGTTTCCGGGATTGATATAACTTTGCGGCCAGCCGGAGGTCTTGTGCCAATTCAGCGAAATACTCTGCTGCGGCCCTCATTTTGTCAATGCTCGCTGCTTCGTCCCCGGAGTCGAGCGGGATAATGCCTGTGAAACCTGATTCTGATAGTGTGAGGAATTCACTGTTTACATTGAGCTTAATCCGGTTGCCGCTCACCTCGACGAGTCCGCAGACAAATTCCCGGTTGCTGACGTAGGTATGGTTTTTCACTGCTTCGTAATCTGCTTTTGCCATGATTTGTCCTTTTGCAATCGGAATGTTCAGATATGTCTCGAACATGCTGTCGTCACCGCCAAGTTCCATCAGGCCGGCTTCAATATCCGAAAGTTGTTTCTCAAGTCCGGGCAGATCGGGATTTTCAGAGGATTCAGATTCATTAAACCCGATTGTAGCCGGAAACAGCCCGCAGGCAGGGATCGGTCCCATCCACCGCCCGCTCGATCGCCGCCTTGACAAGAGACTCGGGGTAGTTACCCTGAGTAACACCGCCGAAAATTGATTGTAATAGCCGTAACATAGTTCACCTCCGGGAAGGTATAGGCAACTATTCAGCTTTTATTTTGGTAATCTTGGATCCCTGAATACTGATACCGGCCATCAGCCCCTTCTGGCCGAAGATGAAGGCGTAGACATCATCCTTGGCGGTTGTTGTTGTCAATGACTTTGCCACGCCTTCGTCAACAACGACGATGTTCGGACCGACCCCGACCTCCCAGCCACCGCTTTCATCGATAAACTTCCGGGCACTATCGGTCATCAGGAACATGGCATAGCCGAACTCCTGCGCACCGGCCTGGAAGCCGTAGGTTACCGCTGAAATGTTGTAGTAGCCAACTGTTTTATTGTTCTCGATCAGAGCGCCATTTCCTCCCTGGCCACCGATAATCAACCCGGCTTTGAGAATGCCGGGGAAGACCAGAATGGCTTTTGCCTTTTCCCCGAGTGTTTTTGCTTTAGGGGTCGAGGCATATAATTTCTGGAGAGCGGCAAGCGCATCCCGGTTGATTTCCGCTCCGTCAGCGGCTACTGCGGCACGTGGGGAAATCACGACTGCTGCTGCCAATACGACTATCAGTAAAAGGGCTACGGTTCTGATGAGTTTTTTCATTGTCTGCTCCTTTTGATATTTTTTACTTCTACACAAGCAGTATCTCACACCTTCTGCCACTGCTACACAATACGCGGCTGCCCGGTAGATGCGAGCACGCTGCTCCATAACCACCCGTCGGGCTCGATCTTCTTGCGCCGGCTGGTGGCGAGGGCTATCGGAACATGGGTAAAATGATGGTTCCATACACCGACGACCATGTCAGTGCGGCCGCTCATCCCGGCATGCACAGCGTTCTGTCCAAGAAGCAGGCAGAGAGCGGAATCGTGTGGATTGGCCGGCTGGCTGCGGATAATGTAGCTCGGGTCGATGTATTTGAGGTTGCACTCTGTCCCGCGCTGGCTGAAGTGCTCTTTGATGGTATCCCGTAGAAACGTGCCGATATCGCCGAGCCTGGTATTTCCCGAGGCATCGAGACCTGAGGTAACAGCCAGAAGCTCCTGTCCTGCCCCTTCTGCTACCACAACTACGGCATGATCGCGATGTGCCAGCCTCTCCTCCAGGCAGCGCAGTAACCAGTCACGGGTGAAGGGAACCTCCGGCACCAGACAGACGTTGACCTGACTGTCTATCAGGGAGGCATAGGCGGCAATAAAACCGGAATCACGGCCCATCAGCTTTACCAGGCCGATGCCGTTGCGCGCGCCGGTTGCCTCGGTGTGAGCCGCGTAGATTGCCCGATCGGCTTCGGCCACGGCGGTCTCAAAACCAAAGGTTTTCTGGATGAATGATATATCGTTATCGATGGTTTTCGGGATGCCGATAACGGAGAGATGGTGGCCGCGACGGCGTGCCTCTGCGGCAATGGCACCAGCTCCCTTGAGGGTGCCGTCGCCGCCGATCGCGAAGAGAATACCGACCCCCAGTTCTGTCAGATAATCCACCATCTCTCCAGGATCCTGAGGTCCGCGTGAAGAGGCAAGGATGGTTCCTCCCTGTTCACTGATTGCGCTCACCACATCAGGTGTCAACGTGAGAGGTGTGTGGCCGGGGCGCTTTACCAATCCTTCATATCCGTAGCGGAAGCCATAGATATTCCTGACCCCGTAGTGGTGATGCAGGCAGAGGGTAATGGCACGGATCACATCGTTGATCCCCGGGCAGAGTCCGCCGCAGGTAACGATGCCGCAGGCGATGGCCGCCGGGTCGAAAAAAAGCCGCTCCCGCGGGCCGGCCAGTTCAATTGACGGGGGCTCCGTTCCGGCGGCAATGTATGGTTTGATGTCGTCAAAACGTGAATGGTACAGTATCCGATCCTGGTCTGTAGTAAAATGCATCGCAGACATGGGGGATGGGAAGCGGCACTCACCAACTTTTTCTATTGTGAAGTCAAGGGTTTGATCATTCATGGATTTTGCCCGTCATTGCAGCACAGCGGGCGGCACCGAGCAGGGCCGTCCGGTCATTGAGAATAACCTGTACCGGAATATTCTCCAGAAGCGGGCTTAGACGCCCTTTGCTGCAGAAAGCCAGCATGAACCCGGGCCCTTTCAGGCTGTCGATGATTTTCGGGGCAATCCCGCCACCAAGATAGATACCGCCGGTGGCGAGCACACGCAAGGCAACATTGCCCGCCTCAGCACCGTACAGGGAGACAAACAGATCGAGGGCCTGAACGCAGAGCGGGCACTCTCCGTCCAGGGCCGCCCTGGAAATAACCGCAGCCGGATCCCCCAAGCGCATCGCTTCGGCAACTTCAGCTGTTTCAGGAATATGCCGGGCATCGCGCAGAAAGTGATAGATGTTGCAGATACCGGGACCGGAAACGACCCGCTCGGTGCTCACCCGGCCATGTTCAGCACGTAGAAAGAGCAGCAGCTCCGTCTCCAGTGCATTGCGGGGGGCAAAGTCGGCGTGCCCCCCTTCACTGGATAGCGGCCGGTGTGCAGTGCCGTCCCAGTAGGCTAATGCCTCTCCCAATCCGGTTCCGGCCGAGACGACGGCGATGGTGCCGGTGGGATCCGGGAGACCATGGTTAAGAACCAGGAGATCATCCGGTCCGAGAAGATCGATGCCATAGGCGTTGGCCTCAAGGTCGTTAAGTAAGCGCACCGACTGGAGTCCGAGAATTCGGGACAAAACGGCTGAGTCAATACTCCAGGGAAGATTAGGGGTTCTGACCTGGCCATTGCGGATCGGTCCGGCAATACCGAAGCAGGCACTCTCAGCCGTCAGATCCTGCTCGGCGGCAAAACGGGCGACGATCTCTTCGAGGCTCCCGCTCTCACGGCTGGGATAACGCTTCTCGACGACCGGCTGCAGAGAACCGCCACCGGTATCGAAATAGGCGAGCCGCGTAGATGTCCCGCCGATGTCTCCTGCCAGAATCAGCATCTGATACCTCCCTTAACCCTGATAAACAGGCTAAAAAATTTCCGGAATGAATTTAAACGGATAATCGGCAGCCTTGTATTTTTTACCGAGATCCTTGCGCTTCGGTAATTCCACCTTATCCAGAGCAGTAAAGCCCATGACGCGCTCGACACCGTTGTACCAACTCCGGTCAAAGATCACGATCTCTCCGGCTGCCGGTAAATGCGGAATATATCGCTGCACATACATCTGGCTTTTTTCGCGGTCACTGGGGGCCGACAGTGCGACGACCTTGAAGACGCGCGGACTGACACGTTCGGTGATAGCTTTGATCGTTCCCCCTTTGCCGGCGCCATCTCGTCCTTCAAAGACGATGGCGACCTTGAGCCCTTTGGCAACCACCCATTCCTGCAATTTCACCAGTTCAACATGCAGGCGCATAAGCTCTTTTTCGTAGAGCTTGGCCTTCTGTTTTTTAACCGGTTTGGACTGCTCGACCAGGCTCTCGACTTTGACCTCCTTGCCACTGTCCAGCTTCTTTTTATCATTTTTTTGCTGTTTTTTATCTTTGCTCATGGCGAACTCCCATTTTTTGCATTTAGTAAGCCTGCTGTTGTCCACGCTTCATATTTTCCTTGTCTCTCATCAAGTGTGGCATTGGATGCGGTTGTCTCAGAGGCGTGCCTTAGCGCAGGAACTTCCGGCTGTTATTATCCGCGCAGATATCCCGGGAGAGATCGGAGTCGGAGAAGCAGCCGAAGCAGCGTCCTTTGCAGTCATAAAACATCGAGTTGCAGGAGGGGCCTGCCGCTGCGGCGCCCTGAATCATGATAGTTGCCACAGAGCGACCTTCGAGTGGATTTCCAAAGTAACAGGTTACCGAAATCATCTTTTCCGGATCGGACATGTTTATCGTCGCCGTGCTGAGAGAGGGGAGCTGTACCGGAGTTGCCGACTGAAGCATCGGCAGGTCGTCAGCAAAAGCCGACAGGACCGTCAACAGTATTGAAGCGGTTAACAAAAAAATGATACTACGTTTCATTGAAGGTCTCCTCATTTTCCGGTAGCCGGTAGTGCCGGTGCTGGCACCGGCTTCGTGAAAAACTGACTGACATGATTCCGGCATACCGGAGTCAGCTTGACAGACTGTTTATTGAGACAGTCGAGAAGTCGCCCTCCCCCCGGCGTAACGGTAGCACAAAAGGTGGCAATATCCCCCGAGCAGTCCTGTTTTGCCTTTTCCAGTTTGGCCAGGGACACTCTGACCTTATCACGGCAGACCGGGGATAGTTCACCCTGGTGCTCACTAAGACAGGCGATCAGCATGCCCCGCCCCGGCTGCACATCCGTGCAGAATTTTTCAAGTTCATCCGCGCACGGCCTGGGGGTTTCTGCAGTGGCTGCATCACCCTGTACCGTCGCACGCTCCGCTTCGGCCACCCAGCCGCCACCCATGGCCTTGTAGAGATTGATGGCTGCCTGAAACAGGGTTGCCTGGGATTGCACATAGGCAAGTTCCACATCAAACAGGCTCCGCTCGGCATCCAGTACCTCCATGTAGCTGGAGTAGCCGCCGTCGTAGCGAAGCCGGGCCAGATCGGCATAGAGCCGCAGTGACTCCATCCGTTTGCGCTGGGCATCCAGCTGTTGACGGGTCAGTGTCTGGTCGGCCAGCGAATCATTGACTTCGCGGAAGGCGGTCTGAACAGTCTGTTGATAATTGTAAAGCGCCTCCTGCTGTTGCGCTTCACGTACCTTAATCTGACTGGAAATCTTGCCGGCAGTGAAGATCGGAACTGATATGGGAGCGCCGTACTTCCATATCTTTGCCGGTCCGGTAAAGAGGTCGGACAATTCGGAGCTTGAGTAGCCGAAAAGGCCGGTCAGAGAGATTGACGGATAATACGCTGCCTTGGCTACGCCGATCAGGGCGTTGGCCGCAATCAGGTTCTGTTCAGCCAGTTTGATGTCAGGCCGTCGCTCCAGCAGGTCAGAGGGGAGGCCAGTCGGGATCACCGGCAGTTTCAGCTCGTCGATGCTTTTACCCCGGGGAATCGGCCCCGGATTCCGGCCCAGAAGCACGCTGAGGCCGTTTTCCTGGAGGACGATAGATTTCGTAATCTGAGGAATGGCGGACAGAGCCTGATCGTATGCCGATTTGCTCTGGGCCAGCTCCATCTCGTTGATAATTCCGGCGTCAAAGCGGAGCTTGAGCAGTTCGTAGGAGCCATTGCGGCTTTCTACCGTCCGTTGTGCTATTTCCATCTGCTTGTCCAGATCACGGAGGTTAACATATGAGACAGCCACCGAACTGACCAAGGTGAGAATAACGCCGCGCCGCCCTTCTTCACTGGCCAAAAGATCTGCACGGGCAGCTTCGCTGCTTCTCCGGATCCGACCCCAGATATCTATTTCCCAGGAAGCGTTCAGCACTGCCTGCTGGCCACCGGTGACAGTATGGTACCCGGGGGGGAGGCTGTTGCCGCTCCGTTGCGTGATCTGCTGTTGGCCAAATTGTGCCCCTGCCCCTATCTGGGGATAAAGATCGGCACGAACCACGCCGTACTGGGCCGCGAACTGATCTACCCGGGACGTGGCAACCTTGAGGTTTATATTCTCCTTGACCGCTGAAGCGATCAGATCATTAAGTACCGGGTCGCCGAGTTGCTGCCACCAGGCGGTGTTCGCTGTCTCGCGGGCCTCGGTGTCGGTCAGACGCCAGGTCGGAGGGGTTTCAACGACAGGCCGTTTATAATCAGGGCCGATCATACAGCCGGTTATAGCCAGTGAAAGCAATGAGAGAGTTAATAATTTACGCATGGTGATCTCCCCCCTTTCCTGTGGTCTCTATTGCTGGCGATGCCGAGTGTCCGCCCCTCGCTTTGTCGCCCCGTCTCTCCATGATATAGAAGCAGACCGGGATCATAAAAATACCGATAATTGTCGCAGCAAGCATGCCGGCGATGACGGTGGTTCCCATGACCTGACGGGAGACTGACCCTGCCCCCTGGGCGATGGCCAGCGGCACGCAGCCGAGAATAAAGGCAAACGAGGTCATCAGGATCGGACGTAGCCTCAGCTTTGCCCCCTCCAGGGTTGCCTCGACGAGCGGTTTCCCTTTTTCGTATTCCATTTTGGCAAATTCGACGATCAGAATAGCGTTCTTGGCTGCGAGCCCGATAAGCATGACCAGACCGATCTGGGCATAGACATTGTTCTCCATGCCCCGGATCATCAGCCCGCCGAAGGCGCCGGCCACCGCAATCGGGGTGCCGAGGAGCACCGAGAAAGGAAGTGACCAGCTCTCGTACTGGGCCGCCAGGATCAGGAAGACGCAGAAGAGCGAGAAGGCAAAGATCACCGTCGAAGAGACCCCTTTCTGGGCCTGCTGTTCCTGATACGACATCCCCATGTAGTCAAAGCCCATCTCGCGCGGCATGGTCTGGGCGAAGACCTCTTCCAGCGCTTTCATCACCTGGGCCGAACTGTAGCCGGGGGCGGCGTTGGCGTTGATCTGCGCCGAGCGGTAGAGGTTATAGCGCATGGTAAATTCCGGCCCGGCAATACTGCGCGTCGAGGTCAGCGCCGAGAGCGGCACGCTGTCACCATTGCTGTTGCGAACATAGAACTGGCCGATGTTTTCAATATTGGTCCGGTATTCCCCTTCGGCCTGCACATACACCTGCCACTGGCGGCCAAAGCGGTTGAAGTAGTTGACAAAGCCGCTCCCCATAAAGACCTGCAGCGATTTGTAGACATCCGCGATCTTTACCCCCTGCTTAAGCACCTTGTCCCGATCGACATCGACAAACTTCTGCGGCACCGTCGGGCGGAAGGTGGTGGACACTCCCACAAGTTCCGGACGTTTGCGCGCCGCCTCAATAAACCTGGTGGTGTTAGCGGAAAGGAAGGCAACATCTTTTCCTGCCCGGTCCTCCAGGATGAAGGTGGCCCCGCCGGAGGCGCCGACCCCGGGAATTGCCGGCGGTGAGAAGGCGAAACCGATAGCACCAGGTATGCCGCCCATTCCTTTACTGATTCTATCCTTGATGGCTCCGTATTTTTCTTCCGGTTTTTTCCTCATGGCCCACTCTTCAAGAGTGATGAAGAAGAAAGCACTGTAGGTGTTCTGTGCTCCGCTGATCATGCTGAAACCGATAACCGAGGAGCAGTACTTGACCCCTGGAGTCTTCATGATGATTTCTTCGGCCTTCTTGCAGATTTCGTCGGTCCGCTGCAAAGAAGCGGCATCCGGCAGCTGCACACCGGCATACATATACCCCTGGTCCTCTTCGGGGAGGAAACCGGCCGGCGTCATTTTGCCCAATAGTCCACTGGATACGGCAACAGCGGCCAGCAGCAGCATGCTGATAAAACTGCGGCGGATACCGATCCGGCAGATGCCGACATAGCCGTCGGTGACTTTACCGAAGATCCGGTTGAACCAGTCATAAAACTTCTGCAGCGGACCGGTCCCCTTGACCTTTGGTTTGAGCAGCATGGCGCAGAGGGCCGGACTGAGGGTCAGGGCGTTGAAGGCGGAAACAATAACGGAGATGGCGATAGTGACGGCGAACTGCTGATACAGTCGTCCGGTAATCCCCGGGATAAAGGCGGTCGGCACGAAGACGGCTGCCAGGATGATGGCGATGGCGATAACCGGTCCGGTCACCTCCTCCATCGCCTTAAAGGTGGCATCCTTAGGATTCATGCCATGTTCGATGTTGTGCTCCACCGCCTCGACCACAACAATGGCATCGTCGACAACCAGACCGATAGCCAGCACCAGGCCGAACAGTGACAGGGTGTTGATTGAAAAGCCGAACAGCGGGAAGAAGGCAAAAGTTGCCACCAGAGAAACCGGCACGGCCAAAAGCGGGATCAGCGTGGCACGCCACCCCTGGAGGAAGATGAATACCACCAGGATAACGAGGAACAGCGCTTCAAACAGAGTCGTCTTGATCTCATTTATCCCTTCGGTTACCGCCAGCGTAGTATCCAGCGCAACGACATAGTCAAGGTCGTCCGGGAAGCTCTTTTTGATCTCCGTCATCAGATTTCGGGCCCCTTCGGCAGCTTTGATAGCGTTTGAGCCGGGTGTCTGATAGAGGGCGATAAGCGCAGTCGGCTTGCCGTTAAGACGTCCTGAGATGCTGTACGTCTGGGCACCGAGCTCGATACGGGCCACATCGCTGACGCGCACGAGAGAGCCGTCCGGATTGGCGCGAAGCACAACTTTGCCGAAATCCTCCTCGCTCTGCAGTCGCCCCTGGGCTCGCACCGCATACGTGAACTCCTGTCCTTTAGGCGATGGCTCGGCACCGACCTGACCGGCCGGGTTGACATTGTTCTGAGTTTGAACCGCACCGACTATCTCAGGAATGGTGATGTTGAGCTTCGCCAGCTGATCCGGTTTCACCCAGATGCGCATGGCGTACTGACCGGCTCCGAAGACGGTGATGCTGGCAATACCGGGAACGCGGGTCATCTGGTCGTTGATATTTATGAAGGCGTAGTTGGCCAGAAAGACGTTGTCATAGGTCCCTTTTGGTGAATACAGGGCGAACAGGAGCAACGGCGAGGAGGTCGATTTGGCGACCGTAACCCCGGAAGTGTTGACATCGGACGGCAGTTGCGACGCTGCCTGATTGGCGCGCATCTGTGTCAGGATCTGGTCGGTATTCGGGTCTGTCTTGATGTCAAAGTTGGTCGTGAGGCTGGTTACACCGTTATTTGCGTTGATGGAATACATATAATTGAGGTTGTCAACGCCTGACATCTGCTGTTCGATCGGGGTGGCCACCGACTGCTCCAGAGTGAGGGCGTCAGCGCCCGGATAGGTTGCGGTGACCTTGATCTCAGGCGGGACAATATTGGGGAACAGAGCCGTCGGTAACCCCATCATGGCGACAACACCGATCATGACCATGAGAATAGAGATTACTATGGCCACTATGGGGCGATTTATGAAAAATTTGGACATGGCGGCCTACCTCTTTTCCTGTTTGGCTGGTGCGCCTGGTTTGGCCTCTGGAGCAGCGGGAACTGTTTTTGCCTGGCCGTCCGGGTTATATGGTTGGGGAATAACCGGGCTGCCCGGCCTCACTTTCTGAATCCCCTCGACAACGATCTTATCACCCGGTTGGAGCCCCTCGGTAATGACCCACTGGGTGCCGATCTGTTCAGCAACCTTTACCGGGCGGATATCGGCGGTATTGTCAGCTTTTACAATGGCAACAAGGTATTTTCCCTGCATTTCGGCAACCGCGCGCTGCGGCACAAGCAGAGCAGCTTTTCTGAGCCCCACGGCTGCCCTGACGCGACCGTACTGTCCGGGGCGAAGCAGGTTGTTCTGGTTGGCAAAGAGTGTACCGATCTTGAGGGTGCCGGTCGTCGGGTCAACCTGACGGTCGGCGAGAGAGAATTTGCCTTTGTGAGGATAGACGCTGCCGTCGGCCAGAATAAGTTCCAGAGGGATATTTCCGACGTGCTGGCTGCCCTCCCGGGCCGAAAGGTATTCACGCTCACTGACATTGATATAGGCTTTGATCGGGTTGACGCTGGAAACGGTGGTCAGTTCCTGTTGGGAACTCGGGCCCACCAGGTTGCCGAGTTGGGTCTTGGCGATGCCGGCAATGCCGTCCACCGGTGAGGTGACCTTCGTGAAACTCAGGTTCAACCTGGCGTTTTCGAGCGCTGCCTGTGCGCTCTCCACGGAAGACCTCGTGGAAAGCTCGGTGCCGGTGGCATCATCCAGATCCTTCTGGCTGACCGCGTTCTTTGCAGCCAGCGGTTTGATTCGTGCCAGGTTGGCCTTTGACGTATCATAACGGGCCTGCTGTTGCGCCAACTGAGCTTTGGCCTGATCCAGTGAAGCCTGAAAGGTACGCGGGTCTATCTCAAAAAGGACCTGACCCTTCTTGACCAGCTGCCCCTCCTGATAATTCTGCTTGATCAGGTACCCTGATACCTGTGGCCGGATAACGGCGTTGACATTTCCGTCCAGTGTCCCGATCCACTCTTTGTAGATCGGGACATCCTTAACCGTCACGGCAGTCACTTCCACGGTGGGCGGAGGTGGGGGAGCCGGCTTTTCTTTTTTGCATCCAAACATGACAAGCATTCCGCAGAGGAAAGCTCCTGTAATCAATCCGGTTTTCGTATCACATGTTTTCCATTGCATAACCTCTACCTCCTGTGAGCTGCTATATAGAGAGTGATGTTAACTATAATTAGCCTGTGTTTAATACGTTATTATTCTGTGCGATGTAAACTTTTTTTTGCCGGAGACACCTGTTCTAAAGCGCCCTGTAGTAATAGCGGTTTAAATCGAAAAGCCCGCCATGTACCGGTTCATCCTTGATGAAGCGCTGCTGAAACCAGTCGTACGTTTCCCAGAACCGGTCATCGGCCCGGTTAATCCCGTACTTTGCCAGCCGTGCAAGATCCTTCGGGGTGTCTTCAAAATGCGCCAGCAGGTCAATAAAATCAGGCAGATCCTCCTCACGCACATCAAGAAAATAATTCGGATATGAGCCGATAAGCCCCTGGACAAAATCGACACTGTCCCTGGTCGCATCGAGCCGGGCATCCTCCTTGATCAGGAACGCCACATTATCATGCCAGCGGTTGACCACCATACTGCTGACAACATCAGTGCCGTTCTTCAGACGGATCCTCAGGTAGGCAAGGTTGGAGTTCTGGCCATTAATCACACGCGCAAAAGGAGTGCCCGGCTGGGAAAGAGCCCGGAAAGCCCGGATATAATCATCCGCACTTTGGTAGCCTTTCGGCATGGCGGGATATTCAGCCCCTGCCCGCAGGTAGTTGAGCGGGTCTAATGATATGCCGGTGGCAGGGAGCAGATGCCGGTCTACCACATATTCAACGAATTCGCGTTTGGGATCAGTGGTTACGAAAGGGATCAGTGCCGGCAGCGCAGACGGGTAGTAGTGTATATTTTCCAGCTTCTCGCCGATGTACCATGACTGCATGATTTCCTGCCGTTTTGCCGGGGGAAGAAAATTAAGGAAATAGCTCTCCCCTTCGACGCGCAGTTCATCCATATACAGCCGTACGGCCAGCTGGTGGCCGGCGGTGCCGTAGATGTCAAACCCGGCGACAAGGGCATAGTAGATTCGTTCCAACAGGGGATAATCGAGGACCCAGAGCGTCTTTGGCAGGTTCCCGAGCGCACCCTTATGTACCGAGGCGCTGTCGAAGTGACGATAGATTGTAAGCAGCGGCTCATCGCCGGGCCGGTTGCCCGCCCAGATGGCATCATAGCCGAGGCCGGTATAGTTATGCGACATGGCGTAATCCTGCCTGGCCTTGTAAAACTCCACCGCCGCGTTACGATGCCTGTCGGTAAGCGCCGAGAACAGGCCCAGGTCACTGCCGCTCTCTATCGGCATAGTGAGCCGGTCGGCATGCAGCTTGAGAAACGCGGGATACTTCACACTCAGATCGTGGTCAGGGTCCATGAACATAACCCAGAAGTGGTCATCAATCACGTTGAGAGCGATCTGCCCCTTGCAGACCGGGCCATGGATGAACGTCATGATCATATAGCGGGCATTGTCCAGCAGAAACTGGTAGCGCGAACGGGGAGGAATCTGCTCAAACACTGCAAACGGCCGGGCACTCAGTTTCGGGTCATAGCCCATCAGGTGCGGCGGCTGCAGCCATTCGGGCTCGATGAACAGTTCGGTAAAGCGTTTGAGTCGGGCATCATCCAGATTGAACACCATGTGGGTTTTCTGGACGATAGTAGAATGGATTTTTCTGAAACGGTAGTACACCTGTGCCACTCCAGGATCATCATACGGACGGACCGAGGCGATCAGGTTGATCGGCTGCCCCGGCGGAGTTGTGGAGCGCACCAGTTCATAGAACTCATTTGTAGGTGTGCCGAACTTCAGGTGTGCCAGAAACAGGTGCTCGTAAAGGTAGCGTGCCGTCGTGGCGTGTTTGGCATCGTTCCGGTTAAAAAAGGCTTCCCATTGCCCGATGGCCTGAGCATCGGCCGGTTTCGGCGTCGTGAGCAGTTCCTGCCGGGCGGTATCCGGTCCTTTGGCACCCTGAACGAGCCACCCGGCGATAGTATCAAATTCGTCCTGCTTCAGCGGCGGAAACCCGAACGGCATACCGTTGTTGGGATGCTTTTCCAGATAGCCACCCAGCTCTTCCTGATTTTCAACACAGGTCAGGTCATCCGATTCAGGCTTGTACTCACCACTGCTTTCGGGATTTTTCATCTTGTGCGAGAGCATCTGAATCATCAATGAATTGTTCAAGCCATCGCCGACGGTACTCCCGGTGACGCTGAAGAACTCCTTTTTGCGCCACTCCTGAGTGGTTTGGGCGTCGGTAAACAACCTGGTCGGCTCCATGGTGCGTAGCCGCCCGGCATTATAAATCGCGCGCTTCGTTGCACCCCTATCGATCCCCTCGAATGAGTCCAGCTTGAGTTGGCAGGGGGAGTTGTAGCAGGAGTGACAGACCGTGCAACGCTTATCCAGCAACGGCTTGACCTCTTTCTGATAGTCGATGGTACGGGTCGGCATCTTCACCGTTACCGGAGGAAGCGCTTTTCCTGCGCAGCCGGTGAGAAGCAGAAGCAGCAATGTAATAAAAAATGTCCCCCTCATACGCCTGAATTCCTCAACTCCGGATCAACCGGCGGAACAGCCGGAGCAGCGTACCAATCTTCTTTTGCCACCATCTTGGCCGTCGCAGGGTCACCCAAGTAATGCGGCGACATGATCTGAACCCCGTATTCGTTAAAAACATCCTGAATATTGGCGTTAAGTGAGGACATGACCACGGCGCGGGGAAGCGGTGTACTGGGGACAGCCTGACAGACCAGGCGGTATTCGGGATAATAGTCGGAGAGTGCCGTCTGGAATACCCGTGGTGCGGGATCTGCCAACACACCGGAAGTTCGCCGCGCGGCCTCGATCAGCATGGCATGAACCTGTCGCCAGGGGGTGTCGTAGCCGATGGTAACGGTGGTATCGACAATAAATCCGTGTCCCTGTACCGTACGTGAGTAATTTTTCGTGACGGTACTGAGGATCAGGGAGTTGGGCAGGGTTAACTCCACACCCATTCCGGTGCGGATCCTGGTGGTAAAGAGACCGAGTTCAATGACCGTACCTTCCTTATCACTGATACTGACAAATTCTCCTGCCCGTATGGTGCGGGAGTACATCAGGATCAGCCCGCTGGCAGCCTGTCCGATGAGACTGGATCCACCCAGGGAGATCATCAGACCTAACAGCACCGAAAGCCCCTTGAAGGCCTGAGTGTCAGAACCGGGCAGGTAGGGATAGGCCATGGCCACGGCAAAGAGCCAGATGGCCGCCGGAATGAGGCGGCGCGTCGGACGCACGGTATCGCGATCGAGCCAGGTAACGTTGATTTGGCCTTTCTCCACCCGGTCAAAGAAGGAGTTGAGCAGATGCACGACCCCTTTGGCAATCAGGAATATTATGATAGCAATCAGCAGTTTCGGAATTGCCGTCACTACACTGGTGACGAAGTTCCCCGCCAGAATGAGCAGGTACTGGCGCAGACTTTCACCCCAGGGGCGGGTATAGGGGAAGCGCCCCAGGAGATACCCAAGCCACTCGTAAATCAGCAGCAGAGTCACCAGCCAATATAATGTGGCAAAAATCCACGTCACCGCTTTCAGAACAATTTCGCCGTTGAGGATCATTTCTCCGTCAACCCGCAACTTTGAAGATTGTTCCTGTACCAGAGGCAGCATGCGTGCAGCAACCCATACCCGAATACGGTGCAGAACCCAGACCAGCAGCAGCAGAATGGCAGTCGCTATCAACGCCATTGCAGCCGAATGAATCATAGCCGACACATTCCTGGCCTCTCTGGTTTCTGTCGCGACGAGGGCCAATTCCTTCACGGCATTTTCTGCTGCGTGATCAATGGTCTCGCCACTCAGCTGATCAACATCCTTTGGATAGAGAGAGAAGACAAACTCGCCATCAAGCAGGATAACCCGCCCCAGGGCAGTCGGCTGAATTGTAACCTTCCCTTCGCCCCCCTTTTCCAATACTCGCAGAACATCCTGTTTGGCTCGAATGGCACGATCAGTTGGTGCGATACCGAAATAAGGGTGCCGAAATACCGTCACTGTACGATTAAAAACTACCAGTGGGGCGGGAACAGCAACTGGCTGCGCAGTTTCTGAGTTATCAGCGGTTGATACAGGTGGTGTTGAGTTCTTTGCCGGTTCAGCCGCCATTGCATGAGTACAGCAGAGCATGAACAGCAGGATACTGAGGGAGAGCAGACAAGTAATAGTTTGACGGGATTTCAACATGGCAGCCTCACGATATTTTTTCACAAAGTGTCACTTCAAGCGGGCGCGACGCATCCAGATGCAGATCCCGCTGCGGGAACGGTATGCTGATGTCCGCCGAGGCCAGGTATTCGCCGATACGGTGTCGTATTTCACTCCGGACAATGTTGCTGTTGATAGCCGGATCGAGGTTAACCCAGAAAAATGCCCGGAAGTTGAGGGAACTTTCGGCAAAATCCTCGAAGACGACACAGGGGGGCGGGTCACTGCGCACTTCAGGCTGCGCTACAACTGCACGGTAAATGACCTCTTCGGCGGTTCGGGTCGGAGTACCATAGGCGACACCAACGGTAATTTCAAAGCGGGTAAAGGGGTCCGAGAGCGTCAGATTGACCACATTCTGCTGGAGAAAAACACTGTTGGGAATCAGAATTTCAATGCCATCAAAGCGCTTGACCCGCGAACTGCGCAGATTAATGGCGGTAACTCGACCCCGCTGGCCATCAACCTCAACCACATCATTCAGCCGGATACTCCGGTCAAAGATGAGGATCAGGCCGCTGATAAAATTATTAATCAGGGTCTGTGCACCGAAACCGACACCGATGGCCAGTGCTCCGCCAAAGAAAGTGAACACCGCCAGCGGTATATTGACGGTGACCAGCGAGAAGATCAGGATGCAGATAAAAACCAGATAATAGGTCACCCTGCCGAAAACCTGGGCATCGTTCTCGTTCAAGGTGAATTTACGCGCGGTGCGGCGCTGCAGCGGCACCATCAGCTTTTTGGTAACATAGATACCGATAAAAAAGATCAGCAGAGCCTGGATAACCTTGCCGACAGTTACGCTCCGTGACCTGACGATCTTCTGCCCGTCGATGATAACGGTCTCTTCAGCAACGTACAGATCGGTGTTCCAGATCTTCCAGGCGTATGAGATAGTTTGCGCGGCTCTCTGCTTCAGCCTGGCTTCTACGGGTTTGCCCTGCCCGCTGCGCAGCGAGATTTCCCCCGCAAAGCGCTTAAGGAGTTGTTCCGTTTGAGACAGGCGGTCATCAACACGCAACATGAGATTTTTCTGTTCACGGAAGCCGGCCAGAAGTATCCGGGATAATTCCCGTTCCCTCTCCGGCAGTGCGGGAGAGACAATCCGGTTCTGCTGATTTCTGACGTTAATCTCTATACCATCCAGGCGCGAACGGAGATATTTTTTCCACCCCTGAAACGTTTCAAGCCTCTTTTGTAACTCCACACTATCAGGAGATGGGACATCCTTTCCCGGATTGGCAAACTGGAAGCGGCTCTTCCATAAATCCTGCTCCGCCCGACCCAGGCGGGACAGAATCTTGAAGACCAGTACCTTGATACTGGCCGTTTCAACTTTTGCCTGCTGTATTTCCATGGCCTGCCTGGCCGCCACGAGACGAGACGATTCTTTTGCAGGCTGTCCGTCCGCCGCTGTGACATTTTTGATCCGTTCCATCGATGTACGAACCTTTTCCAGCTCCAGGCGTTCGTAATCTTCGGATGTGACGGCAATATCCAGTTCCTGTTTTGACTGCTCGACCTGGGCGTCAAGCACCTTCATTTTCTTGTCAAGCTCTTCGCGGGTAAAGTGAAAACTGCCACTCGCCACGGACAACTTCTGGTCCAGAAAGTCGATCTCCTGTCGCAACCAGGCCATCTCTTCATGCAGCATCTGCCGCAGCGTCTCGGCAGAGATAATGCCGGTTTCATTGAGGTCATTCCGCCGGGTAGCCAGAGCCTGCAGCCAGATCATACGTGTTTCTTCGGGTTTACCGATGCTCTGATCGCGACGTTCCACAGCCAGGCGCTGTAGCGTCCGGCTCTCCCGCAGGTTGGCCGTGTAGTCGGCAAGTTCCCCCTCGGCAATGGAGAAGCGCATCTCTCCCGTATGCAGCTCAATCTGACGGGACTGGATAAAATCCCCCAGGCTGTCCAGGAGAGCCAGAGGATACGGAGGTTTTTCGGAAAAACCCTGCCACCCTTTACGTTGAGTTTCCAGGTCTCTGAGCGATTGGCGGGCATCCTTGAGAAAGCGAAGATTATTAACACGCCCTTCGTGGAGAAAAAGTATTTTGGCGGTCAGACGCTGCCACTCCTGATACTCATCCGGGGTAGCACCGCCGGGAATGCCGGAGGAGAGAAGCGTGATCCCTTCCGGCAACGGCAGCGAACGAATTTCACTTTCTCTTGCCTGTATCCTGGCGATAGAGGCGTCAATCTGTTCGTTGGTGCGGGTACCGCTCGACGGGACTACCGGGGATGATTGTCTTTTTTGTACGGCACTACCCGGTTTGAGCGGGAAGTTGAAAGCCGGTACAGAGACCGGTGACAGTGTCAGGATACCGGCGATGACCCCTAATAGCAGCAGACCTGTGGTTCGTTGTAAAGGTGATAAAATCGGCATCATACCCTCTATTTCACTTCAGATGGGGTCGTCATACCGCGCAACACCTCGGCAAGATCACGACTGACAGAGCCAAGTGCGCGACTCTGCGCCGCGACCAAAGGTTCATAGCCGATACTCGTAACAGCTTCGCGTACCACGGCATGGCCATTTTTTACTGTACCGTTATGGCTGTGGCGGATCGACCAGAGCAGATCAACCGTCACCTCTTTCCCCTCGGTCATCTCAAAACGCCGGATATCGATCTGAACCCGGTACACGGCATCAAGAGAGGGATTTTGCTGGTAGGCCGCAACCCTGGTCGGCTTGAGCAGAATTGCCAGATCATCAGAGATGATCCGTTGAATTTCACTCTTTAATGGTGCTGCCCAACGGTGCATTTCCAGTATTTCAACCCGGTTGGCATCAATAGTAACGACAATGTTGGTGCGATCCAGCAGGTCAGGAAGGGTCACTGTACTGATGATCACCGGATCCAGAAGCTGAACAGCCGACTCTGCGGCAGCCGTAGCATTAAAGGTGTAAAAGGTTACCCGGGGCGACCTGCTGCAGCCGACAAGCAGAACCATTGCCAGACAGAGGTTTATCATGCCGGTGATCAGACGCATTATCATGGTTTTTCCTCCTGTTTGCCGCGGATCAATGTCTCCGGGTGACGTTCCAGATAGTCGGTCAACACCCGCATGGATTGAGCGGCTTTCGCCAGTTCGCGCAGCGCTTCCCTCAGATCACTCTGCAGCGGTGCATCAGCAGAAAGCGTCTGCTTTGCTGCACCGAGGGTTTTGCGGGCATCATCCAGCACCGCTTTCACCTCCGGCAAAACCTCGGCATCCACCTTCCTGATCAAGGTATCGGTGCTCTTGAGAGTGGTATCGAGGCTCTGCACCGCCTGGCGTACTTCAATGAGAATCTCACCCAACGGTAGCTGTTCTATCTTGTGAAATATCTTTTCGAGGGCAGTCTGCAGTTCCATCAGACTGCCCGGTGTGGTAGGGAACCGGGGCGGATTCACATTCCAGATCACCTTTTCTTTCGGCGCGTTCGGGTAGTAGTCGAGTGCAATGAAAAGCTGGCCGGTCAGCATGTTGCCGCTCTTGAGCTGAGCCCGCAGGCCGCTGGCAACCATCCCGTCGATCACTTCATGACTCTCACTCACTTTCGGTATCCTGCCGGAGGAACGTGAACGAAGGCGTTCCGGGAAGAGTCTGATATCGACCAGCATATTGATCTGCCTGCTCTGATTGTCATACTCCACGCGAATACCCGACACTTCACCTATCGTAAGTCCCCGAAAGTCCACCGCCGCCCCGGCTGTCAGGCCCCGCACTGACTCCTTGAACGACAGTACATAGCTCTGAGTAATGGTGTCGCGATTTTTCATCGCCTCATCACGACTATTGAAAAGTGTGAACGCACTGTTTGCAGCGGTCGGAGGTGCCTCCCCCTCCTGATTCAGCGTCTGGAAAGCAATACCGCCGACAAGTATTGACACGAGAGATTGCGTGTCGAGCTTCATCCCCCCTGCGTCAACAGCAAGATCGATGCCGCTGGCGTTCCAGAAGCGGGTATTCGATTTGACATAACTGTCATACGGTGCATTGACAAACACTGTAAACGTCACCCCGGTGCCCCCCTTATCGAGATCATAGGAGACCACCTGCCCCACCTGAATGCGGCGGAAATAGAGCGGCGAACCGATGTTGAGAGAACCTAGATCGTCTGCGTGAAGCATAAAACGGGTTCCCGGAACATCCGTGGTAATGGCCGGCTGACTATCCAACCCTTTGTAGGACCGCTGCGGTTGTGTAGATTTACCTATATCAAAATTGATATAGGCGCCGCTCATCAGAGTCCCGAGGCCGGTAACGCTTCCGCCGGTAATCTGCGGGCGCACCACCCAGAACCGGGTGTCTGCCACCAGATAGGGCGTAACCCCTTTTTTCAGTTCTGCAGTGGCAATCACATGATTAAGTTCCCTGGCGATACTGATATCTTTCACCACCCCGACCTCGACATCCCGGAACTTGATCCTGGTTTTACCCGCCTCCAACCCCTCACCGGTTGTGAAAGTAATGGTAATGGTCGGCCCTTTCTGCAGATAGGTCTTGACCGCCAGTCCCCCCCCAACCAGTGCGGCAATTATAGGGATGAGCCAGACCAGTTGGACGGAATGGCGTTTTTTCGGTTCTGCGACGGCCGCAGGGATGGCGGAAATGTCCAGTTCATCACGATTGTCAGTCATGCTCGGGCCTCTTTTGCTGAAGTGGATCCCAGATTAGTCGTGGGTCAAACTGCATTGCGGAAAACATGGTAAGAACAACTACTGCGCCAAAAGCCATCGCCGCCGGACCGGCCTTGATTGTCGCCAGCGAACCGATCTGGACCAGGGCGGCAAGAATCGTAACGACATAAATATCGAGCATGGACCACCGGCCGACAAACTCAACAATCCGGTACAGTTTGGTTCGCTGCAGTGGCTGCCATACTGAACGGCGCTGCACTGAAACCAGCAGCAGCGTCATCGCCAGCAGCTTCAGGAGCGGCACCATGACGCTGGCGATAAACACCACCAGCGCCAGATCCCGGGAACCGGAGTGCCAGAGGTAAACGACACCGCTCATTATGGTGTCATCCTGAGACCCGAACAGGGAACTTGTCTCCATCATCGGCAGCAGATTGGCTGGAATATACATGATATATGCCGCAATGAGCAACGCCCAGGAGCGCGACACGCTCTGCGGTTTACGAAAATGAAGCTCTGCGGAGCAGCGCGGGCAGCGGCAGACAGTACCGGTCCCCTTTGAGAGGAGTCCGCAGGTATGACAGGAATAGAGAGCGCGACTGGCAGCTGATACCGGCGAGCGGGCCATTACTCCACCTCTTTGAGCGGCAGCGCATCTACCCGGCTCCAGATATCGCGGTTGTCAAATGATGATACCGTTGCCGCCAGCAGCAGGGTAAGGACGCCAAATGCCCAGAGGGCCATGTCAGGAATTACCGTCCCATAATGGGTGAGTTTCACCAGAGCCACGATTACTCCAAGGATAAAAACCTCCACCATACCCCAGGGATTGACGTGCTCCAATATCCGCATAAACATGGCCATGCCGTCAGGTCTGTGCCCGCACTTCAGTGACAGCAGGAGATAGCCCATTATTGACAGTTCGACAACCGGCACCAGAAAGGTCGTCAAGAACACGAGAACGGCAATCGGTGCCATGCCCTGATTCCAGAGCGCATGAGCAGCGCCGAAAAGGGTGGTTGCATTACCGGTCCCCTGGATTGCAAGCCCGACAATGGGATATACGTTTGCAACAACCAGAGCCACGACGGCGGTCAACAGATAAGCAAGCGGTTTATCAAGAGTGCTGTGGGCAGAGCGGTACAAGTGCGCGCCGCAGCGGCTGCAGAGCACCACCTCGCCTGGCGGCAGGGCAATTTCCAGCTGGAGCAGATCACATTCGTGGCAGGCAATGAGTGGCGCAGAATAAGACATCACGTTTCCCTGGTGAGCGCTACCGTAACTCTTCTTACGGAGCTGTTTTGCGATACCCAGAATTCAGTACAATGACTTTAAGTTTTTTTCGTATTTTCGTATGTAATATCCAGTCATGGTTCTTCCCCTACCTGATAACACAAATCTGTTATGACACACAAACATTAGACGTGCAAAAGAAACATCCGAAGCTTGACAGGTAATGTATTCTAACGTAGATACATGACAAATTTCCGGTATGATGGTCAAATAAGGAACTCTATGAAAAACAGCGTACGCATATCCCTGATCTTTCTGTCCATGGTCGCACTGTCCGGTTGCGCCTCCGTCTCCCTGCTTCACTCCGCCAAGGATCCTGCTGTACCTGTTAAACAGTATAAAAAACTCCTCGTTGTCGGGATTGCTGAAAGGCCTCAGATGCGGCAGGTTTTTGAGGAGGTTTTTGCCGGAGAAGTACGGAAAGGGGGAGCGGACGCTATTGCCAGTTACTCTATTACCGGCGTCAACGACAAGCTATCCCGGGCCGCAGTCGTGGAAGCGGTTAAAAAATCCGGAGCCGATGGCGTGATTACCACCCGTCTCGTCGGTAGTAGTAAAAAAAGTGCTGTTCGTACCGGTTTTGTCATGGTAGACCGGGGCGTCAACGCATTTTACGGTGCAAGCGTCTCGTACGCCGAATTTGTGCATCAGCCGGTGGAGGTTGTCACTTCAACTCAGGTGTCCATTGAAACCAATCTCTTTGATGCCGGAACCGGCATGATGGTCTGGTCAGGCACATCGAGTGCGGTGAATCCGGAAGGCATTATCAATGTAAGCACACAAGTTGCTGATATTGCCATCAAGGCCATGAAAAAAGATGGTTTACAGTAACTTACGACAGCCAAAGGCGGCGGGTCTAAGACCGCGCCTCTACTATACATGGAGGGATACAATGGGAAGTTCAGGACAAAGTTCCACCGCACGGTTTTTAAGCAGCTGCCTGGCAGTAATCATGCTGCTGTTGACAGGAGGCTGTTCATCCATAAATGTCATGGAAACGTGGCACAAGCCTGTCGTAGAGGGGCATCGCTACCAAAAAATAATGATCCTTGGAATAACTCGGGATGAAAACATGCGCAGTACGTTTGAAAATCTTGCCGCAGACGAACTGAGCAAACACCAGGTGGTGGCGGTGCCGGCCAATACGATCATACCGGCTCTGAATATGGACAAAACGTCCCGTGCGGACATTGCTGCGATTGTCAAGGCATCCGGGTGTGACGCAGTATTGACTACCCGTGCCATGAAGGTCGGAGATAGCATTGTCACTCAGGGAGGACAGTCTACCTATATCTATGGGGTGAATGCCATGTCTTCACATTATGATTTCAAAAAGGCAACGCTGCAGATAAGCATGTTTGACGTTACCACGGAAGCGCTGGTCTGGAGTGCCACGGTTACAACTTCTGAAGGTGACGCAACGGCCAAAGTCAGCCGGGATTTGGGTACGTTTTTCTTTGAAAGTCTACGCCGAAACGGTCTGCTTTTAAATACGCCATCAGTGATCAGTAATTAGCTCCACTGTATTGCGGCATCAGCGATAACGAGAGAGGAAAACATTATGAAACAGCTCCGAAGTATCCTCGCCATCTGTCTCATCCTGATGCCGGCACTCTGTCTGGCGGCGGACGCCGAATACGGGTATCCACTGCCCGGTTCCTACGGAGCCACGATCATCGGGACCCCTGCAGCCCTGAGAGCGGAACTCCCCAGGGAGATCAACGCCAGGCGGATTGTGCTTGACGTCATACCCGGCTTAACAAAATCTGAAATTTTCTATTACGACGAGGGGTTAAAATGTACCGTCGCCTTTCAGGACAAAAAGGCACCGTTGCTTTTCCTGATCGCCGGTACCGGTTCCGGTGACCAGTCCGGAAAAATGATGGCACTGATGAAGGCCACGTACCAGGCCGGCTTCCATGTTGTCAGCCTCCCTTCCACGACCCACCCCAATTTCGTTATCTCCGGCTCGCACAGCCACATCCCCGGCGACCTGACCGAAGACGCAGCAGACCTCTACCGGGTGATGGAACATGTCGTAAACAGGTACAAGGGGGATATCGAAGTGTCCGACTTCTATCTCTCCGGTTTCAGTCTCGGAGCGACCCAGTCCGCCTTTGTGGCCAAGCTTGACGACGAGAAGAAAAAATTCAACTTCCGCAAGGTCCTGATGATCAATCCGGCGGTAAACCTCTACGATTCAGTGTCACGGATCGAAGGAACGCTGAACAGCATACCAGGTGGCCCGCGAAAGAGGCGGGGAAATACGTTAACACTCTGATTGCCAAATTTACGGAGTTCTACGAGAAGAGTGAGACCACCGCCTTCAATGAGAACTTTCTCTTTGAGCTTGCCAAGTCTGGTACTGTCACTCAGGATGATGCGGCACGGATTATCGGAGTATCGTTCCGAATCGCCTCCGCCGGAATGATCTTTGCGTCAGATGTCATGGCCAACAGCGGCTACGTTGTGCCGAGAAATCGTGTCCTGACCAATGGCGACGACCTGACCGGCTATATGCGCGTCAGCACCCATTTGAGCTTCATCGATTATTTCAACGAGTACATGTTCCCCTACTTCAAGAGCAAGCGCCCGGGGCTTACCAGGGAAGCCTACATCGCCTCTCTTGGCCTCAAGAGCATCGAGCCCTATCTGAAGTCGAACCAGAAGTTCAGCGTGATAACCAACGACAATGATTTCATCCTCTCCAATGATGATCGTGTTTACCTCCGGCAGCTGTTCGGTGAGCGGGCCAGGATTTACCCCCGTGGCGGCCACGGCGGGAATTTTGAATACAGAGACAATCTGGCCTACGCATTGAACTATTTAAAACCGGCAGGAGGTGAAAAATGATGCCCGCTATCATTCGTCCGGTTTACCTGATGGTAGCAGCACTCTGTCTGACAGCGTCCCTTACCGGTTGCGCCACCACCAACCCCATCCTCCCCCCGGAGGTTCCGGCCATGCATTCGCTCAGCGAAGTAACGGATGAGCGCGTTGTTATGACCCCTGACCCGTGGTACGGCTTTAACCGCGGCATGTACAAGTTCAACTACAATCTGGACAAATACGTTCTCCTCCCGGTTGTGAACGGCTACGAGTTCATTACCCCCACGTTTGTTCAGACCGGAGTTTCCAACTTCTTCAACAACATCGGTGAAATCCGCAACCTGACCAACAACCTCTTCCAGCTGAAGGGGAAGGACTCGCTTATCACACTCGGACGCTTTGCAACTAACAGCACCATCGGCATCGCCGGTCTTTTCGATCCTGCCACCAGCCTCGGCATGGAACGGAAGATTGAGGATTTTGGCCAGACGCTTGGCTACTGGGGCACGGGAACCGGCAACTACGTAGTTCTGCCACTGTTTGGACCTTCCAACGTGCGCGACACCGGCGGGCTTGTAGTTGACAGCGCTATTCATGCCGGAATCAAGGCAGCCATTGATCCGCTCGGAAATGCCGAAAACGGCGATGCCATTCTAATGGGTGCAACTCTGCTGAATGCTATTGATAAGCGCCACAGTGAAAAATTCCGCTACAACGGCAGCGACTACCCGTTCGAGTACGATATGGTCCGGTGGCTGGCAGGGGAGAAAAGAAAACTTGAGGTTATGAAATAGGTTCGTATTTAGTTGTACTTTCTTAGGCATGAGTCAGACCTCCGAGGTGCAATATCCTTGGAGGTCTTCTGTTTTCAATCAAAGAGAACTTTGTTCGTATCGGTAACCAGCTTTTCGGGAAGCATGAACGTTCTTTTAAATACATTGTAAACCCCGATAGACAGGTTTTCCAATTGAGCTGTTCGCCACACAGTAACTGATTTAGCAGATTACGTATAACAGAGTACATCTTTTTTACCCACGGGAATTATTGCTCACTTAACCAAGTAAAATTCTATAGTCCCACTCTTTAAACCCTGTTATAAGGGTCTCTGATGCGGCACTGCTATTCCAGGCCATACGCTGCAAACCTGGCTTAATCGGCTTGAGAACCGGGAAGTGACAAAATGACTTTTAAAAACTGGTCCAGCACCGACTTCAGAAGGCTTTGGCTTACGCTCACCATGTTTCTTGTGCTGCTTGTTGCTTTTGGAGTCTACGTTTACTCTGAAAAGCAGATTGATCACGCCAATGAACAACGCTATATATCTCATGATCTGGCGGATCAATTACGGCAGTCTTCAGACGATCTGACCCGGATGGCCAGAACGTTTGTGGTAACCGGTGATATCCGCTTCAAAAAATATTATCAGGAAATACTGGATATCCGAAATGGCAGCAAGCCGCAACCGGCAGGCTATGAAAATATCTACTGGGATTTGGTGCTTGGAGATGAAAAAGTGCCTCTGGGTGGCAGCGGAGTTGCGGTTGCCCTGTTGGAACAGCTCCGCCGCGCAGGATTTTCTGAAAAAGAATTACACAAACTTGCTGAAGCCAAGGCGAATTCCGATGGTTTGACAGGTATCGAATTTGAAGCTATGAAACTGGCCGAAAGCGCCGGGCCGCATGCAGCAACAATGCGGACCAAAGCAAATCTGATGATGAATGACGCCAGCTATCATAAAGCCAAGGCGGCGATCATGCGGCCGATTAACGAGGCCTATATTCTGATGGACAAGCGTACCGCCGCAAACGTTAGCACTGCTAAACAGAACGCCATACTCTCCCGGTTTGTTTTCATCGTATGCATTCTGGCGGCGTTTTCAATCCTCTTGCGGGCTTATGGCGCCAACGTACGGTACATCACCGCGCGCACAGAGACGGAAATAGAGTTGCAGGAGAAGAACGCAGAACTGGAACGCTTCACCTATAGCGTTTCCCACGACCTGAAGAGTCCGCTCATCACCATCCAGGGGTTTGCCGGCAGAGTGAGAAAGCATCTTGAGAGCGGCGATCGTACCGGTGCCCGGGAGGACGTTAAGATCATTGAGGAAGCGGCTGCAAAAATGACTACGATGTTGAATGATCTTCTAAAGTTGTCCAGAGGGGGGATACTTATGAGCCCGCCTTCAGAGATAGACATGAATCAACTGGTAAAGGACGTTCTTTTACTGCTGTCAGGCCTGCTTGACAAACGCCATATTGAGGTGATCGTCCAGGCAGGTTTACCCTCAGTTAAGGGCGATTCCCTCAGGCTGTCGGTAATAGTGCAAAATCTTGTGGAAAATGCCATCAAATATATGGGAGACCAGAAGGCACCGCGCATAGAGATCGGTACATGGCAGAGTGGTAAAGATCACATATTCTTTGTCAGCGACAACGGTAAAGGTATAGAACCACGCTTCCATGAACACATTTTCGGTCTGTTCACCAAGCTTGATGACGAAAGTGAGGGGACCGGTATCGGTCTGGCGCTGGTTAAGCGGATCATCGAGGTGCACGGCGGTCGAATATGGGTAGAGTCGGAGGGAGAAGGAAAAGGGAGTCGGTTTTGTTTTACGTTGAGATTTCAGGGGAGAACTGTTCAGCGGTAATAGTGCCACAGACACCTGGCACGTGGATTTTATAAAAAATCACAAATAAGGGGCTCCAACGCAAGTCGGAACCCCTTATTAATTGAGCATTCGACTACACCCGCCCTTACCTGATAATTAACCTGTTCACCACCACTTTCCCGTTGCTGATGGTAAGCGTCTTAACAGTGCTGTATCCGGACTGGGTGGTATAAGTCGGATCATACCCACCCTTAATTGTTATGGCCTTTCCGACAGTGCTGAGGAGAAGGTTTTCGTTTGAATTATTTATCAGAGCCTTGATGGTGGCACCGCTAATTGCGGAGTCGTAGGCAGGCCTGAGTAGCGTGAAGTATTGCGTAGTCCCGTCAATCAGGACCAGTGGCGCAACAAGCTGGGATACAGGTGTCGATGTGGAGCCGTTGTTGCTGCCATCGCCCGAGAAAACGGCGGTGATGCTGTGGGTGCCGACAGTGAGTGTCGTGGTACTGAAACTGGCACTCCCGCCTGACAGGGTACCTGTCCCTAAAACAGTTGTGCCGTCCTTGAAAGTGACCGTGCCGGTTGCAGACAGTGGTGATAGCGTCGCGGTAAAAGTGACCGACTGACCCGGTATCGACGGGTTACTACTTGAATTGACCACCGTAATTGTCATTGCTTTCACTGTAACTACCGCAGTATCGCTACCGATGCCGCTGTTCGAGTCATTTACCGTTACCGTCACGGTATAGCTGCCTTTCTGCGCATACACATGAGAGAGCGTGAAGGTCTTGCCGCTGAGTATCAGCGTCTGGACTCCGCTGCCGTCACCGTAGTTCACGGTAGCGCTCCAGGTGTCGGCGCCGGGGTCGGTAAAAGTTCCGGAACTGCTGAAGGTGCCCCCTTCGTTTATGGTGGCGTCAAGACCGGCGTTGACGACCGGGACAACGTTGTTCACCGTGACGATGGCCGTATCGCTGCCAACGCCGCTGTTCGAGTCGGTTACCGTTACTGTCACAGTAAAAGCGCCGTTCTGCGGGTATACATGAGAGAGCGTAAAATTCTTGCCGCTGAGGATCAGCGTCTGGACGGCGCTGCCGTCGCCGTAGTTGACGGTGGCGCTCCAGGTGTCGGCGCCGGGGTCGATAAAAGTGCCGGAACTGCTAAAGGTGCCCCCTTCATTGATGGTGGCGTCAAGACCGGCGTTGACGACCGGGACAACGTTGTTCACCGTGACGATGGCCGTATCGCTGCCAACGCCGCTGTTCGAGTCGGTTACCGTTACTGTCACAGTAAAAGCGCCGTTCTGCGGGTATACATGAGAGAGCGTAAAATTCTTGCCGCTGAGGATCAGCGTCTGGACGGCGCTGCCGTCGCCGTAGTTGACGGTGGCGCTCCAGGTGTCGGCGCCGGGGTCGATAAAAGTGCCGGAACTGCTAAAGGTGCCCCCTTCATTGATGGTGGCGTCAAGACCGGCGTTGACGACCGGGACAACGTTGTTCACCGTGACGATGGCCGTATCACTGCCAACGCCGCTGTTTGAGTCGGTGACCGTTACCGTGACGGTAAAGGTGCCGTTCTGCGGGTAAACATGAGAGAGCGTGAAGGTCTTGCCGCTGAGTGTCAGCGTCTGCACTGCGCTGCCGTCACCGTAGTTCACGGTGGCGCTCCAGGTATCGGCGCCGGGGTCGGTAAAGGAACCGCTGCCGGTAAAGGTGCCACCTTCGTTGATGGTGGCGTCAAGACCGCCATTGACGACCGGAACGATGTTGTTCACCGTGACGATGGCTGTATCGCTGCCAACGCCGCTGTTCGAATCGGTTACTGTTACCGTGACGGTAAAGGTGCCGTTCTGCGGGTAGACGTGGGACAGGGTGAAGTTTTTGCCGCTGAGTGTCAGCGTCTGCACAGCGCTGCCGTCACCGTAGTTCACGGTGGCGCTCCAGGTATCGGCGCCGGGGTCGGTAAAGGAACCACTGCCGGTAAAGGTGCCACCTTCATTGATGGTGGCGTCAAGACCGGCGTTGACGACCGGGACAACGTTGTTCACCGTGACGATGGCCGTATCACTGCCAACGCCGCTGTTTGAGTCGGTGACCGTTACCGTGACGGTAAAAGCGCCGTTCTGCGGGTATACATGAGAGAGCGTGAAGGTTTTGCCGCTGAGTATCAGCGTCTGGACGGCGCTGCCGTCACCGTAGTTCACGGTGGCGCTCCAGGTGTCGGCACCGGGGTCGGTGAAGGAACCGGAACCAGTGAAGGTGCCACCTTCGTTGATGGTGGCGTCAGGACCGGCGTTGACGACCGGGACGACGTTGTTCACCGTGACGATGGCCGTATCGCTGCCAACGCCGCTGTTTGAGTCGGTGACCGTTACCGTGACGGTAAAGGTACCGTTCTGCGGGTAGACGTGGGACAGCGTGAAGGTCTTGCCGCTGAGCGTCAGCGACTGTACGGCGCTGCCGTCACCGTAGTTCACGGTGGCGCTCCAGGTGTCGGCACCGGGGTCGGTGAAGGAACCGGAACCAGTGAAGGTGCCACCTTCGTTGATGGTGGCGTCAGGACCGGCGTTGACGACCGGGACGACGTTGTTCACCGTGACGATGGCCGTATCGCTGCCAACGCCGCTGTTCGAGTCGGTTACCGTTACCGTGACGGTGAAGGTACCGTTCTGCGGGTAGACGTGGGACAGGGTGAAGGTTTTGCCGCTGAGCGTCAGCGACTGTACGCCGCTGCCGTCACCGTAGTTCACGGTGGCGCTCCAGGTGTCGGCGCCGGAGTCGGTGAAGGAGCCGGAGCCGGAGAAGGTGCCACCTTCATTGATGGTGGCATCAAGACCGGCGTTTACGACCGGGACGACGTTGTTCACCGTGACGATGGCCGTATCGCTGCCAACGCCGCTGTTCGAGTCGGTTACCGTTACCGTGACGGTGAAGGTACCGTTCTGCGGGTAGACGTGGGACAGGGTGAAGGTTTTGCCGCTGAGCGTCAGCGACTGTACGCCGCTGCCGTCACCGTAGTTCACGGTGGCGCTCCAGGTGTCGGTGCCGGGGTCGGTAAAGGAGCCACTGCGGGAGAAGGTCCCCCCTTCGTTGATGGCGACGTCAAGACCGGCGTTGACGACCGGGACGACGTTGTTCACCGTGACGATGGCCGTATCACTGCCAACGCCGCTGTTTGAGTCGGTGACCGCTACCGTGACGGTAAAGGTGCCGTTCTGCGGGTAGACGTGGGACAGGGTGAAGTTTTTGCCGCTGAGTGTCAGCGTCTGCACGGCGCTGCCGTCACCGTAGTTCACGGTGGCGCTCCAGGTGTCGGCGCCGGGGTCGGTGAAGGAACCGATGCCGGTAAAGGTGCCACCTTCGTTGATGGTGGCGTCAAGACCAACGTTGACGGACGGAGCGACGTTGTTCACCGTGACTACAGCGGTGTCAGTTGATTCGAGTGCACCGTCAGTAACTTTCAGTCCTACCGTGAAACTGCCATTGTTCGGCCAACTGAAGACGACTGTCGCTCCTGCCGTTTCGTAAGTCCCATTGTTGTCCAAATCCCAGGCGTAGGTAATGACATTACCATCCGGATCAGAGGAACCGGTGCCGTCAAGCGTTACATTCTCTCCTTCGTTCACTGTATAAGGGCCACCGGCCTTTGCCACTGGCGGATTATTCGGTTTTATGGTTACTGTGGTCCATTGAGTGTCAGACAACTTCTGGCTGTCCGGACTCATCACGCCATTGTCAAAGACCCGGAGGCCGATGTTATAGCTCCCCGGCGTGTTCCAGGTGTAGGTCGGCTTAACTCCGGTAGCGTCTGCGAAATTATAGGGAGAGACTCCGTCAAGTTCCCAACCATAGGACGTTATGTAATCACTCGGATCGATATCAAATGAGGCACTGCCGTCCAACTGGAGCGGAATGCCGGCAAATCCGGTGTAGGGACCGCCGGGCACTGCCACCGGTGGATGGGGTGGCTCGGCAATAAGTATTGTCAAAGTGTCGGTATCGTACTTGGATGGGTCATTATCGTCGGTCACCCGCAGGGTCACACTGAATGTCCTGGGGAGCGTGTCTTTCGGGTAATCGGCCAACGCATAGGTGTGGGTCACCGTCGGCAGGACACTGGTGGAGTCAAAGACACCATCACCGTCAAAGTCCCATTCATACTTGGCTATCTTCCGAGCCGGGTCAAGGTGGTACGACCTGGCACCGTTAAAGGTAAGCGGCACGTCAACCCCCCAGACCTTGTTCTCTCCGGCCACCGCCACCGGCGGCAGCACGAAGAGAGTCTTGGTCAGGATGATGACCCCCCAAGCATTCCGGAACGCCCCCTCCACCCAATGGGTACCGCCACCACCGCCTGTGAACATCCCGTTCGCGTCTTTCTGACTGACTATGATGCGAGCCATCCCTCGGGTCGCGTCATTGTACCAATCGATGGCGTTAGCGGTCCCTTCACCCATGATGACAACTTCACTGGGTTTTGCGGTGCGCATCGCCTTGGCCAGAGCGTAAAGACTATAATAGTTACCGGAACCGTTGTACCAGTTGTTCCAGTACGAGGCCAGGAAGTTTTCGGTAGTTTTCCAGCGGGAGTCGGATGTTGGCACGCCGACGAATGCCAGTTGTGCCATAGCAGACGGCGTTGTCGCGATATCATTACCCGGCCCGGTGTAGCCGTACCCGGTTCCGTCACTGCTGTAGGTAAGCCAGACCAGGTTACGATCCTTAACCCACTTCGGTACCGAGAGCCACCCCTGCTCCTCTGCGGCTGTCATGCCGAGGGCCGCCCACTGACTGGCCGAGTTATCCCCCTGACCCTGCCAACCGTAGCGCCATCCTCCGGCGCCATACCCCCCGGCATCATCTCCCTGGCCCCAGTAGTACATTTCGGCCATGTCCTCAACGATTTCACGGTACGTTTTGCCAATAATGCCTGCACCTCCGGTTGATGCCGCCGCGTTCGGAGTCCCTGACGCAACAAGTGCCATCATAACCTGGCCACCCTCATAGACCGGACGGTCAGAACTGACCTGAATGCCTGTGCCATTACTATTGACATCAGGGTCTCCGTACGATTGGTTGTCGATGGCAGTGCTGTTTAGCGTGGTCAACAGGTAGCGCATCCCATGCATAACATCTTCCACATAGGGATCGTTCTTGATATCACCAACCTCGAGATGACCGTTTATCTCCATAGCGTGGATGGCCGATGCCGTTGGTGAAGAGTAATAGCCGGTTGTATATCCGCTACTCTGCCAACTGCCGTTGGATCGATTCTGCTGGGTATGAATATACCAGAGGGCATCGTCAATCGCCTTGTTGGTCTCCACATCAAGTGTTTTCGGGCGGACGATGACCGGAAAAGTATCCGAGGAACTCTTCCCGTCGGCATCGGTGACGGTGACCCGCGCTGTGAACGGGGTTCCCGGGTCAGCGGTGTAGATGTGACGCGCCGATACGTCGTATTTGTTGGAAACCGTAGTGGATGTTGCCGTAGTACCATCACCGAAGTCCCAGATATAGGTCAGCGGCCCGCGGCGGGACTTTACCACCGCCTTGAGAATCACCTCTTCACCGCTCCAGGTATCGTGAGGAACCTCGGCACCACCGGAAAACTGCCATGGCGCGGTAATCACCACCGGATCCTGACTGACGGTGATGGTTGTTGTGGCGATAGCGGTCTGGCCAGCCCCGTCGGTGACAGTCAACTGGACCGGAAGGACACCGGCCTCGGTGAAGACCATGACCGGTCTGACGCCGGAAAGCTCCTGGATACCGCTGACGAGTGAGAAGTTGTCGAGGGTGAAGGTTCCGCTATACTGTGAGGCCCCAACCTTGTAGGAGGATATGCCTGGCTCGTAATTCGAGTCGTACAGGAGTGTCCAGTCTGCAGCCGCTGCCGGCTTGACGTAGTAGCGTGCCCCGCCCAGCGTACCCGTTCCCGTGGTCTTGAGTTCAATCTTCACATCGTAGGTGGTGCCGAACGAATAGTAGCCGAACGAACCGCGATTATTTCCGGATTCGTAAACCATGAAGATGCCGTTCTGAAAGTAGAAGGCATAGGGCATCACCTCGTAACTGAAGTTTATACCCGAATCCTTGAATCCGAACATCAGATGTCCGCCGGCTGTCTGGTTGATCTGGGCTCTGAGCACGGTCCCTGCAGAACCCGCAAAGGTATCCTTGCTGAAGATGTAGCGTGAACCCCACGAGTAGACAAAGCCATCAAGCGACAGCACATCGTTCTGGGTAGTCCCTGCTGACGAGTGATCCCATTTTGTCTCGTCGATGACCGCACCGGTGAAACTGTCCTGAAAGAGGCTGTTTGCCGTTCCGACAACCCAGCGATACGAAGCGATACCCACATCGTCATGGGACCCGGAAGCGTTCAGCCTGAGAGGAAGATCAACGCTGGTGCTGTATGGACCGCCCGCATCGGCAACCGGAGCACTGCCAACGGCGATTATAACGGTAGCGGTCTCCGAAGCAGTCTGCAGTGCCAGATCGGTGACGGTCAAGGTCGCCGTGTAGGTACCGGGGGAAGTATAACTGTGTGTCGGCCGGGCTCCTTTACCGGTGGTACCGTCGCCGAAGTTCCAACCGTAGGACAGGATGCCGGCATCATCAGTGGAACCAAGGCCATCAAACGCAATCGGCGTTCCAGGCTCTCCGGCATAGGGACCACCGGCCTTTGCGGTCGGGGGGGCACCTCCTGTGACGGTGGCGGACGTTTTTGTGGTATGGGACTGGTTGGCATGGTCAGTGACCGTAAGCGAGATTTCATAGGTAGCGGGATAGGCATAGGTGTGGGAAGCCGTTTTGGTATCAGCTGTCACACCATCACCGAAATTCCATGAGTATTTCCAGATGCCACGATCATCGGTAGAGGCGGAAGCATCAACGGAAATGTCCCAGTGCCGGTTCACCACCGCCGTCTCCGGGACTGTGTACGGTCCGCCAGGAATGGCAACCGGGAACCCGTCTCCCTTGATGGTGACGCTTGTCGTCGCGGTATTAATCTGACCGGCCCGGTCGATAACTGTTAATGTGACCGTATACGTGCCGGGTGTCACGTAGGTATGGGTCGGGGTTGCTCCGGTGCCGCTTGATCCATCACCAAAATTCCAGAGATACTGCTCGATCCCGAAATCATCCGTGGATCCGGCCCCGTTAAGCGTAACCGTCCAGCTTCCCTGACTGGCAAAGGTTTCATCAAAGGTATAAGGCCCGCCCGGAACCGCCACCGGCGGGGTTCCCTTGCTGGCGACAACCGGTGCGCTTGCGGTTGCCTTCTGCCCAGCCTTGTCGGTGACCGTCAAAGTTGCCGTGTAGGTTCCCTCTGGATAACTGTGGGTCGGATTTACCCCGTTCTTATGGGAATAAACGGTGAAATTATCGAATCTGGCATCTACGTAGTAGGTGGCAAGACCAACTTTACCGTTGGGAAGAGAGCTGTCGGAAACCTCCATCATCAGGGATCCGTTCACGTAGCACTTGATGTTGCTCCCGTATGCTTCGACCTTGAGCCGATACCAGGTGTTGTCCTGAGGGACAAATGGAAGCCTGGTGTAGCCTATCTGGGCGGGGCCGCCGTTTATCCACCGATAGAGCAGGACATCATTATTGTTATCACGCGGCCTGAAGATCATTTCGTAGCGGTTGTTCTGGTCCAGGGCGCGGAAGACCAGCATAAGCTCCCTACCAGAACCTGCCAGAATCATGGCATCGGCCTCAACGGTATAGTCACCCGATTTGATATTACCGATAAGAGAGGGCTGCCGCTGGACACTAACATCGCTCTGACGGTAGCTCCCGGCATCCACACCCCATGTGCCGCCAAGCGACGTCCAGCCGTCGAGATTGCCATCATCAAAGTTTTTACTGATAGTTTCTCCCATGTCCCATTCGTAGTTCACAATTCCGGAATCGTCAGTGGAAGCGGAACCATCAAGGGTGACAGGATACCTGCCGTTGCTTGCAGCAGTCTCACCAACCGAATACGGTCCTCCGGCACTGGCAACCGGGACTGCGCCGAGAACCTTTACCCGGGCAACATCGGTGTTTTTCTTCCCGTCGTTATCAGTGACCGTCAGGGCTGCAGCAAAGATTCCTTCAGAGTGATAGGCATGGGAAATGGTGGCTCCGGTTCCGGAGAAGCTGTCCCCGAACTTCCATGCGTAGGTGCTGATGGTGCCGTCGGAGTCAGATGATGACGTCCCGCTGAGGTTTGCCGTGCCGTCGACGAGGATCGTCTGACTCTTGGGAGCCGCAACCGCCACCGGGAACCCGGCTGGGCTGAGTGTCGGCTGGGTGCTAATGCCAAACTGACCGTTGCCGGGGATTTGGGTGCGGGTGCCGAAGGTGCCATCACCATTGCCCGGATAGAACCAGAGTCTATATGGCCAACCGTATTCTGACAAGACAATGTCCGCCTTGCCATCGCCGTTCAGATCACCGCCATCCATTCCGCTATGATTATTAATGTCCAGAGTGGGCACACTCAATGGTGCCTGAAACGTGCCGTCGCCATTACCTTTATAGAAAAATGTGTCACCGTTGGAACTCCCGCTGACGATAATGTCCACCTTACCGTCATTGTCAAAATCGGCGGCGGCAACAGCATAATTGTCATTGGACGCAGTTCCAATCAGGCTGCTTGTGAACGTGCCGTCTCCGTTACCCAGAAATACGTGAACATCTCCGTTCGAGTAGACGCTCATGGCAAAATCGAGGTTGCCATCGCCATTAAAGTCGGCCGCATCGATTCCCCTGCCGTACTGGCCATTCGGGACGGAGAACTCTGTCCGGGTAAAACCGCCCCGACCATCGTTAAGGAATATGCCGGAAGTGGAGCTATTGGTATTGGCAATGAAATCCACCAGCCCGTCGTTATTAAAGTCCCCGGCTGCCATGTCCATGGCATACCCGTTGGGCAGGGTCCCCACCAGCCCGACATTTGTGAAATTATCTGCACCGTCGTTGAGGAAAAGATAGAAATATGCCGTTGAGTACCCTCGACCGGCGATAAAGTCCAGATGACCGTCACCGTTGAAGTCCTCGATGATCACGCCACATGCATAATTCTCCCCCAAGTAGCCGACGGTCTTGCTGCTGCCAAACGTTCCGTCGCCGTTGTTTTTCGCATAGTAGATCCACGAATCATAAGGCATGCCGATAACGAAACTGCTGGACCAGCTGGTAGGCGCTGCCAGGCCGGGCGAGAAAGTCACCATCAAAAACAGGAACGAAAGGAGAAACTGGAGGAACAGACGGGGCAGGGAGATTCGATCAGATGTTGTTTTCATGGCGGCCTCCGCAGACTTTAAGTTAACTGAGGTTTATTTATCTATACTGATTTAGGAAAAAATAAATGATGAATTTTAAATTATAGCGAAACCTTTTGTCAATTGTTATTGTAAGTTCTGTTCGTGTTGCTTATTCCTTTTAAAACCCCAAGAAGCTGCTGTAAACGCCGATACTCCTCATCCGTCAGGCGGCGGTCGTGATAGACGGCTTCCGCATAGATTGTGACAAATTCAGATACGTGCTCATTATCCGTTGCAACAGATAATTCAAACAATCCCATGCTCCCCTCCCCTGTTGAAATATTGAATTTCCGTTCAACCGAGCGCAAAAAGCTCCGCAGGACGCGCTCTTCACGGGAAAGGAAGAGTGAAGATCGCCTGACGGCAAAAAGGATACCGGCAAGCAGCAGAGTACCGGCACCATAGGGAAGTAAACTGCGCACGATGGTTGCCGGATTAATCGCCTGTATTTGTGAACTGATTCTGCTGACAGCATTCATCTGCTGCTCGAAGTCGTATGTTATAACCAGCCGGTTCCAAAGGTGATTGAACGAATCAAACGCCAAGGTGGCTTGAGCCATGAGGCTGCGTGAGCTTTTATTTGTCCAGACATCTCCGGCATTCGTGGCAAAAACACTGGGGTCTATTCTCACCCACCCGCTCCCGTCAATATATGCTTCCACCCAGACATGAGCCTTATCTTCAGTAACAATATAATACCCGCCCAGCTGATTATATTCTCCCCCGAGATACCCGCCAACGAGACGGCACGGCACACCGGCAAGACGCAGTAATAACGCAAATGATGAGGCAAAAAACTCACAGTGTCCCTGTTTTTTATCAAAGAGAAACAGCTCCAGCGCGTTTTCACCGGTGGCAAGCTCCTTTGTTGAGTAGCGGTAGTTACCGTTTCTGAAATAGTTTTCAAGCAACTCGACTTTTGCGCGAGCGTCTTTTCCCGGGCGTGTGATCTTTCCGGCAAGTGCCTGCACCCGATCCGGAATTTGATCCGGCAGCTGCAGGTAAAAGCTCTTATTGATAGGATTACGTTGCTGAATTACACCGCTTGACTGTGACTCGGCGGTATAACTGACACGCTTGCCGGTGAGTCTCCATAACTCAAACACCCCATCCGCTGACTTCGATATGCGCTGCCTGGCGAGATCCGCAGGGCGGTCAAGTGCAAACAGAGTACGGCGTGCCGACGGTTCCTGATAGATAGTCTGACTGACCGGACTGCCGACAATAATTGTAAGCTCAACCGGAATCTGATTTGAGCGGGTCCATTTTTTTCCATCGGTGCTATTGAAAACAGTGCCCCGCCAATATACGAGCGGCTGAGGTTGACGATTCATTTCAGCCCGAAAAGCGAGTGTGTGTGATTCCGTTAAGCTGCTTTGACTGCCCGGCTGCACAGCATCTGAATAGCCGGAGGTACGGGAGGCCGGTGGCGAGAGAAAATCCCAGAGCGGCATTTGGGTACGCGGCATGATCGGGAAGAAAAACAGCAGCAGCGGCACCGCCAAAATCGGTATTACTATGCCGGAGAAAAGAATTCTTTTCAGGTCTGTTTTTGATACCATCATCACGGGGTTCTGATCATGAAATGTCAGCAGTACGAGGGCCAGCGCTATCATAAATAGCAGGAATCCGAGGTAGATCAAAAAGACGGGGCTCAGGTCGAATAACGAGGAGGAGGCAAGACAGAACAGGGAAAGTGCATATATCTGCTGACTATGCCGTACTGTTTTTTCACCGCCAAGCCGTACGGCAAGCATAATTGCCAGCACGCTGACGACCGGCTCGGCAGGGTTACTACGACTGAATTGCACTGCGTAATAGACAAAAACCGGGACAATAACAACATTCTGCATCCAGGGTTTTAACTGCCAGATTCCCCTCCGCTCCTGCCAGAGTCCTGACACTATTCCGCACGCGAGAACCATCCGGGGGAAGGTTGACAGCCAGGGAAGGAGCGGCAGCATTCCGCAGAAGCCGATGGCATAGGTTAATATGGCTGCCAGTTTTCTAATCGCTATCATATAACGCCAACTCTTTCAGCAGTTGCAGGCCGTGCTGCCTGCCGGTTCCGGCGGCGAAAACCCGCTTTCCGAGAATCATCCCCACCGGTCGCTCACGCACCCACCTCTGTACCAGCCAGGCGGCACGGGACAATCTTTCTTCAAGCCCCTGCCCTGAAATGAGATCCAGATTAATGACCAGTGGCGCGGCAACAGTGCGACCAAACCCCTTGACCAGAAAATCGAAACTGCGGGCAGAATGCTTCCAATGTATCATGCGGAGCGGCTCCGAACCGGAATAGGGATAAATCCGCTCTAATTCTCCGCTCAGTCCCCTCTCGCGACGTAAACCAGCTCCGGTGGCCGGAGAGTCGTCGCCTCTGCCACTCAGCAATGTGGCTATGGGAGTGGGAAATACTGTCACGGTGTCAGCACCGTCAAAACTCCAGTACCGTCTGAAAAAGCCGACCGGATAGGGTGAGCTGATCGTGATTCTGCCTACCGGCACCGTTCCTCTCCGGTTAAACGTCAGCAAAATCGTATCAGTGCATGTAGCGATATTGGGTACAACGGGGAAAATAAGGGCCTGGTCGGTATGGTACTCAAGTGATATCAGGAAGGAGGGGAGAAGCCGTTTTGAATTTTTCACTGACAGGCGGAATGGGGCCGGTATCCCGGCATAAATTTCTTCCGGAGACTGGAGCTCAGGAATCAGCTTCTTGATATTATACATTCCGGCCAGGCCGGTCACCGACATGAATGCAAGTAAACCGGAAACAATCAGAAAGAGCAGATTATTACCGGTATTGACCGCAGCAAAACCGATCAGGAGCGTGACCAGTACATAGAGCGCTCCTGAAGTGCTGATCTTCAGTCCAAAGGCAATGCTGTGCCGACGTTCTTTCATACTTGTAATTCGTCATAACGCCGTGGCAAAGTAATGACAAATCGGCATCCCCCCTCTCGAGGTGATTCCACGGATAACAAGCCACCATGTGCCTCAATAATGCGATAGCTGATTGCCAGACCAAGTCCGGATCCGGTGGCTTTTGTCGTCCAGAAAGGTTCGAACAGATTCCGGGCATTTTCGGCAGCTATCCCGGAACCATTATCGGTAACAGTGATCATATCCAGTTCAACAGAATGACTGTACTCAATTTTGATCCATCCACCATCAGGCATGGCATCAGCGGCATTTTGCAGCAAATTTATAAGAACCTGATGGAGCTGATGCGGATCAACAACCATCTCAGCCGATTCAGGAATGAGATTCTGCAACATCACATTGCTAAAGCGAGGATCATTGCCGATAAAAATACATTCATCCTTGATGTAATCGAACAGAGTGACCCGTTCTTTCTGTGGTGTTGTCGGGCGTGCATACATCAGAAATTCAGATATCAATACTTCAAGTTGCTCTGCTTCACGGATAACAATAGCCAGAAGCCGGGAATCACTTTCCGGGAGGCCTTTGGTGCCCGACAGGAGTTGCACTGATCCGCATAATGCCGCAAGAGGGTTTCTTATCTCATGCGCCATGCGGGCAGAAAGCTCACCTAAAGCAGCAAGCCGATCAGCTTTTTTTAATGCCGCTTCCAAACGCCGGTAGTTGGTAACATCCCTGAAACTGACAATATAACCGGCAAGATTCCCCTCACTGTCAGTAAAAGAGGCAACTCGATACCCCAGAATTATAACCGTGCCATCCGTTCTGCGGTAGTCGAATTCGGTCTTGGTCATGGCACTATTTGAATTAAGATTATAATTCAAATGAGAAAAAACCGATTCAATCGGCTTGTCATACGCATCAAACTGGCTGAGGCCGACAATTGCTTCGGCATATGGATTAAAAACACGAATCCGCCCGGTTACAGTGGTTGTCAGCAGACCGCTGTCACTATTGGTCACAATGGCAGAGTTTAACCGGGCCAGTTCGTTATAATCGATGGAAGAACGCTGCAGAGCCTCTTCACTCAAGCGGGCCCGTTCTGCGAGCAATCCGGTGACAAAGGCGGTCAGACCGAATGCTATCAGGTTAAATGCGATTGTATAAAAAAGTCGTAACGCTCCAAACTGGTTGGCATCATCCTGACTCAGACCGATAAATGAAAGGTAGCCGAAATACTGAAAATCAAGAATGGTGCCATACAGGATTCCGCAGAGTGATGCGGTATAAAGCGCTTGACGCCGTCCCAGCAGCATGCCGGCAATAAGTATCGATAACAGGTACAGAAATGAATACGGACTGAGGATTCCGCCGGTAAATAGAATAAGAACAGTAACAAACAGCAAATCCCAGACAACCTGAATATTGGTTAATAACTGGGTTAATTTCAGTTTTTTTAATAAAACAAGAGAAATTATCGAGAACACAAAAGAAAACGCCATCAATCTGATTACACCAGGTTGAAAGCGTTCAATTTCAATGGTCTGATTTTGGAATTCAAGAAGCAGTGTTGCCGTTAAAAAAAGAAAAGATACTATTATTCTCGCATAGATGAAGAGTCTGAGTCTTCGTTCCGAGCCCATATTCAACCGCCAACCGCCCCCGCCAGTTTGAAAATGGGGAGATACATGGCGACAACAAGTCCACCAACAGTTGTCCCCAGAAAGACCATTAGTAACGGTTCCATCATGGCGGTCATCGCTCCGACCGCGTCATCAACTTCATCATCATAAAAATCGGCAATTTTGTTCAACATGGCATCCATGGCACCGGTCGCTTCTCCAACGGAAATCATCTGTACAACCATTGGCGGGAATACACCGCATGCTGCCAAAGGTTCCGCCATAGTCTTACCTTCCGAAATGGCCTGACGGACAGAATAAATTGCCTCTTCGACAATTTTATTACCGGCTGTTTTGGCAACGATCTCAAGGCCATCCATGATAGGAACGCCTGAACTGACCATGGTGCCAAGCGTCCGGGTAAATTTTGCAACCGCAACCTTCCTGATCAGTGGACCGGCAATCGGAGCCTTGAGTGCCATACGGTCAATGTTTTTTTGTCCGACTGGTGTGGAATAATATTTTTTTATTGCCCATACTATCGCATAAAAACCACCGATGAGCACCACAAAGTATTTTACCAGGAAATTGCTCAGAGCAATGACAAATTTAGTAGGTGCGGGTAATTCACCGCCAAACTCAACAAACATTTTTGCAAACGTTGGAATAACAAAAATCAGAATGACACCGACAACGATAACAGCAATCGACATGATCGTAATTGGATAGACCATTGCCCCTTTTATCTGTTTCTTTAACTTCATCGATTTTTCGATGTAAGCGGCGAGACGAGTGAGGATGGTATCAAGAATACCCCCAATTTCACCTGCAGCCACAAGGTTGACAAACAGTTGATCAAAAGCTCTCGGGTGCTTGCTCAGAGCATCAGCAAAAGTAGAGCCGCTCTCAACACTTTCTTTAATTTTATATAATATTTCCTGAAATGCTTTGTTTTCCTGCTGACTTGCAAGAATTTCCAGGCACTGGACGAGCGGCAGGCCGGAATCAATCATGGTCGAGAATTGCCGAGTAAAAATTACAAGGTCTTTTTCATCTATTTTTTTGCCGCCCCCAAAACTCGGCAGTTTGAAACTAAGCCCCTTGGATTCAGCCTTGATTGTAATATTACTAAAACCATATTTTTTCAGCTGCGCCTCAACGACATCAACGGTTGCCGCCTCAATAACACCCTTTTGCATGCCACCGGTTCTCGTGCGAGCTTCCCAGTTGAATTTAGGCATTACGGTTCTCCTTCATTATTTCAGTGCATCTGGGAGCTGCGCTGCATGGCCGCAGCAGGGCTGCTGATCATTTTTTTAAGCTCTTCCGGGTCCTGCGAACGTCCGAGCGCCTCATCAAGTGTGATCATTCGTTTACGAAAAAGCGAGTGCAGGGATTGATTCATGGTCTGCATGCCAAATTTTTCCTGCCCGATCTGCATCTGAGAATAAATCTGGTGGATCTTGTCTTCACGGATCAGATTGCGGATGGCGGCATTCGGCACCATAATTTCGAGGGCAAGCACTCGTCCCTTTGTGCCCATTTTTGGTATCAGCATTTGTGACATGACACCTTCCAGAACAAAAGAAAGCTGCGTCCTGATCTGTGTCTGCTGGTAGGGAGGAAAGACGTCAACTACTCTGTTTATGGTCTGAGCACATGAGTTGGTATGAAGTGTGGCCAGGCAGAGATGACCGGTTTCTGCCAGTGTAAGCGCTGCTTCAATGGTTTCGAGGTCGCGAAGTTCACCGATCAGAACAACGTCAGGATCCTGTCGTAACACATATTTGAGCGCATTTTTGAAACCCTTGGTATCAGCACCAACTTCCCGCTGATTAACCAGGCAGCCTTTGTGGGGATGCAGGTATTCAATAGGATCTTCAATGGTGACAATATGCTCATGTCGACTCAAGTTGATATAATCGACAATTGAAGCGAGTGTCGTTGATTTACCGCTACCTGTCGGACCAGTGACAAGAATCAAGCCTCGAGGTCTGGCAGCCAACTCAGAAACAATCGGCGGCAGGAACAATTCTTCAAATGTCATTATGGTGTAGGGAATGACCCGGAAAACACCGGCTACGGCACCCCGTTGAATAAACATGTTACCCCTGAACCGGGAAAGCCCCTTTACGCCAAAAGAAAGATCAAGCTCGTTTTCTTCTTCAAACTTATGTTTTTGAGCATCTGTGAGAACACTGTAGCAGAGCTGTTTTGTTTCAACCTGGTTCATTGGCGGGAAGTCCATGGGCAACAACTGCCCATCAACGCGCATTTGCGGAGGAGAGTTAGTGGTTATATGGAGATCGGAGCCATTTGATTCAACAAGTATTTTTAACAGCTGATGAAGGTTGAGCATAGAAATCCGCCTGTTTTAGTCGTCAGATACCGTTATTCTCAACACCTCTTCAAAGGAGGTTACCCCCTCTTTAAGTTTTGTCAAGCCGGATTGGCGCATTGTTTTGATCCCGATGCGCATGGATTCACGTTTAATTTCAGAGGTATTTGCACCGTTCAATATAAGTTCCTTGATCTCTTCCCGCATCGGCATGACCTGATAAAAACCGACACGTCCCTTATAGCCTGTGTTATTACAGGTGGGGCACCCTTTACCGCGCATGCAGACATACGACGGCGCTTCTTCCGGAGAAACACCGGCATCGATTAATGCCTGTACCGGGATATTCTCCGGTTGTTTGCATTCTCCACAGACCCGGCGGGCCAAACGCTGGGCAGTTATCAGATTAACCGCAGAAGCGACCAGAAATGGTTCAATGCCCATGTTGAGCAGTCGGTTAATAGTAGCCGGAGCATCGTTGGTATGGAGCGTTGATAGAACCATGTGGCCCGTAAGGGCGGCCTTGATAGCAATCTCCGCTGTCTCGAAATCACGTATTTCCCCGATCATGATAATGTCCGGATCCTGACGAAGGAAAGAGCGCAAAGCGGCTGAAAAATTGAGGCCGATATCCTCATGCATCTGAACCTGGTTTATGCCTGCAAAGTTAAACTCAACAGGATCTTCAGCTGTGGAGATATTTTCAGAAACCTTATTCAGTTCAGCAATGGCAGAATAGAGTGAAACTGTTTTACCACTGCCTGTTGGTCCGGTAACCAGTACCATACCGAACGGTTTATGGATTTCGTGCATGAAATGCGCTAAAGCTTCAGGTTCATACCCCAGCTTGGTAAGATCGGTCTGCAGATTACCTTTATCGAGAAGACGCATGACGATCTTTTCACCAAAGAGCGTCGGCAGACATGACACACGAAAGTCCATGTCCTTGCCTCCACCCAGTTTGATTTTGATACGACCATCCTGCGGGAGTCGGCGCTCGGCTATATCCAGTTCAGCCATGATCTTGATACGCGAAGTAATCGCGTTCTTCAGCTTTAACGGCGGTTTCATTACTTCATAGAGTACGCCGTCAATCCGATAGCGAACCCTGAAAAGTTTTTCGTATGGTTCAACATGAATATCACTGGCTTTTTTTCTGATGGCATCCTGTAAAATGGCATTGACCATTTTAACCACCGGTGCATCCTCTGTCGCCCGCTCTAGAGTGCTGAGATCAACCTGCTCTTCATCACCGACAATTTCAAAATCCTCCACATCAAGATCGCTCATGACATCAGCAAGAGATGACGACTGGTCATAATATTTATCTATCGAGGCTTTTATATCCCGTTCTGAAGCTACAACGATTTCTATGTTGTAACCGGTCATGAACTTGATATCTTCAATTGCAAACAGGTTTGACGGGTCGCTTACGGCGATAATCAGGGTAGCCCCGGCTCTGTTAACCGGTATAAGCTGATATTTTTGTGCTACTTCAGGTGGAATTGATTTAATGACGGTGGGATCTATTTCATATTCAGAAAGGTTGACGCTCGGTACACCATACTGTTTTGATAAAAACGACGTAAGTTGCTCTTCAGAAATAATTTTCTGGTTGATCAGAATCGAGCCGATGGGGAGTTGGCTGCCGGATAGCCTCTGTTCGTCTAACGCGCTACTGAGCTGTTCACGGTTAATGAGATTGTTTTTTACAAGGATTTCTCCCAGTCGATTTACCTGCATGGTTACTCCGTTAGCTTATCTAATGCGCCATAGTAGGGAGAATGCCGGTTCTTGTCAAGATGTAGTTAAGAACGACAAACCTGTCACGACAGGAATATCATCAAGGTCCCAGGCCATGACGTGACCGGACCTGATCAGTGGAAATCCGCATATCGGGCGAAATCAATTCCGCTTTACGCAGCATCATGATTGCCTCCTGAGATCTGTTGATTCCGGCTAGAAATTCGCCTACCTCCAGGTAGCTGTTTGCATAAATCATGATCGCCTTCCCGGTGTCAAGATCAAGAAATGACTGTTTTTCCATAATGCCACGGTTATTATAATTTTCAAAAACTGAAACATCCGGGATTCCCGACGGCTCATTAATTTTCCGAATGCGATAGACAATTCCCCGCTGAATCGGCTGATATTCTTTAAATTCCACAGAATACCGGGTAGAAAAATCGATAAAGACCGGCCTGTCTCCGATACTTTCATTTATCGCAATACGCAAAGCGGCCTCAGGTCCAAAGGAGGTTATATCAAACTTCCTCAGGTTGCTCTCCTTGAAAATACGCGGCATGGAGTCAAGATACCAGTCAAAGACAAGATGAGGAGTATGCGGCAGGTCGACGTCTTCGCGCAACCGTTCGACACCTTGTAAATACCAGAGTGGAAACGCACCACTGTCTCCCCAGGTAAACATGACGGAATTCTGTGGCAATGTCCGCAACGAGTTGGAAGCATAATCAAAAGCTATGTAGTTGTCGTGTTGGTCATTCTCAAAATAATTAACGGCGCAGAGCGCAGTCGGGAGCGAAAAAAACAGAACGGAGACAACTCCGTAGACCGGAGCAGTAATTCGTTCAGGCACCCGTGATGATCGCACGGCATAGCCAAGAAGAGAAAAAAGTCCAATGCCGATGATGACAGCGGTTAAAAGATAGAGCGGAGTAAAAAATTCTTCCGTTAGAAATATCATTTCCATCGGGGTATTAAAATAGCCGGCTATCACGAGCAAAAAAGTCGTAACTGTAACAAAATACGCTATAAGAACAGTTCTGTTCTTCCGCCAGAGATAGAAAAGCCCGATGCCGGTCAATACCACGCCGAGCCAGGTGAACTCTCGTGGAATGCTAAATGCCTGTATTTGTGCCCACAAAAGTGAGACATTCCGCACAGGCGACTCAGACGGATAGCCCTTTCTGAGAAAATGCCATAAAAACTGATCCGCCGATTTTGCGTCACCCCAGTTTAGCAGCGGATTACTCAGCGCCCGAAGCGGCAGATACAGATGAATCGAAAAACCGAGCAGAGCAAAAGCGGTAGTGAGAATCAGTTCTTTAAACCGTGTTATCATGCGCCAATCGGTCAACACTATCATCAGAAACCAGCCCGGCAAGAGCAGCACAATGGTCTGATGTACGCCCATGGACAAACCGGCCAAAAATGTGCACACGTAAATATATGAAGGGCACTCATTCCCTTCACGATACTGCTCCTGCCATTTAAGCAGCAGATAAAAAATGATCGCTGAAATGAACGCAAGCAGCGGATATGGCTTATCGTGATTTGACTGCAGCCACAATCGGGGCGTGACGGCAAAAGAAAATGCCGCAGCAAGGCCGGTAAATTGAACCGCAACCGAGTTAAAACGGGCGTCTGCCAGTAATGTTTCTTTTTTCAAGAGTGATGTTGTCAGGATATACACAACCAGACATGCCAAAGAAGAAGAAACGGCAGTAGCAACATTAACCCGAAACGCGATATTGCCAAAAGGAAGCCAGGTAAATGGTTTTGCATACATTAAAAAAAGCGGATAGCCGGGAGAATGCGCAGACCCGAGTGACGCGGTTGCGGTAAGAAATTCACCACTGTCAAAAAAAGTCACTGATGGAGCCAATGTGACCATATAGACGGCAAACGGAATGACATAGGAAAGAATGAGAGCTATATTCAGCTTGATATTTTTCAAAACGGGAATGTTCATCAGGTTTTTTCCGTCCCCTTGATTTCGCTAAATGACAACTTGTTTTTCCAGACGTAATACACGCCGGCAATTATAACCGGAAAAAATCCGGTTGCATGTATAACCAGGGCAACCGTGACGGCAGTTGATTCGGGAATGCCGAATGCTGACAGCCCTTTGAAACAGGCATAATGGTACGTACCGATATATCCGGGTGAAGCGGGTACCATAACGGCAAAAACAAGTAACACCAGTATAAACATGGAAGCGGCAACAGGAAGTTTAATGCCGAATCCGAGGAGAACAGTATAAACCGGAATAATACAAAATACCCAGATCAACACCGAGGTTATCAGTACTGCACAGATATGCCCCCCCCTGGAAGAGAGTCTGATGCCGCTGATGAAAGAGCCAAGTGACCGGATAATCCGTTCTGAAAATTTTTGAGGAAATGGTTTCAGCAGAACTCCGGTCCAGTGCAGAGTCCGCATGGTCTGACGTTTTAACAGCAACAGAAAAACAATTATTCCGGCATAGAGGACAAAAGTCACACCGCCGCCGGTTTTTAACGCAGCCTCGGCATCAGTCATACCCTGCGGCAGCTTCAGAGTAAACAGCGTAAACAATAACATCAGCATGACGGTAAGGCCGTCGAACAACCGGTCGATTACCAGTGAAGCAAACACGGTCGGTGTTTGCAGCCCCTCCTTTTTGGCAAGAACGTACGCCCGGACAAATTCGCCGATACGTGCCGGAAGCAGATTATTGGCCATGTAACCGATAATCGTTGCCGGGTATAACGAGGAGAGCGGAATTTGCTTTTCGGGGATGAGAAGGTAATGCCATCGAACTGCCCGTAACAGATAACTGACAAAGGTTCCTGCAAGCGCCAGAGCAATAAAGCGATAGTCAACCGTGAGAAGAGCAGTCCGAAGCTGGTGAAAATCAATTTTTCTGAACAGCAGCACCATAAAAAAAACGCTGATGACGATTCCAGCCAAAAATTTAATATCAACGTTAATTTTCACAACAATCCGTTCCCGCGCTGAGCGTCTGATAATTCAAATCCTGTTTTTCCAATATCAGGCGGGCAGCGGTAACGTCCAGAGAGATTTGAGCTTTTAATGCGTCACCGTCAGAAAATGTACGTACTGAGCGCAGTTTCCTCACAAAGTGCATCTCAATCGGCTGTTCATAAATCTGACGCGAAAAATCAAGAAGGAAAACTTCTACCGTTCGCACAGTACCACCAAAAGTAGGATTGCAGCCGATATTACAGGCGCCGTTAACATGCTGCCCGTCAACCTCAGCTTTCACCGCATACACGCCATCTGCGGGGATCAGTTCGTTTGCTGTACGTATATTTGCCGTGGGAAACCCGAGTGATGTACCAATTTCACGACCATGCTCAACCGTCCCGCTAATTTGATAAAAGCGGCCGAGAATGCGTGCCGCTGCCACCATATCCCCGTTTGAAATGGCTGATCTCACCAGACTGCTGCTGAAGACAACCCCCTCCTCTCCAATTGGCGGAATATCTTCGAGGGTAAATCCATTCAGCACACTCAAGCGCTCCAGTGTACTGAAACTGCCTTCGCGCCCCCTGCCAAAAGCATAATCATGTCCGATGATAATGTGCTGCATACCGAGTGGAGTACAAAGAACCGTATGAACAAAATCGCTCGCCGACAATCGGGAAAACTCTGTGGTAAAAGGGACAACGACCAGATAGTCAATACCGGCACTATCAATCAGAGCAACTTTTTGATCAAATGTTGTAATCATGGCTGGTGCCGTTTCAGGCGCCAGTATTTTTAGCGGGTGCGGTTGAAATGTAACGACAACGGTAGGTATGCCCCTGGTAATCCCTGTCTTTTTTAAGTGAGCAAAAATCTCTGCATGGCCGCGATGGACGCCATCAAAATTGCCTATGGTGACAATAGAAGCATCGAGAATTTTATTATAGATGTTCGAGCCTGATATAATACGCATTACATGTTCATCCTATTGTCGCAAGTTCGAGCCGTGTACCCCAGCGCCGAAGCAGTTCATCATGGAGCGGGACATGCGCCGGACCAGTCAGCTCCGGATCACCTTCAAGCAGTGCAAAGGCCGCCTGACGTGCTCTTTCCAGCAGCGAACCGTCACGCAGGATACTGGCGACACGAAAATCCGGCATCCCCGCCTGACGCGTGCCAAGAAAATCACCTGCACCCCTGATTTCCAGATCCGCCTCGGCAATCCGGAAGCCGTCACCGGTGGACTCCATAACCCGCAACCGCTTCTCACCATCTTCAGACATTTTGCCGGACGACATCAGCATGCAGTATGATTTTTCTCTCCCGCGCCCTACCCTGCCGCGCAGTTGATGCAACTGGGAAAGGCCGAAACGCTCGGCATGCTCAATCACCATCATGGTTGCATTCGGAATATCGATACCAACCTCTATAACGGTCGTTGCAACCAGAATATGGAACTCCCGGGCAATAAAGGCAGCCATCACCGTTTCCTTTTCCACCGGGCTCAATCTGCCATGCAGCAGCCCTATGCGCAGGTCGGGAAAAATGTCGGATTGAAGATGTTCAGCCATTATGGCAGCGGCCTTCAGGTCCGATTTTTCAGACTCTTCAACCAATGGATAAATAATGAAAACCTGCCGCCCCAGTCGAACCTGGTCGCGCATCATATCATAAAGTTGGTTGCGACGTGACTCAAAAAAAATTCTGGTTTCAATCGGGATCCTGCCCGGGGGCATTTCGTCAATAACTGACAGATCAAGATCACCAAAAAGCGTCAGTGCGAGGGTGCGTGGAATCGGCGTGGCGGTCATGACAAGAATATCAGGATTGGTCCCTTTCTTTTTCAGGTTACCCCGCTGCAGTACGCCGAAGCGGTGCTGCTCATCAATAATTCCAAGGCCAAGACGGGCAAATTCCACCTTATCCTGAATAACGGCGTGAGTGCCGATTACAATACGGGCCAGACCACCGGAAACCCGCTCCAAAGCTTCCTTTTTGGCTTTTCCCTTGAGCCCCCCGGTTATCAGAATCACCTCAATTCCCATCTGATGACACCAGCGGTGAATAGTAAGCCAGTGCTGCTCTGCGAGAATTTCGGTAGGCGCCATAATGGCAACCTGATAATCATTTTCAACAGCGATCAATGCCGCCATCAGTGCCACGAGGGTCTTGCCGCTGCCAACATCGCCCTGAACCAGACGGTGCATTGGGTGCGGCGCCATCATATCGGCTTTTATTTCTGCAAGCACCCTCCGTTGTGCCGAAGTGAGTTCAAAAGGGAGCAGCCGTACCAGTTCTTTCGTGTAACGGTGAGTTACCTGAAAAGCAATCCCCTCTTCCAGTGTCACTCCACGCTTCTTAAGAGCAAGCCCCAGTTCCCAGAAAAAAAATTCATCAAATGCCAATGCTTGATGTGCCTGAGTTACACCGTCATTGAGATCGGCAAGATCGGCTTCAGGTGGCGGCGCATGCACGTGGCCAAGTGCCTCACGAAGAGGAGGAAATCCTGCGGGGCAGAGTTCGTGCGGCACAACGCTTTCGATATTCGCCAGATAGCCTGTCACTATTTCTCTCATAGCCCGGCGCATCGTTTTCTGATGTATCCCTTCCGTAAGCGGATAAACCGGAACGATCCGCCCGAAATTAGCCGGGTCAGCCGTCAGCAACGACGCAAGATCTTTCCCTTCCGGCAGCCACTCAACGTCGGGATGATGCACTTCACGCTGATAACCGAACTGGCTCACTTCGCCGGTGAAAACACCGGTCCGCCCGGTCTTCCAGGTGCGCTTCATCCAGACGGCATTGGCACTGAACCATTTACAGGAGATTGTACCGCTGTCGTCCTGAATCAGTACCTCGAAAATATTTCTGCCGCTCCTGGTTCTCGACGCTTCGGCTGACAGCACCGTTCCGGAAAAAACAGCACTTTGCCCGGGACGAAGTGAAGATATACTGAACAGTTGGCGACGGTCTTCGTAGCGAAGCGGCAAAAAATAGAGAGCGTCCTCAACGGTGCGAATATCCTTTTTTTCAAGCAGCAGTGCCAGTTTTGGTCCGATGCCCTTTATAAACTGGATGCCGACACCAAGATTCTTACGGGCAATTGCATCTTTCAGACTTTTATCGGTTCTGACAGACGATTCAGCGGGTAATTCTACAGCTACCCGCATCGGGCGCATGGCAAGTTCGCCATTCACCTCCTCCAGGGTAAAAGAATCACCCGGCTTGAGTCCCAGTTTTTTCAAGATTTCAGTTGGAATTGTAACGGAGTAATTATCGGCAAGCGTGACAGTGGGCATGCACATTCCTGTATCTGATATTCGGATCAAGTGCCTGAATGCAAAATTCACTCTTTTATATACGAATCATAATGCAAGCGCAAGTAGCGCACATCCAAGACCGTACTTGACCTGACCAGACCAACAGTAGTATATGATTACGCTCATAAAATCAGAAAAGGATCTATTCGAATGACCAAAGAACTTGCCAAGGGGTACGAACCCCATGATGTTGAAAAAAGGTGGTACACCGAGTGGGAATCGAAAGGCTACTTCCGTGCTGCCGCTACTTCCGATAAAAAACCATACTCAATTGTCATTCCTCCGCCCAATGTAACCGGCGCCCTGCACATGGGGCACGCTCTCAACAACACGCTGCAGGACATCCTCTGTCGCTGGAAACGGATGCAGGGCTATAATGTCCTCTGGATGCCGGGCACCGACCATGCCGGTATCGCCACCCAGAATGTTGTCGAGAGGCAGTTGACCGCCGAGGGGAAGGATCGCCACGACCTGGGGCGGGAAGCCTTTATCGAGCGGGTCTGGAAATGGAAGGGGGAATCGGGCGGGCAGATTATCGGCCAGCTGAAACGCCTCGGTGCATCGTGCGACTGGGAGCGGGAACGCTTCACTATGGATGAAGGACTCTCAAAAGCGGTGCGCACCGTATTTGTCCGGCTTTACGAAGATGGCCTGATCTACCGCGATAACCGTTTGATCAACTGGTGCCCCCGCTGCCACACCGCTCTTTCAGATATTGAAGTTGAACACGAAGATCATAAGGGGCATCTGTGGCACATCCGTTACCCGGTAGTCGGCGAACCGGGGCGTTTTGTAACGGTGGCGACGACCCGCCCCGAGACCATGCTGGGCGATACCGCCGTGGCGGTACATCCGGAAGATGACCGCTACAGCGACCTGATCGGCAAAAAAGTTCTGCTGCCGCTTGTAGGGCGCGAGATTCCGGTTGTTGCGGATGATTATGTGGATCGGGAATTCGGCACCGGTGTCGTCAAGATCACTCCGGCCCATGACTTTAACGACTTTGAAGTCGGTCTGCGCCATGGCCTCGATAAGATCAATGTGCTCGACGAATCAGGCATTATTAACGCTGCCGGGCATCAGTACGAGGGCATGGATCGCTTCGAGGCGAGAAAGCAGATCGTGAATGCTCTGGAAGCCGCCGGTTATCTCGATAAAATTGACGATCACGCAATGTCGGTCGGTGGCTGCTACCGCTGCAAGACGGTCGTCGAACCGTACCTGTCCCTGCAGTGGTATGTGAAAGTGGCGCCGCTGGCCGAGCGGGCGCTGGACGCCGTAAAAAGCGGCAAGACCCGCATCGTCCCCAAACAGTGGGAAAACACCTATTACGACTGGATGGAAAATATCCGCGACTGGTGCATCTCCCGCCAGATCTGGTGGGGCCACCGGATTCCGGCCTGGTTCTGCGATCATTGCGGCGAAATAACCGTCGCGATGGAAACGCCGACCAAATGCGGGAAATGCGGCAGCGATGAACTTCGCCAGGAAACCGATGTGCTCGACACCTGGTTTTCATCGGCGCTCTGGCCGTTTTCCACCATGGGCTGGCCGGAGCAGACAGCAGAGTTGAAAACATTTTACCCGACCGCCTGTCTGGTGACCGGTTTCGACATCCTCTTTTTCTGGGTAGCCCGCATGATGATGATGGGGCTGCATTTCATGGACGAAGTCCCCTTCACCGATGTCTACATTCACGCTCTGGTGCGCGACGCCCAGGGGCACAAAATGTCCAAATCAAAAGGGAACGTCATCGACCCGCTGACTGTTATCGACCAGTACGGCACCGATGCCTTCCGCTTCACTCTGGCCGCCTTTGCCGCACAGGGTCGCGATATCAAGCTGGCCGAAGAACGCATTGCCGGCTACCGCAACTTCTGCAATAAAGTCTGGAATGCGGCCCGCTTTACCCTTATGAACCTTGAGGGTTTCAATCCGGACGGCCTCTCTTTGGACACTATGGAATTGAGCCAGGGGGATAAATGGATCCTGCACCGCCTTAATGAAACCGCCCGGACGGTTGATGAAACCCTGTCCGGATACCGGTACAACGAAAGTGCCATGGCGCTCTACCAGTTCACCTGGAGTGAATTCTGCGACTGGTATCTGGAGCTGTCCAAGCAGGACATCTACAACGGTACGCCGGAGCGGAAACAGGCCGTTCAGTATGTTCTCTGGTATACACTGGAGAACCTGCTCCGCCTGCTGCACCCGTTCATGCCCTTTATTACCGAAGAAATCTGGCAGGCACTGCCGAAAGGCGGTTCGAAAACAGTTCAAAGTTCAATGTTCATGGTTGAGAACCAAGAACCACAAACCACGAACCTCGAACCAACTACCATCATGCAGGCGCCGTACCCGGAATATTGTGAAGCATTGTCGTTTCCGGAAGATGCTGCCGACATGGAGCGGGTCATGGCGGTTATCGGCGGCATTCGTAATATCCGTGGCGAGATGGAAGTACCGCCGTCAAAACAGATCGCGGTCGTTCTCTCCTGCGACAGTGAAGCCAGTCAGCTCCTGATGAAACATAACGAAAGTGCCATTATCAGCCTCGCTCGGATTTCCGATCTTGCCATCGGTCACGACATTGAGAAACCGGAAGACGCCTCGATCCAGGTTGCCGGCGACGTACAGATTTTTGTACCGCTTAAAGGGCTGGTTGACGTGGCAGCTGAGGAGGAACGCCTGCTGAAGGAGATCGGCAAAATTGACAAAGAGATCGAAATGTTCTCCAAAAAGCTCGAAAGCCCCGCCTTTGTCGATCGAGCTCCGGCAGAAATCGTTGCCAGGGAGCGGCAGAAACTGGCTGATGTACTGGGGAAGAAAGGTGTTCTGGAAGAGAGTTTGGATAAGATCAGAAAATTGAAGTAGGTGATAATCCATGAAAACGGAATACGATTTCTCCAATTCTAAACCGAATCCATACACCAAGCTTCTTAAGAAAGAGGTGAAAATAAAAATTGATGAGGATGCTTTGTTTTATTTCAAAAACCTGGCTACGGAGCTAGGCATCCCCTATCAAAACCTCATCAACAGCTACCTTCGTGACTGTGTGCAGAATCATCGCAAACCGGCAGTGAAATGGGCATAACGCAACGTAACGTCAATAGCAAGAAAGCAGGATAAACCCATGCACAAAATCCAGAAAATTGCCATATTCGCAAAGATGCATGATCCCCGCTGTCAGGGGATTGCCAGTGACCTGATTCAGTGGCTTGAGGCCAGAGAGCGGACGCCTCTGGTGGAGCCGAGTCTTGCCCGCCTGATCGGCTGTCCCGATACGCTGACGGAAGAAGAGATTCGTGATCAGGCCGACCTGGTGGTGGTGCTCGGTGGTGATGGTACGCTTATCTCAGTTGCACGCCTCTTCAGTGACAAGGATGTGCCTATTCTGGGGGTCAATCTTGGCAGCCTCGGTTTTCTGACCGAGATTACCGTGGAAGAGCTTTATCCCCGCCTGGAACTCTGCCTCCAGAGCGCCCCGCGCGTCTCCGCACGGATGATGCTGATGGTGACACTCCTGCGGGAAGGCAAGCCTCAAGAGGTTTACCATGTATTGAACGATGTGGTCATTAATAAGGGAGCCATGGCCCGTATTGTTGATCTGGAAACAAAAATAAACCGCCAGTTTTTGACGACCTACAAGGCGGACGGCCTGATCGTCGCCACACCGACCGGCTCCACCGGCTATTCCCTCTCGGCCGGCGGCCCGATCATTCAGCCGCAGATGTGCTGTATTGTTATCACCCCGATCTGTCCACACACGCTGACCAACCGCCCGATTGTAGTCACTGATGAAGCGATTATCTCCGTTACGATAAAATCATCATTTGAAGAAAAGGTTTACCTGACCCTTGACGGCCAGGTCGGCATCGAACTGCAGGAGGGAGATTCAGTCGAGGTGCGCAAGGCACTCAACAAAACCTCTCTGGTGGTATCACGCAGTCGCGACTACTTTGAACTGTTGCGTACCAAGTTGAAGTGGGGAGAACGGTAAGACGTTATGCTGAACGACCTCACCATTAAAAATGTCGCTATTATCGATTCCCTGCACATCTCCTTCAAACAGGGGCTGACGGTATTAACCGGCGAAACCGGAGCCGGCAAGTCGATCATTATCGATGCGGTTGGCCTGATCATGGGCAATCGTGCCTCCAGCGACCTGATCCGCTCCGGTGAGGAGGAAGCGGTCGTCGAGGCGCTGTTCGATATTTCCGATCTGCCGGAAATCAGACAACAACTGGCTGAAGCCGGATTCGACGCTACCGATGAACTGCTGGTTAAACGCTCACTCTCCCGCTCCGGGAAAAACCGGATTTTCATCAACGGTGGCATGGCCACCCTGACCCTTCTCACCGATATCGCCCCGCGCCTGATCAACATCTACGGCCAGCACGATTCTCAAACCCTGCTCAAACCGGAAAATCATCTGCGCTTGCTGGACACATTTGCCGGCAGCGGCGAACTGCGGCAGCGGTTCACAGCCCTGTTCGGAAGAGTTGCAGCGGTGCGGGAACAGCTTGCCGGCCTTGAACACGCCGAACGTGAAGCTGAACGGCGTCTCGACCTGCTGTCGTATCAGTCGGAAGAGATTGCCAGGGCTGCTCTTAAAGACGGTGAGGAAGCAGACCTCGAAGAACAGCAGAGAGTTCTGGCAAGTGCCGGAAAACTGGGGAGCGGCAGCGGTGAAGCGTTTGATCGGCTCTATGGCGGTGATGGCGCTCTTTTGGGTCAGCTCAAACGTGTTGCCGCTTCGATAACAGAACTGGCAGCTATTGATCACACATTGTCAGAAACCGCCGTGTCACTCGAAGGCGCGTATCTACAGCTGGAGGATGCCGCCATTACCCTGCGTGATTATGCGTCCCGAATCGAGGCAGATCCTGCGGCGCTGCAATTGATTGACGACCGTCTTGATCTACTCGGTAGACTGAAGAAAAAATATGCGCCGACTGTAGATGAGATACTCGCCTATAAAGCGGGGATCGACGCTGAACTGGAGCAGTTGCTGGGGAGAGAGCAGAGCAGACACGATCTGGAAGCGGAGCGGGACCGACTGGCGGAGGAGCTGAAACTGGTGGGTGGTGAGCTTACCACTGCCAGGTTTAAAGCCGCCACAAAGCTGAAACAGGCGCTGGAAGGTGAAGCGCACCAACTGGCCATGAAGGGGGCTATTATAGAACCGGCACTGGAAGCGCTGACGGAACCGCGAGCAAGCGGATTTGAAAAGGTCGAGTTTCTCTTTTCACCTAATCCGGGAGAAATTGTGCGACCACTCGGCAGGATCGCTTCGGGAGGGGAATTGTCACGACTGATGCTCGCCATCAAACAGGTGCTGCCTGACAGTGATGTGCCGACACTTGTCTTTGACGAGGTTGATACCGGTATCGGGGGAGCGACCTCTGAGTTTGTCGGGAGGAAGCTGAAAAACGTCGCGGCCCGGCAGCAGGTACTCTGCATCACTCATCTGCCGCAGGTAGCGGTGTTTGCAAATCAGCAACTGCGGGTGGAAAAACTCATCTCGGACGGCCGGACTACCACCCGTATCCGTGAACTCAATCAAGACGAGCGCACCCGCGAAGTTGCGCGCATGCTGGCCGGTACGACCATTACCGATTCAGCCCTGAAACATGCCGCCGAGATGCTGGCGGCAGGAACGAATATCTGAATACCTGCTCAATCACCCTATTAAACATTATATCAACAGAAAAGCCCGGTAGAATTACCGGGCTTTTCTGTTACGTACACATAATCTTAATTTTAAAGGCTTAAAAAACCCAGGAACCGCCAGCAGAACCTGTACCGGCGTTACACGTTACAGGAATTTCAATAGTTACTTTATTTGTTGTGGCTGAAACATCACAGGGGTTTGGCGATGGCAATATCGGGTAAACATAAGCGTTGGTTCTGCGGTCTAAGGCACTAAAATTATACTTTTTAGTAGCAGGAATCAGATCGAAGAGAACTATGCCAATTGAATTAGTAGTGCCGGTCGTAACAGGGGTAGTAACCACTGGAGGCTTCGCACCCGAAGCATTATTTTTAGAGGTGTAAACTGATACAGTGGTAGATGGAACAGGTCGACGGACTTTCTTGTCCTGCTTGCAAACTTCCACAACTGTTACGGTCACCGGTACCGTTTTATTGGCTACAGGCGCTGTGTAACTGACTATGATCGGTTTTGCCTGGTTTGCTGGGTCGCATAAATTTACACCATTTGGGTACTTCAATGCTGACTGCCAGACAACACTTCCCAGCGGATCTTTCATTACAATATTAATTGGCTGATTTGGCACGCTTTGAAGTGTAATAGACCCATCATTAGCCGGCTTTGTGCCAGCCAGGAGAGTTTTCCCGGAAACAGGTGTAACCAAAGAAGCAGAGAGGTTAAGTAGCAGCTTATATGCGTCGTTTTGCATAGTCAACGTAGCAGTTTTACAAGTTTTACCAACCGACCAACCGAGGTTCCACTTTGAAAAATGACTGGTTTTATGATCAACGTATAATTGGTTAGTAGCAGTATCAAATAACACTTTTTCATCCGCTCCATCTTTTATCCAGGACAAAAGGTCCATATCATACGTGTACACAGGGATCGTATCGTTTACTTTCAAAACGGCCCCGGTAGCCGGGTCTACAGTACCAGAAGCAATATTCATTCTAATATTATAACTATCTCCATTTGAATTCGTAACATTCTTGGCAATTTTGCCAGTAGCTGTGTCCACAACATCAACTGAAATGAAACCTGCAGTAGTAAAATAGGCAGGATTAAGGGGATCGCTATTATCTATCCAGCCTGGAAAGTTTTCAAGTTCTGATTCATTAGTTAATTTTGCAACTAATGAATTAGGTTCATTAGTTGCAAAGAGTAATGGTGACGGATTGTCCCCCTCTAACTCTGGATCATAAGAAAGAACGGCAGGATTAAATAGAGGAGTATTGTTCGAAGATGATGAAAAAGTTGTCAATAATACTTTCACTCCTTTCTTCAAGTGTTGTTTGTTGCTATCAAGAAACACGGTACCGGCCGGAATTTTCACCTGTGTCGATGACAAAAAGTCAGATGCTATAATGTCTTTAGTCAACGTGTCATCCAGATCAGCAACTCCTGTTTCACTATGGGCGACCGCATTAACACCTGGCGCCGGAACATCCATATCAACTATGTTAATTGTAAAATTAGTGGTGCCTGGCCCAGCAACGGTAAATTTGACTCCGCTGCCGACATGGTTAGGGATATCGGGTGAAGCTTCGCCGATGGCTTTAATCGTAACAGGCAACTTTGCTCCACTATCAACAAAGAAACTAGCCAAGCCAGAATTATCTACAACTATGCCTGTTTTTGGGACCTCAGTGCCACCGGTCTTGTCCGAGAACAACTTTACGGATTTTCCTAGCGCATCCGTAGCTGTCACCACGATGGTACCCGGCATAGCGTAGCCGTCTGTTTCTTTAAGCACACCGGAGACTACGTAGAGTTCCTCGGTCAACTTTGGATTAGAAGCTGTAGGTGCCGGAATTCCTCCACCACCGCCGCCACATCCGGTGAAAGTGGTGACTGTCAGAGCAAGGGCAAGAGCTAACATACATAATGGTTTGGTTTTCATTTTTCCTCCGTGCGCAAAAATTTTCTGGAATTTACCTAATCAATAATGATTTGTACAGCAAAAAACGTTCCATCAGAAAATTAAATAGACAACTACCTAAAAACATTCATTACTACTATTAAATATCTTCTAAACATGATTACCAGCTGTTTTAAAATGAGAAAATTGTCTCATAATTAGACGTAGAATCAGAATTTCGGAAGTGGATTGTTCAGGTCATCCCGGAACACCTGCCATGCCTCTTTCAGACGACCTTTGTGAGCCTGAATATAATCCTCATTCAGCCTGTCCCGGTTCAGATAGGAACGATATATACCGGGAGATGGCAGCGGATTGACTCCGAATGACGCTGAAATGGTATCGTTTGTTTTCTGGCCGTTAACCGCCAGCACAGTCTCCTGCCCGTAGCTCCACTCCTCAGTACCCCGTACCTGCAATGGTGAGCGTTTCATATCGCGACGCGGCGTAAGCGGAAAACTGATCGCCATTCCCGCAACCTGCCAGCGTTTTTTTTCAGGAGTTTCGGTATCCTTGTAATAGACATCGACCGCCGTATCGCCAAAGAATCGTTTCAGTGAGAGGACTCCACCCGTATCCTGTCCCCAAAATTTGCCGACTGTCCCCTCAAGAAAAAGATCCAGCGGTGCGAGGTACAAGCGGTAGGAACCGAGGAAAGCCTTTTTGTCTTCTTTGGTATCACTGTTGCGGGCAAAGGCCTGAGCAACCCGGAAATGATGCATACCGGCTCCGGGACTCCAGACAAGCTCATTGAGGGTGCCATTGATATTATGCTGAATCATCCCGGCACCGAGGTTGGCAATAAGACCGGGTGCAAGGTTGATTCCCTGAAAGAGCATCAGACGATCCATCATCGGGCTATTGCGGACAGGGGCGAATACTTCGTAATCATCAAAATTATGACTCCAGGAGACCGGAATATCCCAGCGCACATTCAGTTGCGCTCCCTTCCAGGCTGTCATCTGAAGCTCCGGCTTGACCGACAGCAGGTAATCAAATACCCCGACTTCAGTACCAACAAAGGTTTTCAGGCCGGGGTACAGAATCAGAGAGGGGCGCAGCCAGTCAGAATTGCTGTCACCGGCAATGAAGTGTGCTGTATCAACGGGCGATGTGTCGTTATCAACCTGCAGAGAAGGTGCTTCTGCTGTCCCCGATTTGGCCAGCCACTCTCTCATCTCTTTGAGAGGGGTGCTCACCCACATCATGCGCAAACCTTTACGCTTCACCACCATCCAGAGAGCTTCAATTCCTTTCAGATCCTCAGCGGATGCGATTCCGGCAACAATCCCCATGGCATCAAGTTCGTTATGGTTGTAGCGCACGTTCTCATACTCTACCACCAGCACAGTGCCACCCATCACCCCGACACGCACGTTGGCAAATCCGGCTGCGATCAAACGCGTGCGGATTGCCGTAAGTTGAGCATCCTGGGAAATTGCGACGGGCGATGATGGCGAAGCAGCCGATACTTCGGGCGGTGTTACTACTGTTTTAATCTCTGGCTTTCCTTGTCCATTCTCTGCAGGACTACTCTTCAGAGGAGCAGCGGCTGCTTTCTTCATATCCAGAGGCAGAGTCAAGCCAAAGGCGATATCAATACGTGAGGAATCGTTGAGAGATGATTTTGCGGTAAACGTGAGACTGGCCGGCAGATACGGAAGAGGAGGAGCTATCAGACGGATGCCGACATTGGTGTCTTTAGTATCATATTCTCCCATCAGGGAGACCCATTTATGGGCTTGCAGTTCCACGCCGCCAAAAGCACCATCCATTCGGTCCGGTCCCCGACCGTAGCCGGCAGAAACACGCATCCAGGAAAACGGGTCGGCTGACGCGGCCAGATAGGTGGTACGCAAAAAGGTCGAACCACCTCCCATGTCCTGCATGCCGAGAGCTAATACCGGGGCAAACGGAAGATGAGCGGTAAAAGGAGCCGTAGTAACTTTGGCGTTAGCCGACAGATCCCGGATTCCCAGGCTTTGGGCATCGGTCAAGCGTCCACCGACTTCGGCAAAATTGAATAATCCGACGGACACCAGGTAATTCTCCTGCCGGGGCGCCGTCCGTAGTCCAAAAACGTCCTTTTGTTTGCTGTACAGCGCCGCAATAGTACCCACCTCCTGAACATGCCCGGTGGGTGTATTTAGTATGCCACTGTACCCCTGCAGCGAGAGGGAGGCGACAGGTGAGTTACCGGTGAACAGTCCTGGCGAGGCGGCATTGACTTCATTTGTAGATAACAGATGTGATGCGACGATTAACAGAGCTAAAAAACGGCAGTATAAATTCATGGAGAGTACCTCACTACGTAGTGTCCAGAGTGATAACCTGTCATCCTGAAGCTGTCAATTATATAATTTGACTGCTGTCACATTCGCACTGATTTATAGTTGAAATTTAATATTTAAGTGGTACTATCCCGAAAAAAATCAAGGAGCACCCTGAAAATGTATCGAATGACGCTGGTTATCTGCATTATGACGATGGCTGTTTCATCGCTCGCTCTGGCCGTATCAGCTCAGGCGGCAGCTGAAGGCCAACTGGCACAGCTGGAACAGCGAGTCGCTAAATCTGCAACTTCGACCGCTGGAGAGTATGCACAGAATTTTCTCGATGCCGCCAAATCCAGCATAGCGGATGCAAAAATCAGTATCGCTGCCGGAAAAGAAAAAGTAGCTGCCCGGTACATTGAGTTGGCGGATATTCAGTTAAATGCCGCAGACGCCAGGGGCGCAGAAAAAGAAGTTCTTGAAAAAGTGGCCGTACGCCGCTCGGAGTTAAAGAAAATGGAAATTCGACTTGAGCGATTTCGCCAGGGAGAGGAGAACTGATATGAAACGGGAATTTACACTGATCTGCCTCCTTCTGTCTGCACTGCACTGCGTATCGGTCTCAAACTCTCTGGCTGCGGAGACTAACAAAACAGTGATCCAACTTGAAGCGGCCAGGACCGCTGTCGCAACAGCTGCCGCTAAAACAGAAGGGAATAAAGAGGCAACTGCGGATCTTGAGAGGGCGAGAACCGCACTCAAATACGCTGACGAGAGTTTAAAAGAGGGCAAGTCGATGTTCGGCTTTGGCGAGGTAACCCCTGAGGCCGAAAAAGAAATCAAAATTTCTGTGGATGCTGCGGAGATCGCAACGGTTACCGCACTTTCACGAATTGAATTTGTTCGCGCTGCTGCTGAATTAGAAGTAATTGAAAAACAGTCCACCACGGTGAAGGCCAGGCTGAAGCTGTTTGAAGATCGCAAGGCGGAACTGGAGCGGTTGCGACGGGATTCTGAAGCATGCCGGAAAACAAGTAATGAGCTGGAAGTTATTAAACTTGAAAAAGCGACTCTGGCGTCCCAGGTTGATCAGCTTAATGCTGAACGAAGCAGAGCCGACAGGCTCAAAATTGAGCAGCTTGAATTAACGCGCAAAATGGATGAGTTGAAAGTTGAAAATGATCGGCTTTCCGCCCTGCTGGAAAAACAGGCGGCGGATTTAAAAGCTGCAGTGGCACCAGTTCCCGAAGAGCCCAACAAAAAACCGGCTAAAAAGCCCTGAGTGCCTATGACTCCCCTGGCTTGCAGTCTGTTTGACACCATTCCGGCCACACTTCAGGAAGAACTTTTTCTCACGCTTGCTGAATCGGGCGGGGTACGGATTGAGCGCATTGTTTCTGATGGCCATGCAACGCCACCAGGTGAATGGTATGAGCAGGGTTGGGATGAGTGGGTGCTGCTGGTTTCCGGGGGGGCGACACTGCTGTTTGAGAGCAATGCCGCCCTTGTAAATTTGTTGCCTGGTGAGTATGTCCTGATCCCCGCCGGATGCCGCCATCGGGTAGAGCGGACCGATTCGATGCAAAAGACAGTCTGGCTGGCGGTTCATTTCAAGTAGTTCAACGACCTGTCACCTTCAACTTGGCAGCGTCGGCAGATCCAGGCCGGCCATCTGCTGCACCATCCTCACAACCTGGCAGCTGTAGCCAAATTCATTATCATACCAGACGTACAGAACACACCGGTTTCCCTCAGCAATGGTCGCCAGCGAATCAACAACCCCGGCATGACGTGAGCCGACAAAATCACTCGATACGACTTCAGGAGAATTGGTGAAGTCGATTTGATTCTGCAGCGGTGAATCAAGCGACATATTGCGCAGATAACCGTTTATACCTTCAACATCAACCGGATGCGCCAGTTCCAGATTCATGATGGCAAGCGAAACATTCGGAGTCGGCACGCGAATCGCGTTGCCGGTCAGCTTGCCGGACAGCTCGGGGATTACCTTGGCAACCGCCTTGGCAGCTCCGGTTTCTGTGATGACCATGTTCAACGGGGCACTGCGACCGCGACGGGAAGCTTTGTGATAGTTATCGATCAGGTTCTGGTCGTTGGTGTACGAATGGCAGGTTTCCAGATGCCCGTGAACAATTCCGAAACGATCATTGATCGCCTTCATGATCGGCACAACCGCATTGGTCGTACAGCTGGCGGCGGAAAATATCTGTTCCTGTTCCGTGATGAGATGATTATTGATACCGGCGACAATATTGGGAATATCCCCCTTGCCGGGCGCGGTCAGAATAACTTTGGCAATTCCGGGCGCCTGCAGATGTCTCCCGAGTCCGTCACGATCACGCCACTTGCCGGTGTTATCGATCAGAATAGCATCATGGATTCCGTACTGGGTGTAATCAACATTTTCCGGATCATCGGCATAGATAATCCGGATCATGTTGCCATTGGCAATAATGGCGTTTTCTTCCTCATCAATCGTGATAATGCCGTTAAAATGGCCATGGACCGAGTCTCTACGCAGCAGACTGGCGCGTTTCTGCAGGTCATCCGCCCCACCCTTGCGCACCACAGCCGCCCTGATACGGAGTTTTTCGCCGCTTCCAGACTTCTCAATCAGGATGCGGGCCAGCAGACGACCGATACGTCCGAATCCGTACAGGACAATATCCTGCGGCTCCGCCCGCACAGCGCCGCGACCGGTGTTGATGGCCGCCAGTTCACGCGTGATAAATTCGTCGGGTGAAAGTGTCGCGGCCACTTTCTGATACTGAATGGTCAACTTGCCGAGATCAACTCTCCCCGGCGCGAGGTCCAGTTTGTCCATTGCCGCCAGGAGCGGAAAGGTTGCCAAAACGCTCAGCTCAGTGTCAAGAATCATCCTGGCGAACCGGTGCGCTTTGAGAATGTCAATAACGGTGCTGTGTACGAGTGTACGGCCGTACAGGGAAAGAATTATATTATGATCCCGGTACAATCGGCCGATAATCGGCAACATCTGTTCGGCACAGGTCTCATGTTCTTTCCATTCCTGCAGATAATTTTCCTGTTTTTGCTGACTCATGCAAATCTCCTTGTGCACACTGTAGTTGCTGCTTGATTTACCGCGTTGTTATTCCGTAACCCGCCCCACTAACCGCAACAGTCCATCCAGAATAGTCAGCGGGCCGGGTGGGCAGCCGGGAATGTAAAGATCAACCGGCACAAGACCATCAGCGCCGTTATGCACTTCAGCATGGTCCTTGAACGGTCCGCCATTGATGGCGCAGGCACCGGCTACGATAACCAGTTTCGGTTCCGGAATGGCCGCATAGGTATCAAGTAGAGCCAGGCGCATGTTTTCACTGACCGGTCCGGTTACAAACATGCCGTCAGCGTGACGCGGACTGGCGACAAACTGAATGCCGAAACGCCCCAGATCCCACCCGATGGTGGAAAGTACGTTGGTATCCGCCTCACAGGCATTGCAGCCGCCGGCACTCACTTCCCGCAATTTGAGAGAGCGGCCGAACAGGCGTAGTAATTCACCTTCCAGCGCCCCTCCCGGTTGATACATTTCTCCGGCAATAACCGTTAAACCTGAGCGGCTACGGCTTGAAAGGCGCGCATCAGTTGAAAACGTAATGGCATCGTGTGGACAGGCGTCGGCACAGTCAGCGCAGAAAAGACATTTCCCCATATCAAGTGCCAGTGGGCCTGATGCGGAAATGGCTCCATAGGGACAGGCATCGGCGCAGATGCGGCACCCGTCTCCACAGCGAGCGGTATCCAGGAGCGGCAGGCCACGAAAACGCGGCGGCAGCGGTTGCGGAGCATCGGGATACTTCATGGTGCGATGCCCCTGACGATAACGTGCCATAATGGCTTTTAGCATACAGGCTCCATGTTACAGATCAAACCCGCAGTACGACAGGTTGAAGCTTTTGTTGCAGAGTGGAAAATCGGAAATCTGCTGATTGCGCAGGGCAAGCCCCAGGCCGTTCCAGTTATGAAATGACGGATCTACGATCTTGTAGCGTTCAAAACGGCCACGGTCATCGGTCAAGGCGACATGACATATCTCACCGCGCCACCCTTCGGTCAGCGCTACGGCACAACGATCAGAGACAATATCTTTCGGTTGATTTCGATAACTGCCACGAGGCAGATGGCGCACCTGTTCATCGATAAAATCCATCGAGCGCTCCGCCTCCAGCCACCGGAGCCTCGTGCGGGCGGCAACGTCACAGGTGGTTGCGGTGACCACCGGGATCTGGCTCATCCGGAATATTCCGAACGGGTGATCACACCGGACATCGCGGTTCAGTCCGCATGCCCTGGCGGCAGGACCGACCAGGCCAATCTCGCGGGCATCTTGCTCGGAGACAATGCCGACATCTTCCAGTCTCGCCATAACCGAGGGGGTATCCCAGAGCAGCTTGACCGCCCCGGTAAGGTCTTCCCGCGCTGATTGCAGCCGTTTGTGCAGTTCATCAGCGATTGCAGCATCGCAATCATAGCCGGTACCACCCGGCCTGAGCAGACCGCGGCTAAAGCGACTGCCGCACAGGAGCGCGGTCATATTGAGAAAATCCCCCCGTATCCGGCCGCAGAACGATGCAGTCGGCAGGTACCCGACATCCCCGGCTATGGCACCGAGATCCCCGGTATGATTGGCCAGCCGCTCAAGTTCGAGAGCAATTCCGCGCACGGTTTCCGCCCGGGGCGAAGCAAAGATTCCACCCAGTGACTCAATATTCATGCAGTACGCTTGAGCGTGGCCGACTGTGGTATCACCGCCAATCGTTTCCATCTGGTGCATGGTTCGGGGCGTCGGGCCGCCGATTAGCGCCCGTTCAATACCGCGATGTTGAAAACCGAGCGCTATTTCCAGATGAAACACCTCTTCGCCGTGACATTGAAAGCGAAAGTGTCCCGGTTCTATGACTCCGGCGTGTACCGGACCAACCGCAACCTCATGAACTTCGTCCCCTTCAACCCGGTAGAAGTCCATCACTGCCGGCAGCAGACCGCCGCCGTCAGTGGTACTCCAGAAACCTTCACCCGCGCAGAGAGGTTTTTGAAAACGAACCGGCTTAAACCAGGGGTGACCTTCCGGGCGTGTCAGACATTGCTCGGCAATCTCACGTTCAAACAGATGCAACTGTGGACAGAGAGACGCAAGCGAGGGGAAAGAGCGTCCTACCGTTGTGGCAGCAATCCCGAGAGCACCCCTTCCAGCCCGGGCGGACATGATGCAGTAGAGCGTTGCGCCATCGGCATTCGGAACACCAAAGTAGGAGCAAACCCGCCACCCTGCCGTAATTGCATCCAGAACGCTCTGAAAGAACGTGTCGTTATCCGGCTTCGGTATGTCGCCGCGCGGGAACGACGTGCCGTTATAAAAAGTTTTCATACCGAAACTCATTAATGCTCCTCCAGAAGTGCAGATGCATCACGCAACAACGTCATAAGTGGCGCCGGTATCCAGACACCGAGCAGAAAGACCAGCAGCAGTAGAAACAGCGGCGGTCCGACCGTCCAGAACGAGTCACGGTATGTAGTCGTCTCGCTGTCAGCCGGAGCTTCACCCATCACCATGGGAAGAACCGTCAGTGCCATACCGATAAAAATAACCGACAGTGAGATCAGAAAAATGGCACCGACCAGCATCTGCCCCTGAATGAAGGCGCTGCTGATAATGGTGAATTCGCTGATAAAAGGGGCAAACGGGGGTGATCCGGTGATGGCGATGAATCCGGCCAGAAAAAGCCCTCCCGACCAGGGGAGGCGCCGCAGGGCACCACGCACATGATCAGTGCTTTTACTGTTATAGGAGCGGTGAATGTTCCCGGAAGAGAGAAACAGAACCCCCTTGGTCAGGCTGTTAGCAAGAACGTGGAACAGGACACCGAAAATCGCCTTGCCACCCAGTCCGAGTGCGACCGCCATGATACCGACATGCTCGACGCTTGAGTAGGCCAGCATCCTCTTGAAGTCAGCCTGCCGGGCCATGAAAATCGCGGCGACAATCATTGAAAACAGCCCCATGACAATCAGGGCATTTTGAAAAAAAGCTATCTCTTTGGTTGCCAGACAGAGTTGATAGACGCGAACAAGTGCCAGAAAGGCCAGATTGACCAGACCACCTGACAGGAGCGCCCCGACCAGACCGGGAGCCTCGCCGTACGCGTCGGGCTTCCAGGTATGAAGCGGCGCCAACCCCATCTTCGTACCGAAACCGACCAGCAGAAAAACAAATGCGGCATGCACCCACCCGGAGGAAAGCTTTCCGGCATCACGGATAAGGTCATCAAGAAGCAGAGACGGTTCCACCCGGGCAACTATCGTTGAGTAGGCCAGAAAGTAGAGACCGATGAGCGCCAGAGCAACACCGACCGAGCAGATCAGCAGATATTTCCAGGTTGCCTCGATCGAACGGGCATTACGGTTAAAATAGATGAGCGGTGCCATGGAAATAGTTGTGGTTTCCAGCGCCACCCACATAAGTCCTAAATGGTGAGTAATGGTAACCAGTGAAGCGGCTGAAAGACAGACGAGCAGCCCTATGCAGAGCACGCGGTTGGAACGTTCGCGACGATAGAATAAGTAGCCGATCGAGTAGAGAGCACAGGTAAAAAAGAGGATACTGGTACTGAGAAGCACGATTTTTCCGAGGGCATCGAAGTGAAACCAGCCACCGGCTGATTCGGGTGGAGTACACGACAGAAGCTGAAGAGTGAGGCCCAGATGGGCAAACGTAAAGAGCGCCAGAACCTTGGGGCGCAGACGATCATACGGGATCAGCCAGGTTACGGCGGCTCCGGTCAGCGGGAGGATTATCAAGGCAGCAAACATTACACTACTCCTCTTTCAGAGAGGTCAGAAGTGAGGTATCGAGCGAAGAGAACTCACGGCTGATCTGGTTGATAACAATCCCCATGACGAAGGTGCCGACCAGCAGGTCAAGCAGCGCCCCCGCTTCAACCATAATCGGCATCGCCTCCGCCAGCAGCAGGCCGAAAATGAATATGCCGTTCTCCATGATAAGATAGCCGATCACCTGAGAAATCGCTTTTCGTCTCGTTGTCAGCACCAGAAAACCGGTCATCAGTGTGGCAATTGATGCAGGGACAAACATGAAATTCTGGTGTTCCGGCAACATCGGCAGTTTGTCGGCAAAACCGAACGAAAGGGCCGTAAAGATCGCGCCGAGCAGCAGCGTCGGAACATAGCCCAAAAACGGCTCAAACTCACGCCTGATCTCGGCAGACCGGACGGCACGACTGAGAAGCAGCGGGATTACAAAGCCTTTGACAGCAATTATGACGATCGTAATCGCGACCAGATGCCAGGAAAACGGATGCATCAGACCGGGGAGTATTCCGAGGATGACTCCCTGAACCGCGACCGCACGGATTGAAAAAATCAGACGGCTGGTGCCGAGCGAGATAAAGTTTATCA
>JBMOEI010000024.1:0-84469 GCA_049318985.1 Desulfuromonadaceae bacterium
AGCCTTTGGGGTAAACCAAGATCAAAAGCCTGAAGCCTTTGGGGTAAACCAAGATCAAAAGCCTGAAGCCTTTGGGGTAAACCAAGATTAAAAGCCTGAAGCCTTCAGGTTTAACCAAAAAGTTTTTTTGTTTTTGACTTTCTCCGTGCCTCCGTGCCTCCGTGGTGAATGCTTTTAAATTGAATTTATTTTTGTAAAAGGAGTCATATATGAGTATTAAAGACAGTAAGCAGAAGTGGAACGAAAAAGTTGTCAAAGGCCTCGCCAAGTCACCGGAGCGGATGGATCCGTTCCTGACCTCCTCCAACATTGAGATGGAGCGCTGCTTTACCCCCGGTTTTGATTATCCCGGTTATGAGGAACAGCTCGGCCTTCCGGGAGAGTACCCCTACACCCGTGGCGTGCAGCCGACCATGTACCGCGGCCGTTTCTGGACCATGCGCCAGTATGCCGGTTTCGGCACAGCCAAAGAGTCCAACGAGCGCTACAAATATCTCCTCTCTGCAGGTCAGACCGGGCTGTCAATTGCTTTTGACCTGCCGACCCAGATGGGCTATGACTCCGACGCCGGCATGAGTCTTGGTGAAGTCGGTAAGGTGGGCGTGGCGATCGATTCGCTGGCCGACATGGAAATCCTCTTCGATGGCATACCGCTCGACAAGGTTTCCACCTCAATGACGATCAACTCCACTGCTGCCATCCTGCTCTGCATGTACATTGCCGTCGCCGAGAAACAGGGGACATCCGCTGATAAAATATCCGGAACCATTCAGAACGATATCCTCAAAGAGTACATGGCCCGTGGTACCTACATCTACCCGCCCAAAGAGTCGATGCGCATCATCACCGATATTTTTGCCTACTGTAAGGACAATGTGCCCAAGTGGAATACCATCTCCATCTCCGGCTATCACATCCGCGAAGCCGGTTCCAGTGCGGTGCAGGAAGTCGCTTTCACCCTGGCCGACGGCATCGCCTACGTAGAAGCGGCCATCAAGGTCGGTATGGATGTCGATGAATTTGCCCCGCGCCTCGCCTTCTTCTTTAATGCCCACAACAATCTTTTTGAAGAGGTGGCCAAGTTCCGCGCTGCCCGCCGGATCTGGGGAAAAATCATGAAAGAGCGCTTCGGCGCCAAAGATCCGAAATCGCAGATGCTCCGCTTTCATACCCAGACCGCCGGCTGCACCCTGACCGCCCAGCAGCCGGACAACAATATCATGCGTGTTACCATTCAGGCGCTCTCCGCCGTATTGGGCGGCACCCAGTCGCTGCACACCAACTCCCGCGATGAAGCGCTTGCCCTGCCGACTGAAGACTCCGTCCGCATCGCCCTGCGTACCCAGCAGGTCATCGCCTATGAATCGGGCGCGGCAGACAGCATTGACCCGCTGGCCGGGTCGTTTCTGGTGGAATCGTTGACCGATCAGATCGAAGCTGCTGCACTTGACTATATTGATAAGATCGACAAGCTAGGTGGCGCTGTAGAAGCCATCTCGCGTGGCTTCCAGCAGAAAGAGATCCAGGATTCCGCCTACGCGTATCAGAAAGACATTGAAAAAGAGCGGCTGATCATCGTCGGCGTTAACAAGTTCACTGTCAAAGAGCCACCACCGACCGGTCTGCTGCGGGTGAAAGAAGCGGTGGAAATCTCCCAGAAAGCGTCACTGGCAGCCATGAAGGGCGGACGCGATGCCGCAGCTGTTGCGGCGGCACTGGCAACACTGGAAAAAGCCGCAAAAAGCACAGACAACCTGATGCCGCACATCCTGGCAGCGGTCAAAACCTACGCAACACTGGGCGAAATATCAGATGTATTCAGAGTGGTATTCGGAAAACATACGGAGACTGTTGTTTTATAATCATGATTGAACCACAGAGCAACAGAGCAACAGAGAAAATATTGAGAGACTCTGAACTGACTGAGATCATAATCGGAGCCGCAATTGATGTTCACAAAGTGTTGGGACCAGGCCTTTTAGAATCTGCATATGAAGAGTGTTTTTGTTATGAGCTTGATCTGCGTGGAGTTTTTACTGAACGTCAAAGGTCGCTACCTTTAATGTACAAGGGTTTAAAACTTGACTGTGGTTACCGTATGGATGTTGTCGCTGACAGTCGTGTGCTCATAGAGCTAAAATCTATAGAAAAAATTATGCCTATACATGAAGCGCAGCTTCTTACATACCTGAAACTGTCTGGGCTTAAGACGGGATTGCTGTTTAATTTTAATGTCACTGTTTTGAAGGAAGGCTTGCGGAGAATGGTACTTTAAAATCAAGGAACATTCACCACGGAGACACGGAGGCACGGAGAAAACCAAGATCAAAAACCTGAAGCATTTTGGGGTAAACCAGAATTAAAAGCTTGAAGCCTTTTAGGGTAAACCAGATTTTATTTTGTTTTTGACTTTCTCCGTGTCTCTGTGTCTCCGTGGTAAAAAGGATTTTGTCTATGCTGACTAAAATAAATCATATCGGTATCGCCGTTCAATCCCTCGATGCCGCCATCCCGTTTTACCGCGACAACCTCGGTATGGCTTTTGCCGGGATCGAGGAAGTTGCTGAGCAGAAGGTGCGGGTGGCGATGCTGGCTGTCGGTGAATCAAAGATCGAACTTTTGGAGCCGACCTCCGCTGAGAGTCCGGTTGCCAAGTTCATCGAAAAAAATGGTACCGGCATCCATCATATCGCCTATGAAGTAGCGGATATTGAGGCGGCCATTGCCAAGCTGCTGGCCGAAGGTGCCCGCATGGTGGATGAAAAACCACGTAATGGCGCACACGGGACCCGCATCGCGTTTATACACCCGAAAAGCAGTCTTGGCGTGCTGACGGAGCTCTGTCAGGCGGGGCACTGAATGTTACAACTGTGTTAAAAATAAGCTGTTGTTCCATTTATTTGGTAAATTGTGATTTTTATGTTGACTTTTGTTTGATTAGTAGTATATTCGCCGCAATTGAATAGAACAAGACCTGAAACAAACGAACCTAACTAGTAGCTAACCGATTAGAAATACTGAGTCCAGATCTGCTGGCAGCAAAGACCGGGAGCGAAACACACTGTGAACGTTTCAGAAAAAACAAAAATAAGCGTAGGAAAAAATATACCTTCACGCATCCGCTCCTGAGCCGGATGCGTCAAGGTATTTGTTTTTGTGGTTCTTGGATTTCTGATGAAGTTACATGATTAAGGTAGGCAAATTTACTCCGAAAGGTGGTGAACAGCGCATCAATAGCAATTTGACAGTACGTTAATCGAAGTTGTGCAAGCAGCTATCATAAAATGGGAGGAACACACATGAATTTGAAAAAAACAGTTGTAATCGCAGCAGCAGCAGGAGCACTCACCGCATTGGCCATTCCGGCAATGGCAGAAACAACACTGTACGGCTCATTCCGTCTTGCTACCACGTATGATACTAGTACGGCAGCATATGATAACAGTGCCAAAGAGCCGGGTCAGCATGGTAACTTAGACCTGCGTAACCAGGCTAACAGCCGGTTTGGTGCCAAATTTTCTGAAGGTAAAATGGGCGGCCAGGTAGAACTTGGTCTTGGTGGCTTATCTGCCCAACAGCCTGCCGGAAACGTCAGCGGTACTGGTGCCAGTATTGGTTCAGGCAGTAATACGACGGTGTACACACGCCTCGTCTACGGTACTTACAAGTTTGACTTCGGCACCTTGCTGGTTGGTCAGACATATACACCATACTGGGCTGTCTCTGACCAGGTTGCCAGTGATGATCAGGGCAATAACGGATTCGGTTCGATCTATGACGGTCGCCAGCCACAGATCAGGCTGACTCTGAGTAACGGTTTATATGTTGCTGCCATCCGTCCGGGTACTCCTGCCACAGTTTATGCTACTGCCAACACCTATCTTCCAAAAGTGGCTGTCGGTTATGACGGCAAGTCTGGCGATTTTACTTACGGTGGTGGTGTTGCCGGTCAGTCTTACACTTATCGGAGTACTACAAATTCAAACAATGAGGACGTTACCTCTGTTCTTGGCTATGTACATGGAAAATATAAGTCAGGACCTATCGCCTTAGGCCTCAATCTTGGCTATGGACAGAACATCGGTGATATGGGCATTACCGAGGGGATTTCGCCAACCTGGAGCGTTGCAAGAAATACTCTTGACGACATTAAGACCTTCACTCTTCTGTTGACCGGTGGCTTTACCCTGTCTGATACGGTTAAGATTCAGGCTGGTGTCGGCTATGTGACCAACGATGGCGGTAAAACAGCTGCTGGTACAGACTGGAAAAATGCGGATAACAAAATTTCCGCGTATGTGAATGCCCCGATTACCATTGCCAAAAATTTCATTGTTGTTCCTGAGTTTACCTATCAGGATCACCTCGACGACAACAATGCAGCAAACACTGACCGGAATGGCCAGAAAGATTACATCGTCGGCGCAAAATGGCAGTTTGATTTCTAACACCCGCCTGACTGCGCAGTATCAGAAACCCCGGGCTTGCCCGGGGTTTTTTTATTAGCTTGCCGTGACTTACATCATTGTGTACATTGATATCAATGCAATCACTGGAGGTGCTGACATGGCCAGTATAACCATCAGAAATCTTGACGAATCACTGAAAAGTAAACTTCGTCTGCAATCAGCACAGCATGGTTGCTCTATGGAAGCCGAAGTCCGGAATATACTGCACCAGGTGCTTACGCCGCAACCGCCTGCGACCGGTTTTGCTGAGCGCATTCATCAGAGATTTGTAGAATTGAATCTTGATTCACTACCGTTACCTGCGCGTCAGACCGCACGTACTCCACCTGACATGGATCATTGATCATGAATGGCATAATTCTGGATACCAATGTGATTTCAGAGCTGATGCGTTTCCAGCCTGATCCTTTGGTTGTGGGATGGTTTGCACGACAAGCTGCACTAAATTTCTATGTAACTGCGATTACCCAGTCAGAAATATTATTGGGAGTAGCCCTGCTCCCTGCCGGAAAACGACGGGATGTGCTGTCAGAAGCAGCGGGAAAGATGTTTCGGGAAGATTTTTTGGGAAACTGCCTGCCGTTCGATGAATCATGTGCTGCTCTGTATGCGTCGGTAGTTGCGAATCGCCGTCGCTCAGGCTTTTCGGTAACAACAGAGGACGCTCAGATTGCCGCGATTGCTTTAAGTCGCAAATTGCCGCTTGCCACCAGAAATACCAGGGATTTTCTCCATATTGCCGACCTGATGCTTCATAATCCTTGGGCAGAGCTATAATGTGGATAGGCGAGTGAAAAATTCCTTTCGATGCAGAACGGAAACGTTTCTGACAGATAAACACCGTACTTTGGAGACATCATGACATTACCTCGTATGTACCTCGTTTTCCTGCTCCTTGCCATAATTGTATCTACAGCCTGGAGCGCACCGGTTCAGACGTATGTCGCCGAGTTTAGCGTGAGCGGAGTGGAAAAACCTGAAGCAATGAAAGCAACTATCCAGACTTTGCTGCTGTCACGGCTGGCCGGTGAAAAGGTTGCGACCCAGGTAAAGCCCGAAGGAGCTGAAATAAAGGTGACCGGCAGTTATCTGCTGAGCGGGAGTTCGTTCAGCCTGGATGCCGTGGCCGCCAACAGCAGTGGAACGGTTCTCACCAGGGCATTTGCCCAGGGAAAGGGGCCTGATGAGTTGATTGCGGCGGTAAGTGCGCTGGCTAAAACTCTCTCAGAAGGCATCGACAAGAACATAGGTAAGAACACAGAAAAGGGGAATGCTGTCGTAGCAGTTCCTTCCCCCCCCGCTCTGCCTGTTGATACCATCAAGCCTGTGCAGACAGTGCCATCAACAGGACTTGTTATTCACAAGCTGGCCGGAGCACTGAGCGGGTTAGCAGTCGGGCGCACGTTTCCCGGTGGTGACCGCGAGTTGTTCATTGTAGGCAACCAGACGTTGCGCTATTACCGTCAAGGTGCAGAACTGAAACTGCTGGCCAACGTCCAGTATAAAGTGTTTGAAAAGGTTATTGCGGTTGATAGTGCTGACCTTGACAAAGATGGTATCCCTGAGGTCTATGTTACCATTATTGATGGTGAGAAGCTTGTATCGCAGGTCTGGACGGTGGAAGGCACATCTTTAAAACAGATTGCCGGGCCACTCCCGTTTTTTTTCAGAGTTGTAACGGGAGGAGGCGGCTTAAAAAAACTGTATGCCCAGCAGAAATCGGCTAAGGATGATTTCTCCGGTGCCGTATCGGAAGTTGTCAAGTCAGGTAATAAGTTCCAGTTAGGTAGCCCGATAAAGCTGCCAAAACAGGGGTATCTCTATAATTTTAATTTACTTCAGGGCTTCAAGGGAGAGACCAACGCAATTCTTGTTGACAAAAGCCGATACCTGAAAGTGTTTACAGCGGATGGTGATGAAATCTGGAAGAGCAGTGAGGAGTACGGCGGTAGTGAGACGCACTTCAAACTCACAAATCTCGGCAGCATTAACTATGATGACACTGGTTTTCGCAAGGTGTATCTGGAGCAGCGCATAATCGTAAAGCCAAATGGAGAACTGCTGGTACCGAAGAATACCGGCTCATGGTACATGCTCAGTCAACATATATATGAGCATAACAGCCTGTTTTGCTTTGCCTGGGATGGCGCAAATCTGCAGGAAAAATGGCATACGAAGCAGATTGATTTTTATCTGGCTGATTTTGCCTATGACGATAACAGCCGCGAACTGCTTATGCTGGAGATCGTTGAAAAAGAATATGGCATTTTTGATAAAGGAGCCAGCAGGCTTGTTATCAGGAAAGTGGAGTAAAGATTCCGGTTAGAACAGGACATGGAATAAAGCGGGGCGGGAGAAATCCCGCCTTTTTGCTTGGTATTTTTTTTCAACGATTAAAAGTGGCGGTGCTTATTTGCCTTGTCATGGCTTACATCAATGTGTACATCGATATTAATGCAATCACTGGAGGTGCTCACATGGCCAGTATAACAATTTTGCTGAGCGCATTCATCAGAGATTTGCAGAATTGAATCTTGATTCACTTCCGTTACCTGCGCGTCAGTCTGCGCGTAATCCGCCTGACATTAAACCATACTCTGCGCCACTCGATTCAGGAGATAAACTCGAGGTAATTGTCACGGTTTATTAATTGCCATGTTGCATCGGGGTAGGCTGTTATCCATTCCTTCGGGGCACGGGGGGGTGCTTTACCCCATTTTATTTCATACCCGTTAAGTGTGCCGCTCCGCTCCTCGACCAGATCCAGTTCTTTCTTCGTATAGGTCCGCCAGAAGTAATTATTAGCTGATTCCCTCAGATACTCTTGCCGTTTCAGGCGCTCGATTACCAGGTAGTTCTCCCAGAGTTCGCCAACATCGTTACGTAGTTCGAGTTGGTTGAAGTTGTTGATCAAGGCGTTACGCACTCCGTTATCGACGAAATAATACCTGCTGTTTTTGGTGACTTCATTTCTCAGATTTCGGCTGAATCCCCCCAGTTTCTTGATGACAAAGGCTTTCTCCAGTAAATCAAGATAATGATCCACGGTGTTTTTGCTCATTCCAAGGCTGGTGCCCAGTTCGGTGTAGGAGACCTCCTTACCGATCTGGAACGCTATCAACTGGAGCAGTCTGCCAATCTTGGCCGACTGCCTGATACCCTCAAGTTCCAGGATATCCTTGTACAGATATGACGACACGATCTCTTTAAGATACTGTTCACGTTCCCGATTGTCGTGCAGCAGCACGACCTCGGGATATGCTCCGTACACCAGGCGGCCTTCCAGGCGGCTGTCGGTTTCATGGCGCTGCTCGATAGGAGTCAGTTCCAGTTGGGCAAGGGGATATTGAATCAGAGTGGTTTTTCTTCCGGTGAGAGGTTCGCCGATACTGCGGGCCAGATCAAAGGAGGATGACCCGGTAGCAATGACACGGATGCGGGGAATGTGGTCGACGATTAATTTGAGGTTCAGCCCGATGTTCTGCACCTTTTGTGCTTCATCGATGATCAGCAGCTGATTGTTGCCGACGAAGGTTTTCAGCTTTTCGATGGACTGAGAAGAGAGATATCCCTGAATGGTGATATCCTCACCACTGACCAGAAGATACGGCATTGTCTCCATTTTCAGGTATTCGTTGAGAAGAGTAGTTTTGCCGGTGCGGCGGGCACCATAAATGACAACCACCTTTCCCGGTGTCAATGAGTTTTTAAGGTTTTCCAGTTGTCGCTGTTTAATATACATGGTAACTCCGTCAGTGAATTGACCGTATTATATATAATTATTGTTTTGGCGCAAGGGTAATATGCACTTATTCTTTTGAACAGAACAATTGGAGGATGCAAGAAAGGTGTTTACGGAAGGCTTTTAGTGACTTGGAGGTGATAATTCCTGTATGAAAAATCAGTTGAATATATGGCATGCCCAATTTATAGTTACCACCTGATCCCGCCTTTTCCCGTAATAGTGTAACAAAAAAATTGTATCAGTTATTTTAATGGAGTATAGTGTAAACATGAAATATGACCATAATCTATGGCCATAAATAATGAAAGTTGGGGGAGTCCCATGCAAGATCATACCTATAATCACGCCGCTCCAAAGCAGACGGCACACTTGAGTATCAATAGCGATCTGTTACGCCAGGCCAAAGAGGAAAAAATAAACCTTTCACAAACTCTGGAAAAATTTCTTGTTCAGGCTATTCGGGATAAGAGGCGACAGGAATGGCTTGATAACAGTCATGAATCAATTGAGGAATATAGGCAGTTTGTAGAAAAGAACAGTTGCTTTGGCGATTCACTGAGGTGCTTTTAATGGCTCGGTTTGATGTGTTCGAAAACAACAATCCGGAATCCGCTCCCATGTTTCCCTATCTACTCGATGTTCAGGCCGACATGCTCGATAATCTCCCAACCAGAGTTGTCGTACCGCTAATGATCAGATCTGCGCTACGCGCACCGATTCCGGTTTTGAACCCCGTACTGGAAATTCGGCATGCAGAGGTCATTATGCTGACACCTCAACTGGTTGGGATTCAGGCAGGCCTTCTCGGAGCAAAAGTCTGCTCGGTTAAGGAAAAGCGCGATGTAATCATTGCCGCACTGGATTTGATGTTTAGGGGATACTGATTCATAGATGAATTCAACCGCTCGTGTTATCCCTCCTTTATTGTGGTCTTTCCTTTGACGATTGCACGCGACTGTGCTACATTCCCGCCACGCAAAATCTTAAACATTTAAAAAATATCTAATTTATGAAGCGCCCACTGAAAAGAGCATAATTCCCTTGAGCCCACAAACTAAAATTATCTGTATCGCCAATCAGAAGGGTGGTGTTGGCAAAACCACCACCGCTGTCAATCTCGCCGCTTCTCTCGCCGCTGCCGAGCGCCCGACGCTGCTGGTCGATATCGATCCGCAGGGGAACGCTACCAGTGGCGTCGGAGTTGAGAAGACTTTGCTCAAACATACCATATACGATGGTCTTATTAACGAGGCTGACCCGCGCGGTCTGGTGGTAGATACCGGTCAGCCGTTTCTGCATATCGTGCCGGCCAATTCTGATCTGGCCGGCGCTGATCTGGAACTTGCCACACTGACCGGGAGGGAGCAGAAGCTGAAATTCATGCTGGCATCCCTGACCGGGCAGTACCGTTATATTATTATCGATTGCCCGCCGTCGCTCAATCTGCTGACGATAAACGCCCTTACGGCTGCTGACTCCGTTCTGATTCCTCTTCAGTGTGAGTTCTATGCGATGGAAGGATTGTCACAGATTATTCAGACCATCAGGCTCATCCAGAAAAACCTCAATCCACTCCTGACAATTGAAGGCATTCTGCTGACCATGTTCGATGCCCGCGGCAATCTGGGCAAAGAGGTCGCAAGCGAGATCCGCACTCATTTTCCCGGTCAGGTGTTCGAGTCGGTAATCCCCCGCAACGTCCGACTGGCGGAAGCGCCCAGTCACGGCAAGCCGATTATTTATTATGATATTACTTCGCGAGGCGCTGCCAGTTATATGCAGCTGGCTCGTGAGATCATCCAGAGGGAGAAGAACAATGGCTAAAATAGGCGGCCTCGGCAAAGGGATGGCTGCGCTGTTACAGGTAACAGAAACGGTAGATGAGTCAAAAAACTACTTTATCTGTCCGATTGAAAAAATTCGTCCGAATCGCGATCAGCCCCGCAAGCACTTTGCTCCGGAGAAGCTGGAGGAGTTGGCGGCTTCAATCCGCGAGCAGGGAATTATTCAGCCACTCGTTGTTACCAGAAAAGATGACGGATTTGAAATAATCGCCGGTGAACGCCGCTGGCGGGCGGCCCAGAAAGCCGGTCTGCACGAAATTCCGGTCGTTATTCGCGATGCTGCTCCGGATGCAATTATGGAGCTGGCGCTGATCGAGAATATTCAGCGTCAGGATCTGAATGCCATCGAAGAGGCGAACGCCTACCGTTCGCTGGTTGAGCATTTCAGTATATCTCAGGAGGATGTTGCCCGCAGGGTCGGCAAGAACCGTACCACCGTGACCAATGCGTTGCGACTGCTCAAACTGCCGGATGACATTCAGATGGATATCGTTGAAGAACGGCTCAGCATGGGTCATGCCCGGGCGCTGCTGGCGCTTGACAGCAGTGAACTGATTGAAAAAGCGCGTCATGAAATAGTGCACCGGCAATTGAGTGTCCGTGCCGCAGAAGATCTTGTTCGCAGGCTGAAAATGAATCCCCATCCGGGGTCGGCAAAGCGTATGCAACAGCCGGACCTGTTGTTGTCATCTCTTGAAGATCAGCTTCAGAAACGTTTTCAGTCGCGAGTGGCAATACGTAAGGTGGGGCCAAAGGGTGGCCGGCTGGAAATCCACTTTAGTGATTCTGACGAATTAACGCGAATAATAGATCTCATTGATGTTTAATTTCCTTGACAGCGGTCCATTAATAATGCTAGTTAGCGTCTGTTTTGCACCCGTACTCGGGGGGCAGCAACCAGCTCAGCATACCTGCAAGGGGTAGGTCGTGATTGAATTAAATTTATCGTTTGTTATCCAGCTGATCAATTTCGGCATCCTCGTTCTTGTTCTTAACGTCTTTCTGTATAAGCCGATCCGCAAGGTATTGGCCGACCGCCGTCAGGTGATCGATTCGGCTCGCGAAAAAACCGAGTCAGTTGATGCGGAAGTACAGATCAAGATGTCTCAGTATGAAGCCCGCCTCCAGGTTGCAAAGGCAGAGGCTGGTGCCAATCGCGCCGAGGCGCTCAAGCTTGCTCTGGCTGAAGAAGCCGTGGTGCTTGAAAAAGCCCGCAAGCAGGCATCTGACTCTCTGGCATCGATCCGGGACAGGATTGCCAAGGAAGCCGGCGAAGCGCGTGAACTGCTGAAAAAGCAGGCCGAGGCTCTGTCCGGCGATATCTGTGAGAAAATTCTCGGGAGGAGCCTGTAGTTATGAGTATGGTAACCGATCGCTCCAGGAAAATTATAGTTACACTGGCATACATCTCAGCGCTCGTGCTGCTGGCATCTGCCGGTTTTGCCTCTGAAGGCGGCGGTGGAGCCGCTCATGCTGACAGCGGCGCACAGATGAAGGATTTCGGCTGGCGCGTTCTCAACTTTGCCGTGCTGCTCGGCATAATCATCTGGGCCCTGAAAAAAGCCGATGTCAAAGGTTCTCTGGCGGCCCGTCAGGCAGATATCGAAAAAAGCCTGAAAGATGCCGAAGCTGCCCGTACCGCTGCAGAAGCAAAACTGCGCGAATATGGTGTCAAACTTGATCAGGCTGCGAAAGAAATTGATGAACTGCATGCGGCAATCGTTCGCGAAGGTGAGCAGGAAAAAAACCGCATCATTGCCGAGGCGACGGTCGCCGCAGAAAAAATAGTTGCCCAGGCGGCATTGTCAGCCGAGCAGGAAACAGTAAAGGCGCGCAACGAACTTCGTGCCGAAGCCGCCCGACTTGCCGTTGAAATAGCCACCGGTAAACTGACCGGCGCAATCCAGAAGAACGACCACGACAGATTTGTCGGCGAATACCTTGACAAGGTGGTACAGATCCAGTGATCAATAACGCGCTTGCAAAACGATACGCCAAAGCACTCGTTCAGCTTGGCTCGGAAGGTGGTCTGATTGACCTCTTTCGCAGTGAGCTTGCCATAATCGACCGTATATTCAGCAGCAATAGTGAATTACGGGCCGCATTTGCCGACCCGTCGCTGACACAGGAACAGAAAAAAGCCATTATGAAGGAGCTGATCGGTAAAGCAGCCTGCTCCGAATTGGTTGCTAATTTCCTGCTGCTGCTCGTCGACAAAAACCGCGTCGCCTTCCTGGGACAAATCGTTCAGACATACGAAAAACTGGCTGATGAATTTTCCGGTGTTATTCGACCGGTGATTACATCGGCATTTCCCCTTGACGACAGTCAGGTTACTGCAATTCAGACTGCACTGGAAAAGAAAAGCGGTAAGAAGGTTATACCGCAGATGATAGTGGATAAATCACTTCTGGGTGGCGTTATAACCCAGATTGGCGACATTGCCTATGATAACAGTGTTAAAACTCAGCTTAAACAGATTAAAGATATATTACAGAAGGGGTAGGAGCATCCATGGAAATCAGAGCCGAAGAGATCAGCGAGATTATCAAAAAACAGATCAAAGAGTATGGCAAAGAAGTTGAAGTGTCGGAGACCGGCACAATCATCTCCATTGGTGACGGTATTGCCCGTATTCACGGCCTTGCTGGTGCCATGGCCGGCGAACTGCTGGAGTTTCCCGGCGGCGTGACCGGCATGGTGCTCAACCTTGAAGAAGATAACGTCGGCGTTGCAATTCTTGGTGAATTTTCTGATATCAAGGAAGGCGACACCGTCAAACGTACCGGCCGCATTACCGAGGTTCCGGTTGGCGAGGCCCTGATCGGCCGTGTTGTCAATGCGATCGGCCAGCCGATTGACGGTAAAGGCGCCATTAATACCAGCAGCTTCAGCAAGGTAGAGATCAAAGCCCCCGGCATTGTTGCCCGTAAGTCGGTCCATCAGCCGATGGCAACCGGACTCAAGGCTATTGACTCCATGGTTCCAATCGGCCGCGGACAGCGAGAGCTGATCATCGGCGACCGTCAGACCGGCAAGACCGCTGTTGCCATCGACACGATCATCAACCAGAAGGGTGGCGATGTTGTCTGTATTTATGTTGCTATCGGCCAGAAACGTTCAACGGTTGCTCAGGTTGTGTCCAAACTGACTGAGCACGGCGCCATGGATTACACCATCGTTGTTGCCGCAACCGCTTCCGAGTCGGCACCGCTCCAGTTCATTGCGCCGTATACCGGTGTAACAATGGGCGAGTTCTTCCGCGACAGCGGCAAGCATGCTCTGATTATTTATGATGACCTTTCCAAGCAGGCCGTCGCCTATCGTCAGTTGTCCCTGCTGCTCCGCCGTCCGCCAGGACGTGAAGCGTATCCGGGTGACGTTTTCTATCTGCACAGCCGTCTGCTTGAGCGTGCCTGCAAGCTGTCTGATGCCTGCGGCGCCGGTTCACTGACCGCCCTGCCGATCATCGAAACCCAGGCCGGCGACGTTTCAGCCTACATCCCGACCAACGTTATCTCCATTACTGACGGCCAGATTTATCTGGAATCAGACCTGTTCTTCTCCGGCGTCCGTCCGGCGATCAACGTCGGTCTCTCGGTTTCCCGCGTTGGTGGTTCCGCACAGACCAAGTCCATGAAGCAGGTTGCCGGTACGCTGCGTCTTGACCTTGCCCAGTATCGTGAAATGGCCGCTTTTGCCCAGTTCGGTTCCGACCTTGACCGTGCTACCCAGATGCAGCTTGAGCGTGGTGTGCGTCTTGTTGAGATTCTCAAGCAGCCGCAGTATCGTCCGATCCCTAACGAGAAACAGGTTCTTATTATCTTTGCCGCCAACAACGGCTTCCTTGACGAATACCCGGTTTCTGCTCTCAAAAAATATGAGATAGAACTGTATGCGTTCTTTGATAATCGTCAGGCTGATCTGCTTGCTGAACTGCGCGACAAAAAAGCCATTGATGACGATATGAAGGGTAGAATCATTGCCGCTATGGGTCAGTTGAAAAAAGAATTTACCGCGTAATCAAGGACGGTTTGAGATATGGCAAGCCTTAAAAGCATTAAAAAACGGATTGTTTCCGTAAAAAATACGCGCCAGATCACCAAAGCCATGAAAATGGTTTCGGCGGCAAAACTACGCCGTGCCCAGGAAAACGTTGTGGCTGCCCGCCCGTATGCAAAAAAACTGGGTGAGGTGCTGCAGTCACTGGCGGCAAACCTTGAAGGTGACCTTCACCCGCTGCTCGAAAAACGGGATGCCAGGAAGCTGCTGCTCGTTGTGCTCACTTCGGACAGGGGCTTGTGCGGCGGTTTCAATTCCAACCTCTGCAAGGCTGCTGACCGTTACATCAAGGAAAAAAAGGATTCGTACGAGTTGATCACCGTCATGACGATCGGTCGTAAAGGGTATGAATTCCTCAAAAGCCGCTACACGGTGTACAAGAACTTTCCCAACGTGCTGGCAAAACCGAACTATCAGTCTGCTGCCATGATGGCGCAGGAAATTATTGACGGTTATTGTGCGGAAGAATATGACCAGGTCGAGTTACTTTATAACTCCTTCCGTACCGTCATGACACAGGATATAACCTTTGAGCAGATGCTGCCGGTCGCCCAGGAAGAAGCAGGTGATACTGAAACAACACCCGTTGAGTACATTTATGAACCATCGGTGAGCGAACTGCTGGGTGAAATACTGCCCAAGAATATTGAAGTGCAGATTTTTAAAGCGATGCTGGAAACGGTAGCCGGTGAGCATGGTGCCCGTATGACCGCTATGGACAGTGCCTCAAAGAACGCAAGCGAGATGATCGGCAAATTGACCCTCCAGTACAACAGAGCGCGTCAGGCTGCTATAACTACGGAGTTGATGGAGATTATCTCCGGCTCTGAATCAATTAAAGGCTGATACATACTACGTAACACTATATGAGGCCGTACGGCCGCAGGAGGACACTGTTCCATGAGTCAGAATACAGGTAAAATTTCGCAGGTTATCGGCGCTGTTATCGACGTCGAATTTGAGCCGGGCAAACTGCCGGCGATCTACCACGCTCTGCGCGTGACAAATCCGTCCATTGATGACCGTGAATTCAATCTGGTACTGGAAGTTGCCCAGCATCTGGGTGAGAATTCAGTGCGAACTATTGCTATGGACTCGACTGATGGTCTTAAACGCGGACAGGTTGTCGTTGATACCGGCAAACAGATCTGTGCCCCGGTTGGCGCCAAAACCCTCGGTCGAATCATGAATGTTATCGGTGAGCCGGTTGATGAAATGGGGCCGATTGGTAACGAGAAAGAGTTTGCTATCCATCGTGAAGCACCACCATTTGAAGATCAGTCAACCAAAGTTGAAGCGTTTACAACCGGCATCAAGGTTGTTGACCTGCTCGCACCGTATGCCCGAGGCGGAAAAATCGGCCTGTTCGGCGGTGCCGGTGTTGGCAAGACCGTTCTGATTATGGAACTGATCAACAACATTGCCCGTCAGCATGGCGGTTACTCTGTCTTCGCCGGCGTTGGCGAGCGTACCCGTGAAGGGAACGATCTCTGGATGGAGATGAAGGAAACAGGCGTTCTTGAAAAAACCGCACTGGTGTACGGCCAGATGAACGAGCCTCCCGGAGCCCGTGCCCGCGTTGCCCTGACTGCCCTCTCCGTTGCCGAGTATTTCCGTGACGTTGACGGTCTGGACGTACTGCTCTTTATCGATAATATTTTCCGCTTTACCCAGGCTGGTTCCGAAGTTTCGGCGCTTCTTGGCCGTATCCCGTCTGCTGTCGGCTATCAACCGACTCTCGCTACTGAAATGGGTGAGCTTCAGGAGCGTATTACCTCCACGAAAAAAGGTTCCATCACTTCGGTTCAGGCTATTTACGTACCTGCTGACGACTTGACTGACCCGGCCCCTGCGACCGCGTTTGCCCACCTGGATGCGACAACGGTTCTTTCCCGCCAGATCGCCGAGCTCGGCATCTATCCGGCTGTTGACCCGCTTGACTCGACATCACGTATTCTTGACCCGCAGGTTATCGGCGAAGAGCACTACGCCGTCGCCCGTTCCGTTCAGTACGTTCTGCAGAAGTACAAGGATCTTCAGGATATCATTGCCATTCTCGGTATGGATGAACTTTCTGAAGAAGATAAGCTTGTTGTTGCCCGTGCCCGTAAAATCCAGCGTTTCCTCTCGCAGCCGTTCTTCGTCGCTGAAGCTTTCACCGGTTCACCTGGTAAATACGTTGAACTGAAAGATACCATTAAGGGCTTTCAGGAAATCGTTGCCGGTAAGCACGACAGTATGCCGGAGCAGGCGTTCTACATGGTTGGCTCCATCGAAGAGGCCATCGAAAAAGCGGCAAAGCTGGCTGCAATTTAATTTATCTGTCGGGACGCATGCACTGCGCCCCTACAAGGAAGAATATATGGCTGAAAAGATGAAGCTGGAAATAGTTACTCCATATAAAAAAGTTGTCGATACTGAGGTTGAGGAAGTTACTGCAACCGGTAAGAGCGGCGAATTCGGTGTTTTACCGGGACATGCCCCGTTTCTGACCTCACTCAGAATTGGTGAACTCGTCTACAAAAACAACGGAATTTCCGAGCATATGTCGCTTAATTGGGGCTATTTCGAAGTTCAGGAAGATAAGATTATCGTCCTTGTTGAAACTGCGGAGAGTGCCGCCGATATTGATGTTGAGCGTGCGAAAGCAGCTCTCGGCCGCGCCGAGGAAGCGCTTAAAAAACTTACGCAGGAAGACAAGCAGCATAAGATTTATGAGGCAGCTCTGGAACGGGCGATTATCCGTATGCAGGTTGCCGGAAAAGCTGTCCGTAAATAGAAGGTTCCACATAACAGAAATAACAAAAAGAGCGGCAGCGATGCCGCTCTTTTTGTTTGTGTGGAAATAATTAAACGGTTTTGCTACAACAGTCCTGTTATCTATTTCCCTTAAGGGAGGAATTATGTCGCAAAGTGACGAACTGAAACGCTACCGCTGTTATGAAATATTCTCTCAATCTACCGGGGTGGAAATACGTGAAGCGGTGAAAGCAAGTGAAGAGCATGGCCTGGTTACTGAGCGGAGCGGTAGAATCCACCTCCGTTTTTTCAAACTGACCCCAAAAGTAAAGCCGGATGATGTCACACAGATCCGCTTTATCTGCGAACCTGACGAGGCCTTCAGCTTGTCTCAGCTGATACGCCAGGTTTCGGACTCTGCGGTCTCCTGCAAGGAAAAGCTGAATCCACACATGTTTTCTGCCGGTGAAAAAAATGATGAAATTGTTACTACTGTATCTGTGGAAAAATGGGAGAGGGGAGGCAAGAGCGGTTTTGCCATGACGGTGGGGCGCGGTAAGGACTTTATCAGCGTACCGGTGCCGCGTGCCAAATTTCTTTTTGCCGGAGAATTTCTGCGGGTACTTTCTACGGAGCAGTGCTGGGTGGAGCGGGTGGAGAAGAAACGCTAAACTACTTTATGCAAGGAGCCTGAAATATGACTACGCCTGAATGGACCATACCGGATCTGCTGCAGTTGTCCGGTGGATACTGGAATACCTGTGCGCTGCACACGGCGGTTAAGCTCGACATTTTTACTGCTCTTGATGATGCCTTTCGCACCGCTGAAGAGGTTGCGCAACTGCGGAACTCACAGCCACACGCGACCGGTATGCTGCTGGATGCAGTGACTGCACTCGGATTACTGGAAAAACGTGACACCAGCTATCGCGCGACATCTTTCGCTGCAGAAAAACTTTCTAAAACCAGCCCTGGCTATCTCGGGTATATTATCATGCATCATCACCACCTCATGCCAGGATGGACGCGGCTTGATGAGGCTGTGATAACCGGTCGCCCCGTAAGTAATCCTGTTTCTCATGGCCAGGATGAGGGGGTCAGGGAAAGTTTTCTGATGGGGATGTTCAATCTGGCAAGCCAGTTGGCGCCTCGCATTGCCGCATCGATACCCCTTGCTGGTTGCCGCAGATTTCTCGATCTTGGCGGTGGTCCCGGTACGTATGCAATTCATTTCTGCCTGGCCAACCCGGATATTTCTGCTGTTATCTATGATCTTCCCTCAACCAGAACCTTTGCCGAAGGTGTCGTTACCCGCTTTAATCTTTCCGGCCGGATTGACTTCACTTCCGGTGATTACCACGCAGACCCGGTGCCGACCGGCTTTGATGTCGCCTGGCTTTCCCATATTCTCCATATCGAGTGCCGCTCGGCATGTGTCGCACTTTTGCGTAAAACGGTAGCCGCACTCAATCAGGGCGGAATTCTGATGGTACAGGAATTTATTCTTGATGATGCGAAAGACGGCCCGCTCTTTCCTGCGCTTTTTTCACTCAACATGCTGCTCGGCACCGATGCCGGGCAGTCGTATTCCGGTGCAGAGCTGGCAGCTATGATGGCTGAGGCCGGGCTGTCAGAGGTGGAAAGGCTTGCGCTGGATCTGCCGAACGGCGCCGGAATAATGTGCGGCCGCAAGATATAATAATGAGGAGGTTTGCTGTTTATGGAAGAGTTGCTCTGCAGTGAAATAAAGCGATTCATCGCAACGCATCCTGGCAATCACCTGCCGGACGGTGACATTCCGTATCTGGATGAGCCACTGGTTGGATTTTCCTCTGCCGGAGACCGGATATTCCATGATTACCGGCAGATTATCGGTCCGTTCCATCTGCTGCCGGAGGAACTGCTTCCGGGTGCTGCGACCGTCGTCAGCTGGATACTCCCCATCAACCGTTCTATACGCGAGAGTAACCGCATTCAGACAGAACTTCCCTCCCGTGAATGGGCCTTGACCCGTACTCACGGGGAAACTGTCAACGGCGACCTGCGCCGGCATCTTGTCACATGGTTGGCGGGGCAGGGATATGCCGCTGTGGCGCCCCAGTATTCTCTACTCTGGGAAGAGTTCGCTGATACGCCTGTCGGCGTCGCCTCCAGCTGGTCAGAACGCCACGCTGCGTACGCCGCCGGATTAGGCACCTTCAGCTTGAGTGACGGCTTCATAACGCCACGGGGAATTGCGCATCGCTGTGGCAGTATCATTACCACCCTGGCACTCACGCCCACGCTGCGTACATCAGCCAGCCACCTTTCCAACTGCCTCCATTATCATGATGGCAGTTGTGGAGCCTGCATTGGCCGCTGCCCGGTGGGCGCCATTTCGCGAGATGGGCACAACAAGGCCAGGTGCCGTGAACTGGTGTATGGAACCGCTCCTGCGACGCTCTCAGAACGTTACGGAACGCCTCAAACCGGCTGCGGCCTTTGCCAAACCAAAGTCCCCTGCGAGGCTCAGGTGCCGTTGCCTGCGCGATGAATTTATCACTGAAACGCTACAACACCTTTTCTGAAGAACTGAAGAGGGTATTCGGCTGCAAAGTGCAGCGCATTTCGGTGGATGCCGGCTTTACCTGTCCAAATCGTGATGGTACGCTCGCTTCAAACGGCTGTATCTTCTGCGGCGGACATGGTTCCGGTTCGTTCGGAATCAGGCGTGATCTGATGGTTTCAGCACAACTTGAAGACGGCAAGGAGGTCATGCGCCGTAAGTACCGGGCTGAAAAATTCATCGCCTATTTTCAGGCATATTCAAATACCTATGCAGCGGTTTCGCGTTTACGGGAACTGTTCTCCGAAGCGTGTGCCGCTTCTGATGTCGTCGGTCTCATCGTCGCTACCCGGCCTGATTGTCTGCCGGATGATATTCTTGACTACCTGCAGGAGCTGAGCGATCAAACGTACCTCTGGCTGGAGATCGGCATGCAATCAATCCATGACAGGAGTTTGACCCTTATCAGCCGTCGCCATACCCACGCCTGTTCCGTTGAGGCCGTACAACGGGCAAAATCACGAGGGCTGAAGGTCTGTGCCCACATTATTCTCGGATTGCCGGGTGAAACGCGGGAAGAAATGCTGGCCATGGCAGCTGAGCTGAACCGGCTTGGTGTTGACGGTATCAAGCTGCATCTGCTGCATATCATGAAGGGTACGCAGTTGGCAGATATGTACAGTCGGGGTGAAGTGACGGTGTTGTGCAGAGATGAGTACGCCGGGCTGGTCTGTGACTTTCTTGAGCTTCTTGAACCACGCATTCTGATTCATCGCCTGACCGGTGATGGCGGCCATGACAATCTGGTGGCACCGCTCTGGTCGCTCAAAAAGTTCGAAATACTTAACCTGATAGATGCGGAGCTGGGGAGACGCGGAACGCGGCAGGGGAGTAAAGCGGCTTAGATACCGCTTTTTTAGGTGCTGGATGGTGCGGCAGCGCAAATAAAAAACCCGCTATTTCTAACGGGCTTTTTGACTTCAGTGGACTATGTCGGTTAAAGTAATGGCGGAGAGACAGGGATTCGAACCCTGGGTACGCTATTAACGTACACACGCTTTCCAGGCGTGCTCCTTCAACCGCTCGGACATCTCTCCGCAAGAGCGAACGAGACTTATAATATAGAATTACACTTTTGTCCAGCATTTCGTACCTGATGTTTATCATTCTTATTTGTGCATATAAAGGGATCAGCCATGGATACCGAGCGTCGCAGTTCCATAACCCCGGATGACTTCCACTCCATCATCTCCACCTCAATTGACGGCTTTCTTCTTGTCGATCTTAACGGCTCCTTCATGGAAACCAACGACAGCTACTGTCAAATGGTAGGGTACACGCGCAACGAACTGCTCAACCTGCATGTTTCCTCAATTGATGCTATCGATACTAGCGATGATGTTGCCAGGCGATTTGAAACAATCATTAAGAAGGGCTCTTTACGCTTTGAGACCAGGCACCGGCACAAAGACGGTACCATCATAGCTGTTGAAGTCAGCGCCAACTATTCACCTGGGCATGGCGGCTCAATTTTTTCTTTCATCAGAGATGTTTCCGAACAGAAGCATACCCGTGAAATTATGGCGGCACGTCTGCGCTTGCTGGAGTATTCGCTGAACCATTCGCTCCAGGAGCTGTTGCGGACAACATTGGACGAAGCTGAAGCCCTGACCGGCAGTTGTATCGGTTTCTACCATTTTAACGATTCTGACCGGCAGATACTTACCCTGCAGGCGTGGTCGACTAAAACAGCAACCATGTTCTGCACGGCGGAGGGGACCGGTAGTCATTATCCGATTTCACAGGCCGGGGTGTGGACTGACTGCGTTCATGAAAAACGTACGGTCATCCACAACGATTATGCTTCGCTGCCGCATCGAAAAGGACTGCCGGAAGGACATGCCACCGTTATTCGTGAAATGGTGGTACCCATATTCCGTAACGATAAAATTGTCGCCATCGTCGGCATCGGCAACAAGCCGACAGATTACAACCAGCAGGATGTCGAAGTGATTACCCGCCTGGCCGACCTGTCCTGGGATATTGTCGAGCGAAAGCGCGCAGAAGAGGCTCTCGTACACGAAAAAACCTTCCTGCGCTCACTTATCGACGCTGCCGACGATCTCATTTACTTCAAGGACCGGAATGGTGTCTATCTTGCCTGTAATAAAGCATCAGAAAACTTTATCGGGCTTTCTGAAAGTGAACAGATTGGCAAGTCCGACTACGACCTGTTAGCACATGAGACCGCCGAAATCGTTGCAAAACATGACAGGATGGTGATTGAAGACGGCAGAGTACTGCGTACTGCAGAAAAGGTATTTCATCCAACAATGGGCACCGTAATTATGGATACGGTAAAAGCGCCCATATATGGACCAGACGGGCAGCCATTAGGTCTTGTTGGAATTTCCCGTGACATCACCGAACGCACGCGTGTTGAAGAGGCACTGAAAGAGTCGGAGTGGAAATTTCAGGCTCTGTTTGATAACGGCCCGATAGGCGTGGCCTATCATCGCATGATCTATGACGAGAGCGGCAATTCGGTGGATTACAGCTTTGTCGATGCTAATGACAAATATATTGAACTGACCGGAGTTGATCCCCGGGGGAAAACCGTTTTGCAGGCTTTTCCCGGCATTGAAAACGATCCGTTCGACTGGATCGGGACGTTTGGTGCCGTCGCCAGGACCGGAAAAACCGTCCGCTTTGAGCAGTATCTGCAGTCAAACGACCGCTGGTACGACGTTGTTGGCTACCGGTACAAACCGGATCATTTTGTCGCCGCATTTTTTGAGATAACAGAGCAAAAACGTGCTGAAATAGCCACTCAAAATACACACAAGCTTCTTCAGACCATCATAAACACGGCACCGGTTCGAGTATTCTGGAAAGATACAGAAATGCGTTATCTTGGCTGCAACAGCGCATTTGCAAAAGACGCCGGAGTTGTCTGTCCGGACGAATTGATTGGCAGGGATGATTTTCAGTTAAGCTGGAAGGATCGTGCGGAGCAATATCGAGCCGATGATCGACTCGTTATGGAGTCAGGTATTGCCAAACTCTCGTATGATGAGCAGCAGACAACGCCGAACGGCACCACGATGTGGCTTCGCACTTCGAAAGCTCCCCTTCGAAATGAGGCAGATAAAATTTTTGCTGTCCTTGGCATATATGAGGATGTGACTGAGCGTAAGCAGGCAGAAACTGCACTGATAAAGAGTGAGCAGAACTTCCGGGCCATCATTGACGCATCACCGGTGCCGCTTGCCATAAACAATGATTATGGAATTATCACCTTTCTTAACAATGCGTTTGTCCAAACAGTCGGCTATACGACGAAAGATATTCCCACACTTGAAAAGTGGTGGCTTTGTGCATATCCGGACACGCACTACCGTCAGACGGTTACCGGCACGTGGGTGAGGCATCTGGAAGAATCACGTCGAACCGGTGCTCCTTTTGTCCCGCTGGAAGTAAACATAGCATGTAAAGATGGTTCAGTACGCACATTCATCTGTACTGCAACCTCTATTGAGAGCGGTATAGATGGAAGTCATCTGGTGGTCTTATTCGACATCACAGATCGCAAGCGGCTTGAAGAAGAAAAACAGCTTCTCGAACAGCAATTTCAGCAGGCGCAAAAACTGGAGAGCCTCGGCGTTCTTGCAGGCGGCATCGCCCACGACTTCAACAACATTCTGGCGATTATCATCGGACATTGCTCCCTGGCTGCCTTGAACCCGAATGCGGCTGAGAAGCATATCCCGGCAATTGAAAAAGCGGCTGACCGTGCCGCAGGATTGTGCCGCCAGATGCTGGCCTATGCCGGAAAAGCTTCATTCACCCTGATGCAGGTGAATATGGCGGCACTGGTAGATGAAATGGTGCAGATGCTGAAGGCCACGACCAGTCGGAACGTCGCCATCAGGGCCGATCTCTCTGCGGATATTCCCTTTGTTAAAGGTGATGCCAGCCAACTCCGGCAGATTGTCATGAATTTGATCATCAATGCCTCGGAAGCCATCGGAGAGGCGCAGGGGGTGATACGGATAACGCTGGCAAAGAGAGCTGTTACAACAGCGGGGGCAGTCAGGGATCACCTCGGCAGGATCATCCCGGCCGGCTGGTACGCCTGTCTTGAGATTTCCGACACCGGCTGCGGTATGGATGATGAAGCCATGTGCAGAATATTTGAGCCGTTTTTCACGACAAAATTTACCGGACGGGGTCTTGGAATGTCAGCGGTGCTCGGTATCATCTCAGCGCATGGGGGAGCATTACAACTGAACAGCCAGCCGGGCCACGGCACAACCTTCACAATTTATCTGCCGATTGAGAACAATAGTTCTGTAGGGGATGAATTTTCTGATCAGATAAACTCGGCACAATGGCAGGGGAGCGGCACGGTTCTGCTCGTAGAGGATGAAGACCAGGTCAGATTTGTTGCCAGATCGATGCTTGAGGAGCTGGGATTTACTGTTGTTGAAACATCAAACGGCCGGGAAGCGTTGGATGTATTCCGGAAGTACGTCCCGGAAATTTCCCTTGTTGTGACTGACATAGGCATGCCTTTTATGGACGGGTATACGCTGTTCAGAGAGCTTAAAATTCTGAAACCGGAGCTGCCGATAGTGATCTCCAGCGGTTTTGGCGATACGGTGGTTACCACCCGGATCCGAGCCGAAGAGGTCGCTGGATTAGTCAGCAAGCCATACCGGTTTGATCAGTTGCGGGATGTATTGAGGAGTGTCACGGACGGTACATAGCCCGGTCAAGCCATATACACCGGGGGAATGACAGAACCCCGGTCATGAAACGGAGTGTCCCCGAATGTTCAGAGGGTGGCTGATGGTTTCTTTCACCTTTCCTCCTGCCTCATTTGAGGTGTAGATTTGTCTCATTCAGGCGGATATTCGGCATCACGATGAACATTTGTGTGGATGAAGTATTTAAATACAGATAGTTATATGATCTGGCCGAATTGGCACTTGATGTGCTAACCGTAGATGCAAGAATTCAAACCAGAGAGGAGTTTCCCATGAACAGGATACTGAACACCAGCACAGCAGCCCTCGTAATGATCTCATTTGCCACGTCAGTTTTTGCCGCAGAAGTGATTACTCCCGCTCCGCCGGCTCAGGCAGCCAAACCGTCTGTTGCCGAAACCAACGCAAAGCACAGGCAGCGTGAGATTGATGCACGGGCTGCGAAAGCTGCTGCTGCAAACAAAGCAGCCGAACCAGCAACCCCGTCAGATGAAGCTATCGAAGCTGCACATGCTGCTAAACTGGAGAAACGCAACAAGGCCGCCAAAAGTAACAAAAAAAGTCAGAAAAAACCGGCTGCTGCAGCCGCCACAGATGCTGCCTCCATCCCGGTTCCTGCTGCAAAATAGCGTTCCGAAGAACAAAACAGATCACAAAGGGCATGTCTCAATTGGCAAGCCCTTTGTAATTTAATCACTCCATAAGTTGCTAAATCACCCCTCTTGATTTTTCAAATATGCCATATAGTTCTCTTAACTGGTCTTCAGTAATCTTCAGTAGTTGTGCTTCCGGCAACTCCAGTAAAGACAGGTTGTCGCTGTCTGTACTAAGGCTCAATTCACGTTTACGTGTAGCGATGTTCACCAGTCTGATAATTGCAACGAGAACGTCATCTATATTAGAACTGCTTCGTTCTACCTTCAGATGATGACTGGCGACAACCAGCCGATAAGATGGTGGCATGTTCCAGTGTTCCATCAGGCGCAACCCTTGCTCTACATGCATTTCGTCAAATATTTCCAGAAGTAGTCCCCGCTCAAGAGCTGCCTGCGCCATCCCTGCATTCGTCAAGCGCTCCAGCGCTTTCAACAGGAACAGTTTCCCGACATCGTGCAAAAGGCCGGCCAGGTATGCCTGCTCAGAGATGTTTCGATATCCGGTATTCGTGGCAACCCACCGACTGCCCAGAGCGCATGCATGTGAATGAAACCAGAGTTCTGTCATAATGCCATTGACAAAGCTGTTTTTAGAAACATGAAGCGCGGATTGAGATGCTGCCATGGCAAGATTTGATACGTGCTGAGCTCCAAGGCGTATCAGCGCCTCCTTGATAGTTTCAACTTTAACCCGCCCGCTATACACATGAGAGTTGGCCATTTTGAGGATCTGGCCTGCCAGCACCTGATCATCATTTGCTGTATTTACCAGATCATCAACCTTGAAATTGACATTGGCCAGCAGCTGCACCAATTTCAGCGCAATCGGATGAAATACAGGCAGGTCAATCGGCTGTAGCACCAGGAGACGCCTTATTGTTAAGGATACAGCCATCTATTGCTCCAGAAACAAACTTCTCGCGAACAGTTTCAAGGTAAATTACATTTCAGTCGTTTTTGCGAGTAACCGTATATATCAGAAACGGGTACTGAATGTCTAATACTAGCAACATCAGACTACTATCTGCCGGATTCAGTGTCGTAACGCCTTGAGTGGAAATACGTAAATTTACTTTACATTAGTAATTCTAAGTGATATTAAATTAAATTAAAATTATATATTAAACTGGTTTCGGAGGATACCGTGCGGAAGTTAACGCAGAAACAGAGACTTGGATATTGGGGAGTGATATTAGTTTGTTTAATACTCCTGTTTGATTCCAAGTGTGCATCTGCTACTCAAATGTCACTGGAAATCAGGCCTGTTACTCAAATATCGACTATAGGCAGTATGACAAATATCGATATTTGGATGAATAATCAGACCGGCAAGCTTGTTGCCGGAATTTATCTGGCGTTAAACTTTGACCCCGATATCCTCGTGTACAAAGATTATACTTTTGGTAAGCGTCCTATGCTCTTTGTTGATTGTGTTGATCCTGGTAGTTTTAAAATTGCTGCACTTGATTTTAGTGGCTTTAACCAGAACCAACCTCTGATTTCGGTACAGTTTATGTCCCTGAATACGGGCATAAGCTCTCTGACGTCAAGTATTGAAATATATAATGCGTTTGGGAAGATGCTTGGAACGGCATCAGACACGGAAAGTATTGATGTCAGAGAAGCAGCTCATCCAGTCCCGGAACCTTCTGCCATGCTGCTTCTCGGTGGCGGTCTTTCGAGTATCGGCCTGCTCAGAATGAGAAGGAAGAACAGACAGGTCTAGTTTTTCATTCATAGCTCAACATAGTGGGACGCTCCCTGAATGATCCGGGGAGCGTCTTTTTGTTTGGTGCGCCAGTCATGGAACAACGCAAAGACAGCAAAACCATCCTCTTTTATGATGATCGCAAAAATTAAAGTTGTCCGAAATCCCGCTTCGACAAACTGGATGCCGATTTTGGCTCAAAGTTCAAAGCAGATTGACATGGCATGCTCAATCGGATTAAATGAGCTATGCCTCTACTCAATGAATTATTACCGCTAACCATCTACACACTTGCCTCTGTCCTGATCATCGGAGTCCTGCTGCTTGCCGCCTGGTGGCTGGGTGCACAGACGACCTCACGTAACAAGGAAATCCCCTACGAATCAGGAGTGATACCGAGTGGTGCCGCCCGCCGCCCTCTTTCAGTTCCTTTTTATCTGATCGCAATATATTTTATCGTCTTCGATGTAGAGACCGCTTTTATCTTTACATGGGCTGCGGAGTGGGAGCAACTGGGATTGCCCGGTCTGCTGCACATCACCTTCTTCATAGGCGCTCTTCTGCTGGGATTGGCGTGGTTGTGGATCAAGGGGGGGTTAGAATGGGGACCAACTGCAGCAAAAAAAGCCGGTTTGCGAGGTAACGAATGAATCAGGAAATTCCTGACAACATTCTGCTGACAAATCTGGACGATCTGATCAACTGGGGCAGGGCTAACTCGCTCTGGCCGATGTTTTTCGGGCTCTCCTGCTGTTTTGTCGAGATGATGACGTCTTTTACCTCGCGCTATGACGTCTCCCGTTTCGGGGCGGAAGTTCTGCGCGGCTCGCCGCGTGAAGCCGATTTGATGGTCATTGCCGGCACCCCGTTCCGCAAGATGGCACCCAATATCCTCCGCCTGTATGAACAGATGGCCGAGCCGCGCTGGGTGGTCTCCATGGGGAGTTGTGCAAATTCGGGGGGGATGTACGATGTCTACAGCGTGGTGCAGGGAGTCAATCAATTCCTGCCGGTGGATGTCTACATCCCCGGCTGCCCGCCTCGCCCCGAAGCATTCCTACAGGGACTGATGCTGCTCCAGGAGAAGATCAGAAGCGGTGAACGACCGTCCCGTCCGGTGCTGCACCTTGCCGGTGGCAGCCAGGGGACGACCGTGCCGCTGCTGGTGGACGGTGTCTCCAAAACCTGCGATCCGCGCGGCCCCGGCCTGGAGGGAACCGCCATCCGTGGTGTATCGGCCGGCCATCCCCGCAGTTGGCTGCCGCGAAGTGACAGGCAGTGGCGTCCCTCGGCACCGAAACAGAACTATCCCGACTTCGGCATGACCGGCGAGTTGGAGACGATTTTTGGTGAGCAGATCCGCCGCGACGATGCCGCCACCGACATGCTTACCTACCGGGTTGCACCGGAACTGCTTCCCGACGTGCTCGCTCGCCTGAAGAGCCGCCCATCTGCCCCATTCAGACGGCTGGAGGACATCGCCTGTGTTGATGATTCCTGCCGCCGTGAGCCGGAACACTTCAAAGCCTATGCTGTCAACTACCATCTGCTCAACTTCGACATCCCGGGCCATATCCGCATCAAAACTGAACTGCTGGACGATGCCGCGCCACTCCCCAGCGTCACCGGAGTATTCGCCAATGCCAACTGGTACGAGCGGGAGGTCTACGATATGTTCGGGCTCCGTTTCAACGACCACCCGAACCTGCGCCGGATCCTGATGCCTCACGACTGGGAAGGGCATCCCCTGCGCAAAGCGCACCCTTTCCGGGGCACCGAGATGCCCCCCTACACCCTTGAAGATGCCCGCAAATATCAGTCGCTGCCGGCAGAGCAGTTCTTCGCCGACAACGATCCTGATACCCTCATCCTTAATCTGGGACCGCAGCACCCCGGCACCCACGGCATTATCCGCTGCATGCTGAAATTGGACGGCGAAGAGATTGTCGATATGGAGAGCGATATCGGCTATCACCATCGCGGGGCGGAAAAAATTGCCGAGCGCCAGCAGTGGAACCAGTTCATCCCCTACACGGACCGGATCGACTACCTCTCCGGGGTGCAGAACAACCTGGCCTACTGCAACTCAGTGGAGAAGCTGTGCGGCATCCGGGTGCCGGAACGGGCTGAAACAATTCGCGTCATGTTGTCGGAACTGTTCCGCATCGCCAATCATCTGGTTTGGCTCGGTACATTCACCGCTGATATCGGGGCGATGACGCCGGTTTTCTACACCTTTACCGATCGGGAAAAAATTTTTGATATCGTGGAGATGATCACCGGCGGCAGGATGCATCCCGCCTGGTTCCGGATCGGCGGCGTTGCTGAAGACCTCCCCGACGACTGGGAGCGTCCGGTGCGGGATTTTCTGGCCTGGATGCCGGCGCGTCTGAAGGAGTATCACTCCCTGCTCGACCGGAATCCGATTTTCATGGCCCGACTGAAAGGTGTCGGAGCCATCTCGAAGAGCGACGCCCTGGAATGGGGGCTGTCCGGACCTAATCTCCGCGCCTGCGGCATGGAGTGGGATCTGCGCAAAAAGATCCCCTACTCCGGCTATGACCGCTTTGACTTCGACATACCGACCGCCGAAGGGGGCGACTGCTGGGCACGCTATCTGGTGCGCATGGAGGAGATCCAGCAGTCGTTGCGTATCGTGGAGCAGTGCCTGAACAACATGCCATCCGGGCGCTGGATGACCGATGATTACCGCTATGTGCTGCCGCAAAAGCCGGATACACTCAAGGATATCGAATCCCTGATCCATCACTTCGTCAACAGCACCCGAGGCATGGCCGCTCCCAAAGGGGAGAGCTACAGCGCCATCGAGGCCCCCAAAGGGGAAAACGGCTATTTTGTCGTCTCGGACGGACTTAATATCCCGTATCGCGTCAGGATCAAGACCCCCAGCTTTCCTCATGTCCAGGCGCTCCCGGTCATGAGCCGCGGCTGGTTGCTCGCCGATTTTCTGGCGATACTCGGGTCAATCGATTTTGTACTCGCTGACCTGGACAGGTAATGGAAATTGTATGATACCCGAAAGCCTTGAACATGAACTCCGGAACCGCATCGCCTCAGCCATCACCAACCGTGAGGCTGCGGTCGATGTGATGAAGGCACTCCAGGCTCATTACGGCTGGCTGACTGACGAGGCGGTCGTTGAAGCGGCCGGGCTGCTGGGGCTCTCACCGCTGCAGGTGGAGGAGTTGGCCACCTTTTACGAAATGATCTATCGCCGCCCGGTCGGGCGGCATGTAGTCCATGTGTGCGACTCCATCTCCTGCTGGGCAATGGGGGGGGAGACGCTGCTGAACCATCTTTCCGGGCTGCTCAACATCAAACCGGGAGAAACCACACCGGACGGTCTCTTTACCCTGCTCCCCTGCTGCTGCCTGGGCAACTGCGGAGAGGCACCGACTATGATGATCGGCGATTTTTTGTACGGAAACCTGACCCCGGAAAGCGCGGATCTAATCCTGGTTGGCTTGCGACAGAGTGCTTGATCACGGGAATAGGGGGGAGCTAAACAGGGCGTTGTTTGCTGGTTGATTAAGGGTAGAAAACTACGGTGGGCGTATAAGCAATGCTGCGTGACTATAAAATGTCAGGAAACGAATAAACAACGTTATTGGCACTCTGAAAGATGATTTTCAACATCCATATGTCCGTGTAAAACACGAACAATCTCAATTGAATCAGAGATAATCTGCCGGTAAAAAATAATATGGCTGCCAACATTAAATTTGCGGTAGCCGCTGCGGATTTCGCTACAATCCTTACCTTTGAAAGGATTTTCAGCAAGCTGACGGAAACAGGCATCAAGAATTGAGAGATAATGATTGCGCTGCTCTCGTCCCCATTTATTGAGTGTGTAGCGACCAATATCTTTCAAATCAGCCTTCGCCATGTTGGTGAGAGTAAAAGATGGCATCAGCTGAGAATCTCGCCATCAATCTCATCAATTAAACTTTGGAGAGAATAATCAGCTGTGCCGCTTTCTTCACCTTTTATAAGTGCTTGGCGTAACAAGTATTGTTTTGTCTCACGTTCTTCCAACAGTCGCAGGCCTGCACGAATCGTTTCACTTGCTGAACCGAAACGGCCATGAACAACCTGCTGAGAAATGAACTTTTCGTAGTGAGCGCCTAAAGTTACGCTGGTATTTTTTTGCATGGAGTAACCTCCCTCAACTTAAGTGATGGAATCATCTTATAATATTTATTGGTACTGGTCAACTGAGAATAAAAATGTACTGTTTTACTGTTTTATAGTGAGTAACGACAACTCGCTAAGGCAAAAAGGTTTTTATGGAACAGATTCTTTTCCGACATAACAGGCCGGGTCGCTGCGTCACTTTCGCCGAGTATCAGTCTGAAGGGGGCTTCGCTGCACTGAAAAAGGCGCTCTCCTCCCTGTCGCCAGACGAGGTGCAGCAGGCGGTGATTGATTCCGGGATGCGTGGTCGAGGAGGCGCCGGCTTTCCAACCGGTAAGAAATGGTCGTTCGTGCCGCGCAATCTGCCGGGGCCGCGCTGGCTGATCTGCAACTGCGATGAGATGGAGCCGGGCACCTACAAAGACCGCATTCTGCTCGAAGCAAATCCCTACTCCCTGGTCGAAGGAATGATACTTGCCTGCTATGCCATCGGTGTGCGCCACTCATTCATCTTCATCCGGCGCGGCTATGAACAGGCTGCCGCCAACCTGCGCCGGGCCATTGCCGAGGCAACGGCAGTTGGGTTGCTGGGCGAAAACATTTTGGGGAGCGGTTTTTCCTGCGACATCGATGTGCATGTTTCTGCCGGGCGCTACATCTGCGGCGAAGAGACCGCCCTGATGAACGCTCTGGAAGGGAAACGGGCCAATCCGCGCGCCAAGCCGCCATTCCCGGCAATCAAGGGTCTGTGGGGCGGGCCGACCGTCGTCAACAACGTGGAGAGTCTGGCCAATATTCCGTGTATTATTACAAACGGTCCCGCCTGGTTCAAAGCAACAGCCGCCACGCCCGAGGCGGCTGGGATGAAGCTGTTCTGCATCAGTGGCCATGTGGTCAACCCGGCCTGTTTCGAGCTGCCGCTCGGAATGACGCTCGGAGAGATCATTGACGGCCCCTGCGGCGGCATGCGTCCGGGGAGCAGTTTCAAGGCGTGTCTGCCGGGGGGTGCCTCAACCCCCTATTTTACCGCTGACCATTGGGGAGTGCCGATGGATTTTGATCCGGTGGCCAAGGCGGGATCACGCCTCGGCACCGGCGGTATCGTGGTATTCGACCGGCAGACCTGCATGGTGGCGGCGACGCTCAATCTGGTACGTTTCTATGCCAGGGAATCGTGCGGCTGGTGTACTCCCTGTCGTGAGGGGCTCCCCTTCGTAGTTCATCTGCTGGAACAGATAGAATCCGGCTCGGGGAGTGAAGAACATGTAGAGATCCTGCGGGAGCACGTCCAGCAGCTGAATTACGCTTTCTGCGCCCTGGCCCCCGGTGCCATGGGGCCGGTGGATGGACTGCTCAGGCACTTTGAGGGTGAGATCAGGGAGCATATCATAAAGGGACGATGCCCATGCCGAAGCTGATTATCGATGACATACCGGTAGAGGTCGCCGGGGGGACCACCGTGCTGGAAGCGGCACAATCGGTGGACATTCCGATCCCGCACTTCTGCTGGCATCCGGCGCTCGGCAAGGCGGGGGCCTGCCGGGTCTGCGCCGTCAAGATGGTTGAGGGGCCGGTCAAGGGGATCCAGATGTCCTGCATGCTGCCTGCTCAGGAGGGTATGGTGGTGTCGACGACCGACCCCGAAGCGGTTGCCGTGCGGCGCAACGTCATAGAATGGCTGATGATCAACCACCCCCATGACTGCCCGGTCTGCGACGAGGGGGGGGAATGCCAGCTGCAGGATTTCACTATTGCCGGCGGGCATGGTATCCGGCGCTACGGTGGTAAAAAGCGGACTCATGTCAACCAGTACCTCGGCCCATACATCGAACACGAAATGAACCGCTGTATCCAGTGCTACCGGTGTGTCCGCTTCTATCAGGAGTATGCCGGCGGGACGGACTTTGGCGTCATGGGAAGTGCCGGACGGATATATTACGGCAGATTTCAGGAGGGGCAGCTGGAATCACCCTTCTCCGGCAACCTGGTGGATATCTGCCCTACCGGGGTTTTCACCGACAAGACCGCCCGCTTCAGGGCCCGGTACTGGGACTATGACATGGCTCCCTCCATCTGCCCCGGCTGTTCACTCGGATGCAACACGACGCCGTTAGCCTGCTACCGGGAACTGCTCAAGACAATCTCCTGCCGGAATGAAGCGGTCAATGACTGGTTCATCTGCGACCGGGGACGCTTTACCAACGGCGTCGTGAATGATCCGCAGCGACCGCGCCGGGCATTGGTAGACGGCAGGGGAACCGGCGTTGCGGAGGCGCTGGAAGTTTTACTGCTGCACATACGCGAAATCGTGGAGATCTACGGACTCAGCAGCATCGCCGTCGTCGGTTCTTCGCGCATGACGCAGGAAGCGGCAGAACTGCTGCCGCAACTGGCGCACAGCATCGGAGCCGGAGCGCTCTGCTTCTGTAAAACACGGAAAGAGCGGGCCGAAACGCTCGCACTCCTTGAACTGCTGCTGGCCGGAAAAAGCGCCTCCCAGCAGGATGTCCGGAACTCAGATTGTATTGTCATCTACGGCTGTGACCCACTGAACGAAGCCCCGATGATGGCAATGGCGGTGCGGCAGGCCTGGAGAACCGGTGCCAAAGTATATCTGATCGGGCAGGAGATCGACCTGCCGTGTGAATTAACTGTATGTGCCACCCTCGATGATGTGCCGCTTGCTGAGGCTCAAAGGCCGGTTATCATCTGTAATCTGTCAGCCAGGATTGACCTTCTTGAGAAACTTCAGGAAAACCATAGCCATCTCAAACTCGCCTGCCTGTTTCCTGCCGCCAACAGTTTTGGAACGGCGCTGGTGATGCGGGAGTCTGCTGCAATCAGCCTGGAAGAAGCGCTGGCAGACGGGGAGATCAAAGGGGTTATCTCGATAGAGGCCGACATCCCGGCAGTATTACTTGACAAAATTCCGTTTGTTGCATCCCTCGACTGGCAGGCAGCAGCTGCCGTTCAGGGAGCGCAGATCGTTATTCCGACGACCGCCTGGGTTGAGATGGATGGCAGCTACATCAATTATGAAGGGAGGGTACAGCAATTTGCAAAGGTCATGAACCCGGGAGTCCCGATCAAAGGGCTTGATCCGGCCGCTCATCCACCTCATATTCATCGCAGCGTCGCACCTGGCGGTGAGGCTCTGCCTGCTAGTCAAGTATTGGCCACCCTGATTAAAATGCTGGACGACGTCAACAAAGGGCTGCCATGAATTATGATGCCATTGACATAGCCCTGCTCCTGGCCAAAATAGCCCTGGTCTTCTTCGTCATCCTGACTCTGGCGGCCTATCTGGTTTTTGCCGAGCGCAAGGTGCTCGCATGGATCCAGGACCGCAAGGGGCCCAACCGCGTCGGACCCTTCGGCCTGCTGCAGCCGCTGGCCGACCTGATCAAGCTCCTTACCAAGGAGGACTTTCGGCCGATCGGGGCGGACAAGTGGCTGTTTTACCTGGCTCCTGCCATGGCTGCCATTCCGGCCATCATGATCTTTGCCGTCATCCCTTTTGGCGCGCCGCTGACGCTCTTCGGACATACGGTACAACTGCAGGTGTCCGATCTGAACGTCGGCCTGCTCCTGTTCATGGCGCTCTCCTCCATCGCCGTCTACGGTGTTGCCCTCGGAGGGTGGGCTTCAAACTCGAAATATGCCCTGCTCGGCAGTATCCGCGGACTCGCCCAGCTGATCTCTTATGAGCTTTCCATGGGGCTGTCGCTCGTTCCGGTGGTGATGCTGGCCCGCTCTTTGAGGCTTTCGGACATTGTCAACGCCCAGTCCGGCTGCTGGTTTATCGTCTATCAGCCGCTGGCCTTCGTGATCTTTCTGATCAGCATCGCTGCCGAATGCAAACGGATCCCCTTCGATCTCCCTGAAGCGGAAGGGGAACTGGTCGCCGGCTTTCACACCGAATACTCCGGCATGCGTTTCGGCCTGTTTTTCGTGGGGGAATATATCAACATCATCGTGCTGGGGGGGCTGGCAGCCACCTTTTTCCTGGGGGGATGGCACGGCCCTTTTCTGCCGCCGGTCGTCTGGTTCTCCGCCAAGGTGCTGGCCTTTGCCTTCCTCTTTATCTGGATGCGCGGCACGTTGCCCCGCTTGCGCTACGACCAGCTGATGCATTTCGGCTGGAAGATTCTGACGCCGCTGGCACTGATCAATATCGTAGTGACCGGCTGGTGGCTGGTGCTGAGAGGCTGAATGAAGATTTTATCCGACATAGCGGCACTCCTGACCGGCATGTGGATCACCTGGAAGCATATTTTCCGGCGGCCGGTGACCATTCAGTATCCGGAGGAGAAGCGCCAGCCTTATCCACGCTATCGGGCTCGTATTGTGCTGACCCGCGATCCTGAAGGCGGTGAGCGTTGCGTCGCCTGCCAGCTCTGTTCAGCGGCCTGTCCGGTGGACTGCATCGCCATGCAGCCGACAGAAGATGCCGACGGGAGACGCTCTGCGGAATGGTTCCGGATCAACTTCGCACGTTGTATTTTCTGTGGCTTCTGCGCTGAAGCATGTCCGACTCTGGCCATCCAGATGACCCCTGATTTTGAGATCTGCACGCGGGACATCATGGATCTGATCTACGAGAAGGAAGATCTGCTGATCAACGGCTGCGGCAAATCGCCTGATTACAACTTTTACCGTCATGTCGGCATCGGAGTGACCCAGCCACGTGGCAGTGGCGCTGAGGAGCTGCCTCCGGTGGATGTACGGGGGTTACTGCCCTGATATGGAAACGTATCTGTTCTACATAGTGGCAGTGGTAACCGTCATCGGCACGCTCCTGGCCATTACTGAAAAGCATCCGGTGCATGCGATCGTCTACCTTGTCACCTCGTTTTTCAGCCTGGCGACAATCTTCTTTCTGCTGGCAGCACCGCTGATCGCAATGTTCGAGGTTATCATCTACGCCGGAGCGGTTATGGTGCTGTTCATGTTTGTCATCATGATGCTCGACCTCGGACGCGCCGATGAAGCGAAACGTCCCCCCCTGCGGCAGTGGCTTCTGCCGGTCCTTCTCGGAGGGATCATTCTGGTATCGATCGGGATACTTGCGGCCGGTTATGTCACAACCCCCCATGCTCCCGGTGCCATCAGTGTCCGCGACTTCGCCGTGACCCTGTTCCGGAAATACGGTGTCGCAGTCGAAATCATCTCCATGCAGCTGCTGTTTGCAGCCGTCGGAGCTCTGTACCTCGGCAGGAGGCGCTCGCCATGATAGTACCATTGGCACATGTGCTGGTTCTGGCAGCCATTCTGTTCGGCCTCGGACTGGTCTGCACGCTGGTCTGGCGCAGTAATGTCATCATGCTGCTGATCGGGATCGAGATCATGCTCAATGCCGCCATGCTCGTGTTTGTCGGTGGTTCAAACCACTGGGGTATGGCTGACGGCCAGGTGTTCGCCCTCATCATCATGGCCATGACCTCGGCTGAAGTATCACTGGCACTAGCGCTGGTGGTGTATCTGCACCGCCGTAAAAACAGTGTGGATGTTGATGAATTCCGGGAGTTACAGGACTGAATGAAGGCATATCTTGAACTCATAATCCTGCTTCCCCTGCTGGGGGGTATCGTCAATGCGCTGCTGGGCGGTCGTCTGCTGTCGCGTCGGGCGAGCGAGTTCATCGCCTGTGCTGTTATCTGGGGCAGCTTTGCCGCCACGTTGGCGGCGGCAATCTCATACAGAACCCCGGCTACGGTGGAGATCGTTTCGTGGCTGTCAGATTTTGATTTCAAGGCACCGCTCACCCTCTATCTGGACCCGCTCTCTCTGTCACTCTGTCTGATGATCACCTTTGTCTGCGGACTGATTCATCTCTATGCCGTCGGCTATATGAAGGAAGACCCTTCCTACGTTCGTTTTTTTGCTCTGCTCAATCTGTTCGTGGCGGCCATGCTGTTGCTGGTACTGGCCGAGAATCTACCGATCCTCTATCTCGGATGGGAGGGGGTCGGCTTCTGCTCTTACGCCCTGATCGGTTTCTGGGACACGGATCCCAAAAACGCTACTGCCGGTCGAAAGGCCTTTATCGTCACCCGCATCGGCGACATCGGCCTCGGTATTGCCATTGTCTGGCTGTTCGAGCTGTTCGGCACCGAATCAATACCTCATCTGAACCAGATGGGTCATCTGCTGCCGATCGGAATTGTAACCGCTCTGGGGCTTCTGATGCTGCTGGCGGCAATGGGAAAATCGGCCCAGGTGCCGCTGATGGTCTGGCTGCCGGATGCCATGGCAGGCCCGACGCCGGTCTCGGCCCAAATTCACGCCGCCACTATGGTCACCGCCGGGGTTTATCTGCTGATGCGCATGTTCCCGCTGATCGGCGTCTCGCCGACGGTCACCGCCGCCATTGCAATCACCGGGGCCCTGACCGCTTTCTACGGTGCAACCTGTGCCCTGGTTCAGCGTGACCTGAAGCGGATTCTGGCCTACTCCACGATCAGTCAGATCGGCTTCATGATGCTGGGGGTGGGTACCGGAGCTATAACAGCCGCCACCTTCCACCTGCTGGTGCACGCGTTCTTCAAGGCGCTGCTGTTTCTCGGCGCCGGGTGTGTCATCACCGCCATGCACCACGAGCAGGACATCTTTCGCATGGGGGGGCTGAGGCGCACGCTGCCGGGAACGTTCTGGCCGTTTTTGGCCGGTGCGCTCTGCCTGGCCGGTGTGCCGCTCACCGGCGGCTTTTTCAGCAAAGATGGTATTCTTGGGGCGGTCTGGCTTAAGGGGGGAATGCTTTACAGTGGACTGTATATTCTCGCTCTGATCACGGCCTTTATTACCGCCGTATATACCGCCCGGATGGTGCTGGTCGTTTTTGGCGGGGCTTCGACTCCGCTCAGCCATCGGTCAGATGAGACAGCACATGGGGAAGATCGGTCGGTGAGCGGAGTCGAACCGTTGCCGCGCATCATGGAGTGGCCGCTTATCCCGTTGGCCATTTTGGGGATTGGCGGTGGTCTGCTTAATCTTCCGGAATATCTGGTGACAGGCCTGCTGCACTCCTTCCTGACCCAACCGGGAACCCCTGAACATACACTGCCGCACACAACCGAACTCCTGCTGCAGGGAGTCGCTGCCGCTGTCGCCGTGGCAGGCATTGCGACAGCCTGGTTCCGCTATGGCGGGAAGCGCCGCCAAGAGAGTCTCGCGAAAGAACAGCAGTCTGCCGGTGGCATTGCCGCTTTCCTGCTGGAGGGGTGGCGGGTGGATGCACTCTATGACCTGCTGCTGGTCCGCCCCTATACCCGGCTTTCGTCCTTTCTCTGGCAGAAAATTGACGAAGGGTGCATTGATGATTCACTGGACCGCATGGCATTGTTACTCGGGAAATACGGTCAATGGCTCGGCGCTCGGGGGCAGGGGCGGGTTTCGCTTTCTCTGCTCGGCATGGCCGCCGGAGCAGCGCTGATGGTTTTCTGGCTGGCGTGGGGGACACCATGAATCAGATCCCGTTTCTGACACTGCTGCTGTTCCTCCCGCTGGCCGGAGCGTTTCTGCTCCTCACTATGACCGGAAGGGAGAAGTTGGCCCGGGGCACCGCCCTCACCATAGCGGTAGCAGAAACAGTGCTGGCCTGCAGCGCCTGGCTCTGTCAGGGTAACTCCTCTGCACAGGGGTATTTCCTCTTCGTAGACCGTCCCTGGATCGAAACGCTCGGCATCCGCTATACGTTGGGAATGGACGGTATCAGTCTGCTGCTGGTAACCTTGACCGCGCTCGTAACAACCATCGCCATGCTGGTGTCGCGGCGTGCCATCACAGAACGGGTTGCCCTGCATTTCCTGCTGATCCTTGCCATGGAATCCGGCATCATGGGGGTTTTCCTCTCCCTGGATCTTTTCCTCTTTTACCTTTTCTGGGAACTGATGCTGATTCCGATGTTCTTCCTGATCAGCATCTGGGGGCATGACCGCAACATCTACTCGGCGGTCAAATTCTTCCTCTATACCCTGGTCGGCTCACTGCTGATGCTGCTGGCAATTATCGGTATCTACCTGATTCATGGCCAACAGAGCGGCATCTACAGCTTCGGCCTGGCGGCGCTGACCGGAACCAGATTTTCTCCGGCTACCGGCCTGTGGCTGTATGGCGCTTTCCTGCTCGCCTTTGCGGTCAAGTTTCCGCTTGTGCCGCTGCACACCTGGCTCCCCGATGCCCATACCGATGCCCCGACCGCCGGAAGCGTTATTCTGGCAGGGTTGCTGCTGAAAACAGGAGCATACGGCCTGATCCGCTTCGGCTACCCGCTCTTTCCTGAAGCCGCCCGGACCCTGACGCCGCTGCTGATCGGGCTGGCAGTGACTGGCATCATCTATGCCTCATGGATCGCTTTTGCCCAGAAAGACATGAAGCGTCTGGTAGCCTACTCCAGCATCGGGCATATGGGCTTTGTCGCACTCGGTATCGCGGTCTGGACACCGGTGGCACTGTCCGGTGCGCTGCTGCAGATGATTAACCACGGCCTGACTACCACGGCACTGTTTGCACTGGTCGGGATGCTGGACGAACGGGCTCATACCCGGCAGATCGAGGATTACGGGGGGCTGTGGGGCAAGATTCCGCTCTTTTCAGCTTTCTTCGTACTGTTCGCCATGGCCTCGGCCGGTCTGCCCGGCCTGAACAATTTTGTCGGCGAGTTCCTGATTCTGACCGGTTCTTTCAAATCAGCTCATCTGGCAACCTCACTCGCTTTTATCGGCGTAATTCTGCCGCTCGTCTACACGGTACGCCTGGTTCAGGAGGTTATCTTCCAGGTGGAGCGGCGACCGCTGCCGATGGCGGATATTTCCTCACGCGAACTGTTCATTCTGGCATTCCTGGCCCTGGCAGATCTGTATATCGGACTGCATCCCGCCCCGTTGCTCGATATACTGCATACACCGGTGGCGTTGCTGACGGGAGGGGTGCCATGACAGCAGCAGACCTCTGGATAGTCCTTCCGTTGATCCTGCTGGCCATCGGTGCCCTGCTGACGCTGCTGATCGGAGCGGTGACCCGCGACGACGCCGCCGCAACCGCCATCGGAGTTGCGGTGACTCTCGGAGCGGCATGCTGGCTGCTACAGACTCCTCCTCTGCCGGTTGCTCCAACGCTGGGATTATCCTCTGCCGGGTTGCCGCGCCTTTTCAGCTGTTTCTTTGCCCTGCTGGCAGCCGGAGTCCTCTGTCTTTCAACCGGCTACAACCGGGTGCGCGGCATCGGTGGCGAGGAATATCCCGCTACCGTACTGTTCACCACATTCGGCATGCTTGCCCTCGCATCGGCAACCAATCTGCTGACCCTTTTTCTCGGTCTGGAAGCGATGAGTTTCGGCTTCTACATTCTGGTGGCAATCGACCTGAAACGGGCACCGTCCGGCGAGACCGGCTTGAAATACCTGCTGCCGGGGGCTCTCAGCACCGCCTTTCTGGCGTTCGGCATCGCTCTGCTTTACTGCGTTTCCGGGACACTCTCCATGAGTGAAGCGGTTCAACTTACACTTACGAGCAGTCGACCGGATCCGGTCGCACTGGCCGGTTGGGGATGCCTGCTGGCCGGAGTCGCCTTCAAGCTTTCGCTCGCTCCCGCCCACCTCTGGACCCCGGATGTCTATCAGGGGGCTCCGGCGCCGGTGATAGCATTTCTCTCCGGTGGTTCAAAAGCAGCGGCAATCCTGCTGCTTATCCTCCTGCTCTCACAAGCGGCTGACGCTTCCCACCTGCGGGTTCCTCTCCGGGGATTGGGGTTTCTCTCCATGCTGGTCGGCAATCTGGCTGCCTTGCTGCAAAACCGTGTCCGTCGGCTGCTGGCCTATTCTTCGATCGCCCAGATGGGTTATGTCGTGGTCGCTTTGATTTCCGGAAAAGGGGGCGGCTATCAGGCGGCAGCCTTTTACGCGATGGCATACGGTGTGATCAGCCTGGCTGCATTTGGTGCGATTGCTGTTCTCGAGCGGCAAGGGTGCGGAGAAACTCTCGACGACTATCGTGGGCTCGGCCATTACCAACCATTTGCCTCCGGAGTGCTGGCATTGGCGCTGTTTGCCCTTGCCGGTATTCCTCCCACAGTCGGTTTCACCGGCAAGTTCCTCATTTTCACGTCAGCAATCCGCTCCGGTGAAATTGCCCTGGCCGTAATCGGTATCCTTCTGGCTGCAATTTCAGCCTTTTACTATCTGAGAGTAGTGATCACCCTCTACGGCAACCACCCCGGAAGAGCAGATTCCGGTCATCCGACGTTCCTGGAATATTTTGTACTTATCATCGCATCAACGGCTATTGTGCTCCCGGGGCTCTGGCCGAACGCTCTTATTTCACTGTTGTCTCAACTTCTGTGGTAAGCAGTTTATATTCCAATTGACTGGTGGAGCAACTATGCCCTATTCATCGCTGCTGACAGACCTGTACCAACTAACTATGTTGGCAGGTTACTTTGACAAAGAGATGGCTGAGAAGAAAGCCGTGTTCGATCTTTATTTCCGGATCAATCCCTTCGAAGGTGCCTGTGCGGTATTTGCCGGCCTGGATCCTGTTCTGGATTTTCTTGAGAAACTTCATTTTTCAGAAGAAGAGTTGATTTTTTTGACAGGGCTGAACATGTTCAAGCCGCGCTTCATCGATTATCTCCGAGATTTCAGATTTCGTGGCAGAGTGACTGCACCGCCGGAGGGGACAGTGGTGTTTGCCAATGAGCCGCTTCTGACCGTGGAAGGAGCATTGGCAGAAGTTCAGTTCGTTGAAACGGCCCTGCTCAACATCATTAATTTCCAGACCCTGGTGGCCACCAAGGCAGCACGCATCTGTCACGCAGCAAACGGTGCCGAGGTGTCAGAATTCGGCCTGCGCCGTGCTCAGGGGCCTGATGGCGGGTTGTCAGCATCACGGGCTGCCTGCATCGGGGGATGCACTGGAACCAGCAATGTTTTGGCCGGCAAGCTGTTTGGCCTTCCGGTTCGGGGAACTCAATCCCATAGCTGGGTACAGGCCTTTTCTGATGAACTGTCAGCTTTTCGCGCTTATGCGGAGACTTTTCCGGACAGCGTCATACTGCTGGTCGATACCTATGATACCCTGAGAAGCGGTGTCCCGAATGCTATTACTGTAGCAAGGGAGCTTCGCGGGCGCGGACATGAATTGCGCGGCATTCGTATTGATTCTGGGGATTTGGCCTACCTTTCACGCGAGGCGCGGCGCATGCTGAATGATGCCGGTTTCAGCAATGTCAGGATTGTCGTATCAAATGACATGGATGAATTCGTGATCGAGTCGGTGCGCAGCGATGGCGGGTTGGTTGATGTCTACGGCATCGGTACCAGGCTGGTGACCTGTGCAGGTGCCGGAGGCGGTGCTCTGGGGGGCGTTTATAAACTGGTTGAGATTGAAGGCAATCCTACGCTGAAGGTTACCGGTGATGTCGCCAAATCAACACTTCCGGGAAAAAAACAGATCTTCAGGTTTGTGGAACCGGGAGGTGGATTCATACAGGACGTGGTCTGTCTCCATAATGAAGTCATAAAAGGAGGAGACACCGTCTTTGACCCGGCCAACCCTTTGCGCTACACAAAACTGCCTCCGGATAGCCGGATAACGGAATTGCACGGGGCGGTGATGGCTGACGGTCAGCGCCTCGCACCCGGAGAGCCGATTGGTGACATGGCAGCCCGCTGCAGTGCGGAACTTTCCCGGTTGCCGCGCGGCTGCCTGAGGTTGATCAATCCGCACCGCTACAAGGTGTCTATCTCGGACCGGCTCAATTGCCTCCGGAAAGACCTTATCGATCGTGGCAACAGGGAGGTATGATATGAAGAAAGGAAAGGCTCTGCTGATCATAGATGTTCAGAATGACTTCTGTCCGGGTGGCGCGCTTGCGGTTCCCGGCGGAGACCGGGTGGTTGGTCCGCTGAGCCGGATTGCAGCAGCTTTTGCCGCAGCGGGGTTGCCGGTGCTGGCGTCAAGGGACTGGCATCCGGCGGTTACGACTCATTTCAGCGGGTTTGGTGGCGTTTGGCCGCCCCACTGCCTGCAGCAGAGCTTCGGGGCCGCTTTTCATCCTGCCCTGCAGCTGCCGAAGGGAGCGCTGCTCATCTCCAAAGGAAGCGAACCGGACTCGGATTCCTATTCAGTCTTTGACGGTCAAAGTGCCGATGGATGCAGATGCGGGGAAATCCTGGCAGAACTTGATGTGGGGCATCTCTACGTTGGCGGCCTTGCTACCGACTATTGTGTCCGCTCATCGGTGCTGGATGCGATAAAGGCAGCTCTTGACGTAACGGTGCTCACCGATGCGATAGCCGGAGTGGAGATTTCTGAAGGTGATTCTGAGAAGGCACTGCAGGAAATGGGGCGGGCAGGAGCGTGTTTCTGTTCGACAGATGAGGCTGTCAGTCAGATCACAGGCACCCCTGCGTAACAGGTACAACTCCTCAACGGCTGTTATATTTATATTCATTGCAGCAACATGAATGCAGACAGGAGGTACACGATGATAGCTCTATTAATTAACGGCACTGCAGTACAGGTGAATGTCGGAATAGACACGCCGCTCCTTTGGGTATTGAGGGACCATCTCAAGCTGACCGGCACTAAATTCGGGTGCGGTAAAGGGTTGTGCGGTTCCTGCACGGTGCTTGTGGACGGTAAACCGGAGCGTTCCTGTATCACTCCGGTGGGGGACGTGAAGGGTACGTCTGTCACTACTATCGAAGGAATTCCGGAGAATCATCCGGTAAAACAGGCCTGGCTGGCAGAAGAGGTTTCCCAATGCGGCTACTGTCAACCGGGACAGATCCTGTCTGCCGTCGCACTGCTGGCTGAGACGCCGAAACCGGATGATGCGGCCATCGACCGCGCCATGAGCGGCAACCTTTGCCGCTGTGGTACCTATGGCCGCATCCGTCGGGCGATTCATGCCGCCAGTGGAAAAAAAGGTGTCAAAGGGGGGATAAAGCCATGAGCAGAGGAGCGACAATGAGCCGGCGGCAGTTTATCAAGTCGAGCGCACTTATGGGCGGTGGTCTGGTGGTGGCCTGCCACCTCCCTTTTGGCAGAGGCTATGCTGAAGCGGCCTCCGATGAACCCTTCGCACCGAATGCCTACCTGCACATCGGACGGAACGATCGTGTGACCGTAACCGTTAACAAATCCGAAATGGGACAGGGGGTCTATACCTCGCTCCCGATGTTGGTGGCGGAGGAACTTTGCTGCGACTGGAAGAATGTAACATTCAAGGCTTCTCCGGTAGCTCCTGACTATAACCACGCCGAATTCGGCCCGATCATGGTTACAGGCGGCAGCAGTAGTGTGCGCTCGGAATGGAGTCGTCTCTCACTGGCCGGTGCAGCGGCCCGTGAACTACTGGTAGCGGCCGCTGCAGAGGTGTGGCGGGTTGATCCGGCAACCTGCCGGGCCGAAAACGGTTTCGTCGTCAGCCCCTCCGGTGTACGCCTCTCTTACGGCAAACTGGTTGACAGAGCCGCACAGCTGCCGGTTCCGAAGGAGCCAAAACTGAAACCGGGCAGAAGCACCCTGCTCGGGACGCCGGTCAGGCGTCTGGACAGTCCTGCAAAAATCAACGGCAGTGCCATTTTTGGCATCGATGTGCAGGAGCCGGGTATGCTGACGGCAGTGATAGCCCGGCCGCCGGTCTTCGGTGCAAAGGTAGTCAGCTTTAATGCCGACAAAGCCAGAGCGCTCCCCGGCGTGCGGAGTGTCACTGCCGTTGAAGCGGGCGTTGCGGTGGCCGCCGATGACTTCTGGCAGGCGCTGAAAGGGCGGGATCTTCTCGAGATCACCTGGGATGAGGGCATGGGAGGTGGAATTTCAACCTCTGCCATGCGCGATGAATATGCCGGGCTGGCCCTGACGCCAGGCCTCACTGCCCGCAAGGATGGTGATGCTCCGGCCGTTCTGGCTGCTCATCCGGGCAGGATTGAGGCACTCTTCGAACTGCCGTACCTCGCCCACGCACCGATGGAACCTCTGAACTGTTTTGTTGATCTGAAGGGTGACAGCTGTCTGATCCGTACCGGCAGTCAGTTTCAGACCGTCGACCGGGCGGCTGCCGCCAAAGTTGCCGGACTGAAGCCGGAGCAGATCAGCTTCGAGACCACTTTTCTTGGCGGCGGTTTCGGCCGGCGGGCCTGCACCGGTTCAGACTTCGTGATTGAAGCGACTCAGGTGGCCAAGGCGCTTGGCAAGCCGGTCAAAGTGATCCGCACCCGCGAAGACGACATGCGGGCAGGCTACTATCGCCCGATGTGGTACGACCGGGTGGTGGCGTGCCTGGACAAAAAGGGGTACCCGCTTGCGTGGCATCATCGTATCGCGGGACAGTCGATCGTCGCAGGCACCCCTTTTGAATCGGCCATAGTCAAGGATGGGATCGACCACACCTCGGTCGAGGGGGCTGCGGATACCCGCTATGCCATTCCCAACCTGCAGGTGGAACTGCACAGCCCCAAAAACGGTGTGCCGGTGCTCTGGTGGCGCTCGGTCGGCCACTCCCACACCGCTTTTGTCATGGAGAGCTTCCTTGACGATCTTGCCCACAAAACAGGGAAAGACCCCTGTCAGTATCGCAAGACCCTGCTGGCCAAACATCCGCGCCATCTGAAGGTACTGCAGACCGTCGCCGCAAAAGCCGGATGGGGAAAGGCACTGCCGAAAGGGCACGGTCGCGGCATTGCCGTACATGAATCTTTCGGCAGTATCACTGCCCAGGTGGCGGAGGTGTCACTGGATAAGGTCGGAGCAGTCAAGGTGCATCGGGTTGTCTGCGTCGTGGATTGCGGGCGGGTGGTCAACCCCGACACCGTGAAGGCCCAGATGGAATCCGGCATCATATTCGGTCTTTCCGCCGCCCTGTACGGGGCGATAACCCTCAAGAACGGCAGGGTCGAACAGGATAATTTTGATAATTATCCGTTGGTACGAATGGCAGCCGCTCCAAAAATAGAGGTGCATATTATTGCCAGTCAGGATCCTCCGGGGGGTGTCGGAGAACCGGGAGTGCCTCCCATCGCCCCGGCGGTGGCCAATGCTCTCTTTGCACTCACCGGCACCAGAGTGCGGACACTGCCGATGACTCCGGAGAACATCAGGGCGGCAGCTAAAAAAACGTAATGGTTACTTCACTCCCGCCTCCAGTACGTATGGGTAGACCATCTCGGTTATAATGCGGTATCCCTCTGCGACCGGATGGATACCATCTTCCTGATTGAGTGCAGGATTTCCTGCGACCCCTTGCAGGAAAAACGGAATCAGCTTCAGGGCATGCTTTTTTGCGACTGCCGGGTAGATGGCTGCAAATTTTTCTGTATAGTCGCGCCCCATACTGGTGACCATGCGCATGCCGGCCAGAATCACAGTGACCCGGTTTTCCTTAAGAATACGGACGGTTTCTACGATGTTTTTTTTCGTCACCTGCGGATCAATTCCGCGCAGTCCATCATTAGCTCCGGTTTCGAGTATCACGATATCCGGTTTCAGTTTGAGCACCCAGTCAACGCGGGAGAGCGTGCCACTGCTGGTTTCGCCGCTGATACCGGCATTAACAACCCGCCAGCGATACCCTGCAGCCTGCAGTTTCTTTTCCAGCCGGGCCGGGTAGGCATCCGCTTCAGCGAGTCCATATCCGGCGGTAAGGCTGTCTCCTACTGCGACGATGGTTCCAGTGAAAGAGGGCTGCGTCGGAGTGATTGCAGGTGCAGGTGGGGTCTGGTTCTCACAGCCGCCCAGCAGGCAGCCGAGAGCAACAGCCAGCAGGGGAAGCTGCTTTGCTTTTATCATCATTAGTACTCCCATACAAAAGTTGACAGCATCAGGTACGTCATATCATTCATCTGCCTGTTCGCGCAGAAATACCACCGGTTTTACCCGCAGGATCGAGTACGATGCCCCAAATCCGACTGCAATGACAAGCAGTGTCGTCACCAGGATCATTGTGAAGCTTATAGCGGCGCCTGGCTGATAGGTAACATCGAGACTAAAACGGCAGATGCCCCAACTGGCGGTCTGGGCCAGTATCAGGGCGCTCATGGCGCTTCCCAGCCCGAGGCAGAGGTTCTCTACAGTGAATACTGCGAGGACAAACCCTCTCCGGGCACCGAGAATCGTAAAGTAGACAGCTTCCCGTATACGGGCGTAACGGGTGGCAAAGATAGAACTGACGATTATAAGAACACCGGCGACGACACTGAAGAAGGTGAAGAAACGAATGATCGCTGAAAGCTTTCCCATGATTCCGGAGAAAGCAGCTGCTGTTTCAGTCACGTTAATGACCGTTACGTTCGGAAAATCGGCTACGACCCGGTTCTGGAGTGCGGCAATTTTGTCCTTGTCCATACGCATGGCAGCGAACAGGGTTTGAGGGGCGGCCTTGAGTACTTCGTCCGGAAAGACGAAGTAGAAGAAGGGTTGCAGTTTTTCCCGGGTACTTGTGCGAACGCTCGAAATGCGAACATCCATTGGAATACCCTGGATACGGAACGTGATGGTATCGCCGATGTGCATTTCCCGCATCTTCAACACCGTATCGAGGACAGAGACCTGAGGTCCCGTCCACTCCTTCCGATAGAGAGCATTTCCGGAAATTATCCGCTCATCATCCAGTAACTGTTCCCGGTAGGTCAGGTTGAACTCTCTCCCCATATTGTCGCCACGTTTTTTATGCTCCTCCTCTTGATTAACCGGCACACCGTTAACGGCGATCACAGAACCTTTAACAGCAGGATAAAACGTCGTGGCACTTCCGAGGGTTTGAGCAAGCGCGGCCTTCTGCCCGGGCTGGATGTCGATAAAGAAGAGGTTGGGCGCCTTCGCCGGATACGATTTTATGAAGGCGCTATCCAGGTTGTTCTCAACGAGGGTTATACAAAAGATTACGGCAAGGGACGCGGTAAGAGTCCCGATTGTTACGCGGGTGGCGTTGCCGGGACGGAAGAGCCCTTTCACTGCCTGACGAATGATGAGGTTGCGTGGCTGCGTTCTCTTTAACAGGTATATGATCCCTTCGGCACAGAGCAGTGAAACAAGAATCAGCAACACCATTCCGAGAATAAAATACAAGCCGGTCTTCACCTCCCGGATCCGCCAGAAAACCATACCCGACAAAAAAATCAGGGAAACACCGCTACTGAGCACGGCCTGTTTGCTCAGGGCACGGTTTTGCTCTTCTTTCCCGAAGATGGCCCGGGGTTTTAGATCTTTCAGCCGGTAGATCGGCAGTGCGGTAAAGAGGATAACGACGGTAAAGCCGAGAATGAGCCCTTCAGCCACCACACTTCCCGATATCATCAGCTCTACTGAAGCGGGGAGCAGGCCACGGAACAGTTCCGGGAGAAACGCCTGCAGAACAAAACTTGCAGCAAGACCGCAGAGTGTCCCGATCAGGCCGAGGGCAAAGGTCAAGGCGCAATAGTGCCTGAGAATGAAGCTGCTCCCGGCCCCCACCGCTTTCATGATTGCAATGGTTCGCTCCTGTTCTTTCAATAATGCCGTCAGCGTGCTCTGAATGCCGATCCCTGCCAGTAACAGAGTAAAAACACCAATCAGATTGAGAAAAAAAAGCAGGTTATCGAAGAAACGTTTAACCCCGGATCCGGCAGTTCGATAGGTTTCCACCCGCTCCCGGTCTTTGACTGCCGAATGGCCAAGCTCTTCGGCAAAGCGGTCGAGACTGTTCTGATCATTCACCTTGGCCAGGATGGAGTAATGGACTCTGCTCCCCGTGCCGACGAGTTCCAGTGATGCGAGGTCCGCAGCAGCAATAAATACGCGCGGACCGAGGGCAAACAGATTGGTCGGCCGGTCAGATTCGGTCAGCACGGTGTCTCTTATGGTCAGCGTGCTGCTGCCGACTCTGAGTCTGTCTCCCACCTGCAGATGCAGGCGGTCAAGGAGTTGTTGTTCCACAATGACGCTGCCAGCGGTAAGAACTTCATTAAAAATGCGTCCGGAGGCCAGATGTACGGTGCCGTAGAACGGGTAGCCCGGTTCGACTATTTTCAGATCGGAAAGCAATGACGTTTCGTTATCCATTGCCCTTACAACGGAGTAAAACTCATAGACACGGGCTGTTTTAAGCTCCTGTTGCTGCTCTTTGGTGGCCACGGCCTGAGTTAAATCCGGTGAAAAGGGGGAGTGGGACTTGATTATGATATCGGCAGCGTGAAGAACCCGGGCGTCCCGCAGCAGGGATGAATGGACACTCCTGCTGAAGCTTCCGAGGGATACCAGTGTAACGACTGAAAGTACCACACAGAGTACAAAAACCGTTGACTGGCGCAAAGAGCCCCGGATCTGTCGGAACAGGAGTCGCACGTTATTCATGGTCGCAGCTGCTGACAATCCTGCCGTCCTGAAGGGTGATAACCCGATCTGCGGTCTGTGCAATCTCCTGACTGTGAGTAACGAGAATCAAGGTTGTCCGTTGTTCGCGCTGCAGTTCTCGAAGCAGTTCCAGAACACCCCTGCCATTTGCCAGATCAAGATTGCCGGTCGGTTCGTCGGCAAAAAGAATGAGCGGTTTATTGATCAATGCGCGACAGAGTGCGCAGCGCTGTTTCTCACCTCCGGAGAGTTGATGAGGAAAGCTGGCAGCCCTGCCGGAAAGCCCCACCCGCTCAAGGAGTTGATCCGCTTTTTCCCGGGCGTGAAGATCCCCGTTCAGTTCGGCCGGAAACATAACATTCTCCCGTGCCGTAAGCGACGGGATAAGGTGGAACGATTGAAAGACAAAACCGAAGGTGGCGTTTCTGATTGGAGCAAGAGCATCTTCCGTGAGATCGGTAATGTCCCGATCGCCAAGAATGACTCGTCCGGCATCCGGGCGGTCAAGACCGGAAAGGATCGAAAGCAGTGTCGATTTCCCGCTGCCGCTTTCACCCTTGATGACGAGGAATTCACCCTCTGCCACGCTGAGAGTAATGCTATCCAGAACGGTCATTCTGCTGTTGTCTATGGAGTATGTTTTTGATACGGAGCGGGCTTCGAGGATCGGCATGAATACTCCCTCAGATGGCTTGTTTGTGCCGAACGTTGCTACTTGATGACATTCAGAATATTTACGCTATAATAGCGAAGATTGCTCCAGGCAGGAAATAATTATCCGTTCACTACAAGGATCTACCAATAAATGATCTGCCCATTCTGTAAAGAAACCATCCTGGTCGGTGCTGTCAAGTGTAAACAGTGCGGATCAATGCTGAACCTTGATCCGAATAACACTATCAATGCTGATTCTATCTCTACTGACGAAATCAGTGCCTTCGCAGGTTCAAACTCATACTATTACATACAAAAGTTTTCTAATTTTACCATCATGGGACGGGAAAAGTTTGGTGTCACATGGAACTGGTCATGTTGCGGGTTCACCTTCCTCTGGTTCCTCTATCGGAAAATGTACGCACTGTCGCTGATCACCTTTGTTGTATTCTGCATTCCTGGTATAAACATATTCTTGCATATAGTTGTCGGGTGTATCGGGAACTACCTTTATTATCGGCATGTAAAAACAAAGATTGTTGAAATTCGATCTACACAACTACCACAGAATTTTATACCTGTCTTACAAGAAATGGGCGGGGTAAATAAATGGGTGGTCACATTGGGGATTATTATCAGCATAATAATGACGATACTTCTCGTCATGTTCTTTGCAACGGTAACAACGTACATGATACAGAGCATTCCTAAAATCACGATCTGATAGGTGCAAAATATAGTGCTGAGATGAATATTGCCATAAAGAACCGGAAACAGGCCTGAAAACCATGGATAATGATATTGTCTGTGATTGCGAAGAGAAACACATTGATCATATTTGCATGCTCAGAGAGTCGGGTATGATCGTAGCCGTTACTCATCTAACGATGTTTCCAAATGTTGTTTGTCTAAAATGTGGTGAACTGGCAAATTCTGAAGAAAATACATGCATTCCGTTCCCATTATTTATATAAATTCTTTAATTGTTTAGATGTTTTGGTGTACATCTTTGATGGTTGACACAAATTATTTTTTGTATATGCTCAAGCATATGTGTCTGGTGGTCATGCAGGTGGGGCCACTCGTTAGCAGGAAGTCGTTAAAGAAGGTTTTGGGGATGTGGCTCAGCTGGGAGAGCATTGCCTTCGCAAGGCAGGGGTCGAGGGTTCGAATCCCTTCATCTCCACCAATATCAGGGTGTTACGTTAAATCGTGGCACTCTGTTTACTTTGAAATCGAAACATTTCATTGTCATGTAGAATGTCATGAACTTCAATAAAAATAGCAGCTATGCTTGTGAGAGGTAGAACTAAAAAGAGGGAAAACGTATCAAAGACCTCGCTCGACTATATCCCTATCTGACAGCACTCCGCTGGCGATACGCCGGAGGAGCGCTGTTCCTCCTTCTCACCAATGCCTTTGCTCTATTGATTCCCTGGTTCATGAAGCTGGCGGTGGAGGCATTGCAGCATCCACAGGAGGCCCGTTACTCGCCCTCTGCATGCGCCCTGATCATCTCGCTCCTGGCGGTTCTGCACTGCGTCACCCGTATTTTTTCCCGAACATTCATTCTTAATGCTGCCAGAATTATTGAATTTCGCATCCGTAACGACCTGTTTCAGCGCCTGACCCGACTGGACCTCAGCTATTTTTCCAGCAGTCGCAGCGGTGATATCATCTCCCGCTTCTCCAACGACCTGACTAACGTTCGCATGTTAACCGGATTTGGCGTTATGAGCGCGATAAATACCGTGCTGATTTACAGTGCTGCCGTAACGATGATGATCAGGATTCACCCATGGCTCACCTTCTGGTCAATTCTTCCTTTCCCGATCATGATCCTGATCATCAAAAAAGTCAGTCATCGACTCTTTCACCGCTCACTTCAGGCTCAAGAGGAGTTGGCGCATCTCTCAAGCCAGGCCGAAGAAACAGTTTCAGCAGTTCGGCTGATAAAATCCTACTGTCGGGAAGAGTATTTTCAGGGTGAATTCGGAAAAAGTGCCGGGCGCTACCTCAAGCACAACCTGCGACTCGCCCGGCTGCGTGGCCTTATCATTCCGATCATGGCGGCCGCAACCGGGTCAGGAACCCTTGTCGTTTTGTTCATAGGTGGCAGACTGGTAATTGCTAACAGTATTTCCCTGGGTGATTTTGTCGCTTTCAGCGGGTACCTGGCGATGCTTGTCTGGCCGACAGCGGTCATGGGCTGGATTCTAACCCTGGCGCAGCGTGGGGCTGCCTCCATGTCGCGCCTGGCAGGGATACTGGGCGCCGAATCGACCGTTATCGATTCGCCTGACGCAGAGCCGATCGACTCCTTTCATTCCGGAATTGAGGCACGCAACCTCAGTTTCAGCTACGGAGAAACGGAAATTATCAAGGGGATATCTCTTCATATTCGAGCCGGTGAAACGGTGGGTATAACGGGAGACGTCGGGAGCGGAAAAACAACCCTGCTGCGTCTGATTGCGCGACTACTACCGATCCCGGACGGAATGCTCTGTATTGACGGGCGGGACATTAACAGCATAACAACTGCCTCTCTCCGCCGGTTAATCGGCTATGTGCCGCAGGAAACGTTTCTCTTCTCGCGAACCGTTGCTGAAAATATCGGGTACGGCGTTGCGGGAGACCATGCTGCGGATGCTGTTATCAGAGCGGCCGGTCAGGCCGGCTTTCTTGAGGATGTAGAAGGGTTCCCCGCCGGATTTGAGACGCAGGTTGGCGAAAAGGGGGTGACACTTTCCGGCGGTCAGAAGCAGCGTCTCGCCATTGCCCGTGCCGTCGTCGGGAATCCACCGCTTCTGCTGCTTGATGACCCGCTTTCTGCGGTGGACGCAGGGCGCGAAGAAGAAATCCTCAATGAACTCGGAAAATTTTATACCGGACGGACCGTGTTGATTGTCTCGCAGAGAGTATCCGCCTTCCGTGACTGCAATCGGATTATTGTTCTGAAAGAGGGGGTAATTGCAGAAGAGGGGAACCCTGCCGAACTGCTTCTACATGATGGACTATATGCCGGGTTATGTCAGAGGCAGATGAATACTGACACTCTGTGAGTTCGTATGTCTATTTTTAACATTACAACCGACTACACCCCGCGCGGCGATCAGCCACAGGCCATCAAAGAGCTGGTCGAGGGGATCGAGCGCGGTGATCGCCATCAGACACTGCTCGGTGTCACCGGATCCGGTAAAACGTTCACCGTTGCCAACGTCATAGCCCGGACTTCGCGGCCGGCGCTGGTGCTGGCACCCAACAAGACGCTGGCGGCGCAACTCTATGGCGAGTTCAAGGAGCTTTTTCCGGATAACGCAGTAGAATATTTTGTCTCTTACTACGATTACTACCAGCCCGAAGCCTACATCCCGACCAGCGATACCTTTATTGAAAAAGATTCTGCCATCAACGACGAAATAGATAAGATGCGCCATTCGGCGACGCGCAGTCTGCTGACGCGGCGTGATGTCATTATTGTTGCTTCGGTCTCCTGCATTTACGGCATCGGTTCACCTGATGCGTATCAGTCGATGCATATCTTCTTTCACCAGGGGGATGATTTTGGACGGGACGAACTGCTTAAAAAGCTGATCGAGATACAGTATGAGCGTAATGATATGGATTTCCATCGCGGCACGTTCCGGGTGCGGGGCGATGTCATTGAAATTTTTCCTGCGTATGACAACGATCGTGCCCTCAGGATAGAATTTTTTGGCGATGAAGTTGAGGCCATCAATGAAATCGATCCGCTCCGTGGCACCGTGCTGCAGAAACTCTCGAAATGTTCCATCTATCCTGCTTCCCATTACGTCTCCACCCGGGAAACGCTTGAGCGGGCCGTTGAGCAGATCCGGGTCGATCTGGCGGAGCGGATCAGCTATTTCCGCTCGCAAAACATGCTTCTGGAAGAGCAGCGCATCGAACAGCGAACCTTCTACGATATAGAGATGATGGAGGAGATGGGGTTCTGCCACGGTATCGAAAACTATTCACGCTATTTCGATGGCCGCCAGCCGGGGGAGGCGCCGTACACACTGATTGATTACTTCCCGGATGACTTTGTCCTGTTTGTAGATGAGTCACATATCACCATTCCCCAGACCGGCGCCATGTACCGCGGTGACCGTTCACGCAAGGATACGCTGGTAAACTACGGTTTCCGCCTCCCTGCGGCGCTCGACAACCGCCCGCTTAATTTCCAGGAATTTCAGACCCGTATCCGGCAGGCGGTCTATGTTTCGGCGACTCCGGCCGATTATGAACTTGAAGCGAGCGGCGGTGTGTTTGTCGAGCAGGTTATCCGCCCGACCGGCCTGGTTGACCCGGTTATAGAGGTGCGACCGGTGACGGCAGGAAGGCAAATCCCCCTGAATCCCCCTTTATTGAAGGGGGACTTATCATCTTATGCCGTTGATATGGACGGCTTGTCTCCCCCCTTCAATAAAGGGGGGGCGGGGGGGATTTACGGCCAGGTGGACGACCTCCTCCACGAAGTCCGTGAAACCGTTGCCCGTGGTGAGCGGGTGCTGGTAACGACCTTAACCAAGCGGATGGCCGAAGAGCTGACCAATTATTATCGTGAGCTGGGGGTGCGGATAAAGTATCTCCATTCAGACATCGTCACCATCGAGCGGATGCAGATCATTCGTGACCTCCGTATGGGGGAATTCGATGTGCTGGTCGGGATTAACCTGCTGCGGGAGGGGCTTGACCTGCCGGAGGTTTCTCTGGTTGCCATTCTTGATGCCGACAAGGAAGGCTTTCTCCGCTCACAGCGGTCATTGATCCAGACCTGCGGGCGCGCCGCCCGTAATATCAATGGCCGGGTGCTGATGTACGGTGACAGCATCACCCGCTCCATGCAGGCGTGTATCGATGAAACCGGGCGGCGGCGGGTCAGGCAGCTTGCTTACAACAAAGAACATGGCATTACGCCGGAGACGGTTAAAAAAGGGTTGCGCAGTATCCTGGAGTCGATCGAGGAGAAGGATTATGTCACGCAACCGGCAGGAGTGGCTGAAGCCGGTGAGGAGTATCTGGCACCAAAAGAGATCCCGAAACTGGTGAAAAAACTCCGCAAGGAGATGCTGGCGGCGGCAAAGGATTTGAATTTCGAGAAGGCGGCGGTACTGCGTGACCGGGTGAAGAAACTTGAGGCAATGGAGTTGGCGCTGCGATGAGGATGGCAGGAAAAGCCGATATGTCTATAAAGAAGTGGCTCGCGTAGTACCTGTTTAAATATTTATTCCGGTTTATTTAGGTTGATAATCGGCCCGGTTTATGCTTTAGTACCGTTCGCAGGGATAGTTCTGTCTAATAAACATTTTTTAAGTGCTGTAATTTTACCCATAATATCGCCTAAATAAGCGGTCGTATGGGTTAATCCGTCTTTTTTTGGTTACGTCTTTTTCGGTTATGTCATTTCGCTGTTGTGTTACGCCAATTGGCGTGCTTTGCTGTACGTTATAAAAACTATTTTTTAACCGCGCTTGAAATTCATAGTATTTGGGATATTCTTTCAATTGGTGATATCAAACACATGCACATCGATGAAAGAAGATATAACAGCCGACAGCTCCAAGCGCTTTAATTGCATGACGCCGCAGAACGCATTTTTCGGAAAGGAGGGAATATTTTGAAACATACCAACAAGATTAATAGCTGCCTGATCCTGGGAGCGGGGGCGGCAGTACTCGCTTCTGCACTGCTCTGGTCAACGCCGCTCATCGCGTCTGACTATTCCTTTTCAGGTGAGTCCAACACTATCTTCCGCATGCGCACTACAGTCAACGACAAGACCCTTTCCCCCGCCTACGAATACCTCCGCCTCAACATGACCGATGAAAGCAAAGACGGCTCGGCGGTATCATTTTATCTCGGAGCATGGGGGCGGGCCGATCTGGGTAGCAACCCGAACGACAACAGTACTAATGGCAATCTACAGTATGCCTATCTCACCTACCAAGCCGCTAAAAATAATACCGTTTTTACCATTGGACGCCAGTTTATCAGTGAAGGTGTTGCCGCAGAACGATTCGACGGCGTCTATCTGCGCAATGACTTCGGGTACGGGGTCGGAGTGTCGGCTTTTGTCGGTAGTTCCGTTACTACGGAACAGAGTGCCGATCCAAAGTACCAGGGAGGAGAGCTTATCTATGGCACCCGGATCTCCCGGGGCGACAAAAAAATATACTCTATCGGCTTGAGCGCTCTTAAGAGCGAGAGCGCGACCAGGAGCAACTACCGCGAGGAAGAGGGCCTGGATCTCTGGGTGCGGCCACATCAACAGGTTGATATAAACGGTCGTTCCACTTACAACTCCATAACCAATGGTTGGATGGAAAACAGCTACGCCGTAAGCTATGCACCGACGTCAACAGTCAACCTGAGCGCTGACTTCTCGCATATAAATTTGAACGATTATTTGTTCAACGTCACAACAGTTGCTTTGAGCAGCAACAATCCAATCTGGAGCAGTAATAACAAACAGACCACGTATGGTACAAGTGCCGCGTACACTGCGATCAAAAATCTGACTGTTTCCGCTGATTACAAGTTTTACAGTTATGACCAGTCCGGTGATGCATCGTATTTCGGCGGCAAAGCCTCCTACAAGTTTCCCGAAGGGTTGCTGGCGGGTGGCGGTCTCCATCGCATGGCAGGTGACACTGACAAGCTCTGCTACACCGAGTTCCGGGCATTCGTTGCCAAAAAAATCAGTCAGGCCGACCTTACCCTTGATGCAATTAACGTGAACTATGACAAAAAAATTAACGGCATCAGTAACAGCTACGTAATCACCGGGGCAGCCGGGTACGAGTTCAATCAAAAGTTAAAAGTCAGGGGTGATCTGCAATACTCACAAAATCCTGATTTTGACAGCGAGGTCCGTGCTCTTGTAATGGCGACCTACACGTTTGACACAAAGTTTGTTGCTGAGGGGGGTACAAAGAGTGAAAAATAAAATTGCTATCATGTCTCTTCTTTTGCTGATGACTCTGCTGTATGCCTGCGCCGGCACTACCAGTCTGCAGCGTATACACCCTGAAGATGTCAGAAAACAGGGAATTCCACGGCCGAACTGTTCGGAGTGCCACACTGACTCATGGAGCGCCTTTAATCATCGCGCGCCCGATTTTATGATCAAGCACCGTTTTTATGCGGCTTCGTCCCGTCAGGCCTGCAACTCGTGCCACCATGAATCTTTCTGTACCGACTGTCATGCCAACAGGGAGGATATCAAGCCGAGCGATAAATTCAGTGATGCTCCCGAACGTTCCCTTCCACATCGTGGTGATTATATGACCCAGCACAGGATTGACGGCAGGGTTAACCCGGTTTCGTGTGTCAAATGCCATGGACGTACGAACAATGTGAGGTGCGCGTCATGTCACAAATAAAACCACTCCTTGCTATAACTATTCTTGTAGTTGGTATGGCTATAAGTGGCTGTGGCGATCAAAGATCCGACGCCATATACAATGTAGACAGTGGTAAACACGATGCCAATTGGGTGGCTAAACACTGGGTTGATGCACAAAAAGATCTTTCTGCGTGCCAGGAATGTCACGGCGAAAATTTGCTGGGTGGCATTGCAACCGTTAGTTGCTTTAGTGCGACCAAAGGTGCACAAAGTTGTCATGCCGGAGGTCCGGTCGGTCCGAATGCCGGTCACGGAGAGGGATGGAAGTTCCAAAGTCGCCACGGCCGCCAGGGGGCAATGGCAACACCTGCTCAATTTTCAGCTGGTTTCGCCTATTGCAGCCAGTGTCACGGCAGTGAGTTCAAAGGTGGCGCAGGGAAAGCCACTTCATGCTACAGTTGTCATACAAAAGCGCCACACCCCGATAAGCCATGGCATGGCGATACTTCCAGTGGTACGAATCACGTCTTTTCCGACCCCAAAAATGCGGACCAGTGTTACCTTTGCCATAAAGACGGGAATAATTCGAGGCTTAAACCTTCTTCACGGCCCTCCGCCGGTGCTGCTCCGAGTTGCTTCAACAATACACTTTGTCATAGTGACAGTGGCCACAGCGCCAAATGGACCGACGCTACGAGTAGCCAGTTCCATAAATATACCGCCAGTATCAGTTCAAGTTGCACCCTCTGTCATGGTGTAAACTATGATGGCGTTGGTGGCACGGCACCATCCTGCGCCAATGCCAATTCAAAAACCGGATTAAAATGCCATTCAAACGGAAAACCGATCAATCAAAAAGCTTCGGATTGCTCGTCATGCCACGGTATTCCACCAAATGCGAGCGTTTTCCCCAATGCGCAAAAAAGCCACGGCGCGCATGACGGTTTGCAGGATGTAATATGCAGCTCCTGCCATAAAGGGGGCGGCACAGGCACTGCAAGCCACGCAAAAGGCACTCCGTTTGTGTCCATCTCGACCGGCTTCCGCGCAAAAACAGCTACGGCAAACCCCGGTTATACGGGCTCTGCCGGTACATGTGCCAATACAAGTTGTCACGGTGGCAAGGTTACGCCGAAGTGGGGTGGCACCAAACCGGCGTGTATTGATTGCCATGCACAGGGTACAGCAAAATATGCACCTGAATACAATAGCTTCTACTCGGGCCACCGTAATGGTAAAAATTTGCATTCCGTGCATATTACCACTACCCGGCAGACGATCACCTGTCTTAGTTGTCACGATGAAACAAAATTGACAAAACAACAGCATTTTAGTGGACTTGCCACCCACGAGTTTTCTTTACAAAAAGGGAATACAATTGGTGGCGGGCTTACCAAAATTGGTAGTTATGATATCGTCAAGCAAGAGTGCAGCGGAGTTATCTGTCACCCATCAGTGACCCCGGTTGCTCTCCCGCAAAACAACAATCAATGGGAAGAAAATTGACCTGCTGAATTATGCCTGGCAGGTGCAGGTGATTTGCTAAAAGAGAGGTCATTCGATCATGTGGTTCACGTTCAGCAAATATTCAGCCGTCCCCGTAATAATGATTCTGTCTTTAGGACTGTTTCTCACCGGGTGCGGTGGTGGCGGGGGCAGTGGATCAGTAGCTGTAGAGCAGACCTACAGTATCTCCGGAAAGGTCATCAATGCCAGTGGTGCCGGAGTCGCCGGTGTAGTGATAACCCTGGGAGGTACCGCTTCAGGCACGCAGACAACAGCTGGCGACGGTACCTATACATTTCCCTCACTGCGCAAGGGCGACTATTCTTTAACACCATCACTCCCGGGGTACTTTTTCTCACCGGAGAAAATAACATCCGTGACGATTTCTAATAGCAACCTCATTGTGAAGAATTTAAAGACAACTCCTGCTGCTGCGACTTATACCGTCTCCGGGAAAGTGCTTCTGGACGGCTCAGGTCTTCCCGGGACGTCGGTAAAACTTTATAACGCTAACTTTGAGGTGTATACACAAGACGGATTATTGGGTGCTAATGTGTCTGCTGGTACTGTCGAAAAAGAGACTGTTACAGTCGTGGGTGGGTCCTATACATTTGTAGGAGTGCCCGGCGATGGTAGTAGCTATATAATAATTCCTTCAAGTACCACATACCTTTTTAACCCGAAGCAAAGTAAATATTTTACGATCACTGACGGCACGACACTGTATCTATATGATCCGGAAAAAGGTGGTAATACACCTATTATGGGAGGCATATATAACAGCTTCGTACCTATTGCGACCGGGCTTGATTTTAGCGCGTCACTCCCAGGCGGAGTACCAGTACCGTTATAGTGAGTATCAGCAGGAAACCGGCATAATTCGATATACAAACAAACAGAAGGGAGAATTCTGTATGCGGCTCAACTGGAAGAGATTCACGTTCGGAACGGTAATGCTCGCATCTCTGGTACTGATGCTCCTAGGTTGTGGTGGTGGCGGAGGCAATGGTGGACCGATAGCGGCAGATCAGGTTTCAAAACAGATCACCGGGACTGTGTCCGATGTTACCAATAATCGACCGCTTTCCGGAGCGAAAATTACTGCGTATGCTATTGAGAACGGAGCTGTTGTTTCCGGAAGTGCGTTAAGCGAAACGGTTGTAAGCGGATCTGACGGCAGCTACATGCTGCACATTCCGGTCACATATAACGGTCCGCTTATGCTGCAGGCTGTTCCTCCGTCCAGCTTCGTCAGTCGTCTCCTTAAGTCAGTCTTTGCATCACAATCTCCCACTGCTAAAATAAGAGCTCTTGTCACAGAAACTACCTTGCTGAAAGCCGTCATCCCCCCGCAAAATATAAATTTTGCCTCAGAGACGGTGGCTGTTTTTATTGAACAGAACATTATTAATCCGGTTACTCCTTCCGATGGCTTTACTAATAACAGCGGCTTCAGCTCAGAAAACATCCGGAGGGCTGTAATCGCCCTTGAAACTTTTTTCGGCCCCAATTTCAGCTCTGTGCAGTTGCCTACAAGTGCAACCGATATAACGACTGCAAAACAGCAGCAGGACCTGCTGGTTTCGATTAAAGCCATCGAAAGCATCATAAATCAGAATATTACGACTCTTGATGTTCTGGTGGTCAAATTAGTCACTACCGGCCTTGGCTCCATTGCGGACGATCTGAAACGATCCATCGCCACCGTTACCGTTTCTCTGAAAACAGATGGCACTCTTCCACCGGAATACCTCCCCAGCAGTGATATCATTTCAGCCATTTCAAATGTACAGGCAGCGCCATTTTCGTATATTGCCGAGAACCTGATTGACACCACACCGCCAACAGTACCGACAAACCTGAATGTTACCTCTGTTAATTCACGAACGGTTTCGTTACTCTGGAATAGTTCGTCTGACACAAGCGGAGGAAGCGGTGTTGGTGGCTATCAGGTTTATCGTGCAGACGCATCCGGAATATTTATTATCATCGATACGGTACCTCATGTTCCCGGCGCTACAGTAAACTATCTGGATGCCCTGGTGGCTCCGGCTTCTGAGTATACCTACAAAATCGTTGCCTTTGATGTTGCGCGCAATTTTTCTGCTGCCACTGCTGAATTTAAAATCACGACCCCCGCACTGCCACCTCAAGCAGATACGGTTAGTCCTACCACGCCGACCGGCCTTGTTTCGGTTGGTACTTCCGACACTCAGGTCAATTTGCAGTGGGGGGCTTCCACGAAAACAAACAGTAACGGTACTGTTTCTCCCGCCTCAGGATATCTTGTGTATCGGGATTCACAGATCATAGCAACGGTAATCGACAACTCTTATATTGATAGAGCCGTATCCCCGGCAACGGAATACACCTATTATGTAAAATCATTTGATGCAGCCTCAAACAACTCTGCAGCTTCCACCATTCTTACCGTCCGCACGCTGAGTACTGTCGGCACGGTACGTCCCGGCGCACCTTCGAATCTCTCACTTGCAGCACCGGCTCAATATAACAGGGTGCTGCTTCAGTGGGTGGCTTCGGCCACAAGCTCCGTTACATACAACGTGTATCGCGGCTCCGATCTTATCGCCTCCGGAATTACGTCAACGCAATACTCCGATGTATTGATTATTCCTAATTCAACGTACAATTATACGGTATCAGCAGTAACGGTAACAGGCGAATCCAACCGGAGTAACCCACCGCTTGCCGTCACTGTACCCGCAAGCCCGACCACCAACCAGACCGCTCCGTCAGTGCCTCAGAACTTTACAGTTGTTAACATGACCGGTAATTCCGTCGTGTTGACATGGGCAGAATCATCAAAGCCGGATGGGAATGGCGTGGTCGCGGGATATGATGTCCTGCGTAACGGCAAAGTCATAGCCACGGTTGCAACCCCCGGTTACGCCGACTCATCAGTTACCCCCGCCACGCAATATAACTATGAAGTACGCTCTTTCAGCACCACGGGGACCCGCTCAAGCCTCAGCAGTACGGTAACGGTTACGACTCCGGCTGCTGTTGATTTGACCGATACAACGGCACCGGGCGCACCGGCCAATCTCATAAAATCTGCGGTCACCAGCAGCACCGTCGAGCTTGCCTGGGCTGCCCCGGCTGACAAAGATGTTGCCGGGTATAAAATTTATCGGGACGGCTTGTACATTGATTTTTCACTGGTCACCAGCTACATCGACAGAACGGTAACCGGCAATAGTACCTATACATACACGGTAAAGGCGTATGACACAGCCGGGAATATATCCGTTTTGAGTAACGCTCTGCCGGTGACGACACCGGCTCCACTACCGGAAACGTACTCCCTTTACGGGCGCGTGACGCTTAATGGCGTTGGCATCCCCAATGTTATTCTGACGCTGTCCGGTGCCGGATACGGAAACACAGCAACCGATAATAACGGCAATTATTCATTTTCAAATATCAAGAACGGCAAATACAGTATAACGGCTTCATTTGCCTATGGAACGGTAACTCCTTTAAATCGTTCTGTTGTCGTCAGCGGTGCAAATGTGTCTGGTCTTGATTTCTCCGCAAATCTGTCTCAGTCAATAACGGGAAATTTACACTACCCCGCCGGAACGATAATCGGCGGTATTACGTATCCGAACGGCACCGTAATCGGCGGTATTTTCTACCCGACATCGACCGTCATCGGCGGAGTTGTCTACCCGACCGGAACGGTAATCGGAGGAATAAAATATCCGAATGGCGTCGTCATCGGTGGAGTCAGTTATCCCCCCGGCACCGTAGTCGGTGGAGTCGCCTTCCCTCCCGGCACCGTAACAACCGGCTTCACCTATCCGACCGGCACAATTATTGGTGGAATAAACTATCCGACAGGGGTTGTAACCGGAGGAGTGATAACTCCCGGCGGAGTAGTAATCTCTACGGTGACCTACCCGACAGGCACGGTGATAGGTGGCGTAACATATCCCGCTGGAGTCATAAACGGGTCCTTTATCTATCCAACCAGTAAGGTCATTGGCGGTACAACATACCCTCCAGGCACCATAATCGGCGGTATTACGTATCCAAACGGTACCGTAACCGGCGGTATTTATTACCCGACCTCCACTGTAATCGGCGGCGTTGTCTACCCGACCGGCACTGTTACGGGCGGCACCACCTATCCGATCGGCGTTGTAATCGGCGGCGTTACATATCCCGCCGGGACCGTAGTCGGCGGAGTAGCCTATCCTCCGGGTGCCGTTTTAACCGGCATAAGCTATCCAACCGGTACTGTTATCGGAGGAATTACGTTTCCTAACAGCACGGTTATCGGTGGGGTTACCTATCCTACATCGACGGTAGTCGGCGGGGTTATCTACCCGACCGGAGAGGTAATCGGTGGAATAAAATATCCGAATGGCGTCGTCATCGGCGGAGTCAGTTATCCTCCGGGCACCGTAGTCGGTGGAGTCGCCTTCCCACCCGGCACGGTAACAGCCGGCCTCACCTATCCAACCGGCATAGTCATAGGTGGCACAAACTATCCGACAGGGGTTGTAAACGGTGGAGTAATAACACCTGGCGGAGTTGCAATCACTACGGTAACCTACCCGACCGGAACGGTAATAGGCGGGGTAACATATCCGACTGGAGTCATTAACGGATCCTTTATTTATTCGACCGGCTCGGTTGCAGGGAGCACAACATACCCGACCGGCACCATAATCGGTGGCATTACGTATCCGAACAGTACGGTGATTGGCGGTGTAACGTACACTACATCGACAGTCATCGGCGGGGTTACCTACCCGACCGGAACAGTCATTGGGGGCATAAGCTACCCGAGTGGCGTCGTCATCGGCGGAGTTAGTTACCCCGCAGGCACCGTAGTTGGTGGAGTGGCCTTGCCTCCCGGCTCAGTGGCAACCGGAACAACCTACCCTTCGGGCACCATAATCGGCGGGATCACGTACCCGAATAGTTCGGTGATTGGAGGTGTAACATATTCTACATCGACAGTCATCGGTGGAGTTGTCTACCCGACCGGAACAGTCGTTGGTGGCATAACCTATCCGAATGGCGCTGTCATCGGCGGAGTCAGCTATCCTCCAGGAACGGTGGTTGGCGGAGTCGCCTTGCCTCCCGGCTCGGTGACAACCGGAGTGGTCTACCCGACACCCACCATTGTAGGCGATGTATTTTTTCCAAACGGCATAACCGCAGTTACTCTTGACTATAAAGGACAGTAACTAGGCGGTGTATTGAATCAGGACCAATGCGAGCACTGGATGAGCAGGACAAATAATACCAGTCGCTTGTTTCTACGTACCGTTTTAAATGGCAAGTCGGTACTTGAGTCAAATTTTAAAGGAAAGGAGGGTAGGAGGTTTAGAACAGTTATGGCAGGTATCAGTCACCAGTTTACAATCAAAACGAAAAGGAGAAGTACACATGAGAAACAGTCTACGTAACATTCAGTACCTGCTGTTCGCCCTGATGTTGTTTGCATTAACAGCCTGCGGCACCAGCAGTAACAGTGTAACCCCTGACGGCCCCGCCGCCAAGATGACCGTTAAAACAGTCGGCCTGGTAAGTGACAGCGTAGCAAAAGTACGGCTTACGGTTACCGGTGCAGCAATTCCGACTGCTAAACAGGATTTTGCCGGAAAGACCGGTGGTACAATTGAAGTCTACCCCGGAAGCGGTCTTATTGTCTCTGCTCAGGCACTTGATGCCAACAATGCAGTACTGTTTGAAGGATTTGCTGCCGACGTGACTGTTGCCGCCGGTACACCGGTAAACGTAGCCATCACAATGAATGCTCCTGTTGTAAAGGCTGCAGACTCATCTTGTCTCGGCTGCCACGAATCAACACGTGATATAACCGGACAGAATCTTGTTGCCGATTACAAACAGTCCGGCCACTACACAAACCTCAGCTGGACAGCCAATGCCAAGAATGGCAGCACATACACCGGTTGCGCAGGCTGCCACGGCACACAGCACAACGATGTTGAGCCTTCCGCCAGCGGTCGCTGCTATGAGTGCCACGCTGCTAACCTCAGCCTGCGCCATTCCGCTCCTGGTGTTCCTCTGACCAACGCACGCTACCTCTCTCCCGGCAACAACAACTGTTCCGCATGCCATGAGCCACACAATCCGATCAACGGCACCGGCAAGCAGGAGCGCAAGGATTGGGCTGCATCAGGTCACGGTGACGTCAATGCTCTCGCCTGGATGGATTATGATTTCACTACTCGTGCAAGCTGCAACGCATGCCACACCCCGGGCGGTTTTGTACAGGCTATCGGCAGCAACTGGGCAAATACCAACGTAATTGCCGGCACCGCCATGCAGCCACTTACCTGTGATGGTTGCCACAGCAGTAACGACTTTGCTAACAGCGTCCGGACACTCAGCGGCGGCTACAAAGCCGGCATGGGCGGCTACGGAACAGCAGCAAAAGGTTTTATCCAGTATCCTAACGTCGGTGAATCAAATGTTTGTATTCCGTGCCACGCAAGCCGTGAAAACGGAGATTCTATCAAAGCAACCGTTCTTACTACTGCCAGTAACACCAGCTTTAAAAACCCGCACTATCTTGCTGCTGCAGCAGTTTTTTATGGCAAAGGTGGCTTCAAGTACTACGGCGCAGCTTCTACGACTGTAGCCAATACCGGTCTTGGTTACCCAGCGCCGGCTTATACCTCCGAGTATGGTGCAATTGCTGACGGTGTTGTTATTACCGGTAGCCTTACCGCACAACCATATCCACTTTCAACAATTGCAGTCGTTGGTCAGCCAGCACAGGGTAAAAAAGCCAACTGGCAGCACGGAAGAGTCGGGATGGAGAATTACTCCACCGCTCTTGGCACCACGACAACTACATATCCTGGAAAAATTGTTGCATCGGGTGACAAAGGTCAATGCGTTGCCTGTCACCTTGGCCCCAAGAATGGCCATTCCTTCGGTGCATATGAAGTTGCAAAGTCCACGTGGTCAACCGACCAGACCAGAAAAGGGTGCTATGGTTGCCATAGTACAGAAGACATGACCGTAGTTGGTGAAGAAGAGAAACTGATTTTTGATCGTACAATTGATTTCTTAAGCTTTACCCTGAAGCAGTTTGGCATTAACTATAACTCCGCTGCTTATCCTTACTTCTTCCAGAACGATTTAACAACAGCCTTCACCGCCTGGAATACTCCTGTTGGTGGTAGTGTTCAGGATGCTCAGCAGACGATGGGTGCGGCCATGAACCTTAAACTTCTTACCGCTGAAAAGGGTTCACATGTCCACAACCGTACCTTCATGAAGCAGCTTATCTTTGACTCGGTTCAGTACCTGCAGTTCGGTGCTGTAACCTACTCGAACAGCAAGTTCCCTGCTACAACAGGCAATATGAATCTCGAAAACGTTCTTAAATTCAGTGCGTATTCGTCTGCAGTAACCCCTGCTGGTGGCGGTCTGCCGACTAACCTGGCAGGCAATGCAATTAGTATTGCAGCTCTGAAGAACTACATTATTACGACATCATCAGTGACCAACCCGATTGCTGTTATGGCAGAGCCGGCTGGTACAAGAGCTGCAGCAACTTATGGAGAACTGAAGTATTTCCGTAAGTAACATCTTTTCAGGTTTCTGATTTGACGCTACGTAACCCCGCCTCAAATGAGGCGGGGTTTTTTTCACTAAATTTATAAAGGGGATTGTATGACCAAGTGCATATTTCTCTCTCTGTTGTTGTTTTCTTTTACCAATATCAGCTCTTTTGCCGTGGAAACGTCAAATGTATCACCCATTGCAGCGGTATCGGAACAGCCTGCCCCATCGAACGTACAGCCGCCGGAAAGCCTGCCCGGCAAAAAAAAAGGACACGCCATGATGGGCATGGGGAAGGAGACTCCGCAAAATGCGGAACCGATTAGCGGAACTGTGCTGGAGAGTATGAATAATGGCGGGTACAGTTACATTTATCTGCAGAAAAAAAACGGTGACAAGATCTGGCTCGCGGTGGCGGAAAGCCCAGTTACCATCGGCAGTCGGATGAATTTTGCGCCGGGAATAATAATGACTGATTTTAAAAGTAAGGGATTGGATCGAACCTTTGCAACAATTATCTTTTCCGACATTTTAACGCGAGCGGTTTCCGAACATGATGCTGATACCACGAAAAAAAAATCTTTCCCTGGCGGAAGCAAGGGAAGCAGCGCTACTAAAGAAAAGAAACCATGATTACTTGTTGCCGTACATTGCGTCCAGTGTTTTAAAGGTTTCCGGATCAAGTTTCTGCAGCGTATCGCTGATCTGTTTGGCTTCAGGGATGCGACCAGCCCAGACGTACAACATGGCTAGATTATAAAGTGAGTCGAGGTATTGCGGATTGAGTCTGATGGACATTTCAAACTCACGTATAGCCTCGAAAGGGCGTTCCTGCTTAACATAGTAGGCACCAAGATTGTTGTAGGCCCTTGGTTTTAAAGGGCTGTTTTTCTGAACATCCTGCCAGAGCGACTCCCAGCTACTCCAGACATTGTTTCTGGTATATGTGGTCACTGTAAGAATTACAGCCACGCCTAGCAGTAATGATACACCTGCCCTGTGTGCTGATGGGATACGGATTGACATTCGCTTCAATCCGACAAAAGCGAGAGATGTCAGGGCAACCAGGAAACCTACTGATGGCAGGTACACCCGGTGCTCATAAATCACATCGCTAATCGGGATAAGGCTTGACTCGACAGAGAGTGTGATAAAAAACCAAAAAATTCCAAAAGCGGCCAAACGCAATTCAGGAAGCGAAGAACGTGCCGAAATTATGTTAGATCTTAAATCGTCGGTTACGGCTGCCGGGCTGTTAATCTTACCTGTTGAACGGAAAAACAGATACACCCCCAATGCGAAAAGAGCACTGAGCAGTGACAGCGATAAGAACGCACGTGGCTCAAGCAGGGAGCGGTTTATCGGGTAGTCGTAGTCCAGGTTCTGATTTACAGGCAGCAGCAGCAGGCGGATATATGTGGTGATGACACTGAACTGAGTGCAAAGATATTCCCATCGGGAGAGAAGTTTCCCTTCTGTTGTGACCTTGCTGACGTCGGAGATAATGTCACTGACCGGCTTATTCAGAGTGATCATGGTTAATGGAATAATTAGCATTGTCAACAGCATCGGCATCAGTTCGGCAAGCCTCTTCATGTGTGGGCGACCAAAAAAACAGATCTCATAAAGAAGCACTACAAACGGCAGAGTGAAGGCAATTTCTTTGGTTTTCATAGCCAACAGCGCCATGGCAAGGGAGAGGAGGAAAAACGGGAGTACTCTGCCGGAAGTAAAGGCTGAGCCGGACTCACGAGCTGTTCGCCAGCGGATATGCAGCAGCAGGGATCCCATGAAAAAGAGTGTTGACAGCGAAGTAAGCCGCTGTACGATGTAGGTGACTGCCTGGGTTTGTATCGGGTGACAGACAAAAAACAGTGCGGCAAAGAAGGGAAGAAACGTGTAGTCATGCAAACCGGAACCGTCTGTTTTCTGCCCGCTCTCACTAAAAAAAGGGGTGCGAAGCGTCAGGCGCATAAAGGAGTAGACAAACAGTGCATTCACTAAGTGAATAATCAGGTTGATAACATGGTAGCCGACAACGTTAAATCCGCCAAAAGAGTAGTTAAAGGCAAAAGTAAGATACCCTATGAAGCGGTTTGGGAGATAGTCGTAACCGCTCCGATTGGTAAAGAAGTTTGCCAGGTCGCGAATAACCTCGTTTTTTGTTATGGAGGTTTCGTCGTCAAAAATAAACGGCACGTGGAAGCTGTTGGAATAGGCAATCAAGGCCACTACCGTAAGTAGCAGCAGCTGGATGGAAGTGCGCCCCGGAAATCGTGTCGGGGCAGTACACTCATCCACCAAAACTGTTTGTTTATTGCTTGGAGTATCCACTCACCGTCCTCCATTGATTGACTGTAATTTATTTATCGGAGTGCCAGCGTTGTCATTCGGATATGAGGAACCTTGTCCGAGAGTATAGAAATCCCTTGCAGATTGTTTGCGGTAATCTCCTCCATGCGGCAGGAATCCTTGTCTGTTTTTTCTGTACTACCTGACCGTTCTTTCTCCACTAATCTCTGCGCACAAGCGGTAAGCTCCTTCATCTCAACAGCAAGCCCGCTCAGTTTTTGCTTCTCACCAGCAATCCAGACGGCGGGAATGCTGAAGGTAATACCTGCAACGGTACTCCCTTTTTGCTGCATACCGGTGATTTCCAGGGTGCCGGCACTGTTTACTCCTTTCACCTCTCTCTTCTCAATTGAGGTACCCGCCGGTGCCTTGAAAGTTGTTCCTCCATCGGCATAAAACATTACGGCAGAATGGACTATCTCGATTAGCGGGGCATTCGACGGTTTATCCGTCTTGACTGCGGAAGGTTTAGCACCGTTTGAACAACCGGCCAGTAGAAAAGAACACAAGAGGGCAAAGACTATTTTGTCCGTACGAAAATATTTCACGTGAAGCTCCTTCAGGAAAGTGATTTTGTCTGTGCTATTTTTTTTAACTCTTCCTTCAACAGTGCATTGTCCTGCGCCAGATTCTTTACCTGATTAGCCAGTTCGGAAATTTTGATGGAAAACTGCACACAGATAAGCATGAGGAAGATGATTGATCCTATGAAGAGAGTGGTCGTCGGCAGTCCTGCACCGATAAAGCCGGTAAGTAGTTCAAGCCATTCGTACTTGACAACAAGAACGAACATCAAAATACTTGTCGCCAGCCAGAGTACCGAGTACTCCTCCCGCAGGCGTCGACGACGAACCATATCGACTGTGAAAACAAACACTATCAGACAGGTAATAAGGGCGAATATCTGTTGACGTACCGGCATAACCTACTCCCTTCCTTCCCTCTTTCGCAGCAGTGTCACAAAGATCGAGAGAAACATCTTGAAAATATAGTAAAAGGGCATAAGACCGCCATGCATCGACTTGCCCTGAGCATTGGCGTACATGCGCACCGGGATTTCCACGATCCGGAACCCGGCCTGATGAATGGTGATCAGCATGTCGGCATCGGGATAGTCGCAGGGAAAAGATTCACCGGTGAAGAAGCTGATGACGTCACGATTGAAAGCCTGGTAGCCGGAGGTAGAATCGGTGATCCGGGTGCCGGTCAACCACGAAACAACCTTCCTGAAAAACGCCATGCCAATCCTGCGTGCCAGGGAAGGTTCGTAACTTTCTGCCACAAGAAAGCGCGATCCAAGTGCAAAGTCGGTATCTCCGGCTACTACCGGTTGCAGTAGTGAAGGGATATAGGACGGGTCGTGCTGACCGTCACCATCGATCTGGACAAGAAAATCATATCCGTTGGCACGGGCGTATTTGTAGCCGGTCTGGATCGCCACACCATACCCCATATTGAACGGATGAGAAACCACCGTCGCGCCGGCAGTCGAAGCAACGGCAGCAGTGGTGTCACCTGAGCCATCATTCACCACCACAATATCGAAATCCGGGACGACTGCCCTGATATTTCCGATTACGTCGGCAATCCGGGCGGCTTCGTTATAGGCCGGTATGAGGATAAGAGTCTTCATAAGTAGGCGGATAAATTACCACAGTAATGCGGAGAAAGCCAGAAAACGCTCAATTCCAGATGCTTCGAATGAGTGATCGGACGCCATTCCAAAGCCCTTTAGCCATAGATGGATTGTGCAGGAGTCGCAGGGCGTAATCGGTAACAATCCGGGGGCGGAGATAAAAGCGTCTGATTAACTCTTTCCGGGCGGACTCCAGGTCACTGCGCGTCAACCCGTGGGGAATGAAGACTATGTTGAGCAGATTCATGTTGCCCCAATCAGCGTCGAAAGCACCAAACTCTGCAGCCCGGGCATACAGTTCTGTCCCGGGAAATGGTGTCATGAGGCAGACGCTGATGTCATTCAAAGGGAGTTCCAGGGCAAAATCGATTGTCCGGGCCATGCTGCCCCGCGTTTCCCCCGGATGCCCGAGGATAAAGAACCCTTTGCTCTTGATGCCGGCCGCACTGGTCAAATGAACCGCCTGACGGATCTGTGCCACTGTTACCCGCTTGTTTATCAGTGTCAGAATCTCCTGACTGCCGCATTCAATGCCGTAGCTGATCTGCCAGCAGCCGGCTTTTTTCATGAGCGCCAGATTGTCAGCAGTGACGTGGCTGACCCGCCCGAGACAGGTCCAGGAGATGTCGAGCCTGAGTTCAATAAGCCGTTCACAAATCTCTTTAAGCCGCGTCTTGAAGGTGATGAAGGTGTCATCCTCAAAGCTGAACTCACGGATGCCATAACGCCGGTTAAGCTCGACTATCTGACGGATAACATACTCAGCCGAGTATACATGGCAGCTGGAGCCGAATACCGAACGATCACAAAAAATGCAGGTGTTGGGGCAACCGCGCGAGGTGACGAGCGTGGTAGCAGGGAGCTTTTGCACTTTAAAAGGTGCGGGCAGATAGTGCGCCGGAAAACCTTCCAGAAGATCCCAGGCGGGGAAAGGGAGGGTATCGAGGTCAGCAATGAAGGGGCGTCTACCGGTATCGTGAAGTTTACCGCCTTCCCGGAAGATCAGCCCGGCAATGGAGGCAAGAGTGCTGCCTGCTTGCAAAGCCCTGAGTAATTCGACAAGGGTTGCTTCACCTTCGCCGACGACCGCGATATCAAAGGAGGGAAACCGCTCCATTGTTTCGAGAGGAGCTGCGGTAATGTGCGGGCCGCCAACTATGGTGATAATTGAGGCTGATTCGCGCTTCGCCGCCAGAGCAAAAGCATGCGAGTTGCCTATTGCCAGTGTGGTAGAAGATATGCAGAGTATATCGGATCCGGCCATCACCAACCGTTGCAGGAGCTCATCTTCGGTCAGGGCAAGAGCCGATGCCTCGACTACGGTGCAGTCATGACCCTCGTTGCGAGCTACGGCAGCCAGCATCAGAATTCCGAGCGAAGGCACGGAGCTTCCGGCACCGGCAAATGAACCGTAGCGTTTTTCAAGGCTGAGCGGCGGGGTGGTAAAAAAAATCCTGGACATGCTACGAATCCTTGAAGTTACGGTTTTATCACACGGTAAATCAATTTTGTACGCAGCGCATAGATTCTGTGAAGCAGCAGTGCCACTTTGCCCCTCCAGCCGAGTCCCGCGGCATACTGCCGGGCGGTTGCGAACGCCTCGTCCATTGCCTCGAATGTTCTGGTACTGCTCTTGGCATCCCGGTGAACCCTGAAATCAGCAAGATACGCGGTGAGGACCTCTGGTCGGGCGACCAGCGCACATTTCAGAAAAAGATCATAGTCCATGTCAAGGTGCCGCTCTGCATCTATGCCGCCTACCCTGTCCCACATGGCACGGTTCCAAAAAGCTGCCATCTGCGGAATGAAGTCCTCCGTCAGAAGTTTGTAAATGCTGAAGTGCCGACCGCGCAGATTCTTATACCAGACTATGGGGCGGGAGATTGATCGTCCCCCTTCATTGATGATGCCGCAACGTCCGTAAAGCCAGCGTGTTTCCGGGGAGTCAAGATAGGCTGCCACTGCCTGGAGCGCTCCAGGTCGCAGTCGGTCGTCGGAGTTGAGCCATGCAAGTACGTTGCCGCGAGCCAGTGACATACCACGTTGAATTGCGTCTGCCTGCCCGCTGTCCGGTTCAAAGCGGAGTTGCAACTGTTCACCATATTCTTTTTGCAACTCCAGCAGTAACTCCCTCGAACCATCAGTGGAGCCGGGATCCATGACGATCAATTCCACTGCAACCTCACGCTGATCCAGTACAGAACGGACCGCCTCTCCAAGGTAGGCGACCTGCTGGTAGGAGGGCATAACGATGGATATTCGCGGATCTGCCGTATTCATGTAACACCTGAAGATTTTTGGCACTCTCCACTTCCGGTTCCCAGCAGATCCTTGATTACAGTTACTGCAGGTTCCAGTGTAGATCCCCAGATAAATTTTTGTGCCCGGAGGTGGACCTGTTCTAAATAAGCGGAGTTTCCCTCCAATGTTTCTATATAAATGATAATTTCATTACTCCATTGTTCTTCGGAGCGGCTATCGATGAGCCGTCCACAACTGTCATCAACGATCTCCAGGGGGCCGCCGCTTTTGTGGGCAACCACCGGAGTGCCACACGCGATTGCCTCCACCAGAGCCATGCCAAACGGCTCTTCCACGCTCCCGTGCAGAAAGAGCATTGAGCTTTGGTAAAGTGTGGCAAGGCTTTGGTTGTCGATGCTTCCGTGGAATAGGACCCTGGCTCCGACACCAAGATCACGAGCCAGATTTTTTAAGGCACTTTCATCCTCTCCGCGTCCTACAATATTGAAAACAAGGTCGGGGTATTTTATTGACAGCAGGGCAAAAACCCGCAAGAGAAAATCGATCCGTTTAAATCGGGTGAGCCGTGCAACGGTGACTATTCCCTTCCGCAGCTCACTAGATCCGGGCAGAAAGAGTTCACGCTCAAAACCTGGATACACAACGGCATCAGCATCGCGGTCGTAAATTTTTTTTACCATGTGAGCCGTATACAAGCTGTTAGCCATTATTCTGTCGGTACAACGGCTGAGATGAATATCCACCCTGGCTAATAGCGGTTGAAGCGCACGGGCCATCCAGCTTTTCCAGAACGGAGTAAGCGCTTTTATCCACGAAAGAGAGTGGATGAAGGCACTTGGCTCCTGACAGGTCCATGCGAGCTTTATATCAGGATGGCTCCGCTTGTACAACCATCCCCACCAGTTTGCCGGAAAAACCTGTGGGATAAGAACGTCAGGGCTCCAGGCATCGATTTTTTTGTTAATTCTGCTCTGCCAGAACGGGAGAAACGCCCAGTAATTAAGGCTTGAAGTGAGCGGACCTTCAAGGGACAGGATCTCAACGCCGGCCGGTAATTTGAACTGTGCGGCGTCAGTGCGTAGAGCCAGAATCCCGACAGTCGCCCCTTTTCCAACCAAAAATTCTGCCAGCTTGAGGGCATAGTTTAATGCGCCTCCAGCAATAATTATATGTGGGAAGAGTAGTAAAATTCGCTTTTGGGTGAGTATTTCACCATCCGTATTTTCCAAAGCATTGAAATAGGCCATATGCATAATATTATATTAGTATAATCTTCATGGGGACTTACTTCCCTGTTCTCCCAATAAAATATCCTCTCGCTTTACGAAGAGTTTTCGGGAATTTGCAAACGTCAATAGCTGTAGATCATTTTTCCTCACCCCCCGGTTCAACAGGAGAGAACGGAAAATGGTAACTATAAGAGAAGTAAGGATAACAATCGGCCGGATTCGTGTCAGGAATTTTGGCAATTGGGCCAGGCAGTAATAATTACATGAACCGTAGACCCTGTTAAGCGGAGCCCAGCCAAAATGTTTTATCGCAATACGCAAAGATTCCTCATGGTTTTTGTAAAGTGCATCATTACAAATAGTCTTCGAGGTATTGTGAAGCCGATATTTTGAGAGATACTGCCGCAGATAGCAGCACGGCAAGTTTTTTCCGATTCTAACAAAAAGATCATAATCCATAGCAAAGTTGAGCGAGCTATTCAGTCCACCTGCTGCTTCAAAAGCTTCCCTGCGAAAAAAAGTTGAGGGCTGGCAGAAAAAGTTGAAGTAGGCAAGCTTGCCAAATTTGAATTCTTCGACAGGATAGTGGCCAATGGTGGTGCCGGCCGTGTCACAGTAATAGGCATCTCCATAGAGGAGCGCAGCCGATGAGTTTTCATGAAAGAAGTTATGAACCGCCTGCAAAGTTTCCGGCAAATAGACATCATCAGAGCAAATCCACGCAAGTACCGCACCTTCTGCCATGGCAAAGCCTTTCATGAGCGCATCTGTTTGCCCATGGTCCTTTTCACTAACCCAACGGAACGTAATGTGAGCGCATTTAACATGCCACAGTCCCTGCTCCAGCATCTGCTCGTACTGTTTTATTACTTTGATAGAATTGTCTGTTGATCCACCATCAACAATTATGTAGTCAAGAACAAAATCGCCTTCTTGGCTGATGACACTCTTAATGGTTTCAGCCAAAAAAACACCCTGATTGTAGGAAGGAGTAATTATTGAAATTGTCTCTGGTTTTATGTTGATTGAACTTTGGTACATTCATGCCCCATGTAAAATCTGTTCAATAATTTCTTCTAGCTGTGCATTGAACTGAATTTGCCCCCATAATGCGGCGTGCTTTTTGCCTTTGTTGGCCAATTCGAGGCACAGCATCTCATCAGTCCATAGCCGTTTGATACAATCTGCGATCTCATCAACGGAATTTGGATTGAAGAGTAGAGCCGCATCACCAACTTGACCAGGCATGCCATAAATCCCTGAGATGGCAACCGGACAACCTGCCACGAATGCCTCTAGTGGCGGTATGTTGGTGGGCCCATAATATGTTGGCATGACCATCAAATGTGCACGACGATACAGTTCGGGCATGTCAGAATCAGGAACGTATCCGAGAAAACAAACATCTTCAGTCATGCCAAGCTCCCGTAACAATTTCACCACGGAATCATATGCGTTTTTTTTGGCCCCGACCAGTACCAACTTGAGATCTGGCAGTTCATTTATCAGTTGTGCTATGGCTTTGATAAGATTTTTGTGATTTTTATGTTCCCAAAACTGTGCTGGATAAAAGATGAATTTTTTCGGCAACTGGTAACGTTCATCAAATCCAGGCGGAGTCTCTTTTAATTGCATGTAACCGGGAGCAATGTATGGCAGTACATGCAGTTGGTTAAGGTCAATACCGTATGAGTCATGCACCTGCTGTTTACCAACGTCCGAGTCAACAAGTACTCCTTGAGCCCAGCAACATATATTGTAATAGGTACGTTCCCGGTTCAAAAATTCCCATCCGGAAGCAGATTCGGAAAATTTTCTTTCATAGAGGTGCATAAGATCGTGTATGCACACCAACGCAGGAAGAGGAAACTGAAAACTGCGTGCGTCTTGCGAGGGAAATATCCACAAATCGCACTGCTGCAGTAGAAGCGCTTTTGCCATAGGATGAAACCATGGGGTGATCTTGCGCCACACTGCCATAGGTAATCCCAGCAACAACCACCCAAGTCCGACAGCACGACTCCAAAAACCGGGAGGTACATGAACTGACTGTAGATCATAGTTTTTCAAATATTCGCGCCATAACTCGGATGTGTAACCGATAACTACCGAGAACTTGTCTTTTGGCAACGCGGCTACGGCGTCAAGCATAAGCTGGTTGTACTGGAACGTCCCGCCGCCGCTTGGCCTGGATTCCAGAAACAGCCCGATCTTCTTCACCCGCGCACCACGCAGCAGACACCCCACGTGTCAAACCCGGGGGCTTTCCCGGTCATCCATTCCGCTATTTCGACAATACTCAGGCCGGACTCCTTCAGCAGAAGATCAAGCTCAGGCCTGAACAGGTAGCGCATGCGGTGTGTCTCACACAGTTCTTCCGTCCGGCCGCTTGCTTTATTTCGGATAAATACCTGATAATTCACATCGACACTGTTGTCATTCGGGTACATGACCGGTTCGGCGACCCGGGTAACAGCAATCGCCTCGTCTTCAAGGCGTTTGACGCGCACAGCAGGTCGATCAGTCAGCACCGCCGGACCATACCAGAAGTCGAAAATAAAAATTCCATTCGGATTAAGATGGGCTTTGGCTGTGGCTAAGGCGGCCCGGAGGTCTTCCGTGGTGACCTGGTAGCTCATGACGTGAAAGAGCGATACGACAACGTCGAATTTTTCATCCAGGCGCACCGACCTGATATCACCGTGATGGAAGCGACATACAGAATCATGAGAGCCGGCAACGGCAAGCATCTCCTCTGACTGATCAACGCCGCTTACCCTGTACCCCATTCCGGCAAGAAGGAGGTCATGCCGCCCGGTGCCACAACCAAGGTCAAGCACTGTCTCTGCCCCCCGGTGGTGGCAGGAGATTAAACGTTGGATATATTCCGCCTCACCGGCGTAATCCTTGTCTTTGTAGAGCAGGTTATAATAGTTGGAATAATCTCTGAATACTGGCATAAGAAACTCCGTTATTGGGTGAGAGATACAATTTGATCCGAATTATGTCTGATGCCATCATGTTACTCTGCTTTTTTTTCAAAAATGAATCCCTTGCTTGTTGCACTTACATCTAAGGAGGAAAAATTCTCCATTGAATCAAAGGCGGCAATCAATTCGTATTTTACTGAAAAAAAATCCAGAAATTTGTCCAAATTAAAAAACCACGCCGGATAACGGATATTGTGGTGATGCGGCACTTTTTGGACGGTAAGCCGGTCATTGTTTCCATTAGTGAGGAACGGAGTCCGGTCAAAAATAATCTGGCTGAATCCTTTGTCCAATATTTCTTCAAGAAGATCAAATGGTTTTTCCAGGTACTGGATAACGCCCGAAAAAAGAATTGCATCGGGATTCCGGTGCCTTATGCACTCGTCTATGTCGAAATAAAACTTGATATGTTCATTTTCAAATTGGAGCTTGCCACATTCGACAAACCTTCCCTGCTCTACGATGTTCCACTTCAACTCGTCAAGATGACAAATAAATTTTTTGTTCTGATAATAGGTGCTTCCTAACGACCCGCCAAAGTCTAAGAGGTTGAGCCGGTTGCCATTACGGGAGGCGACCCACAAGAGTCCGGAGAGTAGCGGCCACCAGTAGCTTGGTGAATTAAAAATAACGGAATCACGCTCAAAGGCTCCCCCCCCTTTTTTCACCTTCAGTAATGATTCTTTCACGTTTTCAAGGATTGTATCAGAATCGTAACCATTCCCAGAATCCTGACACGCGTCCTCCCAGGATAAATAATTACCAACAAAACGTCCCCGATTCCAGAGACTTCTGTAGAAATCAAGTACAATCGGCGGGGTCAAGCTCTTAATGAAGTCTTGCGAACATTTATCCATTTTGAGTTACCAGAGGAGAGTACATCTCAATTTTTACTTTTCATCAGAACCCTTATTTCAACAGCCACTTTATCCATCTGCCCGTTGGTCAACGCCATTCCACTCGGTATATAAAAGCCCCGCCTGGCGATGCGTTCAGCAACCGGGAGACTCTCGCCATTGAACAATCCCATTTTACGGAAGACCGGCTGTTCGTGCATCGGCCAGAAAAACGGGCGGGCTCCAATCCCCCTCTGCCCCAGACGCCGTATCGCCTCTTCGGCGTTGAATGAGACCTCGTCCTTCAACACCATGCCGAATACCCAGTAAATGTTTTTTGCATATTCTGTTTCGACCGGCATCAGTTCCAAGCCTTCAACGTCCGCCAACATTTCCGCATAACGTCGCCCCATACAGCGTTTGCGCTCCACAAATTCTGCAAGCCTCTCTAGTTGCGCGACTCCAACTGCCGCCTGCAGATTTGTCATACGAAAATTGTAACCAAGTTCTTCATGCACAAAACGCTTCTGTGTCTGAAAACAGAGGTTACGCAGCGAGCGACAGCGTTCAGCCAGCCGGTCATCATCGGTCAACACCATGCCGCCTTCACCGGTAGTAATATGCTTGTTGGGATAGAAACTGAAGATACTGACATCACCAAAGCTGCCGCACGGTTGTCCCTTGTAGGTCTGGCCATGCATCTCGGCGGCATCCTCTATGATCCGGAGGTCATATTTTTTTGCCAGCGCAATAACCGGATCCATATCAACAGGCAATCCGTAAATATGCACCACCATAATCGCCCTGGTGCGGGCGGTAAGATTTGCTTCGATCCGGTTCACATCCATATTCCAGGTCACCGGATCGCTGTCCGCCAGCACCGGAACGCACCCCTGCCGTACAACCGCTGCGGCGCAGGAGATAATGGTGAAGGTCGGCAGTATTACCTCATCACCCGGTTTCAACGCCAATGCTGCCACAGCAACCTCAAGTGCAGCAGTGCCATTACAGACTGCAATACCATGACGACGGCCAACCGCTGCCGCCATCTGTTGTTCAAGACGCTGCACAAACGGCCCTTCAGAAGAGATCCAACCGGTGTCTATGCATTCGTTCAGGTATTTTTTCTCGTTACCGTTTAACAGCGGCTCGTTAACAGGGATCATCTTTTGTCCTTTAGCAGTGTTTTGTCAACAGCCTCAAACCGGGTCTTATCATGGTCTCCCGCGTATGGTCCTTGTTTGACCTCGATCATTTCCAGCTCTTCGAGAACCTCAAAACCATGACCACCGGTAGCCAGGAGAATCGTGTCACCGGCCACCAGAATACGGCTTTCCAGGTAGATACGGGCATCATCGTAGAAATCAACCCGTAGCTTTCCTTTCTTTATAAAAAGGACTTCCTGGGTAAAATGGACCTCACGGGCGACCGGATTGTGAACATGAGGCGGAATTTCCTTCCCGACCGGATGGCGCATATACGCTAACTGCTGCGAAAGTTCGCCAGGGGTGAAAAAGTGGACACCGGGCTCACTGAAGCGGTGTGAAATGATAATAGCGAGAAGCTGATTATCTTTGGTAATGGTATCTATCATATAAATTCTCCTCTTTCACCAGAATCGTGGATAAAACAGAGCTCTGGTCAGCATGGCTCCGGTACTGAAGAGCGGCCTGAACAGGAAACAGGAACCATGGGCGACAAACCAGTACGCTATCAATGATGCAATCACGGCACCCACGCCGCCAAAACGGGGAATGAGCAGGAAATTAAGCGTTACATTGACGAGTAATCCCATCAAGTCCGTTATAAAATGCAGCCGGGTCCAGTTCATTGTCATCAGGAAGGAACTGCGGGCTATCGTAAGGTTTATGAAAAGCCCGGCCCATATCAAGCCTATTAACATGGGGCCTGCCGATGAATAGGCAGTTCCGTACAAAAACGTAACCACCCATCCTGCAATAAGCGTCACGGGAATTGCCACAACGTACCCAAGAAACGCCATCAGATTAAAATACTGTTGCAGCCGCTCATTGAAAAGTTCCGGACTCAGACCCCGCGCCTCCACAACACCGGGGAAAACGGATGAGGTAACCGCCATCGGAATGAAGGTCCATACTTCGGCCAGCAGCACAGCAACAGCATATACTCCAACTTCTGTGGTTCCGGCCATCTCACCAAGCATAACCTGGTCAATGCGCATATAGGAGAGCATGACGATGTCAGTAAGCAGGAGTGGCCAACTGTCGCGTAGCAGCTCTTTTGCCATGGTTCGAGTTGCCCGCCACGCCGCCAGGCTGAGGCCGCTGATCCGGTATGCGGCAATCAATCCGATTGAGCCGAGGGCAATCTCTCCCAGTCCGGCCCAGGCAAACGCAGCCAGTGGCGCATGGAGGAGAATCAGGGACACTTTGACAGCGGTGATGATCAAGAATGCGGTGATTTTTGCATAAACGGCACATTTAGACTGAACTTGTGACTGATAATAGAAGCCTATTGTGCCAAAGGACTGGAATATCATACCGAGCGCAATAATTGCCACAAGCATGGAGGAGAGCTGGTCAGCGGGCCTGAGCAGGATGATACCTGCTACTGTTAGACCGTATGTAATCGCTCCGCCGACCAGTTTCAGGGCAAACGCGCTGCCGAGGATTTCATCACGTCGCAGCGGTTCGCGTACGATGTTGCGCACGACAATCCAGTCTAAACCAAGCAGGGAAATGGATGAAAAAACAAAAACGAATGCTGTGGCGTAACTGAGAGCTCCAAACTGCTCCGGACCGAGATAGCGGGTAATCCAGACGCTGACAAAGAGCCCCACACCCATCCTCAGAATATTGTCTGCAAACAGCCAGCCGGTATTGCCGATGGCCTTTTGCAGGTCATGTCGCCCCTCAACCTTTACCCTGATAAAGGTTGGTAGATATTGGACCCACGTCAGATTCATTCTTTGAAAACCGCTCCCTTATGCTTACATACACCGCTCACGAAAATTGAGACTATATGTTAAATCCGGGCAGATATCACCTGCTTTCCGCACTATCTGTTTCAGCAGATTCAGATTCAGAAGAAACAAGCTCGGCCGTTACTTTTCCGGGCGGCACTGTTGTGACTATTTTAACCGGGACTTTGTAATTATCGTCAGTCAACCAGATCAGGAGATCCCCGGTCCGTCTGAATATTCCGGCGCTCTTCTGTAGTGGCTGCACCACAACTGTTTCAACCTCAGTGAAGTTCGGCAGAAGTATTTTTTCCCGCCGGAGAACGTCAACCGGGACATCAGAGTACGTTTCACTGTCGAAGATGTGGAGTATTTCTGTTGTCCCGACCTGCAGTTGCCGATTCCTGAGCAAATACATTCCCGAGAGTGTATCGAGGACATTTTCCGTTGGCACTGACAGTGTCAGGTTGCGCCCACTGATGTTGTCACCCCAGGATACTCTCCTTTTCCCCAGGTTGATGGTAAAATATTCGTCACTTTTAAACGAGCCTTCCTGCTGCCTGATCTTTGTCATAATAAATTTTCCGGAGATGTGACGTGTCTCTACTATATTGTCGACGGGATAAACGCTTGAAATTGCGGCATTTGATTTCACTCTCAGAGTAATCCGGATTTCTCCATTCTCATTTTTCGCTTCCAACTCGGCATTTCCTATCGGGATGCCAAGCATACTGATCTGATACGTGAACTTTTCCCTTTTTGTTGCCAGAAAATCGCTGCTTTTACCGAGCGGGGGAGGAATTGAATCATGAAGAGGTTGCTGGAGTGGTATGCCTGGCGAACTGAAGTGATGAAGTACATCGTTATTAACGACAGGGGCAATCTTCTCCGGGAAGTTAATTTGTTCCTGTGCAGGCTTACGCTGTCCGGGACTTGCGTGGAGAGCCTCTACATTCTTTCCGGATACGGACGGTAGCTTTTCGGTATTTATATCTCCCGCTGTGTGGTCTGTGTTGTTTATTTTATGTTTGTCAGATTTTTCTCCAGTCGGGGATAAGTCGGTGCGTTTCACCAGGTCTATCATGGCTAACGGAGTCTGGTTAACTGGTGGAGTGAAGTTGTGGATACTGAACAACCTCCATGCATAAAGCGAGAGAATATGAACCAGTGCAGATAAGACAAGACAGAGTGCTAATAAACAGGTTTTATTCAAAAGTTTGTTCCTCATGAACAAGGCGTTTTCAAATTACTTGACGATGCTATAAAGTGGATTCAGGTTGTAAACCGGCCCCGGCGTGAGTACGCGCAGAACATTATGTTTGCGCGTCAATGGCACCCATGATATTGTCTGCAATATGAAATTAAAGCTTGTCCTTGATACCATTGACAGGAGACATATTATGAGTCAATACGCCCTCCGTATCCCCGATTCACTTGCCAAGAACTGGCACGTGAAGACAACGTATCACTTAATCAGTTTATCGTGTTAGCACTGGCTTAAAAAGTATCTGCTTTGAAAACGGAAACTTTTTTCAGGGAGCGTGCTGAAAGGGCTAATCCTGAAAGGGCATTGAACATTCTTGATTCGATAAGGAAACTACAACCCGTTCCAGGAGATGATCTTCCTTTGGCTGAATCATGATTGGTGGAATTTCAGGATTTACAGGATTTAAATCAGGTGAATCTTAAAATCCTGTGAATCGAGGTTCAGCCGTTTTTCTCCGGTTGATTTTGAATATGATTTTGATAACAGGAAAGGCCTTGTCAAGCTTCGAAGCAAAGCTGACAAGGCCGATAGTTTTGAAGCAAGCCGGATTCTCTCAAGGGAACAGCGCCAGACCTTCCAGCCCCATTGTTTCCGGAAAGCCGCAGACCAGATTCATATTCTGTACCGCCTGGCCGGAAGCTCCTTTAACCAGATTATCGATAGCGGAAACGATGATGATTCGTCCGGTGCGCACATCCACGAGAGGGGCAATGTCGCAGAAATTGGAGCCGCGTACAAAAGCGGTGGAAGGGAGAGTGCCCTGTGGAAGGATGCGCACAAACGGCTCACCGGCGTAAAAGTCCTGATACAGCTGAACGATTGTTTCGGTGACTAGTGATTTCTTTGCCGTTGCGTAGATCGTAGAAAGGATGCCTCTGTCCATCGGCACCAGGTGCGGCGTAAAGGTAATATTCAACTGCTCCCCGGCCAATAGCGACAGCTCCTGCTCAATCTCGGGAGTGTGGCGATGCACCCCGCCGACTCCGTACGCTTTATAGCCCTCATTCACCTCGCAATAGAGGCTGTCAACCTTTGCCGCACGCCCGGCGCCGGTGACGCCGGACGAGGAATCGGCGATGATGCTTGACAGGTCGATCAGTCCCTTTTTTAGCAGTGGAGCCAGGCCGAGTATGATGCTCGTCGGGTAACACCCGGGGTTTGCCACCAGTTTTGTCGACTTGATCTTGTTCCGCCTGAGCTCCGGCAAGCCGTAGACCGCTTTCTTCAGGTTGGCCGGATTAAGGTGCGGTTCGTACCATTCACCATACACCGACGGATCGGAAAGACGGTAATCAGCCGAGAGGTCGATGACCTTTTTGCCCAGCTTAAGGAATGTCGGTACAACTTCCATAGCCGCTTTGTGCGGCAACGCGGTGAAGATGATATCCGCTTTTTCGGCGACCCGAACCGGCTCCAGATTCTCCAGCACGATATCGCACCGCCCCCTCAGGGTAGGGAAAACGTCAGAAATGCGTTTGCCGGCACTCTGCTCTGAAGTCAGGCAGGTAACGGCCACCTCCGGGTGGCAATGGAGTATACGGATTAATTCCAGCCCTGTGTATCCGCTGGCGCCGACAATAGCAATGTTCAACATGAGCAGGACTCCTTACAAAAAAGTCACTTATCCTGCCACACTGCCGCCCGTTTGGCAACAAAAGCGGTCAGTCCTTCAACCGCGTCATGCGTTGCCATCAATTCTTCAAGATACAATTTTTCAACAAAATCGATCCTGGCCCTGATTCTTTTCGCCACGTCGCTCCGGGCAGCCTGCACCGCAAACCGGATCGCACTGGCGCTCAGCGGAGCCAGATATTGATCATAGTAGGCCAGCGCTGCCTGATCGGGATCTACGGCAATGGCCGTCAGCAGACCGATGCGCAATCCCTCTTCAGCGGTGAGGCTGCGCCCTGAGAAGAGAATATCTTCAGCCTGGGCCTGGCCAATCCGCTCCGGTAGCAGACAGGAGGCAGCCGGTGCGTAGATCCCCAGCTTGATTTCCGGCTGCCCCAACATGGCTCCCGGTGCCGCAAAGATCAGGTTGCCGGACAGCACAACTTCAAGTCCTCCACCAAGACATTGCCCCTTGACAGCAACAAGGACGGGAACCGGGCTCTCTACCAGCTGCAGCACCAGGGCATGCAGCGATTTGAGCATTGCTGCGCACAATTCAGGCATATGCTCATCCACGCTGGCACCGAAGCTGAAGTGCGGACCTTCCGCCCCCAGAATGACTGCCTGAAGATGTGGTTGTGAAAGATGTTCGCTTAACGCCGTCCGCATGGCGGCAATCATGGCGGCATCGACAATATTGGCCTTGGGTCGTGCCAGTGTCAGGCGGAGCAGCTTACCGTCGCGCTCCAGGCATACTTTGAGAGGAGTTTCACTCATGGTCTTTTCTCCTAAATAGGTAAATTACGGGTTTGGAATCAGGATAGCACGCCGGGTGAGCTTGTGCTCACGGGCGGCAGCAAAAACCTGATTGATGTCATCCAGAGGATGCGTTTCAATAAAGGGGGCCAGGGCTATTTTCCCGTCCAGCACCAGGTCGAGAGCGGCTGGATACAGCTCGGTCAGGCAGCCCCAGTTGCCGAGAGCACGGGCGTGAAAAGCCATCAGATTCGACAGGCGCAGTTCCAGTTTGTCCATGGTGAAGCCGACTACCGACAGGGTCGCACCATAGGTCATCAGGCCATACGCGGTTTCCTGACCGATCGCCGTCCCGGAGCATTCGAATATTTTCCAGCAGAATTGCGTGAGCCCCTTCTCCTTGACGAAGGCGGATATGGCTTTTTTCATGTCACGTCCCTGTACCTCCCGGGCGTTGATGGTCAGGCCGG
>JBMOEI010000025.1:0-82541 GCA_049318985.1 Desulfuromonadaceae bacterium
TGAAACATTATTATTTTCAATCTGGGAAATAAGGGCAGGTGAAAAACCGGTCTCCCTGGCCACAGCCTGGAGGGTCAGTTTTTTTGAAAGGCGGAGCTTTTTGATTTTAGCGCCGATGTTGAATTCTCGCATCCAAACCCCTGACAAAAAAAGTAAAACTCAGTTTCGGTGCGAGTTTGTATACAATTTGTTTTATAATGTCAATAAAAATTGCTCCGGCACGAACCTGATTTATATACTGATTTTTTGGTCTTGATTCAACACCCAAAGTTAGATTGACAACACAATTACATCTGATGTAAGTTTTCCACGGAGGACACGACCATGCAAACCGCAAAACACCGTACCCAGATATCCCTTGACGATTGGCAGTATCAGCTCTTGCTTGATGTCTCACAGAAAACCCGGAAGAGCCTTTCAGCGTTGATCCGCGACCTGATTACCGAACGATTTGCTGCAAAGCCGACGGATGTCGCAACTGATCCGGCGTTTCAGATTATAGCTATTGGCAACAGTGGTCATAAAAATACAGCCCGTACACATGACGCCGTGCTGTACAGCAAGAAATCATGAAAAGCATCTTTGTCGATACCAGCGCCTGGTATGCCCTTGTTGATGCCGACGACAGCGATCATAAGGCAGCAGTGGCCTTTCATACCGGCAACACTATCCCGCTTGTCACCACCAACGCGTTGTTTTCAGAGACACTGACACTTATCCGGTATCGCATGGGCATTGATGCCGCCCTCACATTCGGGCAGATGCTCAAAGCAAGTTCATTCATACGGATTGTGACGGTTACTCCGGCTGACGAGGATCTTGCCTGGAGCATTTTCTCCAGATATCGCGATCAGGATTTCAGCTTTGCCGATTGCACCAGCTTTGCGGTAATGCAGCGGATGAAACTGGATACAGCGTTTACCTTTGATCACCATTTCAGCGTGATGAAGTTCATAGTTGCACCATAATCCTGCCATCACACCTCAAAACCTTCCACATCATCGTTTCAGATTTCGCGCCAGCAACTGCAGTGTATGAACGACTTCCACATTCGACCCATGTTGTTTGAGGCCGTCTGAGAGCTGCATCATGCAGCCGGGGCAGCCGGTCGCAACAGCTTTGGCCCCGGTAGCCTCAATCGCCGCGCTTTTCCCGTTATTGATATTCATGGACGAGTCGTAGTGATAGACGTTAAACGTCCCCCCCAGCCCGCAACATTGGTCAGCTCCTGCCATCTCCACAAGCGTGACGCCGGAAGCGCCTTTGAGCAGCTCGCGAGGTTGTTTGGCTACTCCCCGCGTACGCAGATGACACGGGTCATGGTAGGTGACACTGATTTCTTCGCCGGCCCCGGTTTCAGCGGCATTGAGCCCCAACAGGTGCAGCAATTGGGAAGCATCCACAGTCTTTTTCGCGAGGGCATCGAGCCGTTCACGCAGTTCCGGATTACGCTTTCCCACCACAAGCGGATAGAGACGGTGCAGGGCACCACCGCAGGTAGCACAGGCACTCATGACGTAATCGACTTCGTACTTCTCGAATTCGGCCAGATTCTTTTCGGCAAGATCGCGCACCGTTGCCAGGTCACCGCCTGACATACCGGGCAACCCGCAACACTGCTGCCCTTTGGGAATAATGATCGTGCAACCGATGTGGCGAAACAGCGCCAAGGCAGCCTCACCGACATCGGTATAGACAAAATTGGTCATACAACCGACAAAAAAAGCGATACGCGGCTTGCCCGGTTCCCCCGGAATGACTTCCGGATGCTGATCCATAAAACTGTTTTTGGCAATTTCAGGAATGAAGCGGGTATTACCGATAAACGGCACCGGAAATCGGAGCCGCAGACCGGACGTTGCGGGAACTTTTTTAAAAAACAGAGGCCCCAGAATGCCGGCCATTTTAGCACCCATCTTCATCCGGGTTCTGTTCTTAATCACCTGACCGACCGCTGCATGAAATGTGGTCAGGCCACGCTTTTTAGCCAATGACTCGCGGGCAGCAATGACTATTTCATCCGTCGGGACATCGTTAGGGCATTTATCAACACAACTGCCACAGAGCAGGCATTTGGACATAGCCTGATACGTCTGGTCATCCTGTTCGAGATCATCGGCCAGAATATGCTGTGCCAGCGCCACCTTGCCGCGTGCGACAGCCGGCTCACGCTGAAAGGCCGTAAAGGCGGGGCAATTCTGGCGGCAGGCACCGCACTTGACACATTTTTTCAACTGATCTTCAACCCGTTTGAGGGGATCTATATTTTGTTGTTCCATTTTGTTAAAACCTTTCACCACGGAGACACTGAGGCACGGAGAAATTCAAAAACAAGAGTCCTCTGGTTTAATCCCAAAGACATAAAGCTTTTAGTTTTGCTTTCCTCCGTGCCTCCGTGTCTCCGTGGTAGTATTTTTTGGACTTATAGTTTTTTTCTCCACTCTTCCAGCACGACTAAAGCCCGCTCCGCCAGCTTCTGCCGCCGTTCCTTCTTCTTGATCCTCCCCGGCCACTCCGGGAAAAGTCCATAATTCACATTCATCGGCTGGAAATGCTTCACATCGGCATTGGTAATATGATGCATCAGAGCGCCGAGGGCAGTTTCCGGCGCCGGCACCGGAATCGGCAGCCCCTTGATGAGGTGGGCGGCGGCAATACCGGCAAGAAAGCCACTGGCGGCGGACTCGACATACCCCTCCACGCCGGTAATCTGGCCGGCAAAGAAGATACGGCGGTCGCTCTTCAACTGCTGAGTTGTCTCCAGCAAGGCCGGAGAGTTGATAAAGGTATTGCGGTGCATGGAACCGAGACGCTCAAATTCGGCACTCTCCAGTCCCGGTATCATGCGAAACACCCGGCGCTGTTCCGGCCAGGTCAGTTTGGTTTGAAAGCCGACCAGATTATACATGGTTTTCTCACGATTTTCGGCACGTAACTGTATGACGGCATGAGCTTCATGACCGGTATGCGGGTTAAGCAGACCGACCGGCTTCATCGGGCCGAAGCGCAGGGTCTCGATGCCGCGAGCAGCAAGTTCCTCCACCGGCATGCACCCTTCGAAGTGAACTACTTTCTCAAAGTCACGCGCCGGGACCTTATCGCCGCAATTCAAGGCATCGATAAAGGCCAGATACTCCTGCTCATCCAGCGGGCAGTTGAGATAATCATCGCCATCCCCTTTGCCATAGCGCGACGCGGCAAAGACCTTAGTCATATCAAGTGAATCGGCGCTGACAATCGGAGCGATGGCATCATAGAAGTAGAGCCGGTCACCGGTCAATTGAGACAGGGAAGCGGCCAGAGCATCGCTGGTGAGCGGCCCGGAGGCAATGATAACGATGCCTTCGGCAGGAATTTCAGTAGCTTCACCCCGCTCAATCCGGATCAGCGGATGTGACTCAATTTTTTCGGTAACGTAGGCGGAAAACAGCAGACGATCAACTGCAAGAGCGCCCCCCGCCGGGACTACTGTGGCTTCGGCCGCCTCCATCGTCAAAGAGCCGCAGCGCCGCAGCTCCTCCTTCAGCAGCCCGACGGCATTGTCAAGCGAAATACCACGGAGGGAGTTGGAGCAGACCAGCTCCGCCAGACCGGGCAACTCGTGGGCAGGAGAAAAACGCAGCGGCTTCATTTCGTGGAGGACAGCGGAGACGCCGCGCTGCGCAGCCTGCCAGGCGGCTTCGCAGCCGGCGAGACCGCCGCCGATGATGGTGATTTTCTCTGACATGTCCGTTCGTTTCCTTAAGGCATTAAACAGAGAGGCACTGAGGCACAGAGGTTTAAATTCAATTCTCTGTGATTCAGCGCCTCTCTGCTCTCATATTTTATTAGTTTATTCACTGCTGTTGTAATCACAATCCTCTTTAGGACACTTCAAAAACTCACCCTTGCGCTTATAGACCTTCTTGACCAGCAACGGGAAGCCGCATTTCGGGCAGGGGCTTTCAACCGGCAGATCCCAGAGGGCAAATTTGCATTTCGGATATTGGTTACATGAGTAGAAGAGCTTACCAAAACGAGATTTTTTTTCAATAAGCTGCCCTTCCTTGCATTCAGGACAGACCACCCCTGTGTTGAGCGGCTTTACCAGCGGTTGAATATTTTTGCAGGCGGGATAGCCGGAGCAGGCGAGATACTTGCCGAAACGGCCATCCTTGATCAGCATCGGCAGCCCGCACTTGTCGCATTTCTCTTCCGAGAGCACCGGTTCGGCTATCTCGACGCCATCAACAGCCACGTTGCGGGTGTATTTACATCCTTCCTGGAAACCGGAACAGGCGATAAATTTGCCCCGTTTGCCGAGTTTTACCACGAGCGATTTACCGCATTCCGGGCAGAGCTCATCAGTCGCTTCCGTGGTCAGATCAGCCTTGCTGACCTCCCCCTCTTTTACTTTCAGCAGGGCGATAAACGGCTCCCAGAACGATTTAAGAAGCGGCTGCCACTCTTTTTCTCCGCGTGAGACCTGATCCAGCTCCTCTTCGAGGCCGGCGGTAAAGTTATAATCGACATATTTTTCGAAATGGGCCGTCAGCAGATCGCTGACAACCATACCGACATCTTCAGGGAAGAAGCGCTTCTTGTCGAGTCGGGTATATTTTCGCTCCACCAGCGTGTTCATGATCGAGGCAAAGGTTGACGGACGACCGATCCCGTACTCCTCCAGCGTTTTGACCAGAGTCGCCTCGGTGTAGCGGGGAGGCGGCTGCGTAAAGTGCTGCTCCGGGATAATTTCGTGAAGTTTCAGCGCGTCCCCTCCGGTCATCGCCGGCAGCAGACCTTCTTTTTCCTCATCAACATCATCAAGTCCCTCGATGTAGAGCTTCATAAAACCGGGAAAGCGGATAACCGTGCCGGCGGCACGGAGGCCCGCCCTGCCTGCTCCGGCAAACGGACCACCGGCAACCGGCATATCAAGCGCCGCAGAAATATCAACGGACGTCTGATCCAGCAGCGCCTCTGCCATCTGGCAGGCAACAGTCCGTTTCCAGATGAGCTCATACAGCTTATGGAGGTCCGGCGTCAGGTAGCGCTTCAATTCGGTTGGTGTCTTGGCAATATAGGTCGGCCTGATTGCCTCATGAGCCTCCTGGGCATTTTTAGACTTTGTTTTGAAAATCCGCGGTTTGTTAAGCGCGTACTCCTTGCCGTATGCGGCAGCTATGACGTCGTGAGCATCCTTCAGGGCGAGCGTTGACAGGTTGACACTATCAGTACGCATGTAGGTAATCAGACCGACTGTCCCTTCTTCTCCAACATCAATACCTTCATAGAGCTTCTGGGCTGTCGACATGGTTTTTTTAGCGGAGAAACCGAGCTTGCGCGAAGCCTCCTGCTGAAGCGTCGAAGTGGTAAACGGTGGTGACGGGTTGCGCTTTTTCTCCGTTTTGGTAACCTTCGCCACCTGATAGCGACCTGACTGCAGAGCGTCTTTCAGGGCGACGGCAACCTCTTCGCCCGGAATATCAAATTTGCCCAGTTTTTTTTCACCGACCGTCACCAGACCGGCCTTGAACTCCTGCCCTGCAGAGACACCGAGACGTGCCGCGACAGTCCAGAACTCCTGTTCATTAAAAGCCAGAATCTCCTTCTCACGCTCACAGACGAGGCGGAGCGCAACCGACTGGACACGACCGGCAGAAAGTCCATAGCGGATTTTTTTCCAGAGAAACGGTGAAAGATTGAAGCCGACCAGATAATCGAGTATCGACCTCGCCTGTTGGGCATTGACCAGATCGAGAGCAATATCACGCGGGTTTTTTACCGCATGGAGTATGGCTTCCTTGGTAATTTCATGGAACTCAACCCGCTTGATTTTGATGCCGGGGCTCTTTTTATCAAGACCGAGGGCCGCAAGCAGATGCCATGATATCGCCTCACCCTCACGGTCGGGGTCGGTTGCGAGGAGCAGAGTATCCACACCCTTGAGAGCCGCTTTGATGGCATCAAGATGTTTTTTGCTTTCCGGCAGCACATGATATTTGGGCTCGAAGCCTTTCTCAATATCAACTGACCCCTGCTTGCTCGGCAGGGCACGGACGTGCCCGAACGAGGCCAGGACTTTAAAGTCGGGCCCGAGGAACTTCTCTATGGTTTTACCCTTGGCGGGGGATTCGACGATGACTAGGTTTTTCGACATTTAGTTTGATATCCTTACGTAAATTTTTTCAAAACATTTTACCACGGAGACACGGAGACACAGAGAGAGTCAAAACAAAATTCTTTCTGGTAAAATCAAAACCAAAGGCTTTTGATTTTGGTTTACCCCAAAGGTTAAAGCTTTTGATCTTGGTTTTCTCCGTGTCTCCGTGCCTCCGTGGTGAACAGTTTTTTATTACCTTCGTCACGCGACTGCGTAATGCGTACCGGGCAGCGGTGTTACTGCTCCCTTGAGTTCAAGGTGGAGTAACATAGAGGAAACCTCACCGGCTGTCAATTCAGTTTGGGAGATGATGTCATCAATATGCAGCGGTGAGCGGGCCAGCAGTTCATAAATTGCCGCCTCTTTCGGTGTCAGTGCAAAGGTGCGCGGCGGCGGCTGAAACAATGGCGTATCAGCTGTTACCCGCGCATATTCCGGAAGCTCCTCAAGAATATCCTCAACACAATCAACCAGCTTTGCTCCCTGTTTTATGAGACGGTTACTGCCGCGACTGGTGGCAAAAGAGATATTCCCCGGCACGGCAAAAACGTCACGGCCATGCTCCAGAGCATACTGGGCGGTAATCAGAGAGCCGCTTTTTTCGGCAGCCTCAACGACCAGCACGCCGCTGGAAAGTCCACTTATGATCCGATTTCGGCGCGGAAAATTTTCGGCCAACGGCAGCGTTCCGAGCGGAAATTCCGACACCAGGCAGCCCTTCTCTGCCATCTGCGCGAAGAGCGACCGGTTTTCCGGAGGATAGATGCCGTCAACGCCACATCCCAACACGCCGATGCTGCGCCCGCCCACATGAAGCGCTCCTTTGTGTGCTGCCGTGTCTACTCCGCGCGCCATTCCCGACACGATACAGACTCCACGGCTCGCGAGTGCTTCAGACAGTTTTCCGGTGGTCAGCAACCCGTACGATGTCGCCCGGCGCGAGCCGACAATGGCTATGGAAAGTTCATGGGAACGCAATTCACCTTTTACATACAAAAAAGGGGGAGGATCCGGAATTTCAAAAAGAGATTTGGGATAGTCGTGTGAAATAAACGTAACCAGCCGCGCATCACCGGCTTCAAGTCTGCGGCATTCATCCTCCGCAAAGCGGTGCCATGCACCATTCTTTATCGCCTCGACAACCCCGGGATTCATGCCCCTCACAGTTGAAAGGGCAGAAGCAGAAGCCTTCAGGGCAGTTTCCGGGGAGTCAAATCGCTCCAGAAGTCGCCGGAATGCAACATTACCGATTCCGGGTACCGCCTTGAGACCTATCCAGTAATAATTTTCCATGTAACGACCTGTTGCTTATAAAAAAGACCGGCACGAAGCCGGTCTTGATCGTAGCGTATTTGTCCGGTTATTTTGTCTGGCTGACGATGCGGTCACCTTTGTAGATGGCGTCAATGCTTTTAACAACTAACGCGGTGGATGTTTTTTTACCGGCGTCAAGAATAACCAGCGCCCCCAATACTTCCTGCGACAGGTTGTCTATGCGCCCCTCAACATAGCGCTGATCGATCGTCACATCCCTGACAATATAGAGCATATTGCCAACCGCTGCCCCCTGACTTGAACCGAGATCAATATAGACGATGTCACCGGCCGCTATGACCGTAATTCCGTTGAGGGTCTCGATGATGTACCCTCTCAGGTCGGTGCTCGTATTTTTCAACGATATTTCCCGGCGGCGGTTTTCTTTGTACGGTAGCAGATAGGCCCCCGGACTTATTTCCCTGAAGGACTTTGTAATAATGGCACGAGAAGATTTTTTCTCTACGTCTGTCAACTGGAGAGCCCCGAGCGGGACGAACTTGAAGCCCATCTCTTCATTATTCAGCGGGTGATTAATGGCTATATCCTTGCGAAAAATCGAAAACTTGTCGCCCCCTTTGGCATTCATCACTGCACCGATATCGGTGTACACAATATCGTCAACACCGGTTACTATCCGGTCGTGCTGCGTTCCGACCACCAGGCCGAAGGGCCTGAAGTTTTTCTCCGCCAGAAAACCTTCAGATCCATAGAGAGTATATGTTTTTTCGGCTGCGACATCCTGAGGCGCTTCAACTGCGGTAGCTGCTGACGGAGCGGCGGCAGGAACATTTATGTGCTCGGTGACCGCCCCTGCCTCTTTAGGAACAAATTCCAGTCTGTCAGGGAAAACACGGACTTTTCGGCCCGGATAAATAAAATGCGGATTCGTAATCTGACCGTTTTTTGACCACATGTTCGGCCAGTAGTACGGATCTTTAATGAACCGCTCAGAGAGACCCCAAAGCGTATCGCCCTGTTTAATTACATATACAGTCGGTTCGTCCTGCCCGGCAGCTGAGGCAACAGACGGCATGACTGATAATAAAATCAGCAGCAGTAATCTGAGTTTCATAGTGGTCTCCTTATGTATCTATCCGAAACGGATCAGGTCTGGTTCAGCGGGCATTCAAACGCTCGCGGGCCTTGATTGCTGCGGTACTGCTTGGATATGTGGTGATGATTTTTTCAAAAGAGGCTGTTGCCTTCTCCTTTTCATTCAGGGCTGCCTGGACATAGCCGAGCTTTAGCAGTGCATCCGGAGCCTTAGCGCTATTCGGGTAGCCGTCGGCCACCTTGAAAAAAGCTGTTTTTGCGTTTGGCAGGTCTGAGAGGGTATAATGGCACTCTCCTATCCAATACAGAGCGTTGGCTGCGTAATCACTTTGGGGATTATTTTTGAAAAATGATTCAAATGATGCAATTGCAGCAGCAAAGTTGTTGGCACTGTACAAGCCGAATGCCTTGAGGTATTCCGCAGGTGGTCCGGACTCTCTGGCAGCAATGGTTGACGACGGCTGGTTGACAATTTCGACTTTGGGAGTTTGTGACTGCTGCGAAAGTTTTGCGACCCGTGCCTTAAGCTCTTCGCTCGAAGTCCGCAGATCCCGATTCTCACCTCTCAGTTGTTTAATCTCTCCGGCAAGCGACTGAATCTTCTCATCCTGCACCTGCTGCAAACCGGCAAGTTCATTATGACGCTGTTCCGCCTTTTTTGATGACTGGATCAAAAACTCGATCTTTGCTTCGGACTCGGCCTGACGTTTCACAACAAGGTCATTGGCTGCGCATCCGGAGAGGATCAGAAAAACAAAAAAAAATGGTAGCAATCGGTTGACCATCGTCATAATACCCCCATTTAACGTACGTTTTTCATAATTAAAGCGATATCACCTCCTTTGTCAAGGGAAAGGTGGCTTTTCGGTTTTATTGGCTGACTGATTATGCTAGCATTCGATCCCCGCAGATCAACAAAACTTCTTATTGTCATTAAATAAACAGGAATTCCCTATGCATATACCTGAACTGCTTGCTCCGGCCGGCAACATGGAAAAACTGAAAATAGCGATCCATTACGGTGCCGATGCCGTGTATCTCGGCGGGCAGTCCTTTGGCCTGCGCAATAAAGCCGATAACTTTTCCCTTGATGAGATGAGAGCCGCACTCGATTTCTGTCACGCAAAGAGCATTAAAGCTTACCTGGCGGTTAACAGCTACCCTCGTAACGAGTCAATTCCGGAACTGGAAGAATATCTGGCGCAGATCGCCCCACTCCCCTTTGACGCGTATATCGTCGCCGATCCAGGGGTGATTGACTCGGTGCGGCAGATTTCGCCGGAACGGGAACTGCACCTCTCGACCCAGGCGAACACCATCAACTGGCGTTCGGCCCGTTTCTGGCAGCAACAGGGTATCCACCGGATCAACCTGGCCCGTGAAATGACGCTCGACAATATCCGTGATACGGTTCACAACGTTCCGGGGATGGAATTCGAGGCCTTCGTACATGGTGCGCTCTGCATTTCCTATTCCGGCCGCTGCCTGATTTCAAGCATGCTGACCGGACGCGACGCCAACCGGGGAGAATGCACCCACCCGTGCCGCTGGAGTTATCATCTTGTGGAAGAATCCCGGCCGGGCGAATATTTCCCGGTTGAAGAGGATGAAAACGGCACCTTCATCTTCAACTCCCGCGACCTCTGCCTGTTGGAGCAGATCCCGGCTCTGGTTGCAAGCGGAGTGCATGCGCTCAAGATCGAAGGGCGTATGAAAGGAATCAACTATGTAGCATCAGTGTTGCGGGTCTATCGCCAGGCTCTTGACAAATTTCTCGACAACCCGGACGAATGGAAATGCCGCCCCGAATGGCTGGGCGAACTGGCAAAATTGAGCCATCGCGGCTACACGACCGGTTTCCTCTTCGGCCAGCCACGCACCGTCGGACAGGAGTATGACTCGGCGTACATCCGCAGTCACGATTTCGTCGGTATTGTCGATGAGGTGCGGGGTGACGGGACTCTGTTGATCGATGTGCGCAACCGGATCAAATCGGGTGACCTGATAGAATGCATCGGACCTGGAATGCGGAATGACACGCTTACGCTGCAGCATTTTTCTCTCCTTTCAGATCGCGGAACGGCAACCCAGGCAGAGATTGCCAACCCTAATTCCCGAATACTCCTGAAGGTGCCATTTGCCGTTGAAGCAGGAGATTTGTTGCGGCGGGAGAAGGTTTAACCACCTTTGGTCAGGAGTGTTTTCCGGGATGCGTATCACGACAGAAACCGTACACGACCAGAGAAAATGCCAGTAAAAGAGCTGAAACCCCAAAGCCCCACTGATAGGCGGCAAGTGGAAGAGTGACACTGCCGGATGTTTTCCAAAGGCCGAGAATGAATCCGGTCAACTGCTGGAAGACTGCAGCACCCAGAATTACAAAAAAATTAAGTGCCGTCAGTGCCGTACCCGCCATAGATATCGAAAAGATCTCTTTTACCTGGGTGTACAAAACATAGAGAGCGGCGCTGCTAAATCCAAGCAACCAGCACTGTACCATCAAACCCCAGTACGGGAGCGGCAGGTGCAGTACCAGACTGAAAAAGAACAGCAGCATCATGGCGAGTCCTGCAAGAACGAGAGGTTTACGTCGGGCAATCTTATCAGACCAACGTCCCCAGAGCGGCGCTCCACAGACAACCCCGACCGGAATGGCCAGGAGAATACTGCTGGCAGATGCTTTGCTCATGCTGTAAGTGTCCACTAAATAAGGAACTCCCCATAAACCCTGCGCTGTAATCAATGCTCCATACGAGCAGAATCCGAGCGGAGCCAAACACCAGAAGGTGCCACTGCTGAATACAGTGCGCAATCCAGCTCCGATTTTTTCCGCAGCAGGGTGGGCAATCGGAATCGAACCATCCGACGATGGAGGCCTATCCCGTACAATAAGATACATACCAACTGCCAGAAACACAGTGACGCCTGCCATGACACCACAGGCACCGCGCCAGCCATATTTATCACTCAGCCACGCCAGAGGTGTCGTGGCTCCAATACCACCAAGATTGCCAATGGCGATAATAAGCCCAGACAAAGTGGCAAATTCATGAGGGGAGAACCAGGTCGTGAGAATTTTAAGAGAACCCATCAGAACCGCAGCCATTCCAAATCCGATGCCGGCACGGGCAAGCACTGCTACTGTTCCATTCCCCGCCATGGCGAAAACCACGGCGCTTGCGGCACCAATGCAGGTCAACAGACTGATGACGATACGAGGGCCGAAACGATCAAGCATGAGCCCCATCGGCAGTTGTGCCAGTCCGAACGCATAGAAAAATGCTCCTCCCAATAGCCCGAGAACTTCGGGAGAGAGTATCAGGTCGCGCGCAAGATCACCCGCTATCACCGCGTTGGAGACACGCCAGAAACCGGAAATAATGTACGTGAAACTGCACATTGCAAAAATATACCAGCGATATGAATGACTTTTTGTGTGATTCATACGTACATGTGAAAGAGAATATTCATGAGATGGGCTTCTGCTGGAATTTAAAGCTTTGTGTCGAGGACGTGCCGGATGAATGGTCAAAGACCCGCTCGATGAATGTCGTATTCCCTTTTCGGTCCACCAATATGACGGTTGATGAACGAGTACCGTATGCTTCGTTTTCAATGAAGAGCGGTGAGAGCATCCGCTCCCTTTCAAGGCCGACTCCTGTGTCGGGCAGCAGGTTATCGGCAAATGGAACAGGGTCGGACAGTGCTGTAAAAATATGCTCCCCTTCAATTATACCGTTTTGTACGATGGCCTCCATACGGGATTTGGCAGTAACTACCTTGGCCCAGCGGGTGTCGAGCAGATGGTTCGATAACCCGTGGATACCGGGAGGAATTGGTCCCGACGAACCGCCCCGGTTGGTGAAGTAATACAACGTGTCGAGTGTGCCGAAGAGAAAATTAAAGCCATCGTACTGCTGACCATCCCGGTTTAGCGTCGCGTGGTAATCTTCCGGAGTCAAACGCGCATTCAGCAAATAGTCGGACACCAACCTCCCTCGTGATGGTGGCTCTTTTACCTGCTGATGTGGATCGCGGTAATTGGTGATGGCCGCAAGTTTGCCAGTGGTCGTTACACCCATCCAGGTTCCACCGGCCTGCACGTCACGTCCCGCTAAAAGGTATGGTGCGCTCATCCAGAAGCCGGCCGGTTCGGCAGGTCGATCGCGAAACTCATCGCGGTTTGCTCCGAGGATCAGCTGGTAGTCCGGATGGCAGTTATATGCAAATACGATAAGACACATTATTTATCACGCATTGATTAAGGCTCCTGAGTAATAACGGCATGTACAAATACAATTTTTCTTAGCCAAGACCCTCAGCGATAATTTTTGTTCCTTAACGGTACAAACAGATATTCCAGACCATTTACCTTGATATCGTACACCGTCTGCAGCATTTCGCCGAGTTTTCCGGACGGGAATCCTTCGCCTGCCATCCACACGACATAGTGTTCCGGCAGATCGATCAGAAGTTTTCCTTTATGAGCACCATATGGCATTCGCGTCTGGGCTAATGCTATCAGATCATTTGCGTTACCAGCGGATTCGGTACAGGGTCGAAAGGTGTCATCGCTCATGTTTCTATTATCCACTCACTTATATCAAAAGAGCTCTATTTTAACCAATAATCTTTATTTATTTGTGAATGGAGCAGGTATATCTATAAGCGATCAAGTCTGCCTTGGTTTAATCCACGATCGGAGCCCTCAGCAACAGCTCTACCACCCCGAAGGCAACGGCAAGCAGCAGCGTGATCATTGCCGCCACGCCATGCCACCCGTAATGCTGCCAGAACAGTCCTCCAATCGTACCGGAAAGGCTTGAACCGAGATAGTACGAGAACAGATAGAGCGATGATGCCTGGGCTTTCGCGGTCAGGGCGCGCCTGCCGACCCAGCTTGAGGCGATGGCATGAGAGCTGAAGAAGCCGCAGGTAAAAATCCCGACTCCGGCAACGATCAAGGGCAGCGATCCGGTCAGAGTAATAAGCGTTCCTCCCACCATGACGGCCAGCGTCAGCCGGATCATAAACGGACGGCCGAAACGGTGAATCAGGCTGCCGACGACCCCCGAGCTGAACGAGCCGAGCAGATAGACCAGAAATATCAGGCTGACCTGATTGCTGCTGAGATTGTAGGGGGCTGCCAACAGGCGGAAACCGATGTAGTTGTAGAGCGAGATGAAGCCACCCATTGAAAGGAAGGCCAGGCCGTAGAGGCAGAGGAGTCCGGGGTCGTGCAGGTGTTGATACAGCGAGGTGAACAGGTAACGAAGTTTAAACGGACGCTGCTGGAAGTTGGTTGACGGGGGGAGACACTTCAGGAACAGTATGCTGAGCAGCAGGCTGAACAGACCAACCAGGGCAATCGCACTGTGCCACGGAACGTAGCTGCAGAGCAGCGCCGACCCGATTCGCCCGCTCATCCCGCCTACGGCGTTGCCGCTGATATAGAGCCCCATGGCGTGGCCGATTGCCTGTGCATCCATCTCCTCGCCAAGGTAGGCCATCGCTACGGAGGGTACGCCGGCCAATACAAGCCCCTGCAGCAGTCGCAGTATCAACAGAGATTCAAAGGAGTGGCTGAAGTATGTCGCCATCGCCAGCAGTGACGTCAGGAAGAGCGCCACGGTCATAACCTGTCGCCGTCCGAGAGTTTCTGAGACGGTGCCGGCAATCAGCATGCCGACTGCCAGTGCGATAGTCGAGCATGAAAGCGGCAGGCTTGCTACTGCAGGTGAAACCTTGAACTCCTCTGCAAACAGCGGGAGGAGCGGTTGTACATCGTAGAGAGTGACGAAGGTAACGAAACCGGCGCAGAAAAGAGAAACATTGATACGCCGGAACTCGGTGGTGCCAACCCGGACCTGTCCTTGAGGAATAAGGGACATTCAGTACATCCTTTCAGAAAAACAAAAAACCTGTGTCACTCAATAGCAACAACAGAGTAAAAATGCCACTTGAAGTTTTTATAAAGGGAACTCTATTGACAACGCTCTCTATTTGCGCGATTGTTGCGCCATACAAATATTGAGTAATACAAATAAAAAACCGTAATGAAGAGCCGGAGCGACTTGTTTCAGTCGTCCGGGTTTACTTCAGGTGATAGATGTGAATGTAATACTTAAAACCTGCAACCACTTTGCATCATTGGTGCTATTGCTGATTATGACCGGCTGTGCCGCATCCTCGACTTTTTCCGCGTATCCCCAGCAAATTCAGCCTCTCATTAACGCTATGTCAAATCGTACCGCGATTGATTTACAGAAGTGCCTGCTCGATGAATGCAAAAGCAAAGACCGTATTCTCTATAGCATGGAGCGTGGACGCTACGCCCAGGTGGTCGGTAATAGTGACGTCAGTATGGCCGACTTCAAGAGTTCGATGGATAAAATCAGTGAAAATGACACGAGAGCTCTGTTCAGTGCTTCCGCCTTTGGCGCGAATGTTGCGGCTACGGCGGTCAATGACAATGCGATACCATACGAAGGCGAGGGGTATGAACGGGTGCTGCTGCACCACTATCAGGCGCTCAATTATCTAAAAAAAAAGGATCTTGACGGCGCCGGAGTTGAAGTCCGCCGGGCCAACGCTGAGCAGAACGACTCATTGAAGCGGTTTGAAAAAGAGCTGGATGGCGCTCAGGATGAAGCCCGAAAGAAACGGATCAATAGTAATTCCGGGAGAATCGACAGCCAGTATGCCCAGATGGATGAGGTGGCCGGCAAGGTAAAAAACTCCTTTCAGAATGCCTACACCTTCTTCATTTCCGGATTCATTTATGAATTGCTCCAGCAGCCGAATGACGCCTATATTGATTACAAAAAGGCATTGGAGATCTATCCGAAAAACAGCTACCTGCAGAGAGATGTGCTGCGCCTGGCGGCAAAGCTCGACATGCGTGAAGAACTTGATGAGCTTAGGCAGCGGTTTCCACGGGAGGATAAACGGTTTATTAATGAGGATGGTGCCGGCACCGGTGAACTTCTCGTCCTTTTTGAAGATGGCTTTGTACCGCAAAAACATGAGATAAAAATTCCCCTGCCGGCAGGTAACGCCGGACTTATTGCCATAGCGTTCCCGATCTATCAGGAAAAGTGGTCGCCTCAGATTCCGTTGCAGATTCGCAAAGATAGCGAGCTTATCGGGAGTACCGAGCCGATCTGCGATGTCCGGGCATTGGCAGTCAAGGCACTCAAGGAAAAGGCCCCGGTGATTGCCACGCGTCAGATTATCCGCGCGATTTCCAAAGGGGTCACGGCGGTGGAAGCGAAAAAACAGATGGGGGATCTTGGCCATTTTGCCACAATCGTGTGGAATATGGTCAGCGAAAATGCGGATTTGCGCAGTTGGCTCACCCTGCCTGCCAATGCCCAGATTTTACGGACGACGTTGCCGGTCGGTCGTTACCCGCTCTCTCTCCAGCACCCGATGGCCGGTGCCGTGACGCATACCGATGTTGAAATAAGCATCAATGGGAAAACAGTTTTACATGTGGTTCGAACGGGACGACAGGTGTATACTTCAGTCACCTCGTTTTAGCGGAGACGTTGTTTCGCATTTTTTTTGATAGGGAGGAGATATGATGAAACAGAAACTGAGTCGTAACGTTATTGCCGGAGGAATAGCAGCGGTTGCCATCACGGTATCTCTGGGGCTGACGGGGTGCAGTACGACAGCCGGAGTTGAAGCAACCGGCAAGACGACATGGGATGAGCAGGGCGCGAGGTCGCTGGAAAAGAATGTCGTATTTAACAGCAGCGGGCTTAAGGGGGATATTCAGATTGTAGATATAAAAAGTGCCATGGCGGGTGACGTCATGAGGGCTCAGGCGACGTTGCGCTCCAAAGACAGGGATACCCTGCCGTTTCAGTACCGGTTTGAGTGGTATGACGGCGGCGGCCTGGAAATAAATTCCGGTGCCGGTTCCTGGAAGCCGTTAACTCTCTACGGACGTGAATCAAAAACGATACAGGCAGTTGCCCCGGATCCGCGGGCGAAAGAGTTCAAGCTTAAAATCAGAGAGCCGGATTAACTGGTTATTGAATTAATGTATATATCAAACATCTTAGCGAGGGCATATCGTATGAAAATTAAAATGAAAGTACTATTCACGGCAGCAGTTATCGGTGCGCTTTCTCTTTCCGGCTGTGCATCAACGATGCAGTACGGTGATGCCGGTTCGGCCAAGCCGCTTTCGACCGAATTCGGCTCTTCCGATCTGCAGCAGATTGCAGAGGCGATGGTCGATTCGATGATTACGTTTCCGCCGATGGTTGAATTGACCGCTTCGAGGCGGCCGGTTGTGAGCGTTGACAAGGTCAAGAACAAGACGATGCAGCATATCGACACGGAATCGGTTACCGATTCGATCAGAACCAAACTGATCCGGTCCGGCAAATTCCGCTTTATTGACCGGACCACTGACGCCCAGACGATCGAAGAGCTCAAAACCCAGCAGGACAGCGGTCTGGTTGACAAAAAGACCGCCGTTGATTTTGGCCAGCAGATCGGCGCCGAATTTTTACTGACCGCGAACTTCTCCGAGATCAGGCAGAAAGCCGGCAGTACAACCGATGTGTACTATAAATTCACCATGTCGCTCAAAAACCTGAAGACCGGCATCCTCGAATGGTCCGATGAAAAAGAAATCCGCAAGGTGTTCAAACGCGGAACTTTTGGAGGGTAACCCGATGAAAAGACTGCTATTGTTTATTCCTGTCGTGCTGTTACTCGTGGCCTGTTCTGCGACAAAGCCGAATTTTGTCTTTCTGGAAAAAGCGGCCGTGGACCAGAACACGGGGCTCACCTGGGCGCGCAACGCCAATATGCCGGCCCGCCAGCTCATCTGGCGCGGCGATGACAATGTCTATGAGTACATGAAGCGCCTGAACGAAACGAATTATGCCGGCTATGCCGATTGGCGGGTCCCCTCCAAAGAGGAGATGGGCAAACTGATTGAATATGCCAAGTCAATGGGCTATGACCAGGCAAAGATGGATACCTGGCCCTACCAGAAACTGCGTCAGATGGGCTTTATCGATGTGCGGGATTATGAGTACTGGACATCCACCCGTCAGTCGCCGACCGAAATCTGGACTGCCGATATGACCAGTGGCAAACTTGCCCCGAAACAGGAGAGTAAGCCGTACTATCTCTGGCCGGTTCGGGGTAATTCACGCTGATACCACGCATGGAAAGAGGACCGCCCCTGTCTGAAACCTGCAGGGGCGGTCCTCTTTTGTCGATTCGCATCACAGTTCGTCAATAAAATCAGCAATCGCCTCATGGATCTCTTCAGCCCCCTCCCCGGCAAGTATCCCGTGTCGGGCAAGGTCGTAAGCCTCATACCTCTTCTGCTCTGCTCCAATGCTGTTAAACAGGCGCGCCGTTTCTTCGCTATTGACTACCGGGTCCCTGAGTCCCTGAACAATCAGGGTCGGGACCGTAACATCCTTCAGGCGCAGTTCAAGATTCTTCATGAAACGGATTAACTCGAGCAAAGCCGCCACCGGCACCCGTGCATAGTTGATCAGTGGCCGCTCCGGTGTCGTATCAATATACTCTTTTGCGGCTCCACTGAATTGCACTGCATCCATGAGTCTGTTCCATGTGGTCACCGCTGCCGCGAGGCGAGTGGCGATATTTTGTAGTTGAAAGGGGGGTGAAATAGCAAAAACCCCGGCTAACCCGGGAATACGTGCCGCACAATCCAGCACGAGACCGCCACCAAAAGAAAAACCACCCATTACAACCCGTGTACAGATGGCGCTCATCATGGCATAGCCGATATCCACCGATTCGATCCAGTCGTTTGCGACCCGCGTGGTCAGATCTTCCGGTGTCGTTCCGTGCCCCCGGAGCCGCACACAGTAGACCCAATACCCTTTGTCGTGCAGATGTGTCGCAAGCTCAAGCATCTCCCGGGGTGCTGCAAGAAAGCCATGAACAAGAACGATACCCAGCTCCTGAGTAGTTCCCTCCAGCAGCAGCGGTGCGCCAACCGCGCGCTCTTTTGACTCCTCAGGGCGATGAAAACGGGTATAATCAGCCTCAAACTGATCAGCGGCCTGCCGCTGCAACAGATCAACAACACGGTGCCGGATCATCATCTCCGGCAACCATGCGAGCAGATGCACCTGAAGATTGAGCCCCGCCAGCGATTGTACCTCATTTGCTGCAACGCCGAGCGGATTGTCAATGCGTATCCGATGAAATTCGCTTTCAGCAGAGAGGTTCACGCTGTTTCTCAGTAAAAAGCCTTTTTCATTGTGGACAATACCGGTTTCGCGGGCAAGATCCAGAAAATCCCGGTATTTGTGGTACCGGTCATCGGTCAAAAGTGCAACCTGGGCTATGTGGAGACTGTGATGGCAAAAGACCGCTGATTTGTCCGGTATCAGCTCAGCCAGCAGGAAAACGCGCCGCCTGAAATCTACTTCGGAAATTTTATCAAAGGGAAGTGCTTTGAGCATCGAGGCAAAAAGATGGTCATGGTTGACTGTGGTCATACGGTAAATGTCTGACATGAAGCGATGCATCAAAATCCCCGCCTGCCGCCGCATTGCCCGGAGGGATGGCAGCTGATCGTCAAAATTAATCTGTCGCAGTGAAAACATATCCCGCTTGATCCGTGAAGAGGTCAGCGATTCCGCAACCGGAATCGCCGGGCCGAAGCGAATGTCGATATCAACACCGTCGAAAAACATGGTCCCCTCTGTCAGTAACTCCTCCCGCAGCCGTTCGGAAATAGTTCCGGCAAAACGATCAGCCAGGGAGCTGAGCACGTTTTCCTCTGCCCGGAGTGGGTAATAGGTCAGATTGATCGGCACGATCCAGGTTTTTCCGGCGAGAACAGGTTCCAGGTCTTCAATCTGAAACATGGACTGCAGGCGTTCAGCTTCAGAGCGATTTTCTGCAAGGAGGTGGCGGAGGCGGTTCCGATAGAATTCGGTCCGGAGCGCTAATGTTGCCGCACCGGTACGGGCAGAGCGCCGTTTGCCGGAGCGCAGATTAAAAAAGGAGGGGAGGCTGGCGGCTTTGTCTTTGACCATGCGCCCTTCCGGAAAAATGATCCAGTTGGCTTCACCGGTCAAAAGAGTTTTGACGATCAGCCGGTCCCTGTCCGGGTTTCTGGTTGAAACCGCACCGACCTTTCCCAGAATACCGCTCAGTGGGCCTTCAAAAAAAGATTGATCAGCCAGTGACCAGACCGGCACGTGCGTATGAGTATAGATGTGATACGGAAGCAGGAGGGTTTCTATGCGGGTGAAGTGATTGACGACAAAAATGATGGAGCCGTCCGGTAGAGATTCCTGGCCGTTGGCGGTAATCTTGATTTTTGAGAAACTCTGCATGAGCGCAATCATTTTACCGGTGGCGAGATAAGCGGAATAATTCATGGCAGCTGCTCGCGTACGACTAATTTTTGCCGGAGCCAGCCGGGGCGGTTGGTCATGATCGAGTCGACACCGAGATTGCAGAGGCGCCGTGCATTGGCGGGACGGTCAACGGTCCATACGTGAATTTCCTTATCGAGATCTCTCAGCATATCTACCAGGCCCTGATCAAGAAAAGCCCGATCAGCACTGGCAAGTCCGCAGGCACCGGTGTGGGCCAACGTATCCAGAACGTCCTCCAGGGATGGCTGCCAGCTGTTGCTCAGAAGCGAGTGGCGGTAGTCACAGAGCCAACACGCATGCCAATCAGGGAGCTGCTGTGTGATTTCCGTAATTAGCGGGGCATTGAACGATAACAATCTGATCCGCCCGGGAGAAATTCCGGATGCCAGCACTGTTTTTTTCAGCGGGGCAATAATTTCCAACCCGCTTTTCAACTCGATAAAGAACCACGTTGCGGGCGGAACAGCTGCCAGCACTTCATCAAGAGTCGGCACAACCGCACCTGACCAGGCGGAGCCTTTCCAGGCACCTGCGTCGAGGCGTCGCAGCTCCTCTGTCGTTGCGGCGGCAATTTCGAGATTTTCTCCGGTTGTCCGACCGGTCTTTGCGTCGTGCATGCATACTATTGTGCCATCAGCGGCAAGGCGAAAGTCGGCCTCGATACCGTCCGCACCATGCGACCAGGCAAGCCGGAATGATTCCAGCGTGTTTTCAGGAGCCTCCCGTGAGGCACCACGATGTCCGATAATAAGCGGAAGTTTTTGAGGGCTGGTGAACTGCATGGCTCAGGTGCGTAAGTCAGGTGGTTGAGTTATTTCGCTTGTCATGGCGCGGTTTTTACCCGTTATCCCGGCATAAAAAGCCTGTATTTCAATAAGGTCGGCATCATAGTTGCCGGTTGGAATAAATGTACCGCCAAAACCGGCAACTTTGCGCTTGAAGTCAATGAATCCCATCGTTATAGGCACTTGAGCGCCGCAGGCAATATGGTAGAAACCACTTTTCCAGATACGGACCTGCTTCCTGGTTCCCTCGGGCGGTACAGCCAGGACAAGGTCTTCATGTACCGAGAAGAGCTCAATCGCCTGCTCAACCAGATTATTTGCCTTGCTTCTGTCGACCGGGATGCCTCCCAGCCAACGTGCAAATATTCCGAACGGCGGGGTGAACAGTGTCTGTTTTGCGAGAAAATATATCTTGAGGCGGAAGGCAAAAACCAGTGCCAACGACATGGGCAGATCCCAGTTGCTGGTATGCGGGGCGGCAATCACAACAGTCCGTCGAGCCATAGGCGTATCCATCACGAGTTTCCAGCCGGCAACTTTCAAATAAAACCGGGAAACAATACGCAAGAGCGTATTCAGGAGCGGAGTGTCAAAAACGGTAAATGCGGCCAGGCGGATGTCAGCCATACACACCCCTTTGCTATATTTTAAGTAGTCTCAGTGCCTTTCGGCCTGGAGTTTAGACTATGTTACGACGGAGTGCAATTTGCTTATGTCGTCGCCACCAAATTATTGCATATCGACTGGCAACAACTTGAAATATCTTGACAATAAAACGCACCTGGCCCTATATGTCTATAATTGACGCAGAGGTGAAGTATGAGACTGAGTAACGAAGATCATATGCAGATCAGTGACCTTGCAGAAATGCTTGGCATTACAACGAGAACGATACGCCTCTATGAGAAACTCGGCCTGGTGGAACCTCCCAAGCGAACCGACGGCCGAGTCAGATATTATGAAAAAAACGATGTAACGCGGTTCAAGTTTGTCCTGAAAGTCAAGGAACTGGGACTTTCGTTGGAGGAGATGAAGGAACTTGCAATGCTCTTTGACAAGGAACAAAAAGTGCCGGATAAAATCATGCCGCGCTTGACGGAGCTGCTCGACACCCACCTCAAAAGCATCAAACAGAAAGTTTCAACGCTGCAATCACTTGAAAAAGATATTACCGCCTATCGCCAGCGGATTATTGACCAATATAATCTAACCAGGTAGCTTTCCGCCGTCCGACCAAAGCGCTCTGAGTCGGCACTTTCGACACTCCTTTCCTTTTTTCCACCTATTTACGCCGTGACTGCCCCAAATCAGGTATAATCAGAACTGCGTTGCAGCGCGTAGCCATATACGACAACGCACGTAATCACCCTCTTTCAGGAGGTGTGCGGCAGATTTTTGTGCATCGGCACTGAAATTGCTGCTGTGTGGTATACTCGACCAAAAAAGGAAGGAGATCATCATGAAAAAAACAGTGCTGTTTTTTGTCCTGGCCGCCGTCACAGCGGTATCGTCTGCAGAGGCAGAGATGAACGTAAGTGTCAATATCGGTGTGCCGCCGCCCCGGGTTGTTGTGTCGACGCCGTCTTTCCGCTTTGAGGTGGCTCCGCTCTTTGTCGCCCCCCCCGGCCTCGGCTATTACGTCGGGGCGGAAACCCCCTATGACATTATCTTCAGCTCGGATTATTACTATCTGTACTATGGCAACAGCTGGCATCATTCCCGCCATTACAATGGCCCCTGGGTTGAAGTTCCCTACCGTGATCTGCCCCCCGGTATCCGCAAGCACCGGATAGAGCAGGTCCGCTCATATCGTGACCGCGAATATCGTGCATATCGTAACGAGCGCAACAACTATCACGGGCGTCATTTCCGGCCCGACCGTGAGCGCGATGATATGAGGCAGGATCATCGGCGCGATAAAGAAGAGATGAAAAACGAGCGACGACGCGACAAGGAAGAGCGGAAAGACGAAAAACGGGACAGTAAACAGCATGGCCATGGCAGAGACTGAGAAACGCTATTCAGCCATTGCATATACCCCGTTCAGACTGTACACATGCCGCTCCAGAACGCGCTGATAGCGTCCTTCATCGACATGTGCCTTGCGCATCAGCTTCATGCAGTAGACCATCTGCGCCTCTGAGCTGGATGGCTTACTGTAGAGCTGCAGGGCAAATTTCGACAGATCGCGCACCATGAAATCGAAAATCTGGTCGACCACGTCATCCTCGGTGGCAAGCAGGGCGGCGTTTTCGAGAATCAACTGCCCGTAGACCACGAGGGTGAATATTTCACCGACGGTCAGCAGGAAGTCGATATCTTTCTGCTGGGTCGCGTCCGGCGTCGCTTTGAGCAGGAATTCGCGAAACAGGCTGATCTGCTCCTTGAAGATCAGCGCATTCGGCAGGGTGCAGGCACCATACGCCGGACGGTAATCGTGGAACTGAATTTTCCCGAGCCCTCTGGTTGCCCCCTGATTGAACAGATAGTCGTCATTGACCGGGTCGAGGCGGCGCGGCACTTCCGCGTACGGAGCCGGATTGAAGAAGTAATTCTGCATGAACTTAACGATCAGTGCGATGTTGACGTGCACTGTTCCCTCCAGCTTGGGAAGCGCCCTGATATCACGGGCGGCAGCTTCAAAATAGGTATCCTTCTCAAAGCCTTTTGCCGCGATCACATCCCAGAGCAGATTGATAACCTCCTCCCCCTGAGTTGTCACCTTCATCTTGACCACCGGATTATACAGCAGATAACGACGGTCTTCGGTCGAGGCGCTCCGCATGTAGTCGGATGCCCGCAGGGCAAAGAGCTTCATCGCAACCAGACGGACATAGCCATCGACAAACATCTGCTTTACATGGGGGAAATCAGTAACGTGCATGCCGTACAGGCTCCGCCCGGAAGCATGGTTGAGCGCCTCATAGAAGGCGTGGGTGCAGATACCGATGGTGGCCCAGCCAAGGTTGTATTTGCCGATATTGACGGTGTTAAGTGTAGCATTCCAGGCCTCATCCCCTTTTGAAAGAATATCTGCTTCAGGCACCGGGTAGTCGTGAAGTTCGAATTCGGCCACATAGGATTGGGTTGCGGTGATGTTCTTGACCAGTTCGTATTTTTCGTGCGTGCTGTTGACGACAAAAAACGCGTAACCGCCGCCATCCGGTTCACGCCCGAAGACCGAAACCATCGCCGCTTCGTTGCCGTTGCCGATGTAGTATTTGTCGCCACGGGCCAGATAGGTGCCGTCGCCATTCGGAACCAGCAGCATATCACTGGCATAGATATCGGCGCCATGTTCCTTCTCAGACAGGCCGAAGGCGAAAATTGCCCCATCATCCAGCAGCGCGGCAGCGCGCCGCTTCAGATTTTCATTCGGACTCATCCAGATCGGCCCTAATCCCAGAATCGTGACCTGCCAGACGTACCAGTAGCAGAGCCCGTAAAAGCCGAGCAGCTCATTGAAGGCACAAAGACGGGAGGTGTCCCAGCGACAATCTGCACCACCGTATCCGGTAGGGGTCAGCAGGGTGGCAAAAATGCGCTCCCGTTTGACGAAGTCGATAAAGTCGGCATACCAGACCCGATCAAAATCGTCCAGCTTGAGCTGTTTTTTTCCCTTGGCTTCAAAAAACGCAACGGTCTTACGGAGGATGTCATTCAATGCAGGATCGGGATGGTATTCAACCAGTTGCTTCGGGTTGAGCAGGAACATGGTTTACTCCTTGATAATCGGTATGATCTTTCCATACGGTTTACGGCTGAAGAAACCTCGCAAACTTTTCTTGATACCGCCGACGACAAACGGAGTAAGGCGGCGCTTCTCCCTGAGAATCCGGACATACAGATCCTTCCGTTTCAACGGCGGCACTGTTCTGGCGGCAGCGGGAACCATCGTGAGAGCGCCCTGTGCGCAGACGCTTACGCAGGCAGCGCACCCGAGGCAGAGCTCGTCAGCAACCAGAGCATAGCGGTTGCTTCCCTTCGCGAATGTCACCCCTTCCGGCAGTGCGATGGCGTTGATGTTACAGGCACGGAAGCAGACCCCGCAGCCGTTGCAGCGCTCCGGGTCGATAACGGCGCGAAAACCGGTTTTGCCGATGCCGTTATGGTACCCCATCTGTACACCCAACAGCAGTTCACAGCAGCAGCTGCAGCAGTTGCAGATGAAGGACGGCTTATGACGTATATTGTCGGTTATATGCGTCAGGTTAAGCTTTCTCGCCCTGTCGAGAACCGCTAACAATTCATCGGTACTCTTCTCTTCAGCAAAGCCGCGCCGTGCCATAAAGCGGGCCGCACTCCCGAGAGAGATACAGATGCCGTCCACCGGCGCGCCCTTGTCACACGTTTCATCAAGATGCTCTTTCTTGTGACGGCAGTAGCACATACCAACCGCACCGAATCCGGCCTCCCTGATGATGTCCCGGGCCCGCTCATAGCTCGTAACTTCAGAGGTGACCGGGATATGTTCTTCATACATAAGTGAACGGGTCAGCGGCGTTTTACTGCCGAAGAATTCGCCCACCTGGCTTTCTTCCAGATATTCGCGCATCAACTGAGCCAGTCGCTCTAACGGCAGATCCGTCCGGTTCTTCATGAAGGTAAACTCGAAAAAACCGATGAGGCCGGGCAGCAGCAGGTAATACACCTCGTCCCCGTAGGGCATATCCATAACCAGCCCTTTATCGGCCATCCTGTCCAGCAGCGGCAGCAGTTCCGCCTCCGGAATCTTCGTCAGTCGTACCAACTCAGGGAGAGTCGCCTCCTCCAGCGGAAAGCGGGAGGCGACAAAGGCTTCACGCTCTTCAAAGAGGAGTGAAAGAATTTCGCGCAGCTTGTCACAGTCGACAAGGCCGATCGGGTATTTGTTGAGCCTGTCGATGAGCGGAACGATGCTGCTTTTTGAGCCGAGGTGGTGCCCCATTGGTTGTTCCTTTCAATTCAAAGGCAAATCCCCCCTAACCCCCCTTTGCAAAGTGGGGGACTTTAAAAACCTCCCCCTTTGCAAAGGGGGACTGAGGGGGATTTGCCGTTCAAGCATTTGGTAGGTAAGGTTGTTCTGTCCGTCGTTGAGTCGTTCCTGCTCAAATTCTATCACTAATTCCTGTTCAATTGGCTTCCGCCAATTCAGCACCCAACGGGCGTGTAATTGGGGAGCGCTTGGAGTACGCTTGATAAAACTTTCTGAAGTACTGTAGCGTAGTAACAGAGTAACCGCCGCTATACCGCCGTGTAAGCTGCCTGGAGAGATTTTCAATGACCTGCTTGCCATACACAGCCCGTTCATCACCGCCTTGGAGTTCCATCACAATTTCTCGCCCGATCAGCCAATAGGCCGTCACCATACTGCTGTTGACTGTTCTGACCACATTGCTGCGGGCCTGCTCTAAAATCAGGACCACACGGTCAAGCAGAGACTTTTCTTGAAGTTGTTTCATGGCGATACCTTTTTTGCGATTGTATTTACAGCTATGAACCTGAAAAATCGTTGTAATTATGATTTACTGTTTGCGCTACTGGCATATCAAGAACTCCTATTCGATTCATCAAAAAAGTACATTTTTCGGTGAACCTGATTTATGAGTGGATCTGTAATCAAGTAGTTATCATTATTTCAGGAATGTGACAATTTGAATTATCGGAGTGCGAATTTTATTTTTTAAAGGGGTATATCAGTTATTAAGCTTGAACCTCGAACTAAGATGCTCACGATGAGCTTCTCCAAGATCGTTCACACCGGTTTCGATCACACCGGCAAGAAGCTGAACTTTTTGCCATGGAGAAAGAGCATCCGTTATCGTCTCTTCGGCGATGAAGCGTTCCAGCTCCTGACGAACAATCTCCGATCTCTTTAGATGAAAACGGTTGGCAAGTGCCATTGCGATACTTATCCTCAACTGAACCGCGAAAAATCGGGTGTTCTCCGCTGCATAAATGCCTGCAGTGCTTCGGCTGCCTCCGGTGATTTGAGCCGTGCCATAAATTGTGCCCCTTCCTCAATGATGGTTTTCCGCAACGGGATTGCATAGTCACGCTTGAGTAGTTCCTTGGTCAGGCGCAGTGCCGCTGCCGGTTGTTTCACCATCTGCGCAGCGCGCTTCTCTGCTGTCGCAAGAACGGCATCGTCCGCGCAAACTTCGGTGACGATGCCGAGGCTGTGCGCCTTGTCGGTACCAAACGCCTCACCGAGCAGCAGCAGTTCCGCAGCCCGCTGGTGCCCCATGATACGGGGCAGAAGCAGGGTCGAGCCGGCTTCCGGGCAGAGGCCGAGATTAACAAACGGCATCTGGAAGGTGGCACTGCTCCCGGCATACACCAGGTCGCAATGGAGCAGCATGGTCACACCGATCCCCACGGCGAGGCCATTTACCGCTGCAACAAGCGGTTTACGGATCTCGCTGATGGCGAACAGAAACTGCATGACCGGGCTTTCCGGACCGGTGGGCGGAGCGTTGAGAAAATCGGCCAGGTCGTTGCCGCTGGTGAAGCAGTCCGCACCGCCGCAGATTAGAATCACCCGTACCGAGTCATCACCATCTGCCTCTCTGAGGCCATCAGCCAGGGCCTGATACATGGCCAGATTAAGGGCGTTCTTCTTGTCGGGGCGGTTGATGCGCAGCGTTAAAATGCCATCGCTCAGTTTTCGTTGGATATGTTCTGATTCGCTCATAGTTCGTGAACTCCTTACGATTCAAGCCATCGCCTTGATAATTTCCGGAATAGCTACGGTTTTATTCTTTATGCTGTCAAAGCAGACCATTGTGGTATGAGCGGTAGCATACGTCTTATCTTCACCGTCATGGATCCGGTATTCGAGAGTGAAGCTCGAACGCCCGGTTTTTGCTATCCAGAGCGTAACGATAACCGCGTCATACAGCAGAATCGGAATTTTATAATCACACTCTGCCCGTGCAACCAGGGTAAAAATGCCATGTTCCGACACTTCCCGGAAAAAATCATGGAACAGCTTGACCCGCGCTGTTTCAAGATAGGTGAAGTAGACGGCGCTGTTTACATGGCCATAGGCATCGAGATCACAAAAACGCAATTCAATCGGGGCGGAGAACATTTGTGCCATAATATGGATTTCCTTTAATTGCCGAGCATTCCTTTTTTGAGTGAATCATCGGCCGGTTTGTCACCGAGGTAGATGGCAAGAACCGCTTTGGCCAGTTTTGAGGAGGAGACCGTTCCCAATGGCTTGCCGTTATGACTGGCCGTGACACTGCCATCGGCGGAAAGGGCCAGATCAACGACGTCACCTTTCATAAAATCGGCGGTAAACAGCGCGAGAAACTTTTTCAACTCAGGTGCGCCGACCATGTCGGGAGAATTGTTGGCGAAGCCCTCGCTGAAGGCTTCGATGATTTTTTCTTTGTCAACTTTTGAGTGCAGGAAGTTCATTCTGATCAGCTTGTCTCCACCGTCACTCAGAGCTGCAGCAGCAGAGGCAAGCTGCTTGCCGGAATAGAGCGAACCGATGTACACCTTGACAAAAAACTTCTTCCTGATTCCGGAACCGTTTAATTTCAGCTGCTGGCTGTTTACCGTCACGGTCGGTTCCAACTTCACTCCGGCCACTTCTACTGCCGTTGCCGGCATGGCAAACAGGAGTGTCAGAACAAGTGCCACGAAAAGATTTTTCATACAAGTTCCTCCAAATTGTAAGTTCAGCAGATCTCGCGACCGGCTGTAAAGCCCTGATGAATGGCATCAAATACCATCGCGGGCTGCAGGGCATCACCCGCAACCCGATACGGAATGCCGCTGGCAGCAACCAGCTCCTGGAGTGGATTATAACTGCATGTTCCGACAGCCAGCACCACCGAGTCAGCCGCAATTTCCTCAATCCCGCTATCACATTCAATCTTTACGTAACCGGCCGTAATCTCGACTACCCGGGCTGCCGTCCGGGTCTTGACGCCGTAGCGTTCCACATCCTGCATCATCCCCCAGCGGGTGCTCTTGCCGAAGTTTTTACCCAGCTCTCCGAGCATTTCTATGATGGTGACATCCTTACTCCCCCGGGTTGCCAGACCGTACAGATCATCAACGGACTCGGCGCCATGGACGAGCAGAAACTTGAGGGCCTCGCCGGAAAGAGTCCCTTTTTCTGCAAGAAACAGTGCGGCTTCTATGCCGACAGCACCGCCACCGATGATCGCGACAGTACGTCCTGTTACGACACTATCTGTCAGAATATCCCAGGCCTGAACGACATGCGGGAGATCGGCTCCCGACACCGGCGGCGTGATCGGGAGCCCCCCGGTAGCAATAATAACCGCATCAGGCCGGACATCTCTGAGGAGCTGACCATCAACGCGTGAGCCGGGTACCACCATGGCACCGGATAATTCCACCTGCCGTTCAAGGTCGGCCGCCAGTTGGAGAAACTCTTCGCGTCCCGGAGGAGCGCCCGCCAGCAGGAGTTGACCGCCGAGGTGGGCACCAGCTTCGTGGAGCGTGACCCGATGTCCCCGTTCAGCAGCCGAAATTGCGGCGCTCATGCCTGCCGCACCGCCGCCGATGACAGCAACATTGAGCGGATGGTCAGCTTTGCTGCACGCCCGTGCGCGCTCATAGCCTGCACGGGGATTACAGAGACACTCCACCGCCTTCATCTTGAACAGGTTGTCGAAACAGCCCTGTGCGCAGGCAACACAGTGGATAATGTCGTCTTCATTGCCGCTGCGCGCCTTTTCCGGAAAGAAGGGATCAGCGATGAGTGCCCGACCGAGCGCCACCATATCGCAGAGACCATCGGTGATCATTTCACGCGCCAGGTCAGGATCATTGATGCGGTGGCTGGCGATGACCGGAATAGCGACGCGCTCTTTGATACCGCGGGCCAGATAGCCGAAGACACCGCGCGGCACTTCGGTGACGATCTGCGGTACCTGGGCCTCATGCCAGCCAACGTTGATACAAAGGGCATCAACTCCGGTTTCCGCAAGCTGTACGGCATACTCCTGAAGTTCAGGGCGGGTCGAACCGCCATTCATGAATTCGTTGCCGTTCATTCTAACTAAAAGCGGGAAATCGGCACCTACAGCAGCCCGGACTGCGGCAATAACTTCACGGCCAAAACGGCTGCGCCCTGCAAAATCGCCACCGTACCGGTCCTCCCGTTTGTTGGTGAGCGGTGAGAGGAATTCGCTGATCAGATAGCCGGTACCGGAGAGTATCTCAACGGCATCAAAGCCGGCTTCCCTGACGCGCGCCGCCGCCTGGGCAAAACGGATGATAATGGCCTCTATTTCCGGGATATCAAGTTCATGTGGCGTTTCCCTGGTCAGGCGGGAAGCGATCGGCGAAGGGGCCACCGCCTGTTTGCCCCCCATCAGCATGGAGTGGTTATAGCGGCCGGCATGATTCAGCTGTACGGAGGAGCGGGCGCCATTCTCACGGATTGCAGTTGCCAGGCGGGTGAGACCCGGAATGTAGATGTCCTTGTGAGCTCCGATATTGCCGGGGTTACCGGAACGTTCGTCAATAGTGGCGTAACCGACGGTGATCATGCCGGCTCCGCCCCGGGCGCGCTCGGCGTAAAAATGAACCAGCCGGTCGCTGACGGCATAATTTCCTGCCATGTTCATGTGCATCGCCGGCATGAAGATACGGTTCTTCACCTCCATGCGGTTTATAATAATTGGCTGAAAAAGCGGGTCAATCATGGTTCTCTCCTCCCTACGTCACTTTTGCATACAATTCACTGACTGCGTCAAACAGCCCGACCTGCTCCAGCGAAGATTTAAGCAGCGTCTGGTTCTCCAGAAAATCGAGCATGAACACAATTTCCGACATTTTCAGATAGACGAAAAACGGGTCGGTCAAGCGCCCTTTAAAGAGCTGCTCAATAATTCTGTCTACCGTCTGCCCTCTGAAGGGGAGCAGCAGAGCCGCCCGATCCAGTAGCGTCCTGACATAAAAAACAAGTGCGCCATCAACGTTTTTAACAAAGTTCCGGTGACCCGGCATGATCGTGCGTCCGCGCAGTTTGACCAGATTAAAGAGCGAGTTGCAGTAGGCATCATAATTTCTGAAACGGCCGTTGAACGTTTCCAGATTGATGTCAAGAAGAGGGGCCTGGAAAATATTTCTCAGCAGAATATCGCCGGTTATCGCGGCATCGCCAAGCAGATAGACCATGTCGCTCTGGGAGTGTCCCGGGCAGGGGAGACAGGTGATTCCCAGAGCACCCAGTTTCTCAGCCTCCTCTACAATGCGGAAGCGGGACGGGTCTTGGGGAAAGACCTTATTCCGATCAAACGATTCCTGTAGCTGAGCGGCAAAATCTTCACCAAAGCCGTACCCCGCTAATATTTCACTCATCTGTTTCATACGATCCGGGTGTCGTTGAAACTTAACAGCGTCACTGCGCGGGATGAAGACCTCGGCGTCACTCTGTTGAAGAATAAAGTTGGCCAGGCCGTAATGATCCACATGGCAATGGGTGATACAGACATATTTCAGGCGTTTGAGATCAACCTCGTCAAGCAGACAGGCCTCACCCCCGGGTGTTGGCGGACCGGTGTCGAACATCACCAGACCACCGTCAATTTCGGCGCTATAGAAATGAACCTCTCCAACTATGTACGGGGTTTGTACGGTGTGTTGATGCATGGTGCTCCGGTATGCTTAATTAAAATACCTGTCTGCTTCGAGCGATGCTCCTGCAAGTTGGCGTTTCGCCTTGAGCAGACCGGTCGCATCGTATTTGGTAAATCTGCGGATACCGGCCAGCAGCATGGTCAGGGTATCACCCTCTTCGATGAAGTAGGCGGCCCGGCGCGCAGCCGAGGCGGCTTTTTCGGTGCCGTTGAACGTGAATACCTTAACAGCAGAGCAGACAGAAGCCTTTTTCCCCTCGCTCAGTTTCGGCAGTATCTTCTCGGCGCGCAGCACAGTGCTTTCAATGGCAAATATATTGATCGCCAGATCGGCCACAGCCAGGAGAATCTCCTGCTCGTCCTTGATTTTATCCATAAATTTCTGCACACCGCTGCCGGCAAGAACCAGGAACGCCTGCTTCAGGCTGGCGATCAGAGCTTTTTCTGCCGCAAACGGGACAGAATCGTCAAGTTCATCAAATGATGGCGACATCAGAGATTCAAAGGCCTTCATCGCCTCTTTCTGGAGCGGAATGTCCCCTTTCATGGCGCGGCGGAGGATGATGCCGGGGATCAGCAGACGGTTGATCTCATTAGTCCCTTCCCAGATCCGGTTAATGCGCTCATCACGATAATACCCCTCTGCGGCGTACTCCTGAATGAAGCCGTAGCCGCCATGAATCTGGACCACCGCATCGACAACATCTGCCAGCACCTCGCTGCAGAAAACCTTGGCGATCGCGCATTCAACCGAATATTCCTCGATCCCCTGCTGATAGGCCTCGTAATAGTCGGCGGTTCCTTTCGGGACGGTGGCAAGTCGATCATCAATAAGGCCGGCCAGGCGGTAGACAACCGATTCCGAGGCGAAGGTGGCAGCGCTCATATCGGCGATCTTCTCCTGAATAGCGCCGAATGTGCCTATCGTGACGCCGAACGCTTTACGCTCGTTGGCATATTTGATACCGGTGGTAAGCGCGGTTTTTGCCGCACCGGTGGCGCCTGCTCCCAGCTTGAAACGGCCGACATTGAGGACATTGAAGGCAATTTTGTGCCCCTTGCCGATCTCACCGAGCAGGTTTTCAACCGGTACTTTGGCATCCTCCAGAATAATCTGGGTGGTGGACGAGCCTCTGACGCCCATTTTATTCTCTTCCGGCCCGACGCTCAGCCCTTCCGTCGTCCGTTCGACCAGAAACGCGGTGAAGTGCTGCTTGTCGATCTTGGCAAACACCGTATAAAAATCGGCGATGCCGCCATTGGTGATGAACTGCTTGGTGCCGTTGAGGATATAGTGTGTGCCATCCGGGGAAAGAACAGCGGTTGCTGAGGCGCCAAGGGCATCACTCCCGGAACCGGGTTCGGTCAGGCAGTAGGCGGCAATCCATTCGCCGGAAATAATTTTATGCAGATACCGTTCTTTCTGCTCTGTGGTGCCGTAATAGACGAGCGGCAGCGTGCCAATGCCGGTATGGGCGGAGTAGGTTACGGAAAACGAACCGGCCTGAGCGAGCTTTTCAGCCGCCAGCATGCTGGTGGCTTTATCCAGTTCCAACCCGCCGTACTCCTCGGGGGCATCGATCATGAGCAGCCCCAGTTCACCGCACTTCTTCATCAATTCAACAGTCAGGGGAAGATCGTGATGTTCAATCGCTTCACTGTGCGGGATAACTTCGTTCAGGACAAACTGCTCGGTGGTGTCGCCGATCTGGCGCTGCTCGTCAGAGAAATCTTCAGGTGTAAAGATGTCGCTCTTATCAGCTTCAGTAATCAGATATTCGGCGCCTTTAAATAGTTTAGCGGACATTGTGTCACCTCGTTTTTTATTTTTACATCTTCTCAAAAATTCCGGCAGCACCCATACCGCCACCGATGCACATCGATATCATGCCGTAACGGGTATCCGTGCGCTGCATTTCCTGGAGGATGCTGGCGGTCAGTTTGGCACCGGTACAGCCGAGCGGATGGCCCAGTGCGATTGCGCCGCCGTTCACATTGACCCGCGCGGGATCGATGCCAAGCTCCTTGACGCAGGCAAGCGACTGGGCCGCAAAAGCCTCGTTCAGTTCAATCAGGCCGATGTCGTCCAGCGTTAAGCCGGCCAGTTTCAGCGCCGCCGGAATGGCAGCCACCGGACCGATGCCCATCAGTTCCGGCGGTACCCCTTTGACCGCAAAGGCGACGAAACGGGCCAATGCTTTTTTCCCGATTTTTTTCAGATAATCCTCCGAGACGACCAATACTGCTGCAGCGCCATCGGTCATCTGTGAGGTATTCCCGGCGGTAACGGTTCCGGTCGCCTTGAAAGCCGGTTTCAGTTTTGCGAGACCCGCAGCGGTGGTATCGCTGCGCACGCCGTCATCAGTGTCGGCCAGCTCTCTGCTCCGTTTCATCTTTCCGCTGATCAATACACAGTTCTCAATTTCCACCGGGATAATTTCATCCTTGAATTTACCCGTTGCAATGGCTGCTGCTGCCTTGGCATGACTGGCAGCCGCAAAAGTGTCCTGCTGTTCACGGGTTATGCCATATTTGTCTGCGACAAGCTCGGCCGTAATTCCCATGGAGGCAAACGCTTCGGGCCAGCTGGCCATCAGTGAGGGATTGGCACTGTATTTACCGCCACCCATCGGAATCATGGTCATGCTCTCGGCGCCACCGGCAATGATGCAGTCGGCAAAGCCGGCCATAATCCGCTCTGCAGCGGTCGCTATTGTCTGGAGACCTGAAGAGCAGAAGCGGTTGACTGTTTGTGCCGGTACTTCGATCGGTACGCCGGCTTTCATCGCCGCCACGCGGGCAAAATTCATTCCCTGCTCTGCTTCGGGGAAAGCACAGCCGATAATGATGTCTTCGACATCATGCGGGTCAATGCCGGTTCTCTCCAGCAATCCTTTGATAGCGAACGCAGCGAGATCGTCCGGACGGACATCTTTCAATTTTCCTTTTTTAGCGCGGCAGCCGGGAGTGCGGTAGGCGGCCAGAATATATGCGTTTCTCATGTGTTCCTCCGTTGGTGGTTATTATTAATGAACATTCTTCACCCCATCCCCCTCCTAACCTCCCCCTTGAAGGGGGAGGGACTTTAATCCCCTCCCCTTCAGGGGGAGGGTTAGGGTGGGGGTGGGGTTCGGTCTTTTAATTCCTGAGCGGTTTCCCTTTTTTGAGCATGTGCTGAATGCGTTCCAGAGTTTTTTTCTGTCCACAGAGACGCACAAAAGCCTCCCGTTCCAGATCGAGCAGGTACTCCTCTGTGATCAGGGTGCCGGCAGGGACATCGCCACCGGTGATGACATCGGCAACCATGCCGGCCAGATACTGGTCATACTCGGAGATGAAGCCGCCCTGCTGCATATTCCAGAGCTGCGATTTAATGGAAGCGGCAACACCGCGGCCGGGGGCCTTCAGTCCGGTCAACGGCTGACCGGGGCGGTAGTTGGCCGCCAGCGAGATCGCCTTCAGCTTGGCGTCGTGAATGCGTTTATCAATATCCATCGTGATGGCATCACCCTGGCGCATGAAACCCATCGGCCCAAGCTCTGCGGCCGACATGCTGACTTTTGCCATGGCGATATTCATATAATTTTTAAAGATGAACGGGGTGGCGTCCATATCGTACTCTTCGGCCAGTTTGATGGCGCGAATTGCCATCTCCTTGGTGCCGCCGCCGGCCGGAAGCAGGCCGACGCCCAGTTCTACGAGTCCCATATAGGTTTCGGCGTGGGGAATAATCGCATCGGCATGCAGACAGGTTTCGCAGCCGCCACCCATGACCAGGTTATGTGGTGCGGCCACAACCGGGATCTTCGAGTACTTGATCGCCATCATCGCTTTCTGGAAACCTTTGACCGTCATGGCAATTTCGTCGTATGCACCTTCCGCAATTGCCATAACCAGCAGCATCAGATTGGCGCCGGCGGAGAACATGGGGCCTTCGTTGGCGATGACGAGGCCTGTTCCCTCTTCTTCTGTCCGTTTGACCGCCTTGTGCACCATGGAGAGGATTTCACCACCGATGGCGTTCATCTTGGTATGGAACTCGAGACAGAAGACACCGTCGCCGAGATCGATAACGGAAGCGCCGCTGTTCTTCTCCACTACCTTGTTGGTGCGCTTGAGGATCGAGAGGCTGATATGCCCGGCCTTCTGTGGTACTTCGCACTGTTTCCCGTCACTTACACTGTAGTAGTAATTGCAACCATTTTCGAAGGTATAGAACTTCTCGATTGCTTTTAGCCCTGCCGGTACCGGGACACCGTCCTTTTCAGCCCGCTCGACAAAATAGGCAACACCGATTGCATCGAGCATCTCAAAAGGACCAAGTTCCCAGTTAAAACCCCACTTCATGGCGTTGTCGATGTTGACGATATCGTCGGCTATTTCCGGAATCCGCTTGAAGGTATAGATCAGAGTGTCACGCAGGTTGACCCAGGCAAACTGTGCCGCCTTGTCACTGCCGGTAACGAGCGCCTGCAGCCGTCTGGCCGGATCGTCGATCGCTTTCGCCGCTTCAATGGAGGCGAACCTGGGCCGCTGCGACGGCGCATATTCTCCGCTTTTATAATCATAATAGAAAAATTCCTGCCCCTTCTCCCCTTTGACCTTTTTGAAGAAGCCCTGCCTGCTCTTGTTGCCGAGCAGACCCTTGGCAACCATTTCACCGACAAACGCCGGAAATTTGAAAATATCGCGCTGCTCATCGTTGACCAGCAGTTCGTAGGAGTTGCCGGCAACATGCTGAAGTGTATCGATACCGACGAGGTCTGCGGTCCGGAAGGCCGCGCTCTTGGGGCGTGCAGTGGCGGGACCGGCGACGGCGTCAACCTCCTCAACGGTCATATCCATTGCCATCATGGTGCGAACGCAGTTACAGATTGCGTATACCCCGATGCGATTGGCGATGAAGTTGGGGGTATCCTTGGCGTACACAATGCCTTTGCCGAGCCGCTTGGCGATAAAGTCAGCCATAAAGGCGGTGACCGCTGGGTCGGTATCGGAGCAGGAAACGATCTCCAGCAGGCGCATATAGCGGGGCGGATTGAAGAAATGCGTGACCAGGAAATTTTTGCGGACCTGTTCCGGCAGACATTCAGCCATCTCGTTGGCGGAGAGGCCGCTCGTGTTGGTGGAAAGGATTGCCCCCTCTTTAAGGTTTGGTACCACCTTCTCGGTGAAGAGCTTCTTCTTGATCGCCATGTTTTCGATGACGACTTCAACAACCCAGTCGCACCCTTTCAGCGTTACCATATCATCGTCAAAGTTGCCGACTTCGATATTGCCGGCATAGCCGGGCAGAAAGAACGGTGCCGGCTTCATCTTCATCAGCCCGTCACGTCCGGCTGTCGCGATACGGTTTCGCACCTTGCTGTCTGTTATTGTCAGCCCTGCTGCTGCCTCGGCATCGTTCGGCTCTCGTGGCACGATGTCGAGCAGAAGTACCTGAATCCCGGCGTTGGCAAGGTGTGCGGCGATAGTTGCCCCCATAACCCCCGCTCCCAGCACTGCTACTTTATTAATCTGTGTCATCTCTTTCCTCCCTGTCGCTCTTAATTGCTGTGATCAATGTACAGATCTTCTATGCGGTGTTTGTATTTTTCATAAATAATTTTGCGTCTCAGCTTCAGTGTCGGAGTCAGCTCGCCCCCTTCAATGGAGAAGTCATGAGCAAGCAGGACGAACTTCTTGATAGATTCATACGGAGCAAGACGGCTGTTGATCTCGACGAGCCGCTGCTCGAATAATTTATGAATCTTCTCATTCATGACGAGATCATCCATTTCAAAATAATGAAGACGCTGTTCTTTGGCGAATTCCAGCATCCTTTCCATGTTGGGCACAATCAGAGCGGTGACATACGGTTTGCGATCACCATAGGCAAAAGCCGATGAGACGTACTTATCCATCTTCAATTCATTCTCTATCGGTTGCGGAGCAATATTTTTGCCCCCTGCGGTAATGATAAGCTCCTTCTTGCGATCGGTAATAAATACGAAGCCATCTTCGATATGCCCGATATCACCGGTTTTGAACCAGCCATCCTGGATCGCCTCGGCTGTTGCTTCCGGATTGTTATAGTAGCCAAGCATGATCTGTGGTCCCTTAACCATGATTTCACCATCATCGGCAATTTTGAACTCGGTCTCTGCGAGAGGAAAGCCCACCGAACCGAAGCGGATATGTTCAAAATTATTGAACGACAGAGCCGGACTGGTTTCGGTCAGGCCATACCCCTCGAAGATCGGGATCCCGAGGATCCAGAAAAATTCATTGATGTTTTTGTCCAGTGGAGCGCCGCCGGAGCAGAACAGCTTCATCCTGCCGCCGAACTTTGCCCGTACTTTGCTGAAAACAAGCTTGTCTGCCAGAGCATGCTTCATGTTGAGGAGTGAAGATGGCTGTTTGTGTATATATGTTGCTGCAACATACTGCTTACCGACATCTACCGCCCAATGGAAGAGATTCCTTTTGAGGGGAGACATCTGATGGGCGTTCTCAAAAATGCGGTGATAAATCTTTTCAAACAGGCGGGGAACGCTGACCATGACGGTCGGCCGGATTTCGTACATGTTCTCGGGAACTTTTTCGATGCTGTCGGCAAATGCCATCAGAGCACCGTTGCGGATCGTCATATAGTAGCCGGCAGTCCGTTCAAGAATATGGCTCAAGGGGAGAAAGCTCAGCAACACATCGTTTTCATCAATTGCGCCGCTCTGCTCCGTCAGGTATCGGGTGTTGGTCAGGATGTTGTTATGAGAAAGCATGACCCCTTTCGGCACTCCGGTCGTGCCGGACGTGTAGATCAGCGTCAGCATCTCTTCCGGTTTGATCAGATCAATCTTTGCCTCGATTTCCTTCTTCTCTTCGGGTGTTATGGGAGAGTCAATCTCGGAGAGCTGGTAGAATGTTGTAACCGGCAGACGCGGGTCTCCGAGAAAACGTTCGAACGAAACCACCAGTTCCAGCCCCGGAATCGCTTCCCTGACTTTGAGCAGCTTGCTGTATTGGAACTTTCCGGAGACAAAAACAATTTTGGCCCCCGAATGATTAATCATGTATTCAATCTGCTCGGGGGTGTTGGTTGGATAAATCGGCACGGTAACGCTGCCGGTGCAGAGAATGCCCATGTCAGCGATAACCCAGCCGGCCCGGTTTTCCGAGAGAATGGCGATCCGGTCTCCATGTTTGACACCCATCTTGCCGAGTCCCCGTGCCACCATCAACGCCCGTTCATAGTATGCCGAGTATGTCAGGGTCACAAACGTCCCTTGCTTACGGTACTTGAGAGCCAGTCGGGAACTGAATGCCCTGGCATTGCTCCTGAGCATGTCTGGTATGGAACGAAACGTAGGATTACTCATGTTTCACCTCCGGATGGTTTCTAAGATGTCAGGCTATATATACTTAACGCGCATGTCAAGTATAATTTTATTCTATTTTAGTTATTTTCGATGTACAGGTATATTCATACCATCTTTACGTGAAAGTGTAATAGTATGCCGATTTATATGAAATAGCGGCATGATTTTACCCCTTAATATAACGCCCCTCAACTGAGAGAGTGACTTTAGCCGCAGTTGCAAGGACAATGTATTTTTTATTTGGGCAAAACATATTTATTGTTGACATGCGCGTTAAGGTGGCATAGTTTTACCGAAAAATACCGTTCTAAAATTGTAAATCGAGGGTCAATCACGATGAGGGGGGGGATTCGGGACTGCGCAGAGAAGAAGGGGGCACGCGTGTCAGAGGTCGTGAGGGATGCATTGCGAATGTTCATGCAGCGAAGTGGAGATCATACATACGGAAAGGAGTGTTGAAATGAAAAAGAAACTGGTAGCAACGTGTATGCTGGCGACTCTGGCAGGGACAGCTTCTCTGGCACTGGCGGCAGGGCTGAAAGTGAATGAGCAGGGGGCAAAAGCGATGGGTATGGGGAATGCCTTTGCCGCACAGGCTGATGACCCCTCTGCTCTTTTCTTCAACCCGGCGGGGATCGCGTTCCTCAAAGGGACGCAAGTCAGTCTTGGCGCCACTACCATTTATATTCCTCAAACCGAGTTTAGCGGCACAGCCCCCCTGAGCGGCACTGCGCCAGGCAGTGTTGGCAGCAGCATGATTTATGAAAAAACCAAAGAGGATCTTGCTGTTGCACCAACTGCGTACGTAACCCATTCATTTGAAGGTATGCCTGTCACTGTAGGGCTTGGAATTAACTCTATATATCCTCTGGCGAGAAGCTGGGATGACAGCAGTGCCTTTCGTGCTGAAGTTATGAATATATCGGTTAAATCGATCAATTTTCAACCAACAGTCGCGTATCGTTTTGATAACTGGAACCTTGCCGTAGCTGCCGGACTCGATGTTACCCACGCGTTACTCTCTATGCAAAAAGCGGCCTACGCAACGCCTGCTACCCCCGGCACGGCATACGAACTTGGTAACCTGGGGCTTGAGGGAACTGCCACCGATGTCGGCTACAACCTGGGTCTTAAATGGAAAGCGCTGCCGAACCTCTCTTTTGGTGTTGCCTACCGAAGTGAAGTTGAGCTCAAGGTAGAAGGTGATGCCAACTTCCTTGCGACGACACCGCTCGGGTTTACGGCAATCGGGATGACAACCGGAGCCAGCTCGCCATATTCTCGAGTTCGTGCCTCTTCAACAGTTTCCTCCACAATTACGCTTCCTGACAGTCTGGCCCTGGGTGTTGCCTGGCAACCAAACGACAAGCTGACTGTCGAGTTCGATGCCGAAAGAACCGGCTGGAGTTCAATGGAAAAACTGGAATTCCGCTTTGATAGTCCGCAGTTTGCCAGCTTTAATAACAAACCGAAACCTCTGAAATGGGATGATGTCTGGGTATATAAGATGGGAGGCCAATATGCGCTGACTAAAAACCTGGATCTTCGTGCCGGCTATATGTACGACAAGACCCCCATCCCTGACTCTACTCTCGGGCCGGTACTCCCGGACGCCGACCGCCATAGTTTTACCATTGGCCAGGGTTTCCACAACGAAATGTTCTCACTTGATCTTGCCTATATGTGGACCCACTTTATTGACAGAACAGTCCATAACCAGAACATGGTAGAACTGACGGGAGCCAACGGCACCTACAAGAGTGATGTACATCTCTTCGGTGGATCGATCACCGTCAGGTTTTAGCGAGTTGTTTTTTTAGCGCTCTTCAATCCGATATTATTTTATAAAACCAGAGAGGTAATGCCATGAATACACGTATAATGAGACTTCTGCTCTATCTCGGCTTCATTCTGGTGACAGGCTGCTCCAGTTCGGATCCGTCAGGCACCAACAGCCCGAGAACACCACTTAGCAGTAGCACCAACTCGGCTATTTTCAATCCCTTGACCGGGGAGATACCGCTGCCGAACGTCCTGGCTACGGCAACAGCCGTCGATCCGCTTGCCGGAAGGGCTGCCAACAAGCCGATGACGCCTCCGGAGGCGCTGGCATACATCAACAAATATGAAGTGGCCTCTACCAACGCTGTTGCGGGTGTGAATGCCCCGATTTACATCCGGTTTTCAAGCCCGGTGGACACCGCAACGGTTACTGCCGCCAACATCAAGGTGTTTCAGCTGGCTCCTGACTCCTTAGGCAACGAGCAATATCCGCTTGGATTCACTGATGTCTCAGGCCTGTTCGATTATACGAAATACGCAGCGGGAAGCACGGATCTTCTGCTCTTTCCGAAATTTCCGCTCTTGCCGGGAACGCGCTATCTGTATGTGGTTACCAACCGGGTACTTGATGCTGCAAGCGGCAAACCGGTCATCAGCTCAACCTATTTCGATGTCCTTAAATCCAAATACGAACTGGTTGGTTCGGTCGCGGCACTGGAACCGGTCCGCGCTAACGTCATGAGCGGAACCACCATCAAATTTTCCGGGTATGCCAAGGTTATGGACGATCTTATTGCGGCAAAAACCACCACAACGGTTACAAGTCGTGACGATATAGCCCTCATGGGAAGATTCATCACGACCGGGGCAGGATTTGTATCACAGGACGGTACAGGCTCCACTGCATCTATGATTCCGGTTGAAAGTGGCCTGCGGGCATTTGCAGCGGGGACAAACATACCTGGTGGCCTGACAGGGAAAACCTGGACAAATGCTGTAACAGTTACTACGCCGGCCGGACTTACTCCAGCCGCATACTGGACTGCAGTGACCGGTTCTACAGCAACACTTCCGGGTACTGTGGCCAGCGTTGTTACCGGTACCATAAACAGCGCACAGCTTTCAATGGATCCGGTTGTGGCCAAGGCAAATGCCGCTGTTACCAGTGGCGATCTTTCTGCAGTGACAGGCGCCTATAACCCTGCAGCCGGCGTGGCACAGCCATGCCGTACCGCCGGAGTGTTGACCAGCTATTACCATACAACCCTCTCTGTTCCCTTTGTCCTTATGGCGTCAACAACTCCGTCTGGAAAGGTGGTCATCTTCCAGCATGGATTAGGCGGTCAAAAAGAGCATGTTGTATCGGTCGCCGGAGCACTAACAGCACAAGGGTACACGGTTGTTGCAATTGACATTACGCTTCACGGCGAGTTGGCGATCCCTACCCATACCACCGGATCTGCCTGGATTCAGGATTTTTTGGCTATTGGCGCACCACTGGCCGGACGCTCCAACATACAGCAGGCAGCTTTCAACTTGAACCGGCTTGAACTCACTATGAGAACGGGAGGATTTGCGGCCCAGGGAATTATCCCGAAAATTGTCTCTCCAGCTACGAATCCAACTGTTGACATTAAATACGTCAGTCTCAGTCTCGGGTCTATAGTTGGCACCTATTATCTTGCAGGAAGCACGACGCTCTCCACTACAGGTTATCCATACACTCAGACATCCTTGAATAGCGACATGAAGGGTTTTTTGAGTGTCCCTGGCGGACGTGTTATTTATCTGCTGCAAAACAGTCCTGCGTACGGTTCCATAATAAATGGAGGATTGGAAGCTGTGGGTATCGCTGCAGGAACACCTACCTACCACCAGTTTTTCCAGGTAACTCAGAGTATCGTCGATACGGTAGACCCGGCAACAATGACCACGCCGCTTGCAGCGGGCCTGCCATCACGTCTCTCCGGCCGGATTGCTATTCAGGAAGCTGTTGGGGATCAGGTGATCCCGAACGAAAACACCCGTTACCTGGGGAATGCGCTGGGTGGACGCGAAGTGCTTGGCTTGGCGGGCAACTCTGTGGCGCCGACCTTCAAACAGTTAGGCTATCGAGGTGCTTCTGTTGCCCGAATCCCTTCATCGTTCATGTATACCCTGACTGCAGGTGTGCCAACAGCTAAAATTGATTTTGCAGCAGCACAAAGTGATATGGCCGCAACCACACCAACCGAAGGATACTTCCAATTTGACCAGCCGGGGATACATCACAGCTTTCTGATCAATCCGAAGACAGCCGCAGGTGGTGCTCCTACGGCGGATACATCTGCCAATACTACCTATGCCCAAAGTCAGATGGTCAACTTCCTGCTGCGGGGAGTCGTTGTTGATCCAACACCGACAGGTGTGGCGAAACGTACATCGGCAGATGAATTGCCATTACTGAATTATGATATCAGCCTGCCGCCGGTGCTGAATATTTTGGGTTACTGATACGCTGTAATAAATTTGTGTAGCACAGAAGGCGGGGCTTCGGCCCCGCCTTCTGTAATTTAAATTTTGAGGAGTGACCAGATGCAGGAAGAAATTTTCAGCACAATGCAGCAGCAGTATCAAAAAGGGGTCTTCACCGTACCGACAACATTTTACTTCTCAATTGACGATACCAAGAAAACGGTGAAGCTGGACGCCGATGGCTGCAGTGTTGAGGACGGCAAGACCCTTGAAGAGGCCGATTGCGTCTGCAAAACCAGCGGGGTGATGTTCAGTAAAATATGGAATGACGGTTATCGGCCCGGGATTATAGATTTTATGGGAGGTGCCATCAAATCAAATGATCCGCAACTTCTGCAGCAGTTGCTGACTGCATTTGGCAAGTAGTAACGACCAGACTCAATTGAAAAACCCGTCTTCAATTGAAGCGGGTTTGACGCATTAATCGACTCAATTTGGAAATACCATTCATATTTTATTCATGGATTTTTCGAGAAACTGCAACCGGAAATTATCAATCTGTATAATATGAAGTTCCTGTTCCGAATTCAGGGCCTCCATAATCCTTCTGACTTCATCAGAGTCACCGTCAAAAAACTGAAAAACTTTCTTTTCCCAGAGTCCCTGCTCAAGTTGAAGCGCTACACGTGCTGCTTTAATAACGGGAATATTTTCATTGTTTTTAAACTCACTGATAGTACCTTCTATAAACTTCATGCTTGAAGCAAGCACACTTGCCCGTAATTCTCCTTGCGAGAATTTGATTTTATTCAGGGAATCACTTTCGACCATACGCTTGATCAAAGTAGCATGCTGCAGCTCTTCCTTGGCCATTTTACTCCAGAATTCCTTGTATTCAGGGTATCTTCTTGCAAAAAGCTTATACAATACTCCTATAAGAAACTCCTGTTTCACAAACAATTCTACAAGTTCTTTCTGATCGCTGTCTAAGTCCATACTATTCCTTTTGCAATTAGTTTTTATTTCCGCTGACATTATCAGATTATGCCCTTCCGTCAAGCCAAAGTGTTCTTTTTCCGGCAGTCGGTAATAACCGATAGGTTTATCTAAAACCATAGTGCTGTCCCAAGTATGCAAAGAAGTTATCCTGACACCACCTGTTGAACCTTATGAAGGGACAAATATTGACGCAATCGAAACAATATGAGAATGTGCAACTTTACACAACTCCATACTCCTCATGGGGTAGACAATAGTCATAAAGAAAAGGAATAGTCATTGAGGAAGATATTACTGATTGGTTTGCCGAATGTTGGAAAAAGCACCCTTTTCGACCGATTAATTGCCAACAAAGTCAGGATTGGCTCATACCCCGGATCATCTGTTGAAGTGAGAAGGGGCGATTTGAAAGTGGATGGGGATGATGTTGAAATAATTGACACTCCCGGAGTCTGTAACCTTTTTTTAAACGAAGACAATGAAAGAGTCGTACGAAACATCCTGATTGATGAAAAGCCTGATCTGGTTGTTCATGTCTGTGATGCAAAGAACCTTAACCGTTCGTTGGTGCTTACCGCCCTGCTGGCTGAGCTTCCCGTTCCCGTTGTACTTGCCGTGAACATGGTGGATGAAGCGGCGCAAAAAGGGATCAAGGTCAAGCGGCACAAGCTTGAAGAGATGCTGGGAGCTCCGGTTGTTGAGACGATTGCCTCAGAAGGGGTAGGCGTCCCGGCACTGATTTCATCATTGGGCAGGGGGCAGATACCTGGTTACCCCTCCAGATTGTCGGCAACTCTTGTCGCCGCAGTCAACGATTTGATGAAACTTGGAGGGTCAGAAGCGATTGGGGAACGGGGGGGAACGGCTTTGGCCATTTTTTCACTCGCCGGTGACCATGCGACCTCCCTCTGGGCACAACAAAAAATCGGGATAAGCGGTAATGAGACCGCCGACACTATTATAAAGAGTACAACGCAAACGTTCCACCGCCACCTTGGGCTTGTTTTTTCCCGGGCGAACGATCTCTGGGCAGAGGCGCTGTACGCGGAATCGGTCTATTTAACACCGGTGTCATCAACACCGTTATTAAACAGACTCGGTGATATGGCACTTACCCCGATAGCCGGATCCGTAATACTTGTAGCGCTGGTTGCCACGCTCTATTTCATCGTCGGTAAATTTGCTGCAGGTATCGTCGTTGATTTTCTGCTGAACGATTTTTTCGGCGCCATTGTGGCTCCACACCTGAAAAACGCAGTGTCATTTATCCCGTATGCCTTTGTGCGGGATATTATCGTGGGCGAGTACGGCCTGTACACCATGGCGCTTGTTCCCGTTTTAGGTCTGCTGTTGCCGATCCTGACGGTTTTTTTCTTTACCTTTGGTTTTATTGAAGATTCAGGATATATTCCCCGCCTCTCAATTTTGCTGGACAGGACTTTTCGAAAAATAGGGCTGAACGGCAAAGCGGTACTCCCGATGGTGCTCGGCTTTTCCTGCGTTACCATGGCAACAATATCCACCAGGGTGCTGGAAAACAAAAGAGAACGCTTCATAGCCATCTTTCTGCTCTCGCTCGGCATTCCCTGCTCCGCCAAACTAAGTATAATTCTGGCTATTCTGGCACAGGTTTCTTTTGCAGGTTTTCTGGTCGTGTTCGGGGTAATATTCTCTTTAACCGTTGTGACCGGTATTGTACTGAATAAAATGATGCCGGTTGAAACCTCAAATTTTATTATGGAAATCCCGCCAATCCGTATCCCGAGCCTGAAAAATGTTCTTTCAAAGACATCCTACCGTTCACTGCTGTTTCTCCAGGAGGCGGTGCCGCTTTTTCTTATCAGCGCTCTGGGGCTCTTTTTTGCCGATAAAATCGGGCTGCTGAAAATTATTGAAACCCTTTCGGCACCTGTTATCAGTGGCTTCCTCGGATTGCCGCCTCAGTTTGCAGAATCACTTATCATGGGCTTCATACGGGGTGAAGCGGGAGTTGCCGTGTTGAAAAAAATGGTGGATTCCGGGTCGATGAACCATGCACAGCTGGTTGTGGCAATGGTCGTAACGATCCTTTTCATCCCGTGCGTCACAAACTTTATGCTCATAATCAAAGAGCAGGGTTCGCAGAAGGCCCTTGCCATAATCGTCTCCGTGACCACCTGTGCCATTGTGACCGGCGGCATCCTGAACCATTTTTTCCGCTGGGCTAATATTGTTTTTTAAGGAGAGTGAAACCTGTGAAAATTGTACATGTAACCGATGAGGTGCTTGAGACTATCTGGAGATTTGAGGAGAGAGGGAACTGTACGGTAGAGAATGTTAAAAATGAGCATGCAGATTCATCCGGGTATGTCGTCGATGACGAGATTTTATCGGAGTTGGAAAAAACCGGCCTGGTAAAAATAAGCGGTTCGGCGATATCTCTTACAGCCGATGGTAAGGCACATGCCCTGCCGGTTATCCGCAGACACCGCATAGCGGAACGGCTCCTTGTCGACGTTCTGGGAATGCCGTTTGATGCCATAGAGGAGTCAGCCTGTGAATATGAGCATACATTGGCTCCAGGGCTTACCGAGGCAATCTGTACACTGCTCGGACATCCACGGGAGTGCCCCCACGGCTCACCCATACCTGAAGGCGATTGCTGCAAACGCTCCGAACGCTCCGTGGAGTCATTCGTAAAACCCCTGAATGCCATGGAGATAGGTGATTCCGTGCGCATTTCATTCATTCGGAAAGATGATCCGGTGCTGATCGGCAAGCTGGTTTCATTTGGTGTCTCGCCGGGAAAAACGATCAAAATCCGTCAAAAATTTCCTGCGTATGTTATTCAGATCGAGAACTCCCAGATCGCACTGGAACAGGATATTGCAGCAGACATCTACGGGGTCAAAATATAACACCAGGCTGCAACAACTGACCGGTTCAGAGGACAATTCTTATGGAAAAGGCACATCAAGGCATAGATCAGCTTCATCCGCACGTACTGGTTGTTGATGACGAATTAGATATGTGTTGCATGGTGGCGAATTATTTAAAGAGAATTGGTTGTAAAGTTGACATGGCCTGTAATGCTGCAGATGCCTACAGCATGGTCGAAGACGGGCAGTATCAAGCCATCTTGAGTGATATAAAAATGCCGGGTGAAGACGGTATTTCGCTCCTCGTCCGTATCCGCAAAATCTGCCCGGACACTCCGGTCATCCTCATGAGCGATCAGAACGACACGCAGCTGGCGGTTGCAGCTATAAAGCATGGCGCTTTCGATTCTGTCCAGAAACCACTCGATTTTATTCTTCTGGAAAAAATAGTTGAACGTGCGGTCAATCATGACAGGCTGCTACGCCTGGAGAAAAACTACCTTACCGAACTTGAACAGAAGGTTACCGAGCAGACCCTGGAATCGGAGGCTGGCGCTGCACAGTTACGGGTGAAACTTGCCGAGCGGCAGGCAGCCGAAGAGAAGCTGGAGCAGGCCAGATCAGCCGTCGAAGCTGCCAACGAAAAACTGCAGAAGGAACTTGCCGAACAGAAAGCTGTCGGAGAGCAACTGGGGCAGGCAAGGATAGCTGCAGAAGCTGCCAACGAGCAGCTCCGGGCTGAATATGCCGAGCGGCAGCAGGAGGAAAGCCGCCTGCAACAGGCCGCTGCAGAGCGTACCTCGGAATTGCAGACTGTTATTGAGCAGCTGTTGGCTGAGCTTGCCGAGCGCACCGATGCTGAAGAAAAACTGAAGCAGGCCAGAGCTGCCGCTGAAGTTGCCAACGAACAGCTACAGGCTGATCTGACTACCGAGCTCAAGAAATATGAAGAACAGCTGGAACAGGCCGGGATAGCCGCTGAAGCTGTTAATGAACAACTGCGGAGTGAATTGGCCGAACGCACAGCTGCCGGAGAACAGCTGGAGCAGGCACGGGCGGCCACCGAAGCGGTCAATGAACAGTTGCAGGCTGAACTCGCTGCCGAGCGCAGACAGGCCGAAACTGTCGTTGCGCAGTTTCAGACCGAGATTGCCGAGCGCCACCAGATGGCAAGCAGCCTGCAGCAGACAGCAGCAGAACGCACATTGGAATTGCAGACTGTTATGGAACAGTTGCAGGCTGAACTTGCTGCCGCATACATAGCCACCGGAGAGCAACTGGAGCAGGCCAGGGTCGCTGCCGAAGCCGACAATGAGCGACTGCAGACTGAACTTGCTGCCGCACACAAAGCCGCCGGAGAACAACTGGAGCAGACCAGGATCACCGCCGAAGCCGCTAATGAACGGCTGCTGGCTGAACTTGCTGCCGAGCGTCAAGCGGGCGAAGAGAGACTGGAACAGGAACGGGAAGCCGCTGAAGCTGCTGTTGAACAGATGCAGGCTAAGCATGCCGAGCGGAAGCGGGAATGGCAGAATGTTACGGAACAGCTGCAGATTGAATTTTCCGAGCGTCAGGCTGCCGAAGAGTTGTTGAAGCAGGCCCAGGAAGCGACTGAAGCGGTCAATAAGCAGTTGCAGGCAGAGATTGCCGAGCGGCAGCAGTCGGAAATCAGTCTGCAAGAGGCAGCTGAAGAGCGCGCGCTGGCATTGCAGGCGGTCATAGAGCAGTTGGAGGCAGAAGTTGCTGCTGAGCACAGGTCTGGCGAAGAACAGCTGGAGCAGGCGAGGTTGGCCAGCGAAGCTGTTATTGAGAAGATGCAGGCGAAACACGCCGAGCGGAAGCGGGAATGGCAGACGGTCACTGAACAGTTGCAGATTGAATTTACCGAACGCCAGGCTGCAGAAGAGCAGTTGAAACAGGCCCGGGAATCGATCGAAGCTGTTAATGAGCAGTTGCGGGCAGAGATTGCCGGGCGGCAGCAGTCGGAAATCAGCCTGCAAGAGGCAGCTGAAGAGCGCACGTTGGCATTACAGGCGGCCATAGAGCAGCTGGAGGCCGAACGTGCTGCAGAGCGCCAGTCCACCGAGGAGCAGCTGGAGCAGGCCAGATTAGATACCGAAGCGGCCAGAGAACAGATGCAGGCGAAACTTGCCGAGCGGAAGCAGGAATTGCAGACGGTTGCTGATCAGCTGCAGATTGAATTTGCCGAGCGCCAGGCTGCCGAAGAGCAGTTGGAGCAGGCCAGGATAGCTGCCGAATCCTTGAACGAGCAGTTGCATGCGGAAATTGCCAGGTATCTGCACGTCGAGCAGGCGCTCAACGAATCTGAATATAAGCACCGTGGCATCATTCAGTCCGATATGGACGGCTTCTGGCTGATGGGTCGGGCCGGACATCTGCTGGAAGTCAATAACGCCTATTGTCACATGAGCGGCTACAGCGAACAGGAACTGTTGGCTCTGCACGTGAATGATCTTGAAGTCTTTGATCCGGCCGCAGATCCCACCACCCACATTCAGTCTCTCATAACAGATGGCATTGAGCGCTTCGAAGTACAACAGCGTCGTAAAGACGGGAGCGTTTTTGATGTCGAAATACACGCCCAGCACCCTGCTGACGAAGACGGTCATATCGTTGTTTTTCTACAGGATATAACTGATCGCAAGCGGCTGGCAGAGTCTCTTCGTACCTGTGAAAGCCTGGAACAGGCGGTTACCGGTCGAACGCAGGAATTGGCGAGTATTACCGAACGGCTGGAGGCTGAACGCAGCGAGCGGAATCAGGTGGAATTCAGGCTGGAAACGACAGCTACAGAGCGTACGCGGGAGTTTGAAGCTGTCGTTGAACAGTTGAAGCGGGAGCTTGCCGAGCACACTCGATCCGAAGAGAGCCTGCAACAGTATCGACTCGTCGCTGAAGCTGACATTGAACAGTTGCAGTCTGAGCTTGCTGCCGAACGCTCACAGCTCGAATCTGTTACCGGGCAGTTGCAGGCTGAACTTGTCGGACGCAGAGAGAGCGAAGAACGGCTCGAGCAGGCCTGGCTTGCCGCCGAAGCCGCAGCTGAACAATTCCAGGCTGAACTTGTCGAGCTGAGGGAGGTGGAAAACAACCTGGAGCAGGCGGTTGCCGAACGCACTCAGGAGTTGGAGCGTATTACCGAACAACTACAGGTGGAATGTGCTGAGCGGCAACAAGTGGAAAGCAATCAGGAACAGGCGAGACTCTCCTCTGAAGCGACCATTGAGCAATTACAGTCCGAACGTGGTGCCGAGCGTAGGGATGCCGAAGAACGGCTGGAACAGGCCAGGCTTGCCGCCGAAGCCGCAGCTGAACAGTTCCAGGCGGAGCTTACTGAGCGCAGACAGGCGGAAAGCAGCCTTGAGCAGGCAGTAGCTGAGCGCACGCAGGACTTGACGAGTGTCACCGAACAGCTTGAGGCTGAACGTGCCCGATACAAACAGGCTGAAGAGAGCTTGGAACAGGCTAAGCTTGCCGCTGCAGCAGTCATCGAGCAGTTCCAGGCTGAACTTGCTGAGCGGAGACAGGCTGAAAACCGCCTTGAGCAGGCAGTAGCGGAGCGCACGCAGGAATTGGCGAGTGTCACCGAACAGCTTGAAGTTGAATGTGCCCGGCACAGGCAAGCTGAGGAGAGCTTGGAACAGGCGAAAGTAGCTGCTGAAGCTGTCATTGGACAGCTGCAGAGTGAAATCGCCGGGCGCACAGAGAGCGAAGAACGGCTGGAGGAGGCCTGGCTTGCCGCCGAAGCCGCAGCTGAACAGTTCCAGGCTGAACTTGCTACTGAACGCACTCAACTCGAATCTGTTTACGGGCAGCTGCAGGCTGAACGTGACGAGCGGAATCAGGTGGAGTTCAGGCTGGAAACAACCGCTTCTGAGCGTGCGCGGGAGATTGAGGCGGTTGTTGGGCAGTTGCAGGACGAGCGTGCCGAGCGCAAACAGGCGGAAAGCAGTCTCAAACAGGCAATTACAGAACGCACTCAGGAATTGGAGCGTGTCACCGAACAACTGCAGGCGGAACGTGCTGAGCGGCAGCAGGTGGAAAGCAACCTGGAACAGGCGAGACTCTCCTCTGAAGCTGCTATTGAACAGCTGCAGTCTGAGCGTGATACCGGGCGGAGGGACGCTGAAGAACGGCTGGAACAGGCCAGGCTTGCAGCCGAAGCCGCAGCTGAACAGTTCCAGTCTGAACGTGACGAGCGGAGAGAAGTGGAAGCCAACCTGGAGCAGACCGTCGCCGGACGCACTCAGGAATTGGAGCGTGTCACCGAACAGCTGCAGGCGGAACGTGCTGAGCGGCAGCAGGTGGAAAGCAACCTGGAACAGGCAAGACTCTCCTCTGAAGCGGCTATTGAACAGCTGCAGTCTGAGCGTGATACCGGGCGGAGGGACGCTGAAGAACGGCTGGAACAGGCCAGGCTTGCAGCCGAAGCCGCAGCTGAACAGTTCCAGTCTGAACGTGACGAGCGGAGAGAAGTGGAAGCCAACCTGGAGCAGACCGTCGCAGAACGCACTCAGGAATTGGAGCGTGTCACCGAACAGCTGCAGGCGGAACGTGACGAGCGGAATCAGGTGGAATTCAGGCTGGAAACGACCGCTACTGAGCGTGCGCGGGAGTTTGAGGCGGTCGTTGGGCAGTTACAGGACGAACGTGCCGAGCGCAACCAGGCAGAAAGCAATCTTGAACAAGCCAGGATGGCCGCCGAAGCTGCCGCTGAACAGTTCCAGGCTGAACTTGCCGGGCGCAGGCAGGCGGAAAGTCGTCTTGAGCTGACAGTTGCCGGGCTTACTCATGAATTAGAAAGTGTCGTTGAACAGTTTCAGGCCGAACGTGCTGAGCGGCAGCAACGGGAAAGTAACCAGGAACAGGCCAGAGCCGCTGCTGAAACAGTCATTGGAACTCTTCAGGCGGAGCTTGCCGCACGCAGAGAGGAATTGGCTGCTGCCAACGAACTGTTACAGAGTGAACTTGCCGAGAGAAAAGAAGCCGAAGAACGGGTGCTGCAGTTACGATTGGCAGCTGCGGCTGTTGCTGAAAAGCTGCAGGGCGAACTTGCCGTCGAGCGCATTCAAGCCGAGGCTCTCAACGGACGATTGCAGGCTGAAATCGCTGATCGGCAGCAGGTGGAAAGCGGCCTGGAACAGACAGTCGCGGAGCTCACAGGGGAACTGGAGAGTGTCAGTGAACAGCTGCAGGCTGAATATGACGAACACCTCCATGCCAAGCAGTTGCTTACCGAATCGGAATATATGCACCGTAGCCTCATTCAGACCGGCATGGACGGTTTCTGGTTGATGGGGCGGGCAGGTCACCTGCTGGAAGTCAATAACGCCTATTGTCAGATGAGCGGTTACAGCGAGCAGGAACTTCTGGCAATGCATGTCAATGAACTTGAAGCCTCTGATCCGACCACAGGTATCGCCACCCACATACAGAATCTTATCACCGATGGAGATGATCGTTTCGAGTCGCAGCATCGCCGCAAAGACGGGAGCGTTTTTGATATCGAAATCCATGCCCAGATTCCGGCTGACGAAGACGGTCACATAGCAATTTTCCTTCGTGATATAACTGATCGAAAGCGGCTGGAAGAAGCCCTCCGAACGTGCGAAAATCTGGAACAAACGGTTGCACAGCGCACCGTGGAACTGGAGGAAACCACGGAGTTACTGCGGTCTGAACATAGCAAGCGCGTGCAGGTGAAAAACATCCTGGAACAGAGAATCGCAGAGCGTACACAGGAACTGGAAAAAAGTGCTGAGCTGCTGCAGGCTGCAGATGCAGAGCGCACAGAAGCCGAGGAGAAGCTGGAACAGGCCAACATAGTCACCGAAGCGGCCAAAAGAGAGGTCGAAGCTGTCAACGCAAAGTTACAGGCTGAACATGACAAGCGGCAGCGGGTGGAAAACAACCTGGAACAGGTAAAAGAGTTCTCGGACAGATTGTTCAATTCGCCACTTGACACGGTGTACCTGTTTGACCCGGCGACTGGCGAACCGGTCAGATGGAACCGGCGCTTTGCTGAGGTCTGCGGCTACAGTGATCAAGAGATCGCGCAGATGAAAGCGCCTGACGATTTTTACGATGAAGCGAGCCCCCATAGTGCCAAAGAAGCACTGGTTACGGTTGCCTCCGGGAAAAAAGGTGTTGCCGAACTGACACTGCTCACCAAGAGCGGTATGCGTATTCCCTATGAGTATGGTGTTACCGCTATTCAAACCGCAGATGGTCGCTCGTTACTCATGCCGATAGGGAGGGACATCACCGGCCGCAAGACCAAGAGCGCAATCCTGGCCAATATGAGTCGCGAAATACGTACAGAAACAAACGGCATTATCAATATGAACGCGTTTCTGCTGGATTCCAATCTGAGCAAAGAACAGCGCCATTTTGCCGAAATTGCGTATAAAAGCGGTGAGAGCCTTTTGGAATATATCAGCGATATCGTGGATTTTTCTAATATTGAGGCTGGCATACTGGAGATTGAGAAACAGGACTTTGACTTAAAAGCTTTGCTGGAAAATACCGCTGAGGTTCTGGCCGCAAAGGCCGCCGATACCGGGCTGGAACTGTCCTGCCGGATTGATCCGAAGGTGCCGCTAAAACTGAAAGGTGACCCGAAACGGATACGTGAAATCATTGCCAATATTGCCGGTAACGCCATCGAGTTTACCCGCAAGGGGAAAATTTTTATCAGCGCCGGAGTGGAATCAGATCTTGGTGATTCCGTTATGATCCGTATTTCAGTCAAAGATAGCGGCACGGGAAAACCGGACGAACGCCAGATAGCCCTCTATGATCCTTTCGTCCTTTTAGAAGGCGCTACAACCCGGAATTATGGTGACGCCAGCCTGGGACTGGCGATGTGCAAGCTACTGGTCGAGTTGATGGGAGGAAAAATCGGCGTTGACAGTGTCGAGGGCAAAGGCACCACCTTCTGGTTTACCGCTCAACTCGAGAAGCAGGTCTCCGTGGCTTTGCCACAAAGCGGCGGTCACATCAAAGTGCCGGAGGTTTCAGGAAAAGCTGTTGCCCGCCCTGCCATGTCAGACTCCGCCAAACGCGGGATTCGCATCCTGCTGGCCGAAGACTACCTGACTAACCAGCAGGTAGCCCTGATAATACTGAACAAACTTGGCTACCAGGCGGATGCGGTACTCAACGGAGTTGAAGCTGTCTCTGCACTTGAACATACAAACTACGATCTGGTGCTGATGGATTGTGAGATGCCGAAGATGAACGGTTTTGAAGCCACCGCTGTGATCCGCAGCAAAAGCTCGAAAGTGTTCAATCATTCCGTACCGATTATCGCCCTGACCGCCAACGCCTTTGATCAGGACCGCGAAAAATGTCTTGAAGCCGGAATGAATGATTATCTTACCAAGCCGGTCAGGATGGAAAAACTGGCAGTGGCCCTCGATAAATGGCTCTTGCCGGGCGCCCCGCTGCTGCAGGGCACGCTCCCGCTGTTTGAGGAGAAGGAACTGCTCGAGTATCTCGATGGCGATCTGAAATATACAAAAAAAATATTGAATTATGTTATGAAGACATTCCCCGATCATGTCGAAACACTGAAAAACCTTGCCAAAGGGACTGACACAGAGGCCATCTGTCTTCATGCCAATACAATGACGGGCCTCGTCTCATGCACATTCACACCGGCACTGCAGGAGATCTGTGTAAAAGTTGAAACTGCCGCACAGGAGGGTGATCTGGGAGCCACCCGGGAATTGTTACCGGAAATGGAGCAGATTGCCTTGAAAACGCTGGATAAGATTAGGACTGCAGCGACAAGGATCTCAAGCTGAAGATTATTGATTGTTGGTGAGACCACGAGGGAGATGGGGTTATGAAGCGGTTGAGTATTCGTTTGAAAGAGAAAACAACAGAATTTTTTCCAACGTCTCGTGCAGGGATTGTTTGGTTTGTCATGGCACTGCTGCTGAGTACGCCGATGTGCGCCGTTGCGGCAAAATCAGGTGCTCCCGGCGGACTTGATTTCGAAATACCTATAAATGAATTGAGCAGAGAACAGAAAGTGCCTCCGGCAAAGCGTGTTGCAAGTAAGCCGCAAAAAAAGAAACAGAGAGTTGCCAGATCCCGGAGGTCAGCAGTCGCTGCGGCCGCCTCTACTCAACGCACCGATCAGGCAAAGTCGGTCGCGATCGCCCCGGACAGCGCAGCGCCGGGTGCGGCAACATCTCAAAAGACACTCCTTTCGTATGAGACACTGCAACCTTTCCGGATATTCAATGCCCCCTACAGTTTTGTGGTGACCGGCAAGAACACCGTCATCAAGGCTGTTATTTACCGTGAGTCTGATGATTTGCAAACCGTTAGCTGCAAAATCCGCGCAGCCGAAACGGGGGCACTCTCTTTGGTAAAGATGGCAAAAGTAGACGGTTCACGCTTCACATACGCAGCAACCCTGCCTGAAGTGGCACCGGATGCCCTCTCACTTCGCTACACAATTGTTGCCATTGATGTGTCCGGCACTGAGTCAATCAGCCCGGAATTTGCGTCTCCGGTAACATTTTCACCATTGGTGCCCGGATGGCAGTTTTAACAAAAACCGGTGAATAATCAGCCCGGATTTACCGGAAGTATTTTTTTTATTTTTGCCATTGACTCATCATGCAAAATTGGTGTAGATTGCGCCAAAATTTAAATTGGTAATTCGGTACTCAAATAGTTAATAAGGAGGTAATCACCATGAAACTGCTTGTCTGCATCAAACAGGTCCCGGATCTCGAATCCCGCTTCAAAGCAAATGCCGAAGGGGTATGGTACAACGAAACCGACCTCGCCTTCCGCATGAACGAATATGACGAATATGCGGTGGAACAGGCCGTACAGCTGCGCGAGAAACTGGGAGACGGCTGCGAACTGACTGTCCTCTCCATCGGCCCCGACCGCGTTGTCGAAGCGATCAAGAAGGCCCTCGCCATGGGGTGCGACAAAGCCGCCCATATCCAGGACAGTGCCGCATCCTCCAAAGACCCCTGGCAGATCGCCTCGATTATCTCCACCTACGCCAAAGACAAAGGCTTCGACATTATCTTCACCGGTATGCAGAGCCAGGATCGCGGCTCCGCCCAGGTCGGCGTCACCGTTGCCGAACAACTCGGCCTGGCCTGCACCACCACCATCATCGGCTTCGCCTACGACAACGGCACGATTACCGCCAGACGGGAACTCGAAGGGGGCATCAAAGCGGCTGTAAAACTGAAGACGCCCGCCCTCGTCACCTGTCAGCTCGGTCTCAACACCCCGCGCTACCCGACGCTCCCGAACATCATGAAAGCCAAGAAAAAAGAGATCACCGCCATTCCGGTCGCCGATCTCCTCAAAGAAGCGGCCCTGGCAACGACCACCAGCTTCCACCCCCCCGCCAAAAAAGGTGGCGGCATTGTTCTTGAAGGCGATGTTGCGGATCTGGTTGAGAAGGTCATGGCGATCCTCAAGGATAAGACTTCGGTACTGCGATAAGAAAAACTATTTTAAAGGCAATGGAACGCGGAAAAAGCGGTAAAATCGGATAACGGCGGATTGTAAAATCTTAAAATCTTTGTGGAAACCCTGAAAAACGTTGTGCATGATCCGTTTGTATCCGCCTTTTCCGCCTGTACCGTGTTCCATTAGCTTTTATAAGGAGACCACCATGAAAACATTACTGATAGGCGAATACCGTGACGGCAAACTGCTCGAATCAACCTACGAACTGCTCGGCTTTGCCGATCAACTCGGCGCCGAAAGCGCCCTGCTCCTCGTCGGCAGCGACAGCCAGCTTCCCGCATACTCCGGAACCCTCTACCTTGCCGACGCAACAACGTGCGGCGAATACAATCCCGACCTGCACAAACAACTGATCCTCGACGCCGTAGGGCAGGAAAATCCTGACTACATCGTCTTTCTCCACTCCTCCTACGGCTGGGACCTCGCTCCGCGCGTCGCCGCATCGCTCAAGGTTGCCCAGATATCCGAAATCATCGCCTCCGCCGACGGCAGCTTTGAAGTCGGCTGCTGCAACGCCAAAATGCGCCGCAGCGTCAAACCATCCACCGGCAGAACAGTCCTGACGATTCAGGCGGGTGCCTTCCCGGTCCTTCAGCCGGGCGGTTCACCAGCAATCAAAAAACTGACCGCAACCGGCAGCGGTGCCCTTGAATTCATCGGCTATGAACCGGCTGAAAAGAAAGACGTCGATCTCGGCAAAGCCGAAATCATTGTCTCCGCCGGTCGCGGCATCGGCAAAAAAGACAACGTCCCGGTCATTCTTGCATTGGCCAAAGCCCTCGGCGGTGAACTCGGCGCCAGTCGTCCGGTCGTTGATGCCGGTTGGGTAGAGCATAGCCATCAGGTCGGAACCACCGGCCAGACCGTATCTCCGAAGCTCTACGTCGCCTGCGGTATCTCCGGCGCCATCCAGCATCTGGCCGGCATGAAGAAATCAGACTTCATCCTCGCTATCAACAAGGACAAGGATGCCCCGATCGGTGAAGTTGCCGACGTAATGGTTGTTGCCGATGTCATGCAGTTCGTGCCGGCGCTGACGGCAAAACTGGCAAAACAGCCTGAGTCAAAATGAAGCAGCGCCTGGCGCATTCAAAATATTAGAACGGCGCCATTTTCATAATACTAAAAACATTTCGTTATATTATAATAGCTTGCATCTTGTCATGCATTTAAGGTAAGAGAATAGCGCTTTATGCATAGTTGGCATTTACGCCAAGGTGCGATGATGTACTTCGACAGTCGGCACATTGCCTGAACAGCTTTGTTACAGAAGAGAACGCCCGGGAAGTACGCAGTTATCAACCTTGCAGGAGAGGGATTCATGCTGATAGTTGTCTGCATTAAACAGGTTCCGGACACGACCCAGGTCCAGATCGATCCGGTCACAAATACTCTGGTTCGAGACGGTATTCCGTTCATCGTCAACCCCTATGACACCCATGCCCTTGAAGAGGCGTTGCGCCTGAAAGATCGTTTCGGCTGCAAAGTCGCCGCTATTTCAATGGGGCCTCCCAATGCAGAAGGGACACTAAAGAAGGCGCTGGCGCTCGGAGTCGATTACGCGATTCTTCTCTCTGACCGTGTGTTCGGAGGGGCTGATACTCTTGCAACCAGCAATGTCCTGGCCGCCGCGATAACCAAGTTGAATACGGAGATCGATGAAGTTTCCCTGGTACTCTGCGGTAAGCAGACTATCGATGGTGACACTGCCCAGGTCGGCCCAGGTATCGCAAGCCGCCTTACCTATCAGCAGTTAACGCTGGTAGACAAAGTTATCAACCTCGATTTTTCTGCTCAGAAAATCCGTGTCAGTCGCAAGCTGGAAGGGCGCCACGAGATCGTTGAGGCTCCTCTCCCGGCCATGCTGACGGTTGTCCGGGAACTGAACCGGCCGCGCTATCCCAAGGTTCAGATGCGTCTGACAGCTGCTGATGCAGTTGTCGAAGTATGGAACAATAAAACCCTGCAGCTTGATGAACAAAAAATCGGCTTGAAAGGTTCGCCAACCTGGGTATCAAAAATTTTCTCTCCGGAACGTGACAAGGGAGAAATTATTGGTGACGGCTACTCCGATCCGACCGGAACCGCAGCGCTGCTGATAGAAAAACTGATGGCGAAGGATATGCTCCCGTTATGAGTGAACTTAAACCGAAAATCAAAAAGCCCCGTGGTGTAGCCCGTCTGCTCGACGGCAAGTGCATCGCCTGCGGCGCCCGCTGTCAGAGTTCCTGCCCGGTTAACTGCATTGAAATGACAGAAACCGGCGAACCGATCGTTGAGACAGCGAAATGCATCGGCTGCCAGAAATGTATCAAAATCTGTCCGTCAGATGCTCTGGAAATGTTCTTTACTGCGGAGGAGCTACAGATCATCGCAGAGCTGACTGCATCTGCCGAACCGGCTGCAGAAGAAGTCGATCCGGAAGCGGCCGCTCTTGCCAAAAAACTTGCCGAATACCGCGGCGTCTGGGTTTTCGTCGAGCAGACCGAAGGCGAGCCGGCCAGAGTCTCCTGGGAACTGCTGGGGGTTGGCGCAGGACTTGCTGCTACGTTGGGTGTTGAGCTCTGTGCCCTCGTCATAGGCGAGAAGGTTGAACATCTCTGCCACGAAGCGTTTGCCTACGGCGCAACAAAAGCATATCTGATGGATGCCCCGGTCTATTACCATTACCGGACAGAAGCCTACGTAGAGGCCTGCTGCCACCTGATTGAAACATACAAGCCGGAAGTCATCCTTATGGGCGCGACCGGCATGGGGCGGGACCTGGCAGGAGCGATTGCGACACGCGTCGGTACCGGTCTTACCGCCGACTGTACCGGCCTCAGCATCGACGACAAACGTAACCTGATGCAAACCCGCCCAGCTTTTGGTGGTAACATCATGGCAACAATCATGTGCGACAAGTATCGCCCCCAGATGTCAACAGTCCGTCCCAACGTCATGCCGATGACGGAACGGCGCGAAGGCGCAATCGGAACGATCATTCGCGACCCGTTTACCGTTGCAGAAGAGAGTGTATTGACCAAGGTCATCGAGATCATCCGTGACGGCCATGGCAAAAGTGCCGTTGATATCACCGGTGCCGAGTTTATCGTTTCCGGTGGACGCGGTTTGATGGGGCCGGAAAACTTTGCCATGCTGCAGGAACTTGCTGACGAACTGGGGGGAGTGGTAGGTGCCTCCCGCAGCGCTGTCGATGCCGGCTGGATGCCGGGTGACCGCCAGGTGGGCCAGACAGGCAAAACGGTACGACCGAAGATCTACATCGCCTGTGGAATATCGGGCGCAATTCAGCACCTCGTCGGCATGCAGGATTCCGATATGGTTATCGCCATCAATCGAGACAGCAGCGCACCGATCTTTGAAGTCGCCACCTACGGCATTGTTGGTGACCTGTTCCAGGTAATTCCGGCGATTACGTCAAAGATACGGGAAATGAAACAAAAAAATTGAGGTTTTAGACATGACACCAAATCCGTACCTATTCGCTCCGCTGCTGCTCGCTTCTCTGGCCATCTTTGCACTGGCCTGCTGGAGGCGCCTGAGTCTGATTTCGCTTGGTAAGCCGGAAGAGCGCTTCGACAATCTCGGTACCCGCTTCAGTGATATGCTGCTGTACGCATTTGGCCAGAAACGGGTGCTTGCAAAGCCTTTCGGCGTCAACCATTTCATCATTTTCTGGTCGTTTCTCATACTGCTGGTAGCAAACACCGAGTTCATCCTGAACGGGCTTTTTCCACGATCGATCAAACTCATCATGCTCCCCTTTGAGTTGTACGTACCGCTTGCCTTCATGATAGATATCGCCTCATTACTCGCCCTCACGGCGGTAACAGTGGCTGCCGTGAGACGGCTTGTCGCGCCACCGTATCCGGAGGCCCGCACTCCGGAAGCCTTTTTCATCCTGAGTCTGATCGCTACGCTGATGCTCGCCTCCTTTACGCTCAACGCTTCAGAGCTTGCCGCATACATGCAGAAATCAGGGGCTGATCCCGCCTCGTTTCTTTCAGAAGCGCGTAAAGTAATGCCTGTCTCTGCACTCCTTGCCGGCCTGCTGCCATCACCACAGCTCGGTACAATTCATGCGGTCGCCTGGTGGGCCCACGCTCTCGCGCTGCTGGCATTTATCTGTTATCTGCCGAACAGCAAACATATGCACATCCTCACCGCTATCCCGAACTGCTTCTTTCAACGTTTGGAAAAGCCGAATACCCAGCCCAGAGAAGATTTTGCCATCGGTAATACCTTCGGAGTTGACCGGGTTGACCGCTACAGCTGGAAGGATCTGCTTGACTCCTTTTCCTGTACGGAATGCGGTCGCTGCCAGAAGGTCTGTCCCGCCAGCATCACCGGTAAGCCTCTCAATCCGCGTGCCGTAATCCATGACATCAAGGTCAACCTGCTGGAGAACGGCACCGCGCTTAAAAAAGGAGATGTGCCGCAGATACCGCTCATTGGTGAGAGTGGTGAAGGAAGTGTATCGGAAGAATCCATCTGGGGCTGCACCACCTGCGGAGCCTGCATGGAGGCCTGTCCGGTCTTCATCGAACAGATGCCTAAAATTATCGAGCTGCGCCGTCACCTTGTCGAAAGTGAAGCAAAATTTCCTGAAGAGTTGCTGAATCTTTTTGAAAATATGGAGGGACGCAGTAATCCCTGGGGCATTGCACCGTCGGAGCGCACCAAGTGGTGCAGTCAGCTTAATGTAAAGCCTTTCGAGAAGGATACGACGGAATATCTGTTGTATGTCGGCTGTGCCGGTTCTTTTGATTCGCGGGCAAAACATGTCAGCGTTGCGTTGACGCAACTACTGGACAAAGCGGGAATTTCATGGGGTATTCTCGGCAAGGATGAAAAGTGCTGCGGCGACAGTGTCCGCAGACTGGGGAATGAATTTGTCTTCGACAAAATGGCGAAGGAAAACGTCGCCACATTCATCGAGCGTGGCGTCACCAAAGTGATCACCCAATGTCCACACTGCTTCACAACGCTGAAAAATGATTATCGCCAGTACGGTCTTGAGCTTGAAGTCATTCACCACAGCGAACTGCTACGCAATCTGGTTCGGGATGGCCAACTGACCGTTGACAAAGCGACGCAGGAGATGGGAGCAACCGTTTTTCACGACTCCTGCTATCTGGGTCGGCACAATGATGTCTATGAAGCACCGCGCGAAGCACTGGCAGCAGCGATCGGAGCGGCACCGGCTGAAATGGAGCGCAATCGTAACAATGCGTTCTGCTGCGGTGCCGGCGGCGGCAGAATGTGGATGGAAGAGCATGTCGGTGAGCGGATCAATATAACGCGGGTTAAAGAAGCCCTTGAGCAAAAACCGGATACCATCTGCGTCGCCTGCCCGTACTGTATGACCATGTTCGAAGACGGCCTCAAAGATGTCAAAGCTGACAACGTCAGGGTGCGCGATGTGGCCGAGGTTATGGCTGAAGCGATACTGCGCTGAGGGATTGCTGCATAGGAATACTCACCTGAATCAATGAAGCCGGGCCCCATTTAGATGGTTGTCCGGTTTCATTGTCCCTAAAACTCCCTCCTCTTTTCCTGATTTGTAAATCAACCGATCTGACAGCCAAAATGCGTTTTCACTGAGTTGCAAACTATTTTATATGCAGGGCATTTAAGTGCTTTTTTTTTAGCTACCGGTATGCTATTTAATCAAAACTAAATTTTAATACCTCAGCTGGGGAGGCGTCATGAGCAATCAAGGTAAAAATGAGCAACTGACCAAGTGGGTGGAAGAAGTCGCAGCATTGTGTGAGCCTGAAGCGATCCATTGGTGCGATGGTTCGCAGCAAGAGTATGATACGCTCTGTAACACTCTGGTCGCGAGCGGCACCTTCAAGAAGCTGAACCAGGAGAAACGTCCGAATAGTTATCTGGCCTGGTCTGATCCGGGTGATGTCGCCCGCGTTGAGGACCGTACCTTCATCTGCAGTATCTCCAAGCAGGATGCCGGCCCGACCAATAACTGGATGCATCCTAAAGAGATGAAAGAAACCCTGAACAAGCTCTTCAAAGGGTGCATGAAGGGTCGCACCATGTACGTCATCCCGTTCAGCATGGGTCCACTCGGCTCGCCTATTGCCAAAATCGGTGTTGAAATATCAGACTCTCCCTACGTTGCAGTCAATATGCGAATCATGACCCGTATGGGTAAGGCCGTTCTTGACGTGCTCGGCAATGGCGAATTTGTCCCCTGCCTTCATTCAGTAGGTGCCCCGCTTGAGCCGGGCCAGAAAGATGTACCATGGCCCTGCAACAAGGAAAAATACATTGTCCATTTCCCCGAAGAGCGGTCAATCTGGTCGTACGGCAGCGGTTACGGTGGTAACGCCCTGCTCGGCAAAAAGTGTCTTGCACTCCGTATCGCCTCCAAAATTGCCAAGGATGAGGGGTGGCTGGCTGAGCATATGCTTATTTTGGGCATAGAATCCCCGGAAGGTGAAAAGACCTATCTCGGTGCCGCATTCCCGAGCGCCTGCGGCAAGACTAATCTGGCGATGCTGGTGCCGCCCGAGAGTTTTACCGAAAGCGGTTGGAAAATTACGACTGTTGGTGATGATATCGCCTGGATCAAGCCGGGACCTGATGGGAAACTCTACGCAATTAACCCGGAATACGGCTTCTTCGGCGTTGCACCCGGCACATCGTTCAGTACGAATCCGAACGCCATGATTTCATGTGCGTCAAATTCAATTTTCACCAACGTAGCTTTAACGCCAGATGGTGACGTCTGGTGGGAAGGGATGACCGACGCAAAGCCGCATCTTCTGACTGACTGGCAGGGCAACAAATGGACACCGGATTGTGGTAGAAATGCTGCACACCCGAACTCCCGCTTCACCTCACCTGCCGGGCAATGCCCATCAATCGACCCGGAATGGGAAAATCCGGCAGGCGTACCAATGGCAGCCTTTGTCTTCGGTGGCCGTCGCAATACGGTAATTCCTTTGGTCTACCAGTCGTTCAACTGGAGTTTCGGCGTATATATGGCTGCTACCATGGGTTCCGAGACAACTGCCGCAGCGGTCGGCGCTACCGGTACCGTCCGCCGTGACCCGTTTGCCATGCTACCGTTCTGCGGGTACCACGTCGCGGATTATTTCGCTCACTGGCTTCAGGTAGGGCGGACGACCCCCGTTCCGCCACGTATCTTCAGTGTCAACTGGTTCCGCAAAGACGAAAACGGCAATTTCCTCTGGCCCGGCTACGGAGAAAACATGCGCATCCTGAAATGGATCGTTGAGCGCGTCAACGGCAATGCCGCTGCGGTGGAAAGCCCGCTGGGATGGATGCCGAAATACGAGGATCTTGATTGGACCGGACTGGACAGCGTCACCCGCGAACAGTTTTATGAACTGATGTCGGTTGACCGTGGTGTATGGAAGGAAGAACTTGTTTCTCACGAAGAGCTGTTTGTCAAAATGTACGATCGTCTGCCGAAAGAGTTTCCGCACATCCGTGAGTTGATTCTGTCCGGTGTGTGGCGTTCACCGGAACATTGGGAGCAGTTTCACCCTTCAGCAGATCAGAACAGTTAATTTCGTTTTTTTAGGGCACCGCATTTGCGGTGCCCTTTTTTAATCATCCACTTCGATTTCTCTCACGCGCAGCTCTTCGCCCGCTACAATGCTTACCCTGCTGCTGCCGCACGCTGCACACGAGCCATAGATTTCCGTGAGCGGCGTATCCCGATGACAATCAAGGCACCGCCCCGTTCCGGGGATCCTGATGATGTTCAGTCGAGCACCCTCCAATAGCGTATCTCGAGAGCAGGCCTCAAAGCAGAATTCGATTGCTTGCGGTTCAACGCTGCTCAGCTCTCCTATTTCGACGTCGAGTGAACTGACACGCCTGCCCCCGGCATGATCGAGGCAGAGCTCTATTATCCCCTGGGTGATCGACATTTCATGCATGGCTTCTCCGATTTCACATACAAAAGCCTGCGAGGTTGAAACCCCGCAGGCTTTTGTACACTCCCCTGAGGGAAAGCGAATTAGTGTTTTTTCTCTGGAGCAGGTGCAGCAGCAGGAGCGGCAGCAGGTGCAGCAGCAGGAGCGGCGGTTGCAGAAGACATCGGCTTCTGCTCAGCCTTAGGTGCCTCAACAGCAGGAGCAGGTGCAGGTGCAGGAGCTTCTTCTTTTTTCTTGCAGCCAGCTGCAAAAACAGTTGCGAGCGCCAATACGAGTGTCAGGGAGATCAGCTTTTTCATGTGTGTTACCTCTTTCTTTTTGTGTATTTACCATTTAAACGCAATGCGCATGGTTTCTAAAACGACCTTGGAATATACGCAATTTATTGAGAGAGTCAAGTCTTTTATTTCACATCACTGATTTTTAGCCCCGATTGACTCCCTGCATGTCTCTTTCCGCCATACAAACAAGTTTTTCCAGGTCCAGCTGAATAACAGCGCCTTCAAAAAAGGTAAGCGTACTCGCTGAAAAACCGGCGTCCGGAGGTGTGCTGAAGGAAACCTCTTCTTCGGAGGCGATTCGCACAATCGAATCAACAAGAAAAGCAAGTGAAGCCAACTCCCGCCTGAGCACAATTATTTTACCGGGCTGGCGGAATTCGGGCAGACCAAGGAAAAGAGACAGATTCATTGCCGCAACAATGTCTCCGTGAAAACTTAAAACTCCCGCATAGTATGCCGGAGCAAGCGGTATCGGCCACATCTGCGGAGGAGCAGCAACCTCGGCAACATCGGCAAGGTCGAGCGCATACAGCGAATCCTGAAGTGAAAAAATAAGAAATTTTCTGTTGCTGTCGTTCATACTGGCCATGTTACCCGTGATCAACCTGAAAGCGTTCCACGACTGCCATGAGCTCTTCTGCCAGCCGGGCAAGATCTTTAGTCGCGAGTGCCATGTCCTGCATGGCGGCAAGCTGTTCTTCGGTTGCGGCAGAAACCTCCTCGGTAGATGCAGCATTGTCGTCGGCTAGTCGGGCAATTTCATCAATTGCAGTTACCATTTTTTCCGAGCCGTCTTTCTGCATCTGGGACAGATCGGCAATGCTCGAGGCTTTTCGTTCCGTATCCAGAACGGTTTTGAGTATTTCCTGGAAAGCAGTGGCGGTTACATCAACATTTTTCTTACCCTCTTTGATGCTGCGTGAGCTTTCAATAATTGCGTCAAGAACTTTGTGGCTCTCTTCGCGGAGATTTTCGATCATGTCGCTGATGTCGGAAGCCGATTGTGCCGAGCTATCGGCCAGTTTACGCACCTCTTCAGCAACCACCGCAAAGCCCTTGCCGAATTCTCCGGCTCTGGCCGCCTCAATCGAAGCATTCAGGGCAAGAAGATTTGTCTGGCGGGCAATATTTCCTATGCAGTCAGCAACTTTGCCAACCTTCTGGAGTTTGCTGTTAAACGTATCGAACCGGCTGCCGATCAACTCCTGTGCGATAAAGAATTCTTTCATCCTCTCGAGAGACTCATTGGCCAGGACACCTCCGCGCTGGGCAGTCATGCTTGTGTCCCGTGCCGTTTTTGCGGTTTCGTGGGCCCTGGTGGCAACCATTTCAATTGAAATAGCCATTTCACGAATTGTATTTGCACCCTTTTCGACGAGCTCGGCCTGGGTTTCCGCGCCGCGTGAAATCTGTTCAATTGCCTGGGCAACCTCTTCCGTCGAAGCATTAATTTCCAGTGCCGTTGAATTAATCTCACGAGCAGAATCGGTCAACTGGCCCGAAGTCCTTTTTATATGGCGAACCAGATCCCGCAGATTCTGCAGCATCAAATTGATCAAGGTTGCGAGTTCGTGGCTTTCATCCGGAACCTGTGACGGGCGTATGCCCACGTCTCTGGTCAGATCGCCACGGCTTATGGATTCAGCCGAATCGGTCAATATTCTAAAATTTGCGGTAAACCCTTTTGAAAAAATCCATCCAAGAATCAAGCCTGTCGTCAGAGCAACGGCGTAGCCTAATAGTACGCTGATTTCGGCTGAATAGCCGAGCAGTTCAACCAATCGGGGGCTGAACGCAACAACCGCAACAACAACAATGAAGCCGATGATAAATTTATAGCCTATAGGAATACGCATGTTCTCTCCTCCATAAATACGAAATGATTCATTTATATACGGCGATAAACCCGTTCTACGGGGCAAACGGTAGCAAAAAGGTGTCGTACTTCATTTGCCACGGTTTCAGATTTTCCGAGCACAAGTATACCATCCGTCGGCAAAATATCTGCAATGCCACGCACAATTTTATTCTGATCATGCCGGGTGAAATATATGAGAGTATTGCGGCAGAGGACCAGCTGGCACGGTTCAAGCGCTTCAACATCCATTATATTGTGCAGATGAAACGAAACCATATTCCGGATTTCCGCTGATAACCGCATGCGTTGGCCATGTGGCACAAAATAGAGCTCCCTGAAGGAGTCGGGAAGATCCTTCAGGCGGTCTTCATTAAATTCGGCACGTGCCGCCGCCTGCAAAATATCATCGTCAATGTCGTAAGCAGATATTTTTACCGGTGTATGCAGGAGTTGGCGGGAATAAAACTTCCGGAGAATCATGCCCAAGGTATAGGCTTCTTCCCCGCCGGCACAGCCGAGGCTATAAAAGCGAAGATTTCTCCGCTGCACATCCGCCTTTTGGAACAGGAGGGGGAGTATAACCGTTTGCAGCTTTGCAAACATGGAAGGATTTCGGAAAAACTGGCTTACATGAATGGTAACAGCCTTTTTCAGCTGATCAAGCTCCTGCTCATTTTGCTGCAGTACATGGCAATATTCAGAAGCGTCCCGGCAGCGACATGAGCGCATCCTGATCGCAATGCGGCGCTTCATGCACTTGTCCTTGTACATTGATATGCTGAAGTCCCGGCGCATTTTGAGAACCATACTGATCTCAGCCAGCGCATCATCACTTATTTCGAGTGAATCCAGGGAATGTCTCGACAAAATGTGCGTCATGGCGACCTCTTTACCATTACTCTTGCGTATCTTTAGTAGCACGAAGCCGTCTACGACGCAACTGCTAGAAAACAGGGCAATTCTACTCCTCACCGGAATTTTATCTACTGGAAAAAATATTGCGGTAACTTAATATGCAGTGCTACAGTGCATACCATGCATCCGGAACAGCACCCAAAATCTATGTCAGCCGATAGCCCGGATGGCACTATCACTCCGCTTGAGGCCCTCAACGCCGACAAGGATCGACTGTTTACTGTAATCCAGACGGATCGTGAAGAGGTGCTGCTGGCTGCTTTGCGCAATCCGAACCTTGACTCGAAGCACCTCTATACATTTTTTAAACGTCGTGGGGTTGGCCCTCTTCTCACAGTTATCTCTGTAAACAAACGGCTTATGGAGTCAAGCTCTGTCAAGCTGGCGCTGGCAGCTCATCCGGATACTCCGTCACATATTGCGCAGACGGTACTTTCTCTTTTGTATATCTTTGATCTGCTGAAGCTGTGCCATATACCAGGGGTTTCTGCTGATGTGCATCAAGCGGCAGAGCGTAAAATAGTTCAGCAGCTGCCTACTCAGCCGCTTGGAAACAAACTGACAATGGCGCGGCGCGGAACTGCAGCAATTGTAGACGCTCTTCTGCGAGAAGGGGCACAAAATATTATCGCAATATGTCTTGACAATCCGCATCTGAAGGAAGGTTCACTGCACCAGTTTCTTTCCTCGCCATATGCGACTGCTGAAAACGTCTCACTGGTTGCTCGAAGCAGTCGCTGGAATAACCGCCCCAATATTCGCCTGGCAATCCTCAAAAATCCCCGTACCCCGTTAATCTGGTTTACTCTGTTTCTGCCCGGCCTGCCAGTTGCTACAAGGCTCGATCTGCTCGCTTCACCCCGCCTGACGTTAGCTCAAAAAGAGCTTGTCCGAAAGTCCTCTCTACGGCCTCTCGCATGAAGCAATTATTAGTTTTAGTTATTGCACTCTGTCTTACCCCTCTTTTAGCGGCTAATGCCGCTGAATACGGGGTAGCAGTGACGGCAACTCCGGTATTGAATACACCCGATTTTAAAGCGGTCTTTGGAGGGGCACGCGGAGCTGAATTGAAAACAGATCGCTGTGGGCAGGTGCGCGAGCTTGAATACATCGCTTTGCCGGGTACTGTTTTTACGATACTTAAAAAACTGCAATCGGCTCCAAACACCATATACCAGGTTGCGACGGATGGATATACCGCTCCGCCGAATACCCGCCTGTATATCGACAGCCGCTTTTTACGCATGGAGCCAACAGCTGTACCGCAGCGCCAGGCGTCGTTACCGTCACATGAAGCGATAGCGTCAACTCTCAAGGCGGCAGTCGGCAACAGGTATGTTTGGGGTGGCAATGTTCCTGGCGGAGTGCCTGAGCTCCCTGCATGGTTCTACAAGGGTATTCGGGAGGAGGAGATAAACCGGTTTATTCTGGCAGGCCTGGATTGTTCAGGGCTGCTCTATCATGCCACAAACGGATTGACACCGCGTAATACTGCTCAACTGCTTATGTATGGTCAGGGAGTTACCATAGCGGGGAAATCGTCCGGAGAGATTCCACTGTTGCTTCAACCGCTCGATTTGATCGTCTGGAATGGCCATGTTGTCATTGTGCTTGATCAGCAGAGCGCTATTGAAAGTCGGCTTGAATGCAGTAAACCGGGTAACGGCGGAGTGGTGATAACGCCATTGTCGCAGCGGATAGCAGAAATAATGCGGACGCGACATCCCGTAAATGCCTGGCCTACCGGCAAAAAACTCAATGACATTTTTGTTGTTCGCCGGTGGTATGACGAGTCTAAGACCATTTTAGAAAATTAAATTCATCCGGCAATAAAAAATTATTGACTTACATGAAATAGTTGGGTATAAAAACCATCCTTCCCGCGCTTCATGGGCCTGATTCCTTTAATGGAACAGCGCGGCAGGTTTCAAACGTCCCCTTCGTCTAGCCTGGCCCAGGACACCGCCCTTTCACGGCGGCGACACCGGTTCAAATCCGGTAGGGGACGCCAATTTACAATCCGATACCATCGGATATTGATACAGGAACCCACTAGAAATAGTGGGTTTTTCTGTGTCTAGCGCCCACCAATCAAAAACTTGATCAACTGGTGCATAGAGGTGTCTAAACCATCGACTGCGGCAGCAATAGCTGACCGTATGGCAATCTAAAGCGCCGCGAACTTAAATACTGTCTATACTGAATCTCCGGCCTCCTTTATGGGGGCCTTTTCCGTTATGGATTAAGTGGGCGTGACAGTTATGAGTGGTGACATTTTTCACCATTTTTCTCACCATTTTTTGTGACAGTTTTTTCAATACTGTTGGAGTGTAGTATGCTTGTCCGCCCATTTTCTGATATCCACGCCGAGTTCTGGCAACCCAACAAGATTCCCCGCATTCTGGAAATGGTGATCCCGCCGTTACCGACTGACCAGGAAACCATTGCTCTGGTTGCTGGCGATATCGGATTGGCCCATAAACAGGAGACCTGGCTCAAGGTTATCAGCCTTCTTGCCAAGCGTTTTCTGGCTGTGATCTATGTGGAGGGGAATCACTTTTTCTACCATAACTATTTCTTCGGGCGTATCCATGAACTGAAAACCACGCTGTCGATTCCAAAAAATGTCCATTTTCTTGAAAATGAATCGGTTGAGATTAACGGTGTCATATTTATCGGGGCAACATTATGGACAGACTTCCGGGAGAAGGATTTCTTCAAGATGCAATACGCCCGGAAGAATATGAACGACTTTGTGTTGATCAAAAAAGCTGACGGAACGCGGCTCATGCCCGAAGAGACAGTCGATCTATTCCAGGAATCGAAACGCTATATATTCGATGCACTGAATACCACCGGAGATAAGAAGACTGTCGTGGTAACACATCATGGGGTTTCACCGATCTCCATCCATGAAAAGTTCCGGGGAGATAGTCTCAACTGTGCCTTTATGACCGATCTCTCCAGTGAAATCATCGACCACGGCCCGGATCTCTGGATTCACGGCCATACGCACAACTCGTTCGACTACGCACTGGGTAAGACGCGAGTGATTGTGAATCCCTATGGGTATAAGGATGTGGAGGTTAATCCACAGTACGACAAACAGCTGCTGATCGAGCTATGAGCAAGGGGAAATAACTGGTGAAGCTTTAAGGAGGGGGAAAAATGCGACAAAAGAAAACGACACCATACGGGCAACTTTCCCGTCGTAAACAGCGTGACAATTTCATCCGCCTGCGGCAGAAGATTCGTAATGACACATCAATTTATGGCGGAGAGTTTACAAGTGATCATGTCCTGAACGAACCGGGACGTCCCGCTTTGTACAACCAATGGGCCGATGCATACTTCCTCGGCAGTGACGGGCTGACCATCTGGAATGCCACCATCATCACCGCCGCCAGAGAGTTCTGGGATGAAGTGGAAGAGTTAGCACACTCACGGGCCTGGGATATGCTGACTCCTGAAGAACAATCAGCAGAAGCGGAAATAAAGTTTGAACCGATCTGGTCAAATGGCCATCGTATGTTCCGCATGGCTGAAAGGCCAAAACTGGTCTATGGAAAATACAGCGGGCTCAGCTTTATCGAGTATCAAGACAAACTTGCAGAAGAGATCGTTCAGAACGAGCCGCCGGAAATATTTGAATCATTCGAGACAGACCGCTCCTACTGCTATGGTGCCGGGCTGAATATGGTTGTTCACGTTGATGAGATCAACCAGGCTACCATTGAGGAGTCGATTCGTCGATTCCGCCAAGTTGGGGAAAGCAACTGGCGATCTGCCACACCGCTGCTCCGCACTGAATTACCGATGGAAACTGAAAATGCCGCATTCAGCAGGATACGAATGCAGCAAAATACACCTGACGACACTGCCATTATTTAGACTGCCTGCCGTGTCGCCAACCATGCTTCGACTTCACTGCGTCGCCAACCGACACTGAAATCTGTAAGCCGGATGCGAGCCGGAAAAAATCCCTCTCGCTCCTGCCGCCAAAGGGTCGTCATTGATAGTCCCGTAATCTGGCAAAGCTCTTTTCTACGGATAACATCACAGGCAGTCCTTGTAGCGCGAGGAGCTTCTTGCATAACTATCGGAACAGTCCTTGCCGCAACTGACTTGGGACGTTCTGCCGCTTCCTGTACTTTGATGAGCAGAGGTGACAGTTTTCGGACCACCGCATCGGCAATTGCCTGAAGATCGTCTTGTTCAAGGATAATACGCATAATGGTGCCTCCAATGGCAAGACCTGCCTGAGAGCCAAGTCGGCAGGCTGCAAGATTTACCCGCGTCAGGGTGTCTTACATATTAAAATAAATACTGAAAATGTGCTATTCGTCGAATAAAGCTGTTGCACACGCATAGCAAATAAATTACAGTAACCGCCATTACCATTAAAACATTGACGGTGGTGTGGGGCTATGAAATTCTACAATCGTGTCAGCGAACTTGAAGAGCTGGCCAACCTCCATGAGCAGTCGGCATCATCCGGCAGAATGACCGTCATCACCGGTCGCCGTAGGGTTGGCAAGACGATCCTGGCTCTTGAATCGGCAAAATCTGCCAAACACCTCTATCTGTTTGTCTCCCGCAAGGCGGAATCCCTTCTCTGCCAGGAGTACCTAGAAGAGATCCGCCGTATCGGAACCCTGCCGGTCATCGGCGAGATCCGTAATTTCCGCGATATTTTCACCCTGTTGATCGAGCTTTCCCGCACCGAGCGCATCACCCTGATCATTGACGAATTTCAGGAGTTTTTCGGCATCAATCCGGCTGTCTACTCCGAAATACAGGGGATCTGGGATCGTAACAAGGCAACCTGTAAACTGAACCTGATCTGCATCGGTTCGGTTCACTCTCTCATGCACCGCATCTTTCAGGATGCCAAGGAACCACTCTTCGGCCGGGCCGACCGGATCATCTTTCTCAAACCCTTCAGCATCGCTGCTATCCATGAAGTCCTGACTGATCATGGTCACAGTGATACCCCGTCCCTGTTCGACAGCTACGCCATTACTGGCGGACTCCCCAAGTATCTGGAGATGCTGGCCGAGAACAAGTCACTGACGCATAAGAAGATGCTCGACTTTATTCTCAAGCAGCATTCACCCTTTCTTGCCGAGGGGAAGAACCTGTTGGTGGAAGAGTTCGGCAGAGAGTATGGCACTTACTTCTCCATTCTTGAGCTGATTAGCGTCGGCAAAACTGCCCGCAGCGAAATCGAATCGGTGCTGGAAATTCACAGCGGCGCATACCTGGCCAAACTGGAAGACGAATACGCCCTGATTGCCAAGCACCGCCCGATCAACGCCAAGCCGGGTGGCAGGTTGCAGAAGTATTATCTTCGCGATAATTTCCTCAGTTTCTGGTTCCGCTTTATCTACCGCAACCTGTCAGCGATCGAGACCGGCAACTTCGGTTATGTCCGCGAGATCATCGAACGCGATTACGCCACCTGGTCCGGCAAGATCCTGGAGCGCTTCTTTCACGACCTGTATGCTGCCAGCGGCAAATATAACCGCATCGGCAGCTACTGGGAGCGTGGCAACAAGAACGAGATCGACCTGGTTGCGGTCAACGATCTTCGTAAAGTACTGGTGATTGCCGAGATCAAACGGAACAAGTCCCGCATCAGTCTGCCGGCCCTGCAGCACAAAGCTGAACGACTGCTGCAGGAATATCAGGGATACCAGGTGGAGTATCGTGCCCTGGGGCTGGAAGATGCGATGGAGTTTTTACCGTCGGGAGTGAACAATAACCGCTGAAATGACGTATGCTGTCATACGCTTATGCTATTCTGATTGAGTGGCATCAGAACTTAATTAATCGTAAGGATTGGATAATGAATAATTCCGAAATGCTTATCTATCAGGCGCCGGACGGGACGATCAAGATCGACGTTCGACTGGAGGATGAGACGGTATGGCTGTCGCAGGAACACATGGCGCAATTGTTCGGCAAAAGTAAAAAAACCATCTCGGAACATATCCGTAACATCTTTGAAGAGGGTGAACTTGACGAACAGGTGGTTGTCCGGAAATTCCGGACAACCACCCGACATGGTGCCATAGAAGGAAAAACCCAGTCGCAGGAGGTCAACTTCTACAGCCTCGACGTGATTATCTCCGTCGGCTACCGGGTCAAATCTCAGCAGGGAACCCAGTTTCGCACCTGGGCCACCCAGCGGCTGAAGGAATATATCGTTAAAGGGTTTGCCCTAAACGACGAGCGCTTCAAGAGCGGCAGTTCCATGAACTATTTCACCGAACTGCAGGAGCGAATCCGTGAAATCCGCCTTTCGGAACGCTTCTTTTACCAGAAGATCAAGGATATTTACACGACCAGCATCGACTACAATCCGGCGGACGAAAAGACCATCGAGTTTTTCAAGGTGGTTCAAAACAAGCTGCTTTGGGCCATCAGTCAGCAGACTGCGGCGGAATTAGTATACCGCCGAGCCGATGCTGCGTTGCCACTCATGGGGATGCAGTCTTTTGACAAGAAAGGCGAACCGGCGGTGCGCAAAAGTGATGTGAGCATCGCGAAAAACTATCTGGCCGAAAATGAGATAAAACTGCTCGGTCTGCTGGTGGAGCAATACTTGGCCTTTGCCGAAACCATGGCGCTACAGCAATTGCCTATGTATATGAACGACTGGATTGTCCGCCTGGACGCGATAATTCAGCTTAATGGCCGCGAGCTGCTCACCAATGCCGGAAAGATCAGCCACCAAATGGCACTGGAAAAGTCGGCGCTTGAGCTCGACAAATATCGTGAAATGCAGCGGCAGATTCAGCGGGAAGTAAGTATGAAGGAGTTGGAGCAGGATATTCAGCAGCTGCAAAAAACGGCAATAAAAGGAATGGAAGCGATGCAAAAGGGTTGATTGGGACGGATGGGGAGTGATGGCTGGCGTTTTGAATATATGGACAAAGCGGAGCCGAACTCTGTTGCTCCCTCGACACAACCGATTACCGTATTGAAGTTTTGATATATATATAGGCAATTAACTTTAACAAGGACAAATTGTGACTAACAAAAAATCGGCCTTGAAGTCTCAGCTACAGGACATATTAAGACAAAAGAATGAGCGCCCAGATTTATCTACTGTATCACTCTTTTCTGGAGGTGGTGGGTTGGATTTAGGTATGGAGGCTGTCGGTTTTGATACGTTATATGCAACTGACATAGATGAGCATAGCTGCATAACACTGAATACAGGTAAAATGAATTCACAAAAACTGCACAGGGGTTTTTTGCAGCATGCAGTCATAGAACAAATTGATGCCAATCACTTGGAAGGCAAATATATTCTTAATAAAATTAACCGCAACAAAGGTGATGTTGATCTATTGGTAGGTGGACCACCATGCCAAGCTTTCAGTGTATTCGGCAAAAGGCAGGGTAGGAAAGATCCTAGAGGACAATTAGTATTCGAATACTTACGTATTCTTTCTGATATTAGACCCAAAGTATTCGTATTTGAAAATGTTTACGGTCTTCTAACTATTGAGAATGGAAAAATATTTGAAGAGGTTTGCAGCAGGCTTGCGAATCCTTGCAAGGGACTACATTACGAACTATCAATTCACCGAGTAAATGCTGCAAATTATTGTGTCCCCCAGTTTAGAGACCGTGTATTTATCATTGGCCATATTGGTGGGAAGCAGATTAAGTCACTACCAGAACTTGCAGCCGAAAACCCCGGACTGAACCAAGTAAAATGGAGAACCGTTCGAGACGCGTTGCGAGGCCTTCCTATGATTGGGACACCTGGGATTCCAAATCACACTGGACGAAAGCATAGCGATCGGATTATTCAGCGTTACGCAAACCTGTCTCCAGGAGAACGGGATTCCTCAACAAGAATCAATAGACTAGATTTGAATAGGCCAAGTTTTACAATAATTGTCGGATCAGATAAAGGCGGTGGCAAAGGTCATGTTCACCCTGTTGAGCCAAGAGAAGTGACCCCTAGGGAGAGCGCGAGGATACAAACTTTCCCAGACTGGTGGGCGTTCTCTGGGACAAGCCGACATCCTATTCGTCAAATTGGGAATGCTGTTCCACCGCTTCTTTCTGCCTCAATAGGAAATGCAATTAGAGAAAATCTTTTAGGTCTTGCTCGGATTGACTTTGACCATGTGGTGTCTTCTCTTAGCCAAGAGCACCTTTTTGAAGGGGATAAATAATGCCAAATTATGATGTGGAGTGGAAAAGTATTGATGCTGGCAGAGAGGGACTCTGGAAATTTCCAATATGGAAAGGTGTACTAGAGATAGTTGCACGTCATGAAGGAGAAGAGGTTTATGACGAAGCATCGGATATTTATTTAGATTTGGAGAAGGTTTTTCCAAGTGAAACATGGAGAAGTACTGACAAAGGGAAATTTCGGCCCTTATTCAGAGACTACCCTCAACCATGGACGCAAACCCAAACTCTCGACATCTCAGATCATAAATTTAAGCTCACACCTCTTGGCAAGCAATTAGTGGCCGGGAGAATATCTCCAAACGAAGTGTTTTTAAAACTTTTGTATAGCTATACAGAAAATGGTGAAAAGCCCTTCAGAATCATTGCGACTGCTTTTTCCGAAGTTAACCGGCCACTCTCGCTAATTGAGTTGTATTGTGGTGTCATGCAGGGATTCAGACCCGGCGATGATATCCAAGCATCATTAACTGACTCAAACACCAAAGAATTACCATCGGCGACTACACCAGTTCGACGTTTAAAATTCATGCTGTTGTTGATGGAGCGGTCCGGTCTAATTAGTGTGCTTGGTAACGATTCATGGGCCATTTGGGATAATAAATTAGTTTCAGAATTCGTACTTAAACCATCAATAAAACCAGCGGCAGCCAGTATCGATATAAAGAAGTTGGTAGATTCTTTCATCGAAGACTTACATTTAGCAAATATCAACTTTGATAAGCCGTTGCTTTGCAGATTTTGCACTTCCCCAATTGCGAAACGTTTCCTCGTCCTTACCGGTCTCGCTGGTTCAGGTAAAACGAAAATCGCCCAGGCTTTCGTCCGCTGGATCACCCCCGATCCGGGCTGGATCGATGATGCCGACCACTCAAAAGGTAAGAACCCCAACCCTTATTACGCGCTTGTACCGGTCGGAGCAGATTGGACCGGCAACGAAAACATTATCGGTTACCCGAACGGCCTGGAAGCTGGAGTTTACATAACCAAGCCCCCTCTTGAACTTATCCGCCACGCCCTTGACTCCGCAAATGTTGCTATCCCGCACTTCCTGATACTGGACGAAATGAATCTATCCCATGTGGAGCGCTATTTTGCCGACATGCTATCGGCGATAGAATCTGGTGAGGAAATACCGCTGTACGAAGGGACTGAGCGTATGACTGACGGCGGGGTGGTACCGCGCAAGCTGCGTCTGCCGGACAACCTGTTCATCATCGGCACGGTAAACGTGGATGAGACGACCTACATGTTCTCGCCCAAAGTGCTGGATCGCGCCAATGTCATCGAATTCAGGATGGAGCCTGCCGAACTGGCAGCATTTCTCGGCTCGCCCAAGGCCCCAAGACTTGAGGAGCTGGACGGCAAAGGAACCGGTTTCGGCAGCGGATTTGTAGAAGCTGCCGGCGACAAGGGGAGGGAAGTCCCTTCTATCGTTAAAGCGGACTTTGAAGGAGAGATGTTGCTGTTCTTCAACCTGCTGCGCGAGCATAACGCTGAATTCGGCTATCGCACCAGCTACGAGACAGCCCGCTTTATCCATTTCTACAATCAGCTTGGCGGTTATGCGGACGATAACGACGAATGGTTCGACGGCGCCATGGATGCGGTCGTTGTCCAGAAGATTCTGCCCAAGCTGCATGGCTCACGATCAAAACTGGAAGGTCTGTTGTGGGCGCTGGCCTGGGCCTGCGGTGCGGAGCGTGTTGACCGGGACGGCAAGAATTTTGCTGCACAACTCCGCGAGGCAAGCCAAGCGCAGGATGAGGCAAAGTACGGGCCGGAGCTACTCTGGTCAACGCTTGCGATTATCAATGCCGATGATCCGGCTGCGGCGGCACGCTATCCGTTGAGCTTTGACAAGGTGATGCGGATGTGGCGGAAGCTGGTGCGCGATCAGTTTGTAACCTTCTCCGAGGCATAGCGTGGCTGCTGAAGCGCGGCAGCATGAATGGGTCGAGTGCAGGACCCCGGAGGGGCGTCTGTTGGCAACGGTCGAAATTGTGACACTAGCCAAACAGCCAGAGCCTTCGTCAGTCGCGCAGAAATCGCTGCTGATGTTTTCTGCCGAGGAGGCGGGACGGAATAGTGAGGAGCGCCTGCAGCTGCGGGAACGCGGACGCTACGAATACCGCCTGAAGCCTGCTGAAGGTGCATGGGACGACTTGGCACTGCTGCCGCATCGCGGAGTGCAGCCGAGCCCTGTTGAAGAAGATCGGGGCGATCGGGGCCTGATTGAGCCGCAGGATTACTGCGGTTTGCTGTCACTCACGGTAATCAGACGTAATTCCCCCGATATTCCTCTCGCTTGCGGCAGCGTTGAAGTACGTTCGGTCAAACTCGGCTACCGGGAACATTACCGGGGAATGCTGTCATTCATTTCCGACAGGTGCGCCGGACTGCTTATGGACTGCCGCGCACCCACCCGCCTGAAGCTTGATACTCTCTGGCAGAAAGACTCCCGCATCCTAGAGCAGCAGCTGGAATTTCTTCGGCATACCCTTGAATCATCTCCATTCCGCTCCGCAGTGGATGAAATCCTGCGCAATCCCCATCGGCGTCTGGAGGACAACCGCGAAGAGCGGGATATCTCACGCCCTTTCAAGCCTGGCAGGGATTTTGCGCGGCAGGTTGCCACGGCTGCACGGCGCGTTTCAGTTCCCGAGTCCCATCCGCTTTATTCCGCTAACATCCGCTCCCTCCCGGCCCGGATCTCCGTTCAATCACGCACCGACTTTCTTGATACGGCAGAGAATCGCTTTATCAAAATGGTGCTGGCCGAGTTCCGCGACTTTCTTGCCGATGTGGCATCACACCTGTCACGCAAACCTGCAGACCGTGAAAAACCGGAAACGCGCAGGCTGCTTGGTGACGCAAGCCGGCTGCGCGGTATGCTGGAAACGCAGCTTGGCCGCGGCTTTCTCCCGGATGTCTCGGCGCCGGTTGTTGTACCGATCGGCAGCCCTGTGTTGCAGCGCAAGGCCGGTTATCGGGAATTGTTGCATTTCTGGTTGCAGTTTCATGCCGGGGCACAGCTTGTATGGGAAGGTTCTGCCGATGTTTTCCATGCCGGTGCCCGCAACGTAGCGACCCTGTACGAATACTGGTTGTTCTTTCAGCTGGAAAAACTGTTCCGGCAAAGGTTTACCTGCGAACAGGCACTTCACTCGATTATTGTGAACAAAGACAAAGCACCACCGCAATTAATGCTGAAGCGCGGTGTGGAGTTGCGCACGCCGGTAGCCGGCGTATGGTCCAACAAGGCGAGCCGCCGGCTGAAGGCGGAGTTTCATTTTAACCGCAAGTTTTCGCCCCGATCAGAGCAGGGCAAAGCCGGTAGTTGGACGCGCGGTGTGCAGCCGGATTATACCATCAGCATCTGGCCGGCTGAGTACTCACGGGAAGAAGCAGAGCGGAACGAGCTGATGGCTCATGTCCACTTTGATGCAAAATACCGTGTCGACAACATTCGCGAACTGCTCGGCGACATAACAGACGATGAGGCATTCGAAAGAGATACGGAAGCCGTCCAGGAAAACCGTACGGCGGCAAAGTATTCCGACCTGCTTAAAATGCATGCGTATCGGGATGCCGTCAGACGTACTGCCGGAGCATACGTCCTCTATCCTGGTAACCCGGGCGATAACAAATCACCTTACAACTGCTTTCATGAAATTTTGCCGGGACTTGGAGCATTTGCAATCCGTCCGAATGCGGAAGGCGAAGCGGGTGGGATTGATTCGGTTGCAAAGTTTCTCGACGACATCATCGAGCATCTCGCCAACCGCACCACAGCGCGGGAGCGTGTCACCTATCATCTGGCAGAAGCCTACACCGCGAAAGAGCAGCCGGTGAATTACGGGTCGATGGCCCTGTCAGAATCGGATATTTACGGTAGGGATTACCGCGCACTGCCGCCTGCAGAAGAGATGGTGCTGATCGCTTGGTATGAAAACACTGCCCAGCTTGCGCTTGCTCGCCATGAGAATGGTTTTGTTTATGTACGGTTAGGGAGGCGTCAAGGAGCACTGCATGTTCATCCCAACCTTGCAAGTGTACGGCGGATCATCATGCGAACTCATGGCGGCGAAGTGGCTTCGGGATTTCTATGTCTACGTGAATCCGGCTTTCGGATATTTACCCGATCTCAGTTGCGGATCGAACTGAAACAGCATGCGAAGGGCCAGGGAGTAGCGGCCTGGGAGGCTTTTGCCGGACATGATGATGAAGAACATATTTACGCTTTGTTCAAAACGGCCAGTGATCCTGTTTCAGAGTCACAAGAGTGGCGGGGTGAATCGCTGATGGACAAGATTGAGTGTTTTGAATCAGACGTGAGAAACAAGCCAATTGCAAATGTTGGAAGAACGTCACCATATCCTCGTATACTGCCGCTGCGTGATGTTTTGAGGACGAAATACTGATTACAGTTACGAAATCATCGAAGGTAACCGTATGAAGTAGTTTAAATCTGTCCTGAAGGGAATGGATGTTCACGAAATATACTTCGTGAACATCGCAAAAAGTCCGCAATTTGCTTGATGGTTGTTTGATGGGGGATATCGAATGCGCTGTGGTTTGAATTATTAAGCCACACGACGAAGAGGCGGCACCAAAAACGAGGAAATATGTCCCGATTTGGGCTTAAGTGTTTTTTGATTGGTGGGTAGTTGACGGGTAGTTGACTGGCGTCAGTAATCTTCAGTCCGCCCGATATATAACCACCTGTAATTCATGAATTTATTTGGTTGAGTAGTAGTTTGCAGTAGTTGACTGGACTTGACAATCCTGTTCAAACTGCCGAAACAATGCATGTCATGATCGGAAAAAGCAAGACGAGTTTTAGTCAAACTTTCCGACGCTTTAGACGATCAACAGAAGAAAAATAAAGTCAGAAATATCATCTACGAAATGGCGAGTCGCGACAAAACTATTGTAAATAAAGGCAGTTATGTAAAGTCAGTGTGGACCTTGGCTAGTAAAACCTTTTAGTAAAGTTTAGTCATGTTTAGTAAAGCCGGAAAGTATTGAGAGGGCAATGTGGCAACACGCTGAAAACAACAGCCCAGTCTTTAAGAGAACTATGAACCATGGCAATTAACCCACAATCATTCTTCAACTTTGCTGCGCAGAATTACTCTCTTCTGCATGACATCTTCCGCAGAAGCGGCGGGATGAATGATGCTGAGCTGTCTGAACTGATACGGCGGCACCGCATTGGTCTGGAGTCCCCCGCTGCTCTTATCGATAAACTTATCAGCCTCAAGATAATCGAACCGCTGCCCGATGCCACTGCAAGCTACGAAATGACCAGAACACTTTCTGTTCTGTTTCGTTTCCTGCTGCAGGAACAGCGTCTCACCTCGACCTCCGTAATCCAGGCTTACCTGGATGAACTGGAGCGTTCACAGGCAGACCTTGAGCACGCTATTCACGATGACAAGCACAGCCTGATCGAACGGGCGCTTGACGAGATAACCGAAACAATGGAGCGGATTCGCCAGGATTCGCGGGCTAACCGCGAGGCGATCATTAACGAGGTGATGACCGTCAAATCGAACCGGGACAAGCGGACTGTCTCCGAGAGATTCGAGAAAATCAATTATCTCTGGAACCATTACCTCGAACCCCTCAAAGACCTGATAGATGTCCGCAAAACAATGGATGCCTCGCTCGACGGCCTTGAGCGGCTGCTGAAGCAGGGAATGGAACAGTTTCTGCTGGATGGCGCTCTGCACCGGGAATTTATCCGTTGCTCGGTTCGCCTTGTCAGGCTTCGTCGCGACATGACAGCTGATTTCATGGAGTCCATGCACGAAGTAGAGCCGCTCTATGTTTCCTTGAAACAGGATAGTTCACTCGCCAGGGGGGTAGCACGGGCTCTGGAACGGATTGGCCGTGAAGGAATCAGGAGCCTCAATCTGCCAGCGACACTGGCGATCCCGTCGGGGTGGCTGCGTGAAGGGTTGTTCAACAACACAGACATTGAGTCCTTTCTGCATAATGTCCGTGGCTACCAACCACAAGAGCCACCAGTGATAGGTATTGGGGGAGAGACTCTTTCTCCACGGTTCATACCCCCCGATGAGCTCATCGATACGTTGCGGCACGTGCTCCCTGTCGGTGATGTTCTGCAGTGGCTTCTGGATCGCTATGATGGTTATCCATTCCCTGAGCTGCTGCGGGCGTATGGTCGTATCTTTGGTAGCGATGTATTTAAGGCCGGTTTTTCCAAAGAGGAAAAGTGTTACCAATTACCCGGGATAACGGTGCTCGCACGCCCGTTGGCAGTGGAGGCAATTGTATGATCGAAAATCCGTGCGATCTCCCATACCTGGATGAGATTTTCCAGCGGCTCTGCCGTGGCAGGCATATCTGTGCGGAGGATGGCAATTACTACCACGCCTTGTATGACAACTACGACCTTTACCAGCAACTGTTTGACCGCTTGGGATTCAGGCTTGAGTCGCACCCCCGGGATTTCTATTTTTTTCGGGGGGAAAAGAGCCTAAGTGACGCCAGTTCGCGGATGGCGCTGTTCATCTTCATTCTGATGGAATTTCTCGAAGGCCAGGGGGAACCGGTAGCCGAAAGTATCCTCACCAAGGAGTTCTCGGTTGCCGATATGCCCCACTTTTCCACCGAAAGATATCGGCTCTACATGAAGGAAAGCGGTATAGCCGATCATGATGGCCTCGAAGGGGTGGTAAACAATTTGGAAAAATTCGGTTTTGCAGTGCGCAAAGGCGGCTCATTTCGGTTCCGTTCCCCGGTGTACCGGTTTTTCGATATTTGCCATACGATCCTGCAGGCTGATCAAAGATCGTCTGAGAGCGAGGTCCCTTCATGAGCGTTGTGGGGCCCACCAGGCTGATCATCCTGAACTCAGGCAAATACGATTACGGTGAAGTGGAACTGGTTCGGCCGCTCCACTTGGTCGGGCCGAACAACGTGGGAAAAACCTCCCTTATTGCAGCCTTGCAGTTTCTCTATATCGATGATCAGCGCTACATGCATTTCTCCCGGGATATGGATGACA
>JBMOEI010000026.1:0-76935 GCA_049318985.1 Desulfuromonadaceae bacterium
CCCGTCTGATGGAGATCAACCTGCTCTATCTGGTTGAGGCTGAAGAGGATATGGGCGAAGAGGATAAATGGCGTCCGATCCTGCAGATCAATTCATCTGAACCGCTCTATGTTGAGCAGTTTGGCGGCGGGAGTATCAGCACGTCACGCGTGCTGCAGTTTATCAGTGCCGGTCGGACCAATCCGAGCTCGATCCGTACCTGTCTGCGACTGTTTCGCGAGAATGCCCGGGTAGCGCGTGACCGGATTTCCAAGGAGATGTGGGAAGCGGTCAACGAGATCTGGATGAGTTTTGATGAACGGCTGAAGGGGACGCTGACCGCTGAACGGGCCGGGGCACTGTTTGTGGAGCTGCGCAATCAGGTGGCACGCTTCAACGGCCTGACGGCGTCAACCATGATGCGAGGGGAGGCGTACGCCTTCTACCAGCTGGGCGGCTGCTTTGAGCGGGCTGACATGACGGCGCGCACCCTTGATGTTAAATACCATATTATACTGCCGGATCTTTCCATGGTCGGGTCGGCTCTCGATTATTATCAATGGGCGGCGCTTCTGAAGTCGTTATCAGGATTTGAAGCGTTCCGGCGCAATTATCACTCCGGTTTCATGCCGGTTGATGTGGCTGAATTTGTTGTCCTGAATCGCGCTTTTCCCCGATCGATCGTGTTTTCGGTGGAGCATATGGGCAACGCGTTGGCAATAATAGGACTGGAGCGGAAGGATGCCACAGATGCCGCTTTTGACCGGCTTTCTAAAATGGTACATGTAACGTCGCCGCAGATTTTTGATACCGGCCTGCATGAATATCTGGAGAGCCTGCTGCTGCGGTTATCACAGTTCCATGGGGCGTTGGCTGAAGAGTTTTTTCAATAAACGGAGTCCACATGCGTTATCTGATTGAGCACGAAACGATTCTTGAATATCCCCAGACAGTGCGCGAACACCACATTGAACTGCGTCTGGCGCCACGTGCCGATGGGCACCAGCAGGTCATCTCCTGTAGCATTGAAACTGAGCCTGCGGCAGATCTGGCAACGTATACCGACTATTTTGGCAACCGAGTCGACTATTTCTGCGTCATCCCCCCCCACACCAGACTTGTCACACGCCTCAAAAGTGAAGTGGAGACGCTGAAGGAAAACCCCTTCAGCTTCGAAGCGGTTCCGCCGCGAGAAGAGCAGGAGTGGCTGCTTAAAGCGGTTCGAAGCGCGCCGCCATTAAACGACTTTGTCCTGCATCGCAGTCTTCTGACCCCCACCGCCATGAAACTGGCTGAAGCCATCACGCAGGCATTCCCGAGACGGGATAAAGAGCAACAGCTCCTTGATTCACTTCTTGAACTGCTGGCCTGGGTGCCGACGGTTATGGAGTATCGTTCCGGCTCCACGGAAGTTCACGGTTCGCTGGTGGCAGCAGTGACTCAGAGGGGCGGCGTCTGTCAGGACTTTGCTCATCTGTTTATCACTGTTGCCCGCTCCTGGGGTATCCCTGCCCGGTATGTTATGGGGTATCTTGACCCGGGCATCAACCAGACCGGAGAAACTCTGGCCACCCATGCCTGGGCCGAAGCGCTGGTGCCTGGTGCCGGATGGGTCGGTTTTGACGCGACGCACAACCTGCTGACGAATGATCATTACATCGCCGTTGCCATCGGACGTGATTCCTACGATGCCGCCCCGCAACGGGGCAGCTTCAAAGGGGAAGCTTCTGCTACAGCGCCATTGGTAACGGTGATGATGCAGGAACAAACGCAAAACTGAACTGTTTTGATTTTCTCTTATTAGAAAGGCCAACGATGCCCTTACCACCAGCTATGAAAATTGAAACTTTTTTTACGATAGAAATGCCGTACCGCGAACGGATGGATATACGCCGCACTGTTTTCACCGGTGACAATGGCCCCCGGGGTGCCGTAGTAGCCGGAGTCCATGGTGACGAACTGGAGGGTTTGTACGTCTGTCACCTGTTGGCGGCCTGGCTGGAACAGTTGCAGCGCACCTCTCCCGGTGGCCTGCTTGGCAGTGTTGAGCTGTATCCGGCCATAAATACTCTCGGTCTGGACACTCTGACCAGGGGACTGCCGGTTTTTGATACCGATCTCAACCGTTCCTTCCCCGGATCTTCCGGAGGACCTCTACCCGAACGTCTTGCCGCTGCCCTCATGACGGCGCTTTCAGGATCGGCGCTGGTAGTTGATATTCATGCCAGCAATATCTATCTGCGCGAGATTCCCCAGGTACGTATCAATCAGGAGTTTGACGGCCTGCTGGTGCCGCTCGCCCGCCGTATGAATCTCGATCTGATCTGGCTTCACAGTGCGGCCACGGTGCTGGAAACCACAGTGGCTCACAGCCTCAACAGTTGCGGCACCCCCTGTCTGGTCGCGGAGATGGGAGTTGGTATGCGTATCACTCCGGAGTACTGTAGCCAGTTGATGGCCGGTATTCTGAACGTCTGGAAAAATCTGGGGATACTGGCAGTCGACGTCGAAGTCCCGGAGACATGCCATACCCCGTTGATTGCCGATGACAGTAACGTGCACTACCTGAATGCCCAGACATCAGGTCTGTTTGTCCCGGCTGCGTCACACTGGACTGACGTCCGACGGGGTGAAATCCTCGGAACAATTGTCTCTCCGTTTCGTGGCGACATCCTTTCCGAAGTCCGCTCGCCGGTTGACGGTGTGCTCTTTACGCTGCGGGAATATCCGCTGGTGTACGAGGGGTCGCTGATGGCACGGGTCATGGCGCGAAAAGGGGGGACAGCATGATCCGCGACCTGCTCTGCATGACGGCACCGGTACGGGAAGGATTCGATATTCCCTGCCACGAAATCGGGCCAAAGACGTCACATCCGGGTGCCGCACTGGTTGCCGGACTTCATGGTGATGAAATCAACGGCATTTTCATACTCTCCCGTCTGGCCGATTTTCTCAACTGTGTTGAAGCGGGAAAATATCCGGATTTGCGACTCGTCAAACGGGTGCTCATCATTCCGGCGGTCAACGTGCTGGGAGCCAACCTGCGCACCCGCACCTGGCCGTTCGACAAGTCGGACATCAATCGGATGTTCCCCGGCAGCACAACGGGAGAAACGACCCAGCGTATCGCCTTTGCCGTTCTCGAAGCGACCAAGCGTGCGGATTTCCGCATTGATATCCATACCGCCAGTACCGATTTCGAAGAGATCCCCCAGGTACGCCTTCATGGGCCGAGTGCTATAGAACGTGAAACCGCCCGGCTGTTCGGGCTGCCGGCGATCATGGAACGCTCACTTTCACCGGTGTTTACCACCACCATGATGTCTTCCTGGAAAGTTTGGCCCGGACAGAGTTTTGTCCTGAGGGTAGGGCAGGCCGGTCTTGTCCAGCTTGATCACTGCCAGCGGGTCTTCCGTTCGCTGGTGGCGTTCCTCGGCAGGGTGGAAATTCTGGAGGGGGTCGATATTGCGGCTGAAGATGAGGAGGTCTGCTGTTTTGACAAGGCAAGCGCCTTCCGTGTGTACGCCGAAAAAGCGGGCACTTTTGTTTCTGATCGACAGGTTGGACGCTGGGTCGGTTCCGGCCAGGAACTGGGCTATATTTATGACAGTTTCAGTGGCAATGTCATCGAAAAAGTACTCTCTCCGGTTGCAGGTCTGCTGACCGGCATTCGTCGTCATCCGCTCCTGTTCGAGGGAGACCTGATTCTACGGGTGAACAAAAAGGGGTGAGTGACATGCTGCACATCATCCAGAACGATCCCGAAGTGCCGCCGGGCAACCTGCTCGATCATCTCACCATACCTTACATTGTTCATCACCCGTACCGTGGCGATAGCCTCCCTGAATCGGGAAAAATTACCGCGCTGATTGTCATGGGTGGAGCCATGGGAGCCAATGACGACGCCCGTTTTCCCTTTCTCGCTGACCTGAAAAATCTTATTCGATCGGTTGTAGCCGCCCGGGTTCCCTATCTGGGTGTCTGTCTTGGCGGGCAGTTGCTTGCGGCTGCGCTCGGAGCGGATGTCGTTTCTTATCGATGGGAGGAGTTGGGAACTCTTGACGTATCGCTGACGCCAGAAGGGAGTAAAGACCGGCTTTTCGAAGGAATTGCGGCTGAATTCAAAACATTCCAGTGGCATCACGACAGTTTTGATATTCCCGTTGGTGGTGTGCTGTTGGCATCGTCAGCGGCGTGTCCCCATCAGGCCTTTCGGGTCGGCAGTTCTGCCTGGGGAGTTCAGTTTCATCCTGAGGTGACGGAGCCGATAATCCGGGACTGGTGCGCATGGAGCCGGTCAACAGCCGAAAGAGCGGACACACTGGTAGACGAATTTTCTAACAGTGCTGACGGGTACGCGGCACACTCCCGTCGACTGGTTACTAATTTTGTTCAACCTTGTCAACCCTGAGAGCAAATGTAAGATCGCATCCCGCCAGCGGGTGGTTGCCGTCAAGCGTCACATCTGAATCACTTACTTCAATAACAACCATCACTTTTGAAATGCCACCTTTGAAATCAATGCTTAATTTCTGACCAACAGTGATCTCTTTTCCGGCAGGGAACGACTGCCGGGATACCTGGATAATGTTTTCCTGAAGTCTGGGGCCATAGGCCTCTGCGGCAGAAAGGATAATATTTTTTACGTCGCCTGCACGCATACCGATAACCGCCTGCTCAAGAGCAGGAAAAACCTGATCGCAACCAAGGGTGAACGTGAGCGGGCCATGTTCATCGGTGCTGTGAAAAATTCTGCCGTTATCCAGAGTACCGATATAGCTGATCGTCACGCTGCTGTTATTTCCTGCCTGAGTCATCGCTGTTCTCCTTGTCCGTGTGGCATCCGCACGCCCCGCAGGTGCAGATTCTTGAACCGCATTCACGGCAGGCGGGATTCAACGGATCCCGTCCGTCTACCGTATTTCCACAGGCGGAACATGAATAACGGAAGAAGGCAAAACCACAGTCGCGACAGAGGAGTTTTTGGTTCTCTCCCGGCCTGGGAACAATATGGATCGATCCGCAGATAAGGCAGACTGAGGCCATCTCCGGTGAATTCCGTATGCCGTCCCTATTCGTACGAAATCGTTCAAATAGTTTTTTTGCTGTTTCTCTGTCGGGTGTCTGCATATTTTTTCTCCGTTGTGAGATTGACTGCACCTTTCGCGCCAAATGACGTCTGGAGACAATGTCAGGAAATTACCTGCCCGCGATGGTGCGGCAATGCTTGATTTCAGTCACTCTGTATAGAAGATGACCATATAGTTGGATAAATGTACTTCCGATGTGGATGCGGTTGCATCCTCATTGCAGTGACGGTGCGGTTTTATTGAAAAACAAGTCGGTTGGCATGGATAGTGTAGATTGATTTTATACGGTGACCTGAATAATGGTCACCACAACATCCTTCAAATTCTGTCAACCCGGCACACACGCCCCGCTCTCAGCCATGAGATGCGGGGCGTTTTTATTGAGTGGTTGATTAATCACACGAATGGAGCACACGGCTCATCAGGCCGGGGATCATGGTGCCACTGCTGCCGCCTTGAGGCGCCTTATCTCGCCACCTCGATACAAACTGGCGTCTGCCACTGCGGACCAAGGAGATTATTATGAGACAGATAGCAATTTACGGCAAAGGCGGCATCGGCAAGTCAACCACAACCCAGAATACGGTGGCCGGTCTTGCTGCCATGGGGAAGAAAATCATGATTGTCGGCTGTGATCCCAAGGCTGATTCCACCCGATTGATTCTGCATGCCAAGGCACAGAATACGGTCATGGATCTGGTGCGCGAACTGGGAACGGTCGAAGATCTGGAAATCAATGATGTAATGAAAATCGGCTATGGCGGCATCAAGTGTGTCGAGTCCGGCGGCCCTGAACCGGGTGTCGGATGTGCAGGGCGTGGTGTCATCACCGCAATCAATTTTCTTGAAGAAAACGGCGCCTATACGCCAGACCTCGATTTTGTCTTCTACGATGTCCTTGGCGATGTTGTCTGCGGTGGTTTTGCCATGCCGATCCGTGAAGGAAAAGCGGAAGAGATTTATATCGTCACATCCGGAGAGATGATGGCCATGTACGCCGCTAACAACATCTCCAAAGGTATTCTCAAGTATGCATCTTCGGGTAAGGTTCGTCTGGCCGGTCTGATCTGTAATGCCAGAAAAACCGATAAGGAGTTTGAACTTGTTTCGGCGTTGGCAAAAAAACTCGGTACCCAGATGATCCATTTCGTGCCGCGCGACAATCAGGTGCAGCGTGCCGAGTTGCGCAGAATGACCGTTATCGAATATTCACCTGAACATCCACAGGCAAAGGAATATTTAACCCTGGCGCAGAAAATAAATGACAACAAAATGCTGGTGATTCCGACCCCGCTGGAGATGGAAGAGCTGGAAGAGCTGCTCATGGAGTTCGGGATTATGGAAGCTGATGATGAAGTGAATGTAGGCGTGGCCGAGGCGGCGTAGCACGTTATTGCAGTACTGATAGTAACAATTTCAGGGCCGGGCTGTTATTTTACACAGCCTGGCCTTTTGCTGGCTTCAATCTGATTCCGCTGATACATCTTGCGTGCAGATGCCGCCTGTTCCTGCTTAAATTTACAGCAGAATGCTTCCCTGCCATTCCACAAAAAACATAACAAACTGAAATATAAGAATAAATATCTTCCGGCTCTTGGCATGCGTTATGTAAAACCGGACACATCATATTTCTTTGAGGTGTACTATTTATGGCATGCCTGGGTAGGACTTGTTTCTCCTGAGGAAGCAATTGCCAACAGCGCAAATTTTCAAGTATGCTCACAGAGCTCTACAGCAGCAAAGGGGGATTCATCGGATGAAAAATGTAATTAAGGCACTGACCACTCTTTCCTGTCTGTTTCTTCTGGCAGCATCGGTACTGGCGGGTGAGATCAATCTCTCTGTTGCTGCCAGTATGAAAGAGGTCACCAATGAATTGTCCGACAGTTTTGCCAAATCTCATTCCGGAGTAAAGTTCCTCAAAAATTATGGGGCATCCGGTGCCCTGGCCAAACAGATTGAGAGCGGTGCTCCGTCTGATATCTTCATAACTGCCAATCTGGAGTGGATGGAATACGCGAAGACCAGGAAACTGGTTGATAGCGCCTCTATTGGTACCTTTACCTATAACACGCTGGTGTTTGCCGGAACACCTGGCAAGGCCTCCTCCATGCAGGATCTTATCAAGCTGGAACGGATTGCTATTGGCAGTCCCAAAAGCGTTCCTGCGGGAGAATATGCAACAGAAGCCTTTAAAAAGGCCGGTATAGACAAGCAATTGGCAAAGAAACTGGTCATGGCCAAGGACGTGCGTGAATGCCTGATGTATGCCGAACGTGGCGAAGTTGACGGCGCCTTCGTGTACAAGACTGATGCGCTGCTGGCCAAACAGGCGAAGATACTTTTTGCGGTTCCTCAAGAGCTCTATCCACAAGTAACGTACCCGATGGCTCTTACCGTTGCGGGCGCCAAAAACAGTGATGCTGCTGCCTTTTTTGCGTATCTGCACAGTGATGAGGCAAAAAAGGTACTGACAAAATATGGCTTTGCGGTTCGATGAAGTTTGCGGTTAGCCACAGATTAATGATATAACTCAGGCGATGATTCCTCTAGCCCCCTCAGATTATGATGCCATCCGGCTCTCGCTCCAGGTTGCGATCGCAGCGACTCTGCTGTCCATCCCCTTCGGTTTTGGCGTTGCGTATCTGATTACCTTCGTGAAATTTCGCGGCAAGATGATGCTGGAAGTGTTCGTAAACCTCCCTTTAACACTGCCGCCGGTGGTCGTAGGATATTTTCTCCTGCTTCTGCTCGGTAAGCATGGCTGGCTTGGCTCCCTGCTCAATGATGCCGGTATTCGTCTGATCTTCACCCTTAAAGCAGCAGTTATCGCTTCTGCTGTCGTTGGCTTTCCCCTCCTGGTGCGCTCGTTGCGGGTCGGCATGGAGGGGATTGACCGACAGCTTATCAATGCCTCCCGGACGCTCGGAGCGCCGTGGTATGACACTCTGCTGACAGTTGTGCTGCCACTCTCCGCCCCTGGACTGCTTGCCGGTTCGTCACTTATGTTTGCCCGCAGTCTCGGTGAATTCGGTGCAACCATCATCGTTGCCGGTAATATTCCCGGTGTGACCCAGACCATTCCGCTTGCTATTTACGAATATGCCAGTTCACCGACAAGTGAGACCATGGCGCTTACCCTCTGCCTGGTGTCTGTGGTTATTTCCATGGCTGTATTGTTTATGCACGAACTGATGGCGCGCAAGATGGCGAGGAGGGACTGATATGCAGCTCTCCATGAATGTTAAAAAAAGTTTCGGCGCCTTTACGTTGTCTACAGACATCGTTCTCAGAGGCGACAGAATCGGTGTTTTTGGTAAGTCAGGCAGCGGTAAATCGACTCTGGTCAGTATGCTGGCAGGACTTGTTGAGCCTGATGATGGCGAGATTGTTCTGGATGGTGACTGTCTTTACAGCAGCGACAAAAGAATCAACCTCCGACCGGAACAACGGCGCATCGCCATGGTTTTTCAGCAGCACTGCCTGTTTCCGCATCTGAGCGTCAAAAATAACCTGCTCTATGGTTTTAAGCGCTGCCCGACAAAATACCGCACCATTGATTTCACTGCACTTGTTGAAGTGCTGAAACTTGAAGTGCTTCTCGATCGCGGTGTTACCAATCTTTCGGGAGGCGAAAAACAGCGCGTTGCGCTCGGTCGGGCGATTCTGGCCAACCCCCGCCTGTTGCTTATGGATGAACCGCTTTCAGCCCTTGATGATACGCTTCGCTTCCAGATTATTCCCTACCTGAAGAGCGTTAGCGAGCAATTCGGCATTCCGTATCTCTTCATATCTCACTCTCTGGTTGAAATGCGTCTTATGGTTGATACCGTTCTGGCATTTGAAAAGGGTGTCATGGTCGGACAGACCACCAGCGAACAGCTGGCACGAAACCGGATGGGGAGCAGTCAGGTCGGTTATATCAACCTCCTGAAGCTGGGACGCCCGTCTGATGAAGGCTCTCTCTACGCATATCCCTGGGGAACTGCGCGTCTGCTGCTGTCAGCGCAGTCGGAGCGGGATGAATCGGTGGCCGAACTCTCTTCCAAAGACATCATTCTCTTCAAGCAGCACCCGGAAGCGATCAGTGCCCGTAATCTCCTGCAGTGTACGGTTCGCTCCCTGTTCAATTCAGACAGGAGAATCGGTGTGGAACTTGACTGTTCCGGAAATACACTGATTTCGGAGGTTGTACAGGATGCGGTCAACGAGCTGGGAATTGTTCCGGGGAGCACCGTTTTTGCCGCTGTCAAGGCTTCGGCGTTTCGCATTCTGCCCGGCTGATTATTTTTTCAGCAACTGCCTGCATTGCTGGCGCTTCATCTCTTCCGTAAAGCCCCTTTTCGCCCACCTCCTTTTTATGCATTCTGAGTCAACATACTGTTTTTAATGAATTTGCAAAACTTGGCACGGCAAATGCTTTAGAAAGATCAGCAGCACGTTGCAGTTTCACCAAAAAAATATGTATGTACCCCGGGCAAAGGCGCCTCCATTCAACGCAATGGGGCGCCTTTTTTTGTTGCCCCGACCACAAACCCACAGGCCACAGATTAGTGGCCAAAAAGGAGCATCACATGAGACAGATAGCAATCTACGGCAAAGGCGGCATCGGCAAATCAACCACAACCCAGAACACAGTGGCCGGTCTGGCCTCTCTCGGCAAGAAGGTCATGATCGTCGGCTGTGACCCTAAAGCTGATTCAACGCGGCTGATTCTGCACGCCAAGGCACAGAATACGGTTATGGATCTGGTACGCGAACTCGGGACGGTTGAGGATTTAGAGTTGGAAGATGTCATGAAGGTAGGTTACGGCAATATAAAATGTGTTGAGTCCGGCGGACCTGAGCCGGGTGTTGGTTGTGCCGGTCGCGGTGTTATTACGGCCATTAACTTCCTCGAGGAAAATGGTGCCTATACTCCCGATCTCGACTTTGTTTTCTACGATGTTCTCGGTGACGTTGTCTGCGGTGGATTCGCCATGCCGATTCGTGAAGGGAAAGCAGAAGAGATCTATATAGTAACCTCCGGTGAGATGATGGCAATGTACGCTGCCAACAACATCTCCAAAGGTATTCTCAAGTATGCGTCTTCGGGCAAGGTTCGCCTGGCCGGTCTGATCTGTAATGCCAGAAAGACCGATATGGAGTTTGAACTGATATCAGAACTGGCCCGTCGCCTCGGTACTCAGATGATTCACTTCGTTCCCCGCGACAATCAGGTTCAGAGAGCCGAACTGCGCAGAATGACCGTTATTGAGTATTCACCGGAACATCCGCAGGCAAAAGAGTATCTGACCCTGGCACAGAAGATCTCTGACAACAAGATGCTGGTAATTCCGACTCCACTGGAGATGGAAGAGCTGGAGGAGCTGCTGATGAAGTTCGGTATCATGGAAGAGGAAGATGAGACCATCGTTGGTGTAGCTGAGGCAGCATAACCAGTCAAAAGGAGATTTCCCATGTCAGATAAAATACGAACAGTTGAAGGTATCACCAAAGAATCCACTCAGGCCATGATCGATGATGCCCTGTCGGTGTATCCAGAAAAAGCCAGAAAGAAGCGCACTCCGCATCTGGCACCGAATGATGCCGCTTCCGGCTGTGCCAGCGTCAAGTCCAACAAAAAAACCGTTCCGGGTGTCATGAGCGCCCGTGGCTGTGCCTACGCAGGAGCAAAGGGAGTCGTCTGGGGACCGATCCGCGACATGGTGCATGTCTCCCACGGTCCGGTCGGTTGCGGCTGGTACTCCTGGGGTACGCGCCGCAATCTGATGAGCGGCATCAACGGAGTAACGCAGTTCGGTATGCAGTTTACCTCCGACTTCCAGGAAAAAGATATCGTCTACGGTGGCGACAAGAAACTGAAAACCCTACTTCATGAAGCGCATGATCTGTTTCCACTGGCGAAAGGTATTTCGGTGCTGTCCGAATGCCCGGTCGGACTCATCGGTGACGATATCAACTCCGTTACCAAAACGGTCTCCAAAGAACTTGATATCCCGATTATCCCCTGTAACTGTGAGGGCTTCCGTGGTGTTTCCCAGTCGCTTGGCCACCACATATCCAATGACTCAATCCGTGACTATATTATCGAGACCCGTGAATTTGCCGAACCTTCCACCCCGTATGATATCGCCCTGATCGGCGACTACAACATCGGCGGCGACGTCTGGTCGGCCAAATCACTGCTGGAAGAGATCGGCCTCAACGTTAAATCGGTCTGGACCGGCGACGGTGAACTTGAAAAAATCGCCGCTACCCATACCGTCAAGCTGAACCTCATCCACTGCTACCGCTCTATGAACTATATGTGCAAGGTTATGGAAGAGAAGTACGGCATTCCCTGGCTGGAGTTTAACTTCTTCGGTCCGACCAAAATAAGGGAGAGCCTCCGGGCCATCGCCGAGCGTTTTGATGATGTCATCAAGGAAAAGGTTGAGCTGGCGATTGCCAAATATGAGCCGATCATGCAGGCAATTATTGACGAATACAAACCGAGGCTGGACAAAAAGAAAGTCATGCTGCTGGTCGGTGGCCTTCGCCCCCGTCATACCATCGGCGCATACGAAGACCTCGGTATGGATTGCGTCGGTGCCGGTTACGAGTTTGCCCATGGCGATGACTACGACCGTACCGCCCCGGAAATGCCGGATGCCACGGTGGTCTACGACGATCCGTCCGAGTATGAGTTCGAGAAGTTTGCTCACGCCCTGAAGCCGGACCTCATCGGGTCTGGTATTAAAGAGAAATACGTCTTCCAGAAAATGGGTATTCCGTTCCGCCAGATGCACAGCTGGGACTACTCAGGCCCCTACCATGGTTATCAGGGTTTTGAAATCTTCGCCCGCGATGTCGATATGGCGGTAAACAGCCCGACCTGGAAGTTAGTGAAAGCACCTTTTTAAAAAGCATAATCCACCACGGAGGCACGGAGACACTGAGAACTTCAAAACCTTACGTCTTTAGGTTTTAAATTAATATCTTTGCCTTTCTCCGTGCCTCCGTGTCTCCGTGGTAAAAAGTTTTATAAATCCGGTTGTGCAACAGATTGGTTGCCAACTCACAAGGAGATACACCATGTCAAACTTACTAGGACTTGAAGTCAAAAAAGTTACTGAAACCACACCGGAAGAGGTGGAGCGCGTTCAGAACTGGATTAACAGCGAAGAGTATAAAGAGAAGAACTTTGCCCGGCAGGCGCTGGTCATCAACCCCGCTCACGCCTGTCAGCCGCTCGGCGCACAGCTCTGTGCCCACGGTTTTGAAGGGACGCTGCCGTTCGTGCATGGTGCACAGGGGTGTGCTTCCTACTACCGCTCGACTCTTAACCGCCATTTCCGTGAACCGGCTCCGGCCGTTTCCGATTCCATGACCGAGGACGGCGCGGTATTCGGCGGGCAGAACAATCTGCATGAAGGCCTGGAAAATGCCAATGCGCTCTACAAACCGAAGATGATAGCCGTATTCACTTCCTGCATGCCGGAAGTTATCGGCGATGACCTGACCGCCTTCATCAAGAACGCCAGGCAGAAATCATGCATTCCCAAGGATATGCCGGTGCCCTACGCCAACACCCCCAGTTTTAACGGTACCCATATCCACGGCTATGATTCCATGCTCTACTCCATTCTGCATACCCTGACAGAAGGAAAACAGATTGAAGGACGCTGCACCGGCAAGTTGAACCTGATAGCCGGCTGCGACTTCAACACCGGTGACTACCGCGAGTACAAACGCATTCTGAAAGAGTTCGGCATTCCTTACACGCTGCTGGCCGATATCGGTGATACCTTTGAATCTCCCTGCGACGGCACCTATCATATCTATGCCGGTGGAACAAAGCTGGAAGATGCCGCTGATTCGATCAACGGCAAGGCGACCATTGCGATAGGGCCCTACGCCACTCCGAAAACGTTCGGTTGGATCAAGGAAGCCTATTCCGGCAAGCATGTCACCATGCCGATGCCGATGGGAATTGAAAAAACCGACGCCTTTATCATGAAAGTGGCTGAGTTGTTCGGCAAGGAAGTCCCGGCATCACTGAAGAACGAACGTGGTCGCGCCGTAGATGCCATGACCGATTCACAGCAGTACATGCACGGCAAGAAGTTTGCCGTCTACGGTGATCCGGATTACCTGATGGGCTATGTCTCCTTCCTGCTCGAAATGGGTGCCCGTCCGTATCACATTCTCTGTAGCCGTGGCAGCAAGAAGGCGGAAAAAGAGCTGCAGGCTCTACTGGACGGTTCCATGTACGGTGCCGGATGCAAAATCTATATGAACAAGGACCTCTGGCATCTGCGCAGCCTGGTAATGACCGACCCTGTTGATGGCATCATCGGTGATACCCACGGCAAATTTGCCGCCCGCGACGCCAAAGTGCCGCTGTTCCGCTTCGGTTTCCCGATCTTCGACCGGGTCAACAAGCATCGCTACCCGCTGATCGGCTATCAGGGTGTGGTCAATATGGTCACGGAAATTTGTAACAAGTTTATCGATATCAAGGATGAGACCTGCGAGGACCGGTTCTTTGAGATGATGCGGTAACCTGGAATAAACTGTACACTGCTTATGAGAAAGGGACTCGAAAGGGTCCCTTTCTCCACTGTAGAAAAACAGCACAGCTCTTAATCGAGTTTTTCAAACTTATACCCCACGCCATACACCGAGTGAATCAGCTCATCTTCATTGCCGACCACATTGATTTTCTTACGGATATTTTTTATATAATTATCAATGGCGCGGTCATTCAAGGCACGTTCATCCGGGTAGATATTATTCAGAAGCTGCTGGCGGTTGTAGACCCGCCCCGGATGAGCGGCCAGATAGTTGAGCAGCCTGAATTCAGCTGCAGTCAGTTGCAGGTCGTGGCCGTTGAGTGCTGCACGATAGCATGATTCATCCAGCTGAAGCCCTGCCTGCATCGGTGTCGGTACATTGCCAACTCTTCTTAAAACTGTCTTAACCCGTGCCACCACCTCACGCGGGCTGTACGGCTTGCAGATATAATCGTCGGCCCCCAACTCCAGCCCCAGCAGACGGTCGATTTCTTCTACCCGAGCTGTGGTCATGATGATCGGCACTGACGAGAACGAACGAATCTCTTTGCAGATTTCCAGCCCGCTTTTTCCCGGCAGCATCAGGTCGAGCAGGATCAAGGCCGGTTTATGCTCACGAACCCAAGAAACAACCGGTAGACCATCTGCCATCAGATGGGTTGAATAGCCCTCCAGGCAGAGATAATCCGCCAGAATTTCTGCAGTGGCAATCTCATCCTCGACTATCACTATCATTTCATTCATCAGACACTCCCGTAACAGGGTAGCTCAATCTGTATCCACACCCCGCCGAGCGGTGATGGTTTCGCAATGATACTCCCCTCATGCGCTATGACGATGTTGCGACATATTGCCAGACCAAGTCCGGCACCTCCCGTTGCCCTGCTGCGAGAAGATTCCACACGATAGAGGCGCTCGAACAATCTTTCCAATTCTTCGTCAGCTGCACCGGGAGCAGAATCCTGAACATCGATCAGCACCTTGTCGCCGTCTTTCCCTATCCTGATACGTAACTCGCCGCCAGGGTCGGTATATTTCAACGAGTTGTCGAGCAGGTTGCCGAAAAGTTGCCGCAAACGTTCCGCATCACCGAAGACGGTGCCGTTATCGGCCGCTTCATACTGTAGTGTTATATTCTTTGCCGAAAATTCCGGGCTGATTATGGACAGCGCTTGCTGAATAACCCCGGATACAGCCACTTCATTCTTGCGATAGGTCTGTGCGCCGACATCAGACAGAGACAACTGATAAAGATCATCTACCAGTCTCGTAAACCGCATGATTTCATTGTGGATAGCACTGACTGATTCGGATGTCGGCTGACGTACCCCGTCCAAGATTGCTTCAGTCTGGCTCCGCAAAAAGGTGAGCGGCGTCCGCAGTTCATGGGAAATGTCAGCAACCCATCTGCGTCTGGTCTCCTCGTTATGTGCCATCGCCAGGGCCAGCGCATTGAAGTCGGTTGCCAGTTGTCCCAGTTCATCACTTGATTCTACCGGCACGCGGACGGAATAATCACCATGCGCCAGTACATGAGTCGCATCGGTAATGTTATTAAGCGGTCGTACCAAGCGTTTTGCCAGCAGCAGTGCAAGGCCGGCTGATAGCAACAGGACAACCGTGGCAACAACAATGAAGGCGTATCTCTGCTCATGTAGAAAGCCTTTATGCAGAAGGCTGTCAAACTTGGTCTGCGGGCGGAGCCCAAGGTAACCGAGAACTATGCCTTGATTGTGCAGTGGAATTATCTCGGCATCCGCTGGCACAGTGTCCGGCCCGATCAAGCGGGCTTTGTTCGTATCCAGCAAAAACAGGCGTCGACTGAACTGGTGGGCAAGATGCGGCGGAAGAATATCCGGTGGTTGCAAAGTATTGTGTTCTGACCTGTCAGGTGGACGTACCCCCTCAGTCGGCGGCGGTGGGGGCTTTAATTCCGGGAAAGACTCGTCAACCATCTGTCGCCATTTCATCGGATCACGAAGGATTGAGTCCCATCCGGTGCCCGGGAGGTATTCATTTTCCAGCCTGGTAGACAGGCGAGAGATACCGTTTTTTTCCATGTCATTGATGAGTCGCAAAAACCCTCTGTTGAGGTTCCACTGCATAATCATGGCAGAGCTTACAACCGCCAGACTTGCCGCCAGGAATATCGCGAAAAACAGTTTACCTGTGATGTTCAGTTTCATGTATGTGCTCCGTTGTCCGGTAAGACCTGAATCAATAATTACCACAACCTCCCCGTGGGAAAATACGTAAAATCGACGTTTTTTGCCGGAAATGCTCAAAAAATACATTTACTACACAATCTACTCATATATACTTGAGACGATATAAACCGGTATACACGAAGCAGTTATTCCTGCCCGTGCGAGATTGGAAAGTGGAAAGAAAAGGGAGAAATAGCCATGTCACGTACAAATGAACTTATAGCCGCCTTTGATGCAGTTCCCGAAAAATATCTGCGTGAAGAGGTGGAGGAAGCTGTCTCTCTGCGGGAAGAAATCACGCCGCTTTTGATTGCCATACTTGATGAAATTGTTGTCGATCCTGTGCGCTACATTGAAGAAGGGCATTCAGCCGAGATCTATGCTGTTGCCCTGCTTGCCCACTTCCGCGAAACAAAAGCGCACCTCCCGATAATCCGGGCATTTTCCATTCCTGATGAACAGCGGGAATACATCTGGTGTGACATGCTCACTGAGACGCTGCCGGCGCTCCTCTGCCGTACCGCCGGGGGTGACTATTCAGCAGTAATTGAACTAATCAGGAACCGTGATGCCTACGAATACCTGCGCACATCAGCGTTGGAGGCGCTCAAGCTGGGCATAGCATCCGGTGATCTGTCGCGTGACAAGGGAATGGCGCTGTTTGCTTCTCTGTTTGACGAGACGCTTGCCGATCCGAAGGAGTATTTCTGGGCTTCGCTGGTTATGGATCTGCTCGATCTGTATCCGGAAGAACTGATATCTGAAATTCGAGATCTGTTTGCGAAAGGGTTCGTTTTCGAGGGAGAAGTATCGCTCAAGAATGTTGAAGATGAAATGGCTGAAGGCTATGACAAGGCGATGGAAAAGCTGCAAAAGCAAGCGGGGTGGTCCCTTCCGGAAGATATTCATGGATATATTTCAAATTTTGCCTGTTTCAGAGGAGTAGATGAAAAAGTGCCGACCAGGCACGGTTCGCCTGCCAATGCTCAGAAAAAGCAGAAGAAACAAGAGCGGAGCAACCGGAAAAAAGCCAAGGTATCGAAACGGAAGAACCGGAAGTAGGAATTGCATACAGATTGCGGATTATGTGAGAGGTGACAAAATGAACGACAAGCTGAAAGTACCCAAGGCTATGCAGCCGGTTTTTGATACGGTTTCGGGGCATATCGACCATTTCTGCAAGCAACATCTGAATGAAGAATACTCCCAGGTCTCGCGTGAACTGGCAGCGGCTCTCTGCCGGAAGCGCCCGTCACCCCTGGAAAAGGGTAAACCGGAACAGTGGGCTTGTGCCTGTGTGTATGTGATCGGCAGCGTTAACTTTCTGCACGACAAGACCCAGATACCGCATATGCAGCTTGGCAAACTGTGTGAACTTTTCGGAATCGGGAAAAGCACCGCCACCGCAAAGGCACGGAGTATCGAGAAACTGATGGGTATCAGCTATCTCGATCCGCATTGGAGCCTGCCGAGCAGGCTGGATGACAATCCGTTGGTCTGGATGCTCACCGTGAACGGATTTGCCGTTGATATCCGATCCGCCCCTCTGGATCTTCAGGAAGAGGCATTCCGGTTAGGGCTGATTCCGTATATACCGGGCAGGAAGCCGGAATGAAGATGAATGTTGATATGAACTGTGACATCGCCGTCCCTTCATTGCCGGCTGGCAACCTTCCGGCGGTAAAGAACTTGCCAATTACCAATCCTTTCTGATTGAACTGTGCACTCTGCTTGGAGTTACGCCGCCCGAACCAACAGCGACTGATGATCGGCACAATTCGTATGTTTTCTAGCGAGCCGTTCCTTCTGTCAAGATTGATGTTGGTGCTGGAGTGTGCCGTATCGATCTGTATATTCGCCACTACAGGCACAGCAACTGCCGACGAAGTAGCCACATTCTTCATAAAAGCAAAACCCACGGCGATTGCCAAACTACTGAAAGATCTGGTTGAACTCGGGTTGGCGCTAAAGTCGGGAAACCCACCTCATTACGCAGCGGGAGCTGCGTAATGAGAGTAAATATAACGAGAAAAAAAGAAGGTTTTCAACCAGAAGGTTATGGGATAGAATCAGAACAAGTGACAGCTCACAGGGGGTAAGTGATATGTATGCAGTAGAATTTAAAGCCACCATAAAAAATGGCACGATTGAAGTGCCTAAGCGGTTTCGTTCTGAAATCAATGAAACAGTAAAAGTAATCATTCTTAAAGAATATCAAACAAAGCGAAAAGCAGCATCTTCACCTGATTCTATCAGCTCACTTATGGCTGCACCTCTACAGATTGCCGGTTTTAATCCTTTAACAAGAGATGAATGTCATGAACGTCCCTGAAAAAGTCCTCTGTTTTGTTGATTCCAATATCTGGCTCTATGCCTTCATAGAATCGCCAGGCTCAAACAAATGCCCCATTGCCCGCACTATTATTACCGATTCCCGCATCTGTATCAGCAGCCAGATTATCAATGAAGTTTCTGTAAACCTCATAAAGAAGGCTTCTTTTTCTGAAGAGAGTCTAAAGGCTCTGAGACATTCCTTCTTTTCACGGTATACCGTAGCAACCGAGTTTTCGGAAGAACTGCTGGACTTGGCATCAGCACTACGAGGTTCGTATAATTTTCAATATTGGGATAGCCTGATAGTAGCTTCTGCCTTGTCATTGAACGCAGAAATTCTGTATAGCGAAGATATGCATAATGGTCTGCTTGTGCAGAAGAAATTGCGTATAGTCAATCCATTCAAATAGGATGCCTTTACAAATCCAGTCTGAAATGCCATGAAATACAAAGCATACGCAGTCCGTATAGAATTTGACGCAGATGATCGGATATTTGTCGGGCACCTCGCCGGAATACGCGATATGCTGGGCTTTCACGGTTCGTCTGTTCCACGCATTGGCCCGATAAGCTTCGCTTGGTAAAACCACTCACTTCTTGACGCATCTTTTTTCTCTTTCCCACTCAAAAAATACATTTCCCACACAATTCCAATACATTTGCTTGGTATCTCTACAATCAAGAGCAACACACATCCATTCGATGTGAACTTTACGAAAGCGAGGTATGTACCATGAGAAGAAAACTGATTATTACAGCAGTATTGGCGGCAGCAATGATTGGCAGCAACGCAAGTGCGGTTCTGGCAGAACGGGGACCAATGCCCGGTTTTGGAGGACCACCTCCGGGAATGGAAAGAAGTGCGGAGAATTTTGAGGCACGGATGGCAAAAATTCTTAAACTGACAGATACACAGAAAACTCAGATCAAAGCGTTCCTTGATACCGAACGGGAATCTGTCGAACCGCTCCGGGAGAAGATGCACCAAAGCAGAGAACAGCTGAAATCGTTAGCAGATGCGACCGTCTTTGACGAGGCTGCTGTGCGGGCACTTGCCGTTGCCCAGAGTCAGATTGAAGTGGAATTGATCGTGTCACATACCAGAACGCTTAATAAAGTAAACGCGCTGTTGACGCCTGATCAGCGGGAACTGCTGGCTCATCTTCTGCCAGAAAGAAAATGAGCGATAAACTTCCCTGATTGTAAAAAAGCTTGTGAAGCCTTTTAAAAAGAGGCTTCGCAAGCTTTTTATTTTTGCATTCCAACTTTTTTATTGGAAAACCGATCGCCCAGAACCTGCTGACAAATCTTTTTTTACTCCCCGCCAAAAAAATACATTTACTACACAATTCACATACATTTGCCTGTTATCAACATAGTCATAAAACTTTCAAAGGGAGATGATCATGGCAAAAAAGAAATTAACATCGCTACTACTCACTGCGCTTGGAACCCTTACGTTCCTTGGCTGTGGTGGCACCACAACATCAACCACCTCAACTGCTTCATCGACTGACACCACCACTACTGCAACTACTACCACCGCAACAAAAAGCACCTATTCCATCGTCGATACGGGGCAAACAAAGAGCTACAACGCCACAGTGGAAATTTCCGCACCCTCTGCCGGGCAGGCATTCTATGGTCAGGATGCCCAGATTTCCGGTGTTCAACCCAGCTATACCAAAAGCAGTGATGGCCTTACCGTTAAAGACAACATCACCGGTCTGACCTGGCAGCAAAACCACTCCACCAGTCAGGTGAACTGGGCGGAAGCCAAAGCGGTCCCTACAGCCCTGAATGCACAAAATTATGGCGGCTACAGCGACTGGCGTCTGCCCACCATCAAAGAGCTGTATTCCCTCTGGAACGGCAGCAGTGGCTGGCCCTACATTGACACAAACTATTTCACCGTCAATTACACAAGTGAGATGGAACTCAGTCATGCCATCTTCTGGAGCAGCACAAAGTATACGGGACTGCTTGAAAGCACGGTAGAGCCTGAGACCGGCGCAGAAATGGCGTTCGGCGTAAATTTCGGCACAGGACATATCAAAGCGTATGCCATCAGTACAGGGCCGAGGCATCTTGCCCGCTGTGTTCGTGGGGATGTTTACGGTGTCAATAATTTCAAAAATAACAGTGATGGCACTATTACGGATCAGGCCACGGGCTTGATGTGGGCCCAGGCTGACAGCGGCTCGGGTATGGATTGGGAACACGCACTGGCGTTTGCTCAGACCAAAAATGCTGCCACCTATCTCGGCCACAATGACTGGCGGCTGCCAAACAGCAAGGAACTCCAGAACATCGTCGATTATACACGCTCTCCCGGTGCAACTGATTCAACAAAGGTGGGTCCGGCCATTGATCCGCTTTTCAGCAGCACCGGGATCACCAACGAAGCGGGAACGGCCGACTATCCCTGGTACTGGACCAACACGACAGCAAAAGTCAATGCGAACGCAGCGAACGATGCTGCGTGGTATGTAGCCTTCGGGCGTGCTGTGGGCTCCGATGGAAAAGACCTTCACGGAGCGGGGGCCGTCCGCTTCGACGCAAAGGTTCAAGGGGCTTCTAGCGGGGAATCACGATATTTGAATTACGTCCGTTTGGTGCGGAACGCACAATAGGTAACACGAAATCAAAGGAGTTTGTCATGTCAAAAAAGAAAATCACATTGCTGCTACTCTCTGTACTTGGAACTCTCACGTTCCTTGGCTGTGGAAGCAGTTCGTCAAGCACGTCATCAACGACGTCAACCACCACACCCACAACGACCACCACGCAAAGCACCTATTTAATTGTAGACACAGGGCAAACAAAAACTTTCAATACCACAGTTGAGATTTCTGCCCCCTCTGCCGGACAGGCTTTCTACGGTCAGGATGCCAAGTTTTCGGGTAACCAGCCCAGTTTCACCAAGAGTGCTGATGGTCTTACGGTGAAAGACATCATCACCGGTCTGACCTGGCAGCAAAGCCCGGACACTACGGGCGATGGAACGATCGACTCAAAAGACAAGTTGACCTGGACGCAGACACAAGCCAGGCCGGCCGTGCTGAACGCGGCCAATTACGGTGGCTACAACGATTGGCGGCTGCCGACGATCAAGGAGTTGTACTCCCTGATGAATTTCATGGGAACCGATGTCGGCCCCGGCAGTACGGCCGCGACCCTGACGCCTTTCATTGATCGGAACTATTTCAGTTTTGGCTATGGTGATACGGCTGCAGGAGAACGTTTACTTGATGCACAGTACGCCTCCAGCAATCTCTATGTGAGTAAAACCATGATGGCTGTGCAATATGGCTTTTCCGGTGACGAAACCCTGTTCGGAGTAAATTTCGCCGATGGCCGTATCAAAGGATACGGCTTATCCAATAGCTTTGGTAGCACGGGTGCAAAAACCTTTTACGTGCGACTTGTCAGGGGTGCAGTTTATGGGGTCAACGATTTCGTTGATAACGGCGACTCGACCATCACCGACCGCGCTACCGGCCACATGTGGACCAAGGGTGACAGTGGCAAGGGGATGAATTGGCAGGAGGCGCTCGCCTGGGCGCAAACCAAGAATGCTGAAAGCTATCTCGGGCACAATGACTGGCGTCTGCCTAACGCCAAGGAACTCCAGAACATCGTCGATTACACGCGGTCGCCTGATACAACTAACTCACCCGCCATCAATGCACTTTTCACCTGTACCGGCATCACCAACGAAGCAGGTAATGCTGACTATCCTTATTACTGGACCAACACAACGCACATCCTCTCTGATGGCACTGCCGCAAAGGCTGTTTACATCGCTTTTGGACGGGCTTTAGGTTACATGACCTCGCCGACAGATTCCACCAAGAGCGCTTGGGTCGACGCACACGGTGCGGGTGCCCAGCGCAGCGACCCCAAGGTCAAAGATTCAACAAAGACCTACCCCTATGCAGACGGCCCGCAGGGCGATGCCATCCGTGTCGACAACTACGTGCGTTTGGTGCGGAACACGCAGTAAAAACTCAAAAATGGAGGAGTAAATCATGAGCAGTATCGGGAGTGTTGGAATGAGCAGTATGAACGGTATGCAGCGTCCTGACCCGCTGGGAATTTTCAAAAAAACCGATAGCGACGGCAGCGGCGGGGTGTCACAGGCAGAATTAAAAAATCTGGCATCCGTTATCAAAGAGAAAACCGGGAAAACTTTTGAAGTAACAAACGACACCTTCAACAACTATGACACGAACAGCGACGGTTCCTTGAGCGGGGATGAGTTGAAATCGGTGTTGGATAACAGCGGTTTCGGCCCGCCCCAGGGGATGCAAGGAATGGGACCTCCGCCTCCACCACCACCGCAACAGGCAACAGATTCGTACGAGGCAAACTCATCGAGTTTTGGGCAGGAGAGTGTTTCAGATTTGGTAGAAACATTGAAGGCGCTACTTGAAAAGATTACCACCTCAAATTCTGAGAGCAATCAGCAGAGTTCTTCAGACCAGTCTTCTGCCGATTCATCGTATGATCAGGCAGGCGAACTGAAGAAGTTGCTGGAAGCGTTGACCAAATACGCCGACTCGAATAGCAGCAGTTCAAATTCATTGATCAGCGTCAACTCGTAAGGGATGTATAAGTTAACGATTTATTGTTTATTATTGTAGGGGCAAAGCAAACGTTTCCGCTGCTTTGCCCTTGTGCCACGGAGATCAAAGGCGGGCAAAGCAGATGAAACTTGCTTTGCCCCTACGTTTTAAACTCCAGACATATTTCTGTTTGTATTGACAATCGGTACGGATCCGCAGCTTCTGTTTAAAGGTTTCTATCCTCGTATATTCGCCGATAAGCTTGATCCTGCCGAAGCACTCTCTTTTTACGTCACCACTTATGTCGAACGGGATGTGCGGGAAATAATGGCGATCAAGGATTTAGCTGTATTCTCCCGCTTTTTGCGACTCTGTGCGGGACGGACCGGACAAATATTGAATGCAAGTTCTCTTGCCATAGATGCCGGAATCAACCACAACACCGCCAGATCCTGGCTGTCTCTGCTGGAAGCCAGTTTTATCATTACCCTTCTACAACCTCACTTTAACAATTTCAATAAACGGCTGATCAAAGCGCCAAAGCTATACTTCCGGGATGTTGGGCTTGCTTGTCATCTCTTGGGGATTGAGAGTTCCGGACAGATTGTAAGCCATCCGCTTGTAGGATCACTTTTTGAGACATTTGTTGTAACGGAATTAATGAAACAGCGCCTGAACCGTGTGCGTGAGCCAAAGCTGTACTACTGGCGCGATAATGCAGGTCATGAGGTTGATTTGCTGCATGAATCCGGTGACAGCATTATCCCGATAGAGATCAAATCGGGGGCAACAGTGCAGCGTGATGCCTGGAAGGGGTTGGAGTATTATCGCTCGCTTAATCCGAAAGCAACTCCGGGAATAGTTGTGTACGGCGGCAGTGAACAGCAGGTTAGAAGTAATGGGTTGCAGATAGTAGGTTTTTCACAGATCGGAAATCTTATGGAAACCTGCCGATGATTGCGAGTTTTTCAAACATTATATCAATATGAGAAAATTATCCTTGTACAACGATTAAACTCAATATAGACTGAATTCAGTTTCAGTATTACAGGAGGTTATCCATGTTGCTACAAGAAGCTGTAAAACCGATCAGTTATGTTAAGGCTCATGCTGCCGATATTATCCTGAGCATAACAGAAAGCCGCACTCCCATCATCATCACCCAGAACGGCGAAGCGACTGCTGTTCTGCAGGATATTGCCTCGTATGAAGAGATCCAGGAAAGCCTGGCACTCCTGAAGATACTTGCGATCAGTCGCAAGGATGTTGAGGAAGGACGTATGGAGCCGGTTGAGCAGGTTTTTGCCGACTTACGGGAAGAGATAAAAATGAGGCGCCTGGGATGAAATTCAAGATTGTGGTTATAGCCGCAGCAAAGTCTGATCTGCGCGAAATTTTCCACTATGTGGAACTGAATGACTCTTCAGAACGCGCTGATACGCTGGTTGACGGCGTTGAAAGGGCGATTGCGGCTCTGACAGAAATGCCGCAACGCGGCCATTGCCCACCAGAACTGGATAGAATTGGCAATCAGGATTTTCGGGAAATTCATTTCAAGCCATACCGAATCATCTATTCCATTCGCGAAAATGAAGTGATTGTACATTGTGTGCTGGACGGGAGACGTGACATGCAAACTTTGCTACAACAACGCTTGTTACGATGATCAGCCCGGGTTGGCACAAAAGACAGGAAACCCCGATCGTTACCACCACCCTCGATACCAAGCTCCGGCTTGGTAACGCACTGGCCCGACAAGCTCTGCTTGGCAAAACCATCCACCTTTTGCCTCACCATTCCTGGAGCACTCACTTTACTCGGCTGTGGTAACCAGGGCAACTCTTGTTGACACGGCGTTCAATGCTATCAGATGCAGAATCTTGCTTACCGTGGTGCAGCAATCGGACAGGATCGACACCGGATATTTCTCCGCAACCTTTGAAATGGCGGTATGAGTCACACAGTTCTGGGTCATCATGCCGCACACCAGCAACTCCGTCACTCCCAGTTTCCCAAGTACCTCCTCCAGATTTGTCTGATGAAAACTGTCTGCAAATGACTTGATGACGACCGGGGCATCGGGCGCAGCGGCAGTGATAGCCGGATGCACCTCGACACCGTTTGTTCCTTCATTGAAAAAGGGCGCAAGCCCCCGACTGCTGTCAGCGATATGCCTGATAATAATTACGGGAAGCCCTTTTACCTGTGCCGCTTCAATTGCCCGTAGCGTATTTTCAAGAACTGCGTCCGTATTCCAGAGTGGAAAGGTGCCGCCGGGGAAATAATCGTTCTGCACGTCGATGACCAGTAATGCCTTGCTCATGGTAATACCCTCCGTAATGGTGATAATTCCGCTTTGTTTGGCAATCATGCCACAGAGTGTATTTCTGCACAATAAATAAGCATTATTTGTCTGCCATCATATGATACTATTTTTAATAACTTAATTAAAACAGTATGTTGCGTATTGTTTTGATTTGGCATGTCCCATGCTAAGAATATTCCGGCAGCACCGATCTGAACGGAGCGGGAGCCGCACTCATATTTAAGACTGACGGGAGATACATATGGCAAAGCCCGATTATTACGATGTTACCGATTGCGAAACCAACGATAAGGGCGCCCCCAAGTTCTGCAAGAAATCTGAACCGGGCGAGGGGACCGAGCGCTCTTGCGCCTACGACGGTGCGCGGGTTGTGCTGATGCCGATCACCGACGCTATACACCTGGTGCATGGTCCGATCGGGTGTGCCGGCAATTCCTGGGACAACCGTGGCGCACGCTCTTCTGATGCCCAGCTCTACCGGCGCGGTTTTACCACCGAGATGCTCGAAAATGACGTTATCTTCGGCGGGGAGAAAAAACTCTACAAAGCAATCCTTGATCTGGCCGAGCGCTACCGGGAGCAGGCCCGGGCGATCTTTGTCTATGCCACCTGTGTGACCTCCATGACCGGTGATGATGTTGAAGCGGTCTGTACGGCTGCGTCAGAAAAAGTCACCATTCCCATTATTCCGGTCAACACCCCCGGTTTCATCGGTGACAAAAATATCGGCAACCGCCTGGCCGGAGAAATCCTCTTCAAGTATGTCATCGGCACGACAGAACCTCCAGAATTGGGAGAATATCCGATCAATCTCATCGGCGAGTACAACATCGCCGGCGACCTGTGGGGGATGCTGCCGCTCTTTGTCCGCCTCGGTATACAGGTACTCTCCTGCTTCAGCGGTGACTCAAAATTCGAGGAGCTGCGCTACGCCCATCGAGCCAGGCTCAATATTATCATCTGCTCCAAATCACTGACCAATCTCGCCAAAAAAATGCAGAAAACCTATGGTATGCCGTACCTTGAAGAGTCGTTCTACGGCATGACCGATACGGCAAAGGCGTTGCGTGATATCGCCCGCGAATTGGACAACATTGTCAACGGCCTGGAAAAGCGGGTCATGCAGGATCGGGTGGAGCGTCTGATACATGAGGAAGAAGAGAAGTGCCGGACAGCCATTGCTCCCTACCGGGCTCGACTGGCAGGAAAGACGGCAGTGCTTTTCACCGGCGGCGTCAAAACCTGGTCGATGGTCAACGCCTTGAACGAACTGGGTGTTGAGGTGCTGGCGGCAGGGACGCAGAATTCGACCCTGGAGGATTTCTACCGGATGAAGGGGCTTATGCATAAGGATGCCCAGATCATCGAGGACACATCTACAGCGGGTTTGCTGGCAGTCATGCACGCAAAAATGCCTGATCTGATTGTCGCCGGTGGAAAGACCAAGTTTCTGGCGCTCAAAACCAGGACGCCGTTTATGGATATCAACCATGGCCGCTCCCATCCCTACGCAGGGTATGAAGGCATGGTTACTTTCTCCCGGCAGCTCGATATGACGGTCAATAATCCGATCTGGGCAACGCTGAACGCTCCCGCCCCATGGGAAAAAAGGGGGGGCGACCGGCCGGTCGCCCCTTCAGAAGATTATGTTGCGACATCTTTAAGCCATGCCGAGACGTTCCTGGCCGAGGACATCTCCGCTTCGCGGGTTAAGGTCTCAACCAAGGCTGCGACTGTCAACCCGCAGAAAAACTCGCCCGCTCTGGGGGCCACCATGGCCTATCTCGGGATCAACAATATGCTCGGCCTGCTCCACGGCGCCCAGGGCTGTTCGACCTTTATCCGCCTGCAGCTGTCACGGCATTACAAGGAATCAATTGCCCTGAACGCCACCGCCATGAGTGAAGATTCTGCAATTTTCGGCGGTTGGGAAAATCTGAAAAAAGGTATCGGGCGGGTCATTGAGAAGTTCGGTCCTGAAGTTGTCGGGGTCATGACCACCGGACTGACCGAAACCATGGGCGACGATGTCAGCAGCGCCATCAAGCAGTTCCGTGAGCAGCACCCGGAGCACGACGGTGTCCCGGTTATCTGGGCCTCAACGCCTGATTACTGCGGGTCGTTGCAGGAAGGGTATGCCGCTGCCGTGGAGTCAATCGTCTCCAGTCTGGCAGAAGGTGGTGATACGGTCGCAGATCAGGTCAATATGCTGCCGGGGGCGCATCTGACTCCGGCGGACGTGGAAGAGCTGAAAGAGCTGGTTGAATCATTCGGCCTGACCGTACTGACAATTCCGGATATCTCGAACGCCATGGATGGTCATATCGATGAGGTCGTCTCGCCGCTGTCAACCGGTGGTATTACCGTTGCGGATATCAGGAAAGCCGGGCGCAGCTGTGCGACGCTGTACGTTGGTGATTCGCTGGCGAAAGCCGCCCTCAAGCTGAAAGATAAATTCACTATTCCGGCCTATGGATTCACTTCGCTGACCGGACTGGCCGAGACCGACCGTTTCATGGATGTCCTGTCTGCCATCAGCGGCAGGCCGATACCGGAGAAGCATCGCCGCTGGCGCAGTCGTTTGATGGATGCCATGGTGGACAGCCATTACCAGTTCGGCACCAAAAAAGTGGCTATTGCGCTGGAGTCCGATAACCTCAAAACGTTAACCGGCTTTCTGGCCGGAATGGGGTGCGAAATTCAGGCGGCGCTCTCCGCTACCCGAACCCGTGGACTGGACCGTCTGCCGAGTGACAATGTATTTGTCGGAGATCTGGAGGATCTGGAGAGTGCGGCAATCGGTGCGGACCTGATTGTGGCCAATTCAAACGGTCGCCAGGCGGCGAACAAACTCAAAATCGGGGCACATTTACGGGCTGGTCTGCCGGTGTTTGATCGACTTGGAGCACATCAGAAGGTGTGGGTTGGTTATCGCGGTACGCTGAATCTGGTTTTCGAGACAGCCAACCTGTTTCAGGCGAATGCCAGGGAGGCCCAGAAGCTGGCGCATAACTGATACCACCTGAAATCTACAATGTAACTTCTTAACTGGACTTTAGATATTCGTCTCCCCGCACCGTCTTTTTGTCGGTATCGGTCGCAACTCTTTAATTGTTGATCAAGGCTGATTCTATGCGGCCTTGCCCCTTTTGTGTTGATATTCATCCTCAACCGGCCATTTTCGCGGTCCGAATTTACCGGACTTCGGGTTCCACAGAGCCCGAATATTGACATGGCCAAAAAACCGTTGCAGTCCCTGCCTGACTCTGCCGGCTGTGACCGGTTGTTTCACACGCCACGGGGCAAACGAAGCCAGATACGTAACCTTTGCATCATTGAGCAGTACTAGCAACTGCGGAATGGCATAACTGACGGAAAGTATCTGGACCCAACGATGGAGAACCTGTCGTGTCTGCTGCCAGGTTTCTTTCCACCCCCAGCGATTCTTGAGCTGATTGAACAGATCCTCAATCGACCACCGTCGCCCGTAACCGAGAATGATCCGTGCGCCGGAAAGAGTTATATCAGTAGAGAGAAGTAAGCATTGCTGTGTACGGGTACCGTCTTCTTTTTCAAGCTGACTCCAGACCATCCGTACCGCTTTTCCCTTGAGGAAGCGAGCAAGCACAATAGCTGACCGATAATGGACCGTCTGGGTTTTGCCATAGACGGTGAACTGCTGCCGGACTTCCGGTAGTGAGGCAATCCACCCGGCAGTCACCCTTTCGCCGTACTTTCTTGGACGTCCCCGCTTGCCGGTACGTTCAGGCGCATGAAAGAGCGCTGTGTCCTTGCGCACTTGGCCAATCACATCAAGCCCTTGTTCCATGGCATATGTGATCAACTTGCAGCGCATATACCAGCTATCCATCAAGAGGTACGTCTGTAACTCTTTAAACAGTGGCGCAACGACCCGCAGCAGAGTACGCGCCGCCACCAGCTTGCCGGAGTTACCTCCCCGGCGTGCCAGCCGAGAGAGAATCGGGATGCCCAAGGAGCGGAATCCCTTTGAAATGGTCAGTGCCAACGTCACCCAGCATTGCCCTCTGACAAAGGTCGGGCGATTGGTCTTGTTGCCGTGTTGATGATGAATGGCCGAACCAGGGGCTTTCTGTGACGATCTGAAAACGATGGTGTCATCAATCATCAGAAACCAGCGGCGGCGCGGGAACATCCGCAGTGCAAGGCGAGCCGTCTGGCACCCCAGGGCAACCCAAGACCACTTGCCAAAGTGGAGCCACTTGTAGTAGCTGTTCCAGTGTCTGACGGTATCAACCGCCAGCACAGCATCGGTAACAAAGCCGGTCTGGGTGAGCATTGCTCCGAAAAGCAGTTCCAGAAAAGTTGGCACCGAACGTTTTGGCAGAGATTGACAGAGAAATGTGATAGCATCGAACAGGGCTCTGGGGATATAGCGGTATCCCTTGTTGTCCATAGCGGCCTCCTGAGAGAGAATGGTTTTCTCTCAAGAGGTCGCGCGCTACTCACTTCTAAGATCAATTACGTGAGTAGCGCGCGACCCACGACCTTGCCCCTGCTGTCAAGCTTTATTTTCATTTATTTGCATTATTTTTTGATAATGCAACTTTTTCAAAGAACACTGCAGAAGTCTAAAGTCCAGTTCTTAATTTATTTGGCTTCTATTCTTCAGTGAAGCAGCACTGCTTAAAAATTAAGCAGAAATTAGGGCCAGATACCTCCCTAAAAATAATATATCTCGAATGAATTAAGCATGTTAGCTGTTGGCATGGTCTGTGCTTTATCTAAAAATACCTATAATGTTTATAACTGCATTCAAGTAAACCGGCAAAGGCGCCGCCATAATAACAATGGTCGCGTCTTTTTTATTGAGAAAGGAAGGTGAAAAATGAAAATCGCATTTACGACATCAACAGGTGAAATTATCGATCAGCATTTTGGCCAGTGCCAGAGTTTTCACATCTGGGAGGTCGGGCCTGATGAAGCCCGGTTTCTGGAAGCGGTCAGCGTCGGTGAGCATGGCTCAGATGAGGAAGATCGTATTGCTGCACGGGCAAAGGTGCTGACCGAATGTGCCATTGTCTACACCATGCAGATCGGTGGACCGGCGGCGGCAAAACTGGTGGCACACAAGATCCATCCCATGAAGACCAACAGTGAAGTCAGTCTGAAAGAGACCGTTGAGCGTTTTCAGGAAGTACTGCGGGGCAATCCGCCACCCTGGTTGCGCAAGGCAATGAACAAGGGGCAGTCACCAACATTTATGGAAGATTAATTCAAGGCAGCACCACTACCAGGGAGGAAGACAAAATGGCTTTTATTACAGGATTGACAAAAGACGGACATGAGTGGACACCGAAGTTTATCAAGGCGATCGATAAAGAACTCTGCATCGGCTGCGGTCGCTGCTACAAGGCATGTGCCATGGATGTGCTGGCGTACGAAGAGGTGGATTGTGAAGATACGGCCAAGGCATATATGACTGTGGCCACTGCCGGGAACTGTATCGGCTGCCAGGCGTGCGGGAGGACCTGCCCGAAGAAATGTTTCTCGTTTGAGCCGGTTGAAGCTCACGCATACGGTTATACGTCATAGGCCGGGAGGTGAAGCATGCTGATTGCAGTGGCATCAAAAGATGGTAAGGAGATAAACCAACACTTTGGGCATGCCGAACGTTTCCTCATTTATGAAGTTGAAAATGGCGATGCCACACTGGTTGATGAACGAGCGGTTGAGAGGTATTGCAGTTTTGATCCCGAACATCCCCTGCGTGGGCATCTGCTCAAGAACATTTTTGCCGCTCTTGACGGCTGTCGAGCTGTTGTGACTGCCCAGATGGGAGAACATCCGAAGGGTGAACTCGAAAAACTCGGGGTCGAACCGTTTGTGACCAGCGGACCGATCAAGTACACGTTGGTGGAACTGGCAAAGATTCTTTAGGGGCGGTTCAAGGTTCGTGGTTCGGGGTTCGTGGTTGTTAGCTGGAACCTTGAACCTTGAACCCCGAACCGACTTTCACAACGAGGTGATGACCAGACATGCACAACGGTTCCTTTAATAATTGCAACCTGCCGCCCCGGGTCATCGCCTCGCGCCATTTTAACGACAATCCTCAGATGCTCGAAATACAGGGGGTCAAGGAGGGAAACCGGTTCCTCTTTGAGCGGCTCGTCTCGCTTGACAGTCAGGAAGAGCGCGCCCTGACTTTTAATGATTTTATGTCGGTAAAGTTTCAGCTGCATCAATGGCAGGATCAGACCGACACCGCCCGGAAAAGTATCAAAAACAGCTATCTCCGTTTTCTGCGCGGTTGGATGATGGATTCCAACTCTATTGAAGGGGCCGTCCTGAAGCGCTGGGTAGAAAGTCGCATGGGAATCACCCCTTCGTTTCATCGTGCCCGCATCAAAGGTATCCACAGCGAGGAGTATTTTGACTACTCTGTGGACGTCATGAAAGGGAGCGCCCGCACCAATGCCATCCAGTCGCAGCTTGATATCCTCTACGAATATTGTCAGTTCGAGCTGATCCGCAAATATCCTCTCTCCCCTGTTATTACACTGTATCGCGGTACCTACGACGCCAGCGAGCACGACGTCATTGAACAGATAAACAAGCGCACCCAGATCGTCCGCTTGAATAACCTGGTCTCATGTACGTCCGATGAAGAGCGGGCCTGGGAGTTCGGTTCAACGGTCTGGGAGGTTCTCGTGCCACTCGGCAAGGTATTTTTCTACAACGATCTGCTACCGGGAAGCATTATGAAGGGGGAGGGGGAGTATCTCGTGATCGGCGGGGAATACCGGGTCCGGCAGGTAATGTGTACGGTGGGATGATTTCTGTTCTGCTGAACGTACTTTGGCCGAGTCTGGCCAGTCTCCTCTTTTCTTTTCGTGGAATTCGCATCCTGCTAAAAATTTTCTAAAAGACATTTTTACCCATATCTGCTATGTACTTCATGCAATTGCTTCTAACGTCAGCCTGGAGTGGGTATGTCTGATACAACGATTTTAGTTATTGATGACGATGACATGAACCTGGAAATGCTTGATATCATGTTGTCCGACTCGGGTTGCAGGATACTTAAAGCGTGCAATGGTTTAGAGGCCATTCATGTGCTGGAGGAAAATCCGGACATTGACACAATGCTTGTCGATCTTGAAATGCCCGTCATGGATGGCTTCGAATTCATCCGTTTCGTACGGGAGAGTCCACAATGGCTTACTGTTCCGGTGATTGTCATTACCGGAAGTGCCAGCGAAGTCAATCGAACTTTGATGATGGGGGCAAACGAATTTGTTTCCAAGCCATTCAACCGTGAAGAGTTACGCTTGCGTGTCATGAATCAGATCCGGAATAAAAAAGCCTCTGATGCTGATAAGTTGAATCTCAAAAACAGCGAAGCCCGGCTCGAACAATTGCTGCAGTCAACCGAACAGGGCATTTATAGTGTAGATATGGCCGGTCTCTGCACCTTCATTAACATGCCCGGTCTGGTGAAGTTGGGATTCCAGCTTGAGGAGTGTATCGGCAAAGATATCCATAATCTCATTCACCACAGTTACCCGGACGGACTCCCGTTTCCTGTTGAAAACTGCCCGGCGCATAGAGCCATTATGAACGGGCAGAGTTACCAGAGTACTATTGATGTGCTATGGAAAAAGGACGGCTCTTATTTTCCGGTGGATCTTTCATCAAATCCGCTCATTGAAAATGGCGTCCTTTCAGGAGCAGTCATTACATTTACCGACATCACTGAACGCAGACTTATTGAACTTGAGCAGTTGAAACTGACCCGCGCCATAGAGCAGTGTCCCGTCTCCATTGTTATTACTGATACCAGGGGAATAATTGAATTCGTCAATCCGAAATTTACTGAGGTTACCGGCTACTCAGCTGCCGAGACCATCGGTAAAGACGTAATGATTCAGCAGACATTCGGTGAAACATCACCTGAAACGTATAATGATCTGTGGACTACTATCTCAAGAGGAAATACCTGGGAAGGTGAATATTTAAACAGATGCAAAGATGGCAGCCTGATCTGGGAGCGCACCACTATTTCTGCCATCCAGGATCATAGCGGTACCATCGTACATTATATCGCTGTCACAGAGGATGTTACCGAGAGGAAAAATATTCTGGCTCAGCTGACCATTGCCAAGGAACAGGCGGAACAGGCAAGCCTCGCCAAAAGCTCATTTTTAGCCACCATGAGTCATGAGATACGAACTCCCATGAACGGGGTGATCGGCATGACCGGTATGCTGCTGGAAACCGAACTTTCTCCCGAACAGAAAGAGTTTACCGAAATTGTTCGTAAGAGCAGTGAGAATTTGCTGACTATCATCAATGAAATCCTTGATTTTTCAAAGATAGAATCCGGCAAGCTTGATCTGGAAATCCTGGACTTCGATTTACGGGTAACTCTCGAAGATGCTGCCGAAATGCTTTCGTTGCGGGCTGATGATGCCGGTATCGAACTGGTCTGCCGCATTGACCCGGCCGTGCCGTCCCATCTGAAGGGAGATCCCGGCAGATTACGCCAGATAATCATCAACCTGGTCGGTAATGCGATCAAGTTTACCACCAAAGGAGAAGTTTCGATTTCAGCCGTACTTCGATCGGAACAGAAAGATGCGGCAACGATACACTTTGAGGTGAGCGACACCGGTATCGGCATACCTGAATCGCGACTTGCGGCTATATTTGAGCCATTTACCCAGGTCGACGGGAGCACAACCCGTAAATATGGCGGAACCGGTTTGGGACTGGCGATCTGCAAACAGTTAACCGAGCTGATGAATGGCGAGTTTGGCGTCAAAAGCACCGAGGGTGTCGGTTCGACGTTCTGGTTAACCATCACGTTTGAGAAACAGGATGCCGAAAGCCTCGCAGCCATTAAAAATTTGAAGTTTTCAGAAAACATCGATCTGACCAAATCACGGATACTGGTTGTCGACGACAATGCTACCAACCGCAGACTCATGGTAACGTTGCTGAAGTACTGGGGGTGCCGCTACGATATCGCTGTTGACGGGGAAGATGGATTGGCGATGCTGTATAAGGCGGTTGATTTGGAAGACCCCTTCCAGATTGCCCTTCTGGACCAGGAAATGCCGAAAATGGATGGTCTGGAGCTTGGCAGGCGCATAAAACAGGATCCGCGGCTGGCATCAACTTTGATGGTCATGATCACTTCTCTTGCGAGGCGTGGTGATGTGACGGTTATGGACGAGATCGGCTTTTCCGGCTATCTGCCCAAACCGGTCAGGCAGGGGCAACTGTATGGGGTACTTGAGTTGATATTAGCGAAATCAGCGGGCCAATTACAGGATATGCCCAACCAGAGCAGGATCATAACCAAGCATGCTGTATCCGAATACGGTCGACAGGGGCTCAGAATTCTTCTGGCCGAAGATAATATCATCAATCAAAAAGTTGCCCAGCATATGCTGAAATCGCTCGGATATAAAGTCGATGTGGTTGCAGACGGTTCAGAAGCGGTTCAGGCGTTGAAGATGATTGATTACGATCTGGTACTCATGGACTGCATGATGCCCGAAATGAACGGTTTCGATGCGACGACCCTGATTCGGGATCCAGATTCCGGAGTGCTTAACCACACTGTGCCGATTGTTGCCATGACCGCAAATGCCACTGGTGAAGACCGGAAAAAATGTCTTGAAAGCGGGATGGATGATTATCTGTCAAAGCCGGTTCGAAAAGAAACATTAGAGGAGATGATCAGTAAGTGGGTGGAGCGGGATACTTTTGCGAGTATGCCGCATAAGGAAAATGCCGAACCAGCCGGTTCGCCTTTCTACGACGAGCGTGATATGCTTGACAGGATGGACAGCGATCGATCTTTCGTTAAAGTGATCCTGAATCAATCGCTGGCAGATCTGCCGGACCAGCTGGCTAAACTGCTTGAACTCTGCCAGGGTGATACCTTGTCGATAAGCAAACAGGCCCATTTAATGAAGGGGACGGCAGCTTATATCAGCGCACCGGCGTTAGCCGCAATCTGTTCTAAAGTTCAATCAGTCGCACAAGAGGGCGACCTGAAAACAACTCTCGACTTGATACCGGAACTCGAGCATACCGTCATGCAGACAATAGAGGCAATAAAAAAGTCGTTCTGATTGGCATCTTTGCTCACGGCATAACCGGAATTTTTTCGTACCGGCTGAAGTGTGTGTATTCGGGGTGTCCTTGGCCGTTACTCCGCTGTGGTGATTGCGGCAATTTCACGCTCAAATGCCCGCAGATCATCTTTGAGCTGCGGTATCAGACCTGTTGCGTCATCAAGCCGTGCCTCCCGAGCGCAAGCTTCAATGGCGGCTGCAGTCTCTCTCACCCGACGGGCGGATATATTACCCGCTGCTCCCTTGATGGTATGTGCCTGTATACGCAACTGTTCGCCGTCAGCTCGCTCTGCGGCTGATAAAAGAGCCTCCATGTAACCGGTGACATTTCTGGTAAACATCTCAAAGAACCGCCCCATCATCTCCTCGCGACCACCAATACGCTCAAGCAACTCGGCTCTGTCGAACACAGGCATTGAGTCTTCAGATACTTTCGGACTTATTTCAAGGTGCTGACTCTCCGGACCTGTCTCAATGGCAATGGCCTGACTTTCCTGGCTGTGCGATATCCGCTCAGGTACCAGCTGATTGATCGTTGCCACGATATCTGCTGCCCGGGCCGGCTTGGAAAGATAGGCATCCATATCTGCGGTCAGACATTTTTCCCGATCACCTTGCATGGCATACGCCGTCATTGCGACTATCGGAGTTCTCGCCATATCCCGAGCCTGCTCAAGATCACGTATTTCTCGAACGGCACCGTAGCCATCCAGGATCGGCATCTGCATATCCATAAAAACAATATCGAACCGTTCTTGAGCAAAGCAGTCGACCGCTACCCGCCCATTTTCCGCCATACATATCTGGTGCCCCTGTTTTTCCAGTGTCGCGCGCAGCAACTCCCGGTTGATTTCGACGTCATCCGCAACGAGAATGCTGCAGCGGGAGTTGTTTTCCCGGACGCTGTGGCGGGTTACCAGCTCCGCAGGCTGCTGATGTCCGTTGATGATGGCCGTCAGAGTGCCATATAATTCCTCCATTACAATCGGCTTGGTCAGATACCCCTCAATATGAAGGTCACGACATCTGTTGGCATCTCCGCGGGTCCCGGAACTCGGCATGACGAGAATCTGAACGGAGTCATATTCCTGCTGTTGTCGTAATCGGGTAACAAGTTCCCAGCCATCGGTATCCGGCATGTTGATGTCGGTCAGCACAATCCGGGGGAGGGTACCGGCAGCAGACAGTTGTGCCAGTTTTTCGACTGCTTCGGCAGCATCAGCGGCAACAGTTACGGTCATTCGCCCCCGGGCAAGAAATTCGGTCAGCATCTGACGGTTGATTGCGTTGTCATCAACAATCAACGCTGAAATACCGGCCAGACTTTCGGCAATCGGCGGGACATTCGTCGAAATATCCTGCAGACCGAACAGGGCGGTAAAGCTGAAACAGCTCCCCTGACCCGGTGAACTGGTAACGTTGATTGCACCCCCCATCAGGGTAACCAGGCGCTTCGAGATTGAAAGTCCGAGTCCGGTACCGCCAAACTCCTTGGTTGTTGAAGCGTCTCCCTGTTCGAACGCATCGAAAATACGTCCCTGCTGCTCCGGAGTAATACCGATGCCATTGTCTGTAACATCAAACTGGATACGTGCACCTTCCATCGATTGCTCGACAAGGCTGATGATAACGCTGATTTCACCCTTTCCGGAAAATTTGACGGCATTACCGACAAGGTTGATCAATACCTGCCGTAACCGTCCGGGATCACCTATCAATGCATCCGGGACATCCTGCTCAACACTGAATACTATTTCGAGACTCTTTTCAATTGCCCTGGCGGATAATGTCCGCAGAGTTTGCCCCACCATACTCCGAAGCAGAAAAGATGACATATAGAGGTCTATTCGTCCCTCTTCAATTTTTGAAAAGTCCAGGATATCGTTGATAATCGAGAGGAGATTGTCTGCAGAGGTTTTAACCGAGCGTAAATAGACGATCTGCTCACGGTTCAGGTCGGTATCGAGCACCAGATCGGTCATCCCGATTATGCCGTTCATCGGGGTACGGATTTCGTGGCTCATGTTGGCGAGGAATTCGCTTTTTGCCCGATTAGCTGCTTCTGCCACCTCTTTCGCGGCAGTCAGTTCGGTAACCCGCTCGGAAATTACCCGGGACATGGTGTTGAATGCGGCGCCCAACCGCCCCACATCATCACTGCCTTCCGGTACCGGTGGCGGTGTCAGATTACCGGAGGCGACCTCCAGGCTCGCACGGGTCAGCGAGGACAAATTCCGTGTCAGCCAGTAGCCGATGAGCAGCAGAATAAGAGAGGAAAGAATTACTTCGACCACCGCAATGCTGACTCCCTGAACCAGCAGCATCCGCCTGGCAGAAATGATCTGTGACAGATTGAGCCCGAAATGAACAGTTCCCAGCGGCTGACTCTGCATCGAAACCGGCACCTCCATATCATAGCGAGGCTCCTTCTTCGTCTCGAACAGCTGCAGCTTCCCGCTTGGGTAGGGGAGCTGTTTGTCGGTGGGCCAGCCGATGGAAGCGATCCTGCTGCCGGAACGGTCAACAACAACGATATAGTCGACTCCCCCGGCAGAGCGGCTTTCATTGATAACTGCCTGTACCGTGGCAAAATCGCGCTGTGCGAGCGGAGCCGTCAGGGCTGCCCTCAGCACCGGGTAGAACTGTTCCGCCTGTAAACGGGCCTGATTGGTCATCGCGCCATGCTGCAGTCGCAAGCTGTTTAACACCAGAATAGTCAGCATCAGAACTTCAATGCCGACTGCCAGGAGCAGTAACCGGCCACGGACCGTATGTCGAAGAGAAAGTTGCATTACACTTCAGCCTTATTTTGCCGTGCTGTTCAGCACTTTTCTCACTTCAGCGGCAAATGGATCCATTTCTTTCAGCTCGTTTGCCCGCAATTTCCGGTAGCCATCCAGCTTATTTGTCTCAAAGTATACTTTGGCTTCAGGAGTTGCCGCAAACGCCCATAGGGCGGCATCAATCTTTTTTTGCAGGGCGGCCTGGCGCTTGTTCAGTACATACACGCGGCCGGCCATCGGCTTGCTCTCGGCAAGAATCCGCAACTGTCCACGCACTTCCGGAGTAAGCTTCTGGTAGTTTGCCTGCGACATGAACCCGGCAGCTGCCTCGCCGGAGATGATGAGCTGACCGACACTGTCTGAGGCACTGACAAACTTGACCGTTGAGGAGTCAATCTTTTCATTGTTCAGCCAATGAAGACCCCAGAGAGTTACCAGAGATGTCGGACTCAGACCAAGGATCGGCTTTCCTTTCAGATCGGCTGCTTTTTTGACGGGACCACTGGAAGCGACCAGTGCAATTGCCTTGAAATCGGCTTTGTAGGTGAGTAGCGGGATGTATTTGGCGTCGGTCTGAAAGAGCCGTGCCTGATGGCCGGTTGTAATTGCGATGTCAAATTCATTGGCCAGGCCGCGGCGGGCAAATGTGTCAAAATCTGCCGCAGTTAAAATCTCCACCGGCATCCCCAGCGCTTTTTCCAGAGACAGTCGAAGCGGTTGATACATTTCAAGGATCACACGGGCACTGGTATGTGGTGCGACTCCGATAATAAATGAGTCTTTGGCGTATGCGGCACCTGCTGCCAGCATCACTATCATCACCATCACTAACAAGCGAACTGTTTTCATAATCATTTTCCTCCATTCCGGTATGATTTAAATCTATGTTAAACTGATTTTCTGCTTAACTGATATACATCTGCTCTTCCTGAGCATCCTTCAGCGTATTCCTGATGGCAACAAAATCTTCCGTATTACTCAAAAACAGATCAAAGAGGGTCGGGTCAAAAAAAACGTTTCGCCCCTCCTTCATGATGCTGATCGTCTTTTCAAGGGAAAAGACTTTTTTATAGGGTCGTTCAGAGATTAAAGCATCAAAAACATCAACAATGGAAACGATCCGGGCAAATATATCAATCTCCTCTCCTTTAAGACCCTTCGGGTAGCCGCTGCCATCCCATTTTTCATGATGTTGCAGAGCTATGATTGAGCCGGCAGACAGAAGCGGGTAAACACCGCTGTCGGCAAGGATCTCACCACCGATGATCGTATGCTGCTTAATAATCTCAAATTCCTCTCGGTCCAGTCCCCCCGGTTTCAGCAGGATACTGTCCGGAATACCAATTTTTCCGACATCATGCAGCGGCGAAGCCTTGTACAATATCTCGCACTGTTCAGAGGTAAGCCCCGCAAGTTTTCCCAGATGTTTGGAAAGTTTACTGATACGCCGTGTATGCATGCCGGTATCCTGGTCACGAAACTCGGCAGCTTTACCAAGACGTATTGATATTTCGTATTCTGCCTCCTGGGAAAATATGAGCGCTTTTTGCAGAGCGGCAGTCTTCTTGACAACCTCAGCTTCAAGGATGTCATTCATCTCTTTAGCCAGGTCGGAAAGCTTCTTGCTGCGAACGTGATTCATAACTCTCAACCGCAGTTCTTCCGAGTTATACGGCTTGGCGATGAAATCATTGGCACCCAGAGCCAGCACGCGTGTCACTTCGCTCGCTCCTGCAGTAACGACAATTAACGGGATTTCGCGCCACCCGTTACTCATCTTGATGCGTTTGATCGTATCGTAGCCGTCCATAACCGGCATTTCCAGGTCGAGAAGTATAACATCAACACGCGGAGATGCTTCCAATGCTTTCAGTGCCTGCAGACCGTCACCCGCCTTAAGGACAGTACAGTCAAGATCTGACAGCATCAGTTCAAGCATCTCCAGGTTCATACTGTCATCGTCTACTGCCAATACGGTAATTTCATCAAACACTTGTTTTCTCCGTAATTGGTGAGCCTGTCAGCAATTTGCCTCAGATGAAACCTGGTGCTGAAAAGCATCAAGGTCCTCTTTAAGCTGCTCGAACAGCGCGGCAGCCTCATCAAGTCTGCCTTCGCGCGCATGCTCTTCAATGCCGGCTGCGGTCTCCCGTGTTCGATGGGCGGCGATGTTGGCGGCCGCCCCCTTGATGGTATGTGCCTGAATGCGTATCTGCTCTCTGTCATGAAGCTCAATTCCTGATTGGAGTTTTTCCATATAGCCGGTGACGTTTCTGGAAAACATGCCGATGAAGCGGCCGAGCATCTCTTCGGCACCGCCCAATCGCTCCAATAGTTCCTCACGGACAAATACGCTCATTGAAGCGTCCCAGACAGCCTGATCGACCTGTACGCCGGAGGAGGGGCCAGGGGGGGCTCCCTGCTCTGCCCGGGTACTCTCAGCGCCTGATCCCGGTAGCAGCTCGATAAGCACTGCAACAACCTCCGCAGGCCTCGCAGGCTTGGCAAGGTAGGAATCCATATCTGCAGCCAGGCACTTTTCCCGGTCTCCCTGCATGGCATACGCGGTCATGGCAATTATCGGTGTCCTCCGTGCAGAGCGTTCGTGCTCGATTTCCCGAATCCGGCGTACGGCACCATAGCCGTCCAGAACCGGCATCTGCATATCCATGAAGACAATGTCAAATTCATTCTCCTGGAACTTATTGACCGCTATCTGTCCGTCTTGCGCCACGGTTATCCGATGTCCGCGTTTTTCCAGCATAATGCGTAACAGCTCCCTGTTAATCTCTACATCGTCAACTACCAGGATGGAGCAGTGAGATTTTTCCACCGTTATGCACTGCTGCGTCACAATATGTATGGCCGGACTGACTTCTCCTGCAAGGACAGCGGTTATGGCATCTTTGAGTTCCACCAGAATTACCGGCTTGGCCAGGAAATCGCCGATGCGAAGCTCCTTGCAGCGACTTGCATCCCCGCGCATAAAAGATTCGGACATAATAATAATCTGAACGTCGTCATAATTTTTTTGCTCGCGGATCTGGCAGATCAGTTCCCAGCCGTCCATCCCCGGCAAATGTATATCCGTCACTATCAGATCGGGCAGGGAGCCATTCTCCCGCATCCTGTCAAGGAGTGCAAGGGCATCGTCAGCATCGGATACACTCTGTGTTACCATGTGCCAGCGGTTAAAAAATCCGCTCATCAATTGATTGTCAGTACTATTGTCAACGACCAGCAGAACCGAAAGGTCTTTCAGATTATCTGCCGAAAGATCCTTGCCTGCCGGGTCATCCGATAAGACAAAGCGTGCGGTGAAATTGAAGCAGCTCCCCTTTCCGGGGGTACTGGAGACGCTGATTTCACCGCCCAGCAGATTGACCAGTCGCTTTGAAATGGCAAGGCCCAGACCGGTCCCCCCAAAACGCTTTGTTGTTGATGCGTCCCCCTGCTCGAACGCTTCAAAAATCCGCCCCTGCTGTTCCGGAGCAATGCCGATCCCTGTATCGGTGACAGCAAAGCTGAGGAGAATCCGTCCATCTGACTGCCCGGCTGTTCTGACAACAATACCGACCTCTCCGCGGTGAGAAAACTTGATCGCATTACCCACCAGATTGATCAATATCTGTCTGAGGCGGCCAGGGTCACCGACCAGGCCATCAGGTATATCCTCTTCGACATTGAATACAATCTTGAGTCCTTTTTGGACGGCCCGCGAGGAAACTGTCCGCAAGGTCTGCCCCAACAAGCTGCGCAGAAAAAATGGCGAGTCGTCAACTTCCATCCGCCCCGCTTCGATCTTTGAAAAGTCCAGCACATCGTTGATGATGGAAAGGAGATTTTCAGCCGAGGTTTTTATTGAACTGAGAAAATAGGACTGCTCACGATCCATCACCGTTTCAGTCATCAATTCAGCCATGCCGACAATGCCATTCATGGGGGTGCGGATCTCATGGCTCATGTTCGCCAAAAACTCGCTTTTTGATCGGTTTGCAACCTCTGCAGTCTCTTTGGCAAGCTCAGCGACCTCCTTGGCCGCCAGGAGCAGGACATTCTGATCAGCAATAGCTTTTTCTCTGATGCTGGTCTGTTCAAGGCGGGTGTTGAGAGCGGCATTGCTGATACTGTTTCTGGTTATTACAACGGCACCGATGAGTATCAACAGGCCGATCCCGCCAGTTACAGCCAGAAGTCGCCGTGGCGAATCCACATCTACTTCAAGAGCGGGGATGAAAGCGGCCAGAGCGAACGGAGTCTTCTCTATGGAAATTCTGAATGCCGTCATTTCCAGTGATGCTTTGCCCGACTGCGGTACAAGAAAGTGGATCGGTTTCCGTTCACTCAGGTTGTTTGCTGATGGCAATCTATCATGGGTTACAACCTGGTCAGCCTCTTTGGAGGTATAAAGATACATTTTTTCGAACAGGAGGGCGACCGTATTCCTGCCGTTATCATCTCTGGCAAGGAAATGGCGGTGAACGTCTGCCGGTGATAGCCAGGCCAGGATATGACCTTTTTTCGTATCTTTAAAGAGGTATGGCAACGAAATTATGATAGAGGCGGAATCGTCCCTCCCTTCAGCAAAAAAAGCGATTTTTGACGTATGCTCGCCACGATAGCTTTTCCAGTTCTGCACCTCCCCCTTCTGCGCAGCTACACTCTCACCACGGATATCAAGCAGTTTATGCCCGGAGGTATCAAAAAATACGACCCGCTTGTAGATCTCAACCTCACCAAGACGTTTCTTTTTCTGAAAGGCTGCAAACGTAGACTTGGCCTCTTCCAGGCTGGCTGCCAGGCCGTACTCCATCGACATGCCAAGCGCCTTGTTTTCAAAATAGGCAGAAAGCTCCCGGTTGGCTGCCAGTTCCTGTAAGTCATTTACCCGTTCTGAAAAAAAATAGCTCAAAGACTGGGCACGCTTGTCCGCATCTTCAAGCAATCGGGTACGGCTGGAATTTTGCAATTCACTGCGCGAACGATAGAGGTCTGTCAGCAGAAATCCGAGGTATGTTACCAGCGAGAGGCCAAGAAGAAGAGGCGCAATACGCTGTATGCCATGGTATAGTTTTGACATAAGAGAGCAGAAAGGAGGCGTTATTCAATAACGCCCCCTTTCAATTCAGATTATTTCATACCTTTGAAAAATTCAGGGAAGTAGGTTTTTGCCGTTGGATAGTATTTTTTGATGAGTTTCAGGTATGTGCCGTCGCTCTGAGCTTTGGTGATAAAGACATTGTAGGCTTCGAGCAGTTTGGGTGAATCCTTCGAGAAGCCGGCCGCCATCTGCTGCTTATCCGAGATCGGCCCGATAATTTTGATCTTGCCTTTCCATTTATCCAGCGCTACCAGAGCATCAGGAACGTCAAGGATGGCCATATCGGCTTCCTTGTTAAGCATGGCCGGTGCAATTTCGTTTAACTTGCCCTGAAAACAGACAATATTAGCGCCGGTTTCAGAAAGTTTGTAGAGCGCGGGATCAAGACAGGTTTTTTCAAGAGTGAGTACGCTGCGCCCTTTCATCAGAGCCTTAGTCAACTCGATATCCTTTTCGATGTTTTTGGACGGTTTGATCGGCTTGATTGGAGAATCGCTTCTCACCACCAGCCAGATCTGGTTGGGAAATGTCGGGATTGAAAAATTCACGACCTGCTTGCGCCACGGGATGATGGTAAAACCGTTTGCAATAATATCGCCCCTTATGGGAGCATCTTCCAGCAATTCCACCTTGCCGCTGACAACTTTCACTTTTTTACCGATCAGATCCTGAACAATCGGCCCCCAATCGCTCTCGACAAATTCGTATGAGACGCCGAGAAACCTGGCAAAGAGTTTCGTCAGTTCCGCTTCCATACCGTCCCCGGAACCGGTATTGAAGTTTGCATAGGGAAGGCCGATGTGGCGTAGCACTCCTCGTGCCTTGACATCATCCAGATCGCCTGCCATCGCTGCTGTTGTAACTACAACCGCTGCCAGAAAAGCTGCTGCTGTCATGATCATTCGTTTCATATGCACTACCTCCTGTATCTGTTCTGCAAACCCTGGCATTCTCAATTGCTTTATACCAGGTTATATTTATACAAATCCGCCTTAAGCGAGTCCCGGTTGAATGGTTTTGTGATAAAATCATCACACAGATTATCCAGCACAAGATCCGCTTTATCCCACGTTGAGTCACTTGCCGAAATTACGAATATTCTGGTGTGTATGTCACTGAAGAACGGATGCATTTTTTCGATTGCCCGAATCTTTCTGATGAGTGCAAGCCCATTCATTTCCGGCATCATCAGATCAACACAAAGCATATCATATGGAATACCTCCTGCAAGCGCCTTTTCAAATAAATCCAGAGCTTCTCTGCCATTCACCGCACAATCGCATGGGGCAAATTCAGAAAGAAAATCCTGCAGCATCAATCTACCCGTTTCATCATCGTCTACAACCAGGAAATGTTTCATGTAGTGAACCCTCCAAAGTAAATAGTGAAAACAGCTGGTTAGGTAGCTTTGCTGCATTAATCGCTGAATATGACAAGTATAGTCCTATTAATGAATTCATGAAAATATGTAAAATTCAATACGGTACTTTTAGCAACCATCCGGCAATTATTCAAGATAATTTGTGTATTCAAAATAATTTGCAGTATGGGCTGTATGGAGTTGAGGAATATCGATCTACCGGGTTCGGCAGGTTGTGTGCACTGTTTAAAAAAATTAACTCAGTGACTCTGTGGTGAAATTTATATGATTTAATTTGATGGAGCTTACCTGTGGAGTATCGGGAGTGTTACGGTAAAGGTTGTACCCCCTCCCATCCTGCTTGTGACCCCGACATTCCCACCCATGCTTTCCACCAGACTTTTCGTCACGAACAGTCCCAGCCCAGTCCCTTCTCCCGGTTTCTTGGTGGTGAAATAACGATCAAAAATACGGTCAATAGTTTCTGCCGGAATCCCCGGGCCATTGTCGGAAATGGTGCAGCAGATGGTGCCGGTTTCTCCATACGCAGTTTCAACCAGGAGCTTCCCACCGGTCTCTTCCATGGACTGCAGGGCGTTCATGATGATATTGAGCAGAATCTGTTTCAGCTGATTGCCGTCCAGTCTGATGGTCGGGAGTGTGTAATCGGATTGTTTCAAGACAATTACCGCACGGCGGGCGGCTTCGAAGCTGAGGAAGTTGAGAATGAAATCGACAGTGAGGTTGAGATCCACGTCACCGATGGTTTCGTCGTGGCTGCCGAAGTGCAGCAATCCTTTGGTCAGGTGTGACAGACGTTGCGCTTCCTGACTGATGCGGGAAACCATTTCAAGTACGGCCTCCGGAACCCCCTCCTCCCGCAGAATAATCTGTGATGCTGAAACGATGACGGAGAGCGGTGCATTCAGTTCATGTACCACGCCGGCAGAAATTTTACCAAGATCGGCCATTTTCTCGTTGTAGGCCAACTGGCGCAGCAGATCCCCGGATATGGATGTGTCATCAGTATGTCTGGCAGCGGAATCTTTCAAAGGTGCTCCAGATGGCCGGGAAGCCGCTTTTTATAGGGTCGGCTTCGTAAATGCTTATGTTTGTGCAAGAATCTTACCGAACATTTTTTCACATGTATTCGATTCGGTTCTGCTGTCGTAAGTTGTTGATACGTGTGGATTGTTGCGGGGATATAGGATAAGGAATGAGTACCGCTGGAGCTACGGTGGCATTTTCATTGAGAGGATATGCATATTTTTTATGCATTACCTGGGTTGGCTTGCAAGAAAATGGTTCAAAATCTTTCTTTAATTGCGGCAATGGTCGCGTGGTTAATTCGTTTGGGTTTACAAATGCACACATCATGCTATACTGTAGCGAAATTCACTACAGGAGAATTCCATGCGCTCAGTAATGTCAGTCAGTTTTCCCGAGCAGATTTCAAGTGCACTTGAATCTTTTGCCATAGAAACAGGACGGAGTAAAAGTGATATTATCAAAGAGTCAGTGGCATTGTACCTCTGGGATGTTCAATTCAATTCACTCAAGAAAAGTATGATGCGTCGTGCAAAGAAGATTGGAATTGTCACGGAGGAAGACGTTTTTAAGGCACTTTCGTGAGGGTTGTTTTCGATACAAACGTTTTTATTGCGGCTTTTGTTTCTGACGGTGTATGTGCGAGGCTACTTCGACGTGCCCGCAGAAGGGAGTTTGAGCTTTTTATCTGCCAGATCGTACTCCACGAATTTTCCTCCAAGCTGAAAGTCAAATTCCATTGCACGACCAATGAAATTGAACAGGCCTGCCTGCTTATTTCAGAAGCCGCAATCGCTGTGTTGGCTGAAGGTACCCTTCAAAACCCCGTCTGCCGTGACCTTGATGATGATCTGATTTTGGCCTGTGCCGAAACTGCCGATGCCGAGTATCTGGTAACCGGAGATAAGGATCTCCTGGTACTGGAACGGTATGGCCGCAGTAAAATCCTTTCGCCGAGAGATTTTGAATTAATGTTTGAGTAGATCTGCCGGAACAGGTGAGTGAATCACACGGGAGTTTTAAAACTCGATAAACCAAAAACCGTGTCACGCGGATAACTTCGGATACAATCTGATAAAAATCTGATTTAGGCATAAACCAACGATAATGAAGGTAAAACCAGGAGCCAAAAGACTTTAATCTGTAAACGGCATTTGAACCGCCGAACACGCCGATAAACGCCGATAAAATCAGGCTTTACGTAAAAAAAATAAGCAAACCTTTTGGTTAAACCAAGAATTGATCTAAGACTTTGATTTTTCGGCGTGAAATGGCCTTTGATTCTTCCTGTCTGGTTCCGGTTTTTCCGGGTTTTGATTGAGTGCCGTCTGGGAATATAAAGTTTCCCTCGATTTCGATTAGCATTAACTAACAGGCATATCAGTTTTGTATTCTGCCACCAGAATTCCTGCCGGACTTTCCCGCGAGCACAAATTTCTTGCATAGCGTGTGGAGTTTCATGTAATCACAAGAGCATGGAAATAGATAAAGGGACTATTTGATTATGAACATTGTTGTGGATACATCCGTAATCGTTGCAGTACTACTGAATGAGCCGCAAAAAGCCTCTCTGATTGAAGTTACATCGGAAGCAACTCTATATGCCCCGGCATCACTGCATTGGGAAATCGGCAACGCTTTTTCCGCTATGTTCAAGCAGAAGCGCCTTACACTCGATCAAGCCCAGAAAGCTTTGCGAATTTACAGTCAGATTGCTCTCAATCTGGTTGAGGTGGATCTTGGCAAAGCGGTGCATGTATCATCGGATCAAGGTATCTATGCATATGATGCCTATTTTGTTGTGTGCGCACAAAAACTTCATGCGCCGCTTCTCTCGCTGGATAAGGGTCTGAAAGAAGCGGCTAAACAAGCCGGAATAAGGTTATTGGAGGTAACTTAGAATATGCAGATATATACCTATACGCAGGCAGAAAAAAATCTTTCAGGCGTGCTTGATTGCGCCAAGAAAGCTGGCGAGGTTCTTGTGAAACGCCAAAATGGTGAACTTTTTGTGATAAAGCCACAAAAGCGAAAAAGCTCGCCTCTGGATGTTCCTGGCATTCAGATCGGGATGAGTGCAGATGACATTGTCAGTTTTATTCGTGAATGCAGAGAACGGTAATTTGGCTTCACATACATGACGAACTGTTTCACGCGGATAACTTCGGAAACAATCTTGATAAAAATCTGATTTAGGCATAAATCAATGATAATGAAAGGTAAAACCAGGAACCGAAAGACTTGAATCCAAAAAATGGCTTGATCCGCCTTTATCCGAATGTGCCAGATTTTATCCGCGTGAAATGGCTTTTGATTCTTCCTGTCTGGTTCCGGTCTTTCCGGGTTGTGATTGAGTGCCGTCTGGGAATATAAGTTTCCTCCGATTTCGGCCAACATTAAAATTGTTGACATCTTATCTCCGAAAGTCTACGAACGTCTGAACAAAATTTATAAATATTTTTTTAACGGGTTAGGGCTGCATGACCCACGCAAGCAAAATAAGCTTCAAATTCAGGCAGATAATGCTTGACTTCTCCGGTCAGACCGAAACAATTCCTCACGCCTCACGCCTCACGCCTCACCCGAACAACCGATAATACTGACCAGACCTGCGAGGTTTTTGAAACCTCGGAGGTCTTTACACCAAACCAAAATTCCACCCGTAGGGGCGCATGGCATGCGCCCGCAGTTCGATTTTGCATCGCAGTTGTTCTCAATCACTTCTCTTTCAAGCCTGCCCGGCGTACCTGCCTTGAGTGCGGTTGGGATGGAGTTGACGGTGGGAGGGGACGGGAGAGTTGGGGGGCGTCTTTTAGCGCTGTTTTTCCAGTTTAATGCTGGAGGAACAGCGTTTTTGCGTTGTTGACAATCAATCCGGGAAGTGTCCCTATTTTCCTGTTCTCACCGGAAAGGAGATAACAAATGGATGTTTATAAGGAAGTAATTCCAGTATTTAGCGCGATTACAGCTTTGCTTGCGGTGTTTTTTGGACCGATGGTGACGCTAAAAGTCGCAAAAAAAACAATCATATCACCTATGAGACAGGCATGGATCAATAGTCTACGCGATTTAATTGCTTGTTTTCTAGCTATTTCAGAAAGAAGCGAGTTCAAATATTACAAATCAACTGAAGCTGATGAGACAAAGAAAAAGGAACGACAAAAAATATATGAACGCCTTGTTCATCTTGAGTCAAAAATATCATTGATGATTAATTCTCAGGAAAACGACCACATACGCTTACTGTCAGAAATAAAAGCTATGAAAGTTTGGACTTATGATGAGGAATCCAGTTTTGAAGAAATGAATATGCTGACAAGCGGTGAACTTACCAACTTTGACAAAAAGCATCAAGCTATCACCAAAATTAGCCGCACGATTTTGAAGAAGGAGTGGGAGGTTGTGAAAAATGGATAACGCCATACGGTCAAAAATCCAAACCGACCGAAGAACAGAGTCTTCGGAACGCACTGAGTGAAGTCATCAATGTGCAGTGAAGAGCTTATTATGCCGTTTATGCCTGGAGATAAAGTTGTTCTCAAATCCGATACGAAACCCAGAAAAATGGTAGTGGTTGTTCAGGTGTACAAAGAGTTACCACCAACAAAATATTCCATTCACAAAAGGAGATGCAAATGCCGCCACACAAAGTTCTACACAAGACAGTTACACTCAAGAACAACACAGTAGTCCAAATCAAATATTGGGCAGACGAAAAGATGATTTGCGTCGCAGCGTTTGATGGAAGCGATAACCAGCTTTCCGCTGCAACTTATCAATCTCCGGTTGAATTCGCAGATGAATTTTATCAGAACGTTTACAACAAAACTCTGATTGAAGGGCTTGTTGGGATTGTCGAGGGTGATTTGATGAACAATCCCGGAATGCATATTAAAAAATAAAAGTGTTCAAGGGGTGGCCATGATTATCGAATTTAAAGATTTGTATATTGATGATGCCGTCATATTTCGGGTTGCATTTCAAGCCGTTGCAAATGGAGTGTCTGTCAGTTGCCAAATTACGTATGAGGCTTTACAGGATATTGACCCTCCAAATGGCTCCAAGAGCCCAAGCGATTTATACCTGCAAAACAAAGAGGTCATCCATGATGTAGCAAAGCGCCTTATTATCTCTGGCCGAGTACATAATGCCCAGTTACTTATTACAACAGATGATATGAAAACTCAGTGAAATTGATTTCCATAATGAAAGCAATCTGGTTGATATAGAGGTTACCCCATGAAACGTATTTTCATAAGTATTTTTGTTCTCGCCATGCTGTCAATCACCGTTAACAGTTTCGCTGCCAGTCAATTTATTGATATGGGAAATGGTGCCGTTCGTGATTCAGCAACGGGCTTATTTTGGTTGAAAAATGCCAATTGTTTTGGTTTGAATAATTGGTATGTGACCGATAACTATATTTCTGCGCTTGGTAACGGTGGGTGCAACTTATCAGATGGCTCTAAGTCTCACGACTGGTATATGCCTGATAAAAATACTTTAAAATCCTTTTCTGATGCTGCAAGACTAAATAACTGGAATTCTTTCACAAACCTACCGACTACTTATTATTGGCATTATTGGACAACCACAATCACGTCAGGACCAAAGGGTGTTGGGTCATATAACATAATAGTTGAAGTGAAGTATGGAACCATAGATGATACCTCTGCGTCGGGAGGGGGGGGGACACTTCTTTATGTATGGCCAGTTCGATCTGGATACTGGGGCTACATCGGGGCGTTTGGTTACAATTCTTCCGGTATATTTAACCCAGCTGATTTAGGTGGTTCTTCTCGTGCATCATACGCATTTACTAAACTCGACAATTCAAGTGATGTTTTAACCAAAGTCACCATAAGTGGAACTAACCAAACAGACTTTACAATTGCCAATGATACTTGCTCCGACAACACAATTACTCCGGGTGGTACTTGTATTATTGATGTTGCATTCTTCCCGTCAACTACAGGCAGCAGAACGGCAAGCCTAAATATCACATCAGGAAATAATGTTGCGGCAATTTCACTTTCGGGGACAGGAACAGCCGGCAATACAAGCTTCGGAACAGTTGGTCTTGGTACGACATCCCGAGTAACCCGTACACTTACAAACCCGGACGCAACTTTCCACACTTTTCAAACAAGCAAAAGCGGAGCAAATTCTTCTGACTTCACCATTACCAATGACACCTGCACAAACCAAACAATCGCTGCCGGTGACAGCTGCACCCTTGATATAATATTTTCCCCCTCCGCAGTTGGCAGTCGAGTCGCGTCGCTTGATGTGAGTGCAGGTGTATACACAGCGGCCATCCCCCTCACCGGAACTGGTGCAACGAACATCACAGGCACAGTCACCGATCTCACCACCGGCCAAGCACTTTCCGGAGCAACGGTCACATTATCCGGTGGTAGCACAACCACAACAGCCACAGACGGCAGTTTCAGCTTCACACCAGCCTACGGCACCTACAGCCTGTCCCTCTCCAAAACCGGCTACAGCGGCTACACAGTCAACAACGTGACAACCTCTGCCACCACAGGCGCAACGCTGAAACTTGGTATGGCGCCTCCGGGATTGTTAAATGTTACCACCCCTGCGCCACTGGTACCCACCAGTACCTTTGTCGATACCATCAAAATCACCGGTGGTGTCGGACCATACACCTTCAACCTTGCATACGGCAGTCTCCCGCTAGGTCTGACACTTGATCCTCAACTTGGCACCATCACCGGAATTCCTGCTGTGTCCGGCAGCTATATATTTGCCGTCGGCGTCACTGATTCCGCCACTGTTCCTGCCTATGCCGAGCGGGAATACACGGTCAATTTCCCGGTCATCACCGCGCCTGCTGGCTATTTACCTCGTGCTTCACAAAACGTTGCCTACACAACTACCATTGTTGCCCAGGGCGGCGTTGCCCCTATAACTTTCAGCACCACTCCGCTCCCGGCGGGATTGACACTTAACAGTACATCCGGTGTCATCAGCGGAACACCCACCGCAGTTGGCCCTTACAGCTTTGATGTAACGGCTACCGACAGCGCCGGTCGCAGTTATCGCAAAACATTCAGAATGTACGTGGAAGGGCCGCTGGCTTTTGCAACAGCAACCTTGGCGCGAGCACCGGTAAAGAGCCCTTACAGCCAGACTATTGTCGGCAGCGGCGGTTTCCCTCCCTATTTATGGACTTTTGATAGTGGCCGCCTGCCTGCCGGTCTGACATTCAACCCGGCAACCGCAATCATCAGCGGTACGCCGACGACCGTTGAAACCACAACATTCACACTGTCGATAAAAGATTATCTCAACCGGACGGTTTCACGCGAATTCAGCCTGGAGGTGTATAATCCATTGGTACTGGCTGCAACAGCATTGCCGCGCGCAACAACCGGCACGGCATATTCCACATCATTTTCTGCCAGCGGCGGTGCCACACCGTACAGCTTTGCGCTCACCAGCGGCGCACTTCCAGCCGGATTATCGCTCAACAGTGTAACCGGAACCATCAGCGGAACTCCGGCTACAACCGGGACATACACATTTACCATCGCTGTAACCGACACACTGACGCGCACCGACAGCAAGGTGTTCACGATTTATGTTGACAGCCCCTTGAGCATCACCAGCACACTTTCAAACGGTGTCGTTGGCACGGTTTACAATCAAACACTATCGACAAGCGGCGGATTTGCCCCCGTTACCTGGACCGTCACCAGTGGTGCGCTTCCTGCCGGACTCACCCTGAACAGCTCCAGCGGAGTCATAAGCGGAACACCGACAACGGCTGCAGTATCAACATTTGTCATTACCGCCACCGATGCGGTCGCCCGAACAAACAGCAAGAGCTTTACCGTCACCATTTACGCCGTACTGAATATAACTACCGCATCTGCAGCACATGGCGTTGTTGGGTATGCCTACAATCAGAGCCTTGCCGCTGCAGGTGGACTTACTCCTTTCACATGGAGTGTCTCAGTCGGGTCATTACCTGCAGGACTCGCCTTGAATGCCAGTAGCGGACTTATTAGCGGTACACCGACTACCGTTTCACGCCCGCAATTTACCATCAGGGTACAGGACGCTTTTGGCCAGGTCGCCACCAAACAATTTACCGTGGATATTGCCGCCACACCGCTCGTACTCTCCCCGACAGTCATGCCTCGCGGGATGCTGGGGGTGGCATACAGTATTATGTTGAATGCTTCAGGTGGATCAGCCAGCTACACATTCAGCAAACCGGCAGGAACCTTGCCGACCGGATTGTCTCTTAATGCAACAACCGGCATAATCAGCGGTACGCCAACGGCAACCGGAACCTTCACCTTTACTGCAATGGTCAGCGATCCATATTCGCGGAGCGACAGCAAGAGCTTTACCATCTTTATTGATCCGGTCTTTACCATAACCACCACCAGCCTGAATACCGTTGTGGTCGGCAGTCCCTACAATCAGTCAGTTGCCGTAATCGGAGGTCTTGCGCCCTATACCTGGAGCATTACTTCAGGAGTGCTGCCGTCAGGACTCACTATCAACAGCGCAACCGGTGTCATCAGCGGCACCCCGACGACGGCGAGCGGCCAGCCGGTCGTTGTAGAAGTACAGGATGCTGCCGGTAGAAAAATCAACCGGCAATATACGCTGACAGTGATTGACCCGCTGGTGCTTCTGACGACTTCCATGCCCAACGGCGCACTTAATGAACCATATTCCGATAATCTGCTCGTCAGCGGCGGCGTTCCGCCATATACCTTTACCTTGACGGGTCAGTTGCCCGCCGGACTTTCCTTAAACGGTTCAAGCGGACTGATTTCCGGCATACCAACAGTTGCCGGCCTGACTAATGCCGGTATTACTATCGTTGACAGCAGCTTGCCGACTCACCAGACTAAATCTACCAGCTTCAGTATCCGTATCTGGAGTATGGCGACCATCGTGACGACAGCTAAATTACCAAGTGCCCGCATCAACACTGCCATAACACCGGTTGCACTTACCGCCAAAGCTGGTTCCTCCCCATACAGCTGGAGCCTGTTAAGCGGCACCATGCCACCTGGAGTGACCATATCTTCAGGCGGACTCATCAGTGGCACTCCAACTGTTTCAGGTAACTACACCTTTACCATCCGGGCAACCGACAGTTCGGTTACGCCGGTCAATGCCGATAAACAATTCTATCTGTATGTTGGCGACACAATCCAGATTTCTACTGCGACCATCCCATTTGGCTCTGTTGGCGTACCATACAATTACACGCTATATTCAGCATATGGGGTTGCACCATACACCTGGAGCATTATCAGTGGCACGCTGCCAGCGGGCCTCTCTTTCAGCGCCAGCGGTGTCATCAGCGGTACACCTACCGTAATCGGCAGCAGCGAAGTTACCTTCCGGGTGGCTGATAGTGACAACCCAGCTCAGGCAACGACTAAAACCCTAACGATCTCTATTGATCCGCTGTTAATTGGCAGCACAACACTGCCTGTTGCAATCCAGAATACTCTTTACAGTGGCATAGTGAGCGGCAGCGGCGGAGTGGCTCCGTTAACCTGGTCTGTAATTGCCGGATCACTGCCACCAGAAATTACACTAAACCCCTCAACAGGTACTCTTACAGGCACTCCTTCAGCTTGTGGCAGCTTCAGCCTGACATTTCAGCTTGTCGATTCGGCATCAGTACCTCATTTGGTTCAGAAAGGATTGTCCCTGAATGTTGCATGCCTGAACAGCGGTGTCTGTGGAAGCAGCAACGGCGGCACTTTCACGGTGATTCCTTCAGCAAACTTATGTTCAGTCGGCACGGCATCATCAGTCAACGGTTCCGGCCCCTGGAACTGGACGTGCGCAGGAATAAGCGGCGGAACGGATGCATCATGTACGGCAAACATTCAGAGCAACACAGTTACCTTCGGCTCTGGGGGTAATGGCTCCATTACCGGCACAACAAATCAAACGCTCAATTATGGCGCTTCCACTACAGCAGTTACCGCCGTACCTGCTGACGGTTATTACTTCGTGAATTGGAGTGGGACTGGCGGATTTGTAACCACAACAGCCAACCCGCTAATCGTAGGCAATGTTACTACTGCTATGTCTATAACCGCTCATTTTGCCAGTAACACTACTGTTGTCACCGGTGCATGCGGCACAGACAATGGTGGCATCTTCACCGTAGCCCCGACAACTAATCTATGCACTACCGGCTATGCGACTGTAGTCACCGGAATCGGCCCGTGGAGCTGGACATGCGCTGGAACTAATGGCGGGACAACAGCAAATTGTTCGACTGCTGTTGCAATGGGTGCATTAATACCCCAGACCGGCCAGACGGCTTGTTATGATGCAGCCGGATCAACAATAACCTGTGCCGGAACCGGACAGGATGGTGAATTAAAAATGGGAGTATTCTGGTCCAACCCTCGTTTTGTTGATAATGGTGACCAGACACAGACAGATAAGCTGACCGGGCTGATCTGGAGCAAGAATGGCAACCCTGCCGGTGCTGGCAAAACTTGGCAACAGGCACTTGATTACATTAAAACCCTGAATAGCAGCAACTATCTGGGATATAACGACTGGCAGCTGCCCAACTCAAACCAACTGGAAAGTTTGGTTAACAAAGGGTTAACTAGCAGTGCAGCCTGGCTGAATGGGCAGGGCTTCTCAAATGTCCAAGGTTACTATTATTGGTCGGGCAGTACCAACGCCAACAATACGGCTAATGCTTGGATTGTACTCATGAGCGGCGGTATTGTAGGTGACTTGAGTAAAACCACGGGCCTCTATGTATGGCCCATTCGTTTAGGACAGTCTGGAGTCTCTGGCACTTTGACACTTCCCAAAACCGGTCAAACCACCTGCTATGATCAGAGTGGTGCTATCGTCACCTGCAGTGGCACAGGACAGGATGGCGAACTGGCAAGAGGCGCAGTCTGGCCAAACTCCCGTTTTGGTACTAATGGCGATGAGACAGTTACAGATAGCCTGACCGGACTGATCTGGAGCAAGAATGGCAACCCTGCCGTCGCGACAAAAACCTGGCAGCAGGCTCAGGATTATATCAAAACCCTCAACAGCAGCAATTATCTGGGTCACAATGACTGGCGCTTCCCCAACGTGAACGAACTGGGAAGTCTGATCAATAAAGGACAAGCCAACAGCGCAAACTGGCTGAATGGACAGGGCTTCTCCAATGTTCAGTCCAATTACTATTGGTCCTCAAACACCTACACCACTACTACCAGCGATGCCTGGATAATGAGCATGAATCTCGGCTATAATTATTGGGTCAATAAAACAGGTAGCAACTATGTTTGGCCCGTTCGTGGCGGCCTGATTCTTACCGCACTCAAATCCGGCACAGGCAATGGCACTATTACTTCCTCTGCTGACAACATCAACTGTGGCGCCACCTGCTCTGCTTCCATTACATCAGGCACAACCGTAACCCTCACGGCCACCCCCAACAGCAGCAGTACATTTGAGGGATGGTCTGGAGCATGCGGCGGCACGGGCACCTGCAACGTCACCATCAATACAGCGCAGAATGTGACAGCAACGTTTACCCTCGCGCCGGTAATAAACGGCGCATGCGGGGCATCTGCCAACAGCACACTGACAATAGCCCCAACAACCGACCTATGCACAACCGGTACAGCAACCGTAGTAACCGGAACCGGCCCGTGGAGTTGGAGCTGTCAGGGTAGTTACGGTGGGACCGATGCCAGTTGCGACGCAAATCTCCAGACATATTCACTGGCACTTTCATTCGCTGGAACGGGCGGCGGTTCTGTCAGCGGTGATATGTCCTGCCTCAAAGGATCAAGTTGTGAACCGTTAACCATTCCGATCAACACTGCAATACACCTGATACCGCTGGCAGATATCGTGTCTACGTTCTCCGGTTGGAGTGGCTCCTGCAGTAACATCAGTGGCGACTGCTCATTCACTATGACCGGGCCGAAATCAGTAGTAGCTACCTTTATCCTTGCACCAAAAGCCATGATCGGCACGACAGGTTATTTATCAATATATGCGGCATATTTAGCTGCGATCTCAGACGCAACAATCATGACGATAGACTCTACAATGCCGGATCTTGGCTTGAATATAAATGCTGCTCTTGCAAATGGAAAAACTGTCACAATTAAAGGTGGTTATAAAGCTGACTACAAATCAAGAACCGGGCTGCAAACATATTTGAAGGGGCCGTTGAAAATAAGCAGCGGCACAGTGCGAGTGGATGGGTTGGCCATAAGGTAGTGTTTGTTTGACTTTATAGCCCCTATTTGCTATTTTTCTGCTCAGAGGTTCGTATGTCTACTATAACCCTTGATTCAACTCTTGCTACAAAGACTGACATTGAAATGATTCGTTCCGAATTGATCCCTGTCAAGTGGATGCTGGGAGTTGTCATTGCTATTTCGGTTGCTAACTTTGCAAAACAATTTTTCTAACCCACGTTGCACAATCCTCAAACGTGCTGGCAGCTTATGAATACGTAATGTGAGAAGCGATAAATTTCAGAACATCTTCCAGGCAGGTTTCAGTCGATGGTTGAACGTTATCAGAGTCATCAAAATGTTTGTGGTGTGGGAATGTTGATACATTTGGCCAATGTTCGGCGTTGTCCCAGCGAACTTTTAAAATTCCATCTACAGATTCCCAATGATAGGCATATTTCCGTGAACCATCGGAAAAACGATACTCCTTGATTCGCAGTCTGCTGCCATCTGCGATAATAACAGTGGCTTTGAAACGGAGCAAAGAACTTTCGTGTTCATACAGATGAATCTGATAATCAATGACAGTAGACTTATACCGTTTAAGCAGGTTAAGCACTTTGTATGTCTTTCAGCTTGATGCGGTAAAGTTCAGCGGCTTCTCTCGCAAATCTCCAATCGTTCAGAAGATCATCCATTTCAAAATTTTCCTGTCCGATAGACTCCATCCGATTGCTAACATCCTCATAATGTCCACCGCAACGGGATTCATAAAGACTGCTTTCAGCAGCATAATGGGAAATTTTAGATTGCAACATTAAGCAGAGTTGCTCTCTGACCAGTTCTTTAACTGTTGGAAAGCCAAATTCTGAAAGAAGCGGGCTTGCCATTTCCATAAAATGTGAATCAATTGCCATACTGTTGCTCATTCTCGGCCTCCCATTAATAAAGGATAGGAACTATTTTTGAGGTAGATGAAAAATACACCTGGGGTGGGGAAGTGTCAACGCAATTACAGATGAACTGACGGCAGAGACATTCCTGATTTATTGCGGCATGTTATCCTACAAACGGCATTTGCACCGCAGAGTACGCTGAGGAACGCAGCCAGGAGTAGGTGCCTTTAGGCGAAATAGATACTTAAATTACTATCGTCTCCCAAATGGTTATATGTTTTTTTTAAAGTGAGTACGAGGGGTCGGATAACGTTTTTGAATATCTCTAATATCATGAAATTTGAAGTTTATATTTTCGAATATCATGATAACGCTGGATCTGTTGATAATAAAGGATGGCAAGCGGATCGGCCTGGAGTGCAAGCGGGCGGATGCCCCGCGCCTGACACCATCCATGCGGATCGCCATGTCCGACCTGGAACTTGACCGACTGTTGGTGGTGTATCCCGGTACGCGGCGCTATCCCCTGGCGGAAGGGGTGGAAGTGTTACCGTTACACGAATTGATTTCAGGTATATGACGAACTTCAGAAAAAGTGATGCAGCGATTGCTGGGCAGTAAATGAGGGGAAATTTCTGTTTGTCTTTGGCCTTGTTTCTTTTGCGATGTAAAAATAACCCAAACGACATTAACTCTGTTTGGGGGTAAAATATGTCGGCTTACATCTATCGTCCGGAAGCCCAGGCCATATTTAGCGGCCGTGAGAACGAACTTGCCCAGCTTGAGCGGCATCTTCTCAGGAAGCGCCCGACTGATCTGCATCTATCCGGCCTGCGCCGTATCGTTAAATCCATGCGTACTGCACACGTACCTCTACAACATTTCTCTACAGCGGGCCAAGGGATATGGTGTGCTGCGGACAATTCTGGACCTGATCGCTACCAATGATGACCCGATGACCCAGTCCGAGCTGGCACGGCTGATGAGGATGACGCAAGGGGCGGTACGGACCAACCTGAAAGAGCTTGAGCATATCGGCCTGCTGCATGAGCGGGACCGGCGTTACTATTACACAGACGCCATTCTGCGTTACTGGGTTGCATACGTGCAGCATGGCATTGAGGCACCAGAATTTCCGGGTGAACGCGACTTGGCGTCGATCATGGCCGAACTGGACAGGAAATATCAGCAGGTAGCCATGTATGTGTCAAAGGCCGGTTTTACCGCAGGGGCGAGGGAATATGCGGCAGACGTCGGGGTTATGCTAAGTGGTGAGGCTGAATTGCAGAGGTTGGGGGATATGTTGTGAGTGCTACCCTGAAGCGTGCGAGTGGATGGGTTGGCAATAAGGTAATGCTTTCAAACTGTCCGGTGTTCCAGCCTTGCGTGTTGTCGGAACCGAGTTGAATGTGGGAGGGTTCGGGAGAGATGGGACATACCGGCGCCAGGATTCTCCTTGCAAACAGTGGTCAGGGCAGATAGTATGTCTTGCCAAATCTATACACGAGGTGCCTTATGGAAACAATTTTGCTGTCCAGTAAGGGGCAGGTAATTATTCCAAAAACAATACTTTCGAATCATCACTGGAGACCGGGTACCCGGTTTGTCGTTGAAGAGGTGCAGGGCGGAGTAATGCTTAAGCCGATGAGTAATTTTCCTGCCACTAGCCTGCAGAATGGTTTGGGGTGCGTCGGTTATAACGGTGTAGCAAAAAGTCTGGATGAGATGCAGGCGGCTATTGATGATGAAATGGCTCGCTCCTGTTCATCCGTAAAGGGAAACATGCTGTACCTCCCGTCAAGAGTTTGCCAGGCAGATGATCCATCCAATTAATTTGACCCCAGAAACTTGCACTGAATCAGTAATTAACTGAGCAATCAGATGGAAAACTTCTGCTGGAGGGCACAGTGCGGGATGATGTGCAACTACGTCGGTTGTTGAAGGGGTTTGACGACGGGTTGAAATAGTAGAACCCGTTGAACTGATTCAGGAATTTATTGATTCTATACAATCACTTGTTTATGTTTACGGAGGTACTCCATGAGATCACAAGGCCCGCGAACAGTTGTTCTCCCATCTGCAGAAAAAGCCGCTGCCCTTGTCAAAAAGATGCGCGGCGAGGTTGACAGCAACGAAAATTATCGCTCTAAATCACTGAGAATTAATGGTGCAATCTGCGCCAAGTGCGGCCGCGAATTTGATCAGGGCAACCTGAGCTTGTTGACGGTTCATCACAGGGACGGTAATCATAACAACAATCCTCCCGACGGCTCAAACTGGGAAAACCTCTGTACTCATTGCCATGACGATGAACATTCGCGGGGGGAGTTGGGAGAGTATTTTTCGAAAACTACTTGAAGTTCTGGTAGATCAACCGTCCGACGAGCGCCAGCACCATCGTGATGAACACCGGCCTGATAAAGGCGGTGCCGCGCGTGATGACCAGCTTTGATCCGACCCGCGCACCCAAAAACTGGCCGACCCCCATGATAAGCCCTTCGACAAAGCGCACCTGCCCCACTGAAAGAAAGAAAATCAGTGCAACGAGGTTGCTGGTAAAATTCATGACCTTGGTGGTGGCGGTTGCCCGCATCATTGAATAGCCGAGCAGCATCATCAACGCCATCGTCCAGAACGAGCCGGTTCCCGGGCCGAAAAAACCATCGTAAAAACCGATTGACAAGCCGAACAGCAGGTAGAACGTACCCGCCTTCAAACGGGCGTGAGAATCCTCTGCACCCAGACGGGGAGAAAGCAGGGTGTAGATCGCTATGGCTGCCAGGAGCCAGGGAATCAGCTGTTTCAGGAGAGACGCGTCGAGCAGTTGGACCGCCCGGACGCCAAGTGCCGCTCCGATTGCAGTCCAGAGGATACCGCTCCAGCAGTCGCTCAATTTCACCGTACCGGCCCGCACGAAATGGAGCATGGCGCTTCCGGAGCCGAATGACGCCTGGAGTTTATTGGTGCCGAGTGCGACTTGCGGGGGGAGGCCGATGCCAAGCAGTACGGGAACAGTTATCAGGCCGCCGCCCCCGGCGATGGAATCGATCAGGCCGGCAACGAATGCGGCTCCGAAGAGCAGTGGCAGAAGTATTTCCGGAGTGGAAAACATTTACCGCAGAGGGCGCAGATGTTTCAAATGGCTTTTGACCATGATAATCGCTGTTCAAGCCACCTGGAGAGGCTGGTAAATGCGAAGCAGAGGATGAAGTAAATGATGGCAATGAAGGCAAATATCTCGGTCGGGAACGCCATGGTGCGGTTGTTGATCTGGGTAGCAACATGAGTCAACTCGGAAACACCGACGATAAAGGCCAGCGAAGTGTCTTTGATCAGCGAGACGAACTGGTTGACAAACGACGGGATCATGTTGCGTAGCGCCTGTGGAAGAATGATGTAGTACATAACCTGCCACGATTTCAGGCCGGTAGAGGTGGCTGCTTCGGACTGCCCTTTCGGGATACCGTCGATTCCGGCGACAATGATGCGTGACATATAGGCAGACGTGAACAGGGAGAGCGCCATGATGACAGTATTGTTTTCCGGAATTTTGCCAAACAGGGCCGGCAGCAGAAAATACATCCAGAAAATAACCATCAGGAGCGGCATGCCGCGCACAAGATTTATAAAGGCCAGAGCCGGGTAGCGTACAGCAGGGAAACGGGAGACACTTAAGAGCCCCAGTATCAGACCGCCAAAAAAAGAAAGAATGCAGGAAACAACAGCCAGATAGAGCGTCAGGCCGACACCGCCAAGCGGACCGTGGGGAAAACGGCCAATCATGAAATAGGTGAAGTTGTCAGTAATGACCGATATGTTAAAAAGTTGTTCCATATCAGGCCGCCTTGTGAACGTTGAGTACTTTTTCGTTATAGAGATTCACCAGAGCGGTAATAACAATCGAAAGAACCAGATAGACTACCGTCGCTGCGGTGAACGCCTCAAAGCCTTTGAACGTGTAACTTTCAACCTGTCGTGCCTGATACGTCATCTCCATGACGCCAATAGTCATGGCGAGCGAAGAGTTCTTGGCCAGATTGAGAAACTGGTTGACCAGCGGCGGAATGGTGATGCGAACCGCCTGAGGCAGAATGATGAACTGCATTGAACGGAGATAGGAAAAACCGGCGCTTCGGGCCGCCTCCATCTGCTCTTTCGGGATTGAGAGCACACCTGAGCGAATATCTTCGGCAATAAACGCAGAAGTATAGATGGTCAGGGCGATTGCGGCCGCCGCAAATTCGAAGCCGGTTTTATTAAGCCAGTCATTTATAAAGACCGGAAGAATCTTGTAGGAGCCGAAATACCAGAAAAAAATCTGTACCAGCAGTGGAGTGTTGCGGAAAAATTCAAGGTAGGCGTGTGCAAACCAACGCACCGGCCTGCTGTGTGCCATGCGCATGACCGCAATCAGCAAACCGAGCAGGAAAGCCAGTACAATAGAGATGGCCGACAGTTTGAGAGTCGTGATCAGACCGGAAAGCAGCCAGTCGAAATACTGCCCTGATGTTATGATTGACCAGTCGAACGTGTAGTTGAGCACTAAAACTCCGTGAAGAGTGAAGAGTGAAGAGTGAAAAAAGAGTCATACTCCTTTCACCCGTCACCCTTCACGAAAAAATGTTACTTGTCAGCGGTGATTTTGAATGTGCGCTCAAGGTGAAACTGTGTCGTCGGACCGAACCATTTTTCAAAAATGGCTTTTGCTTCGCCGCTTTTTTCCATTTCAAGAATGGTTTTGTTGACAAAGTTGACGAAATTCGTGTCCCCTTTACGCATGCCGAGACCGTAGGGTTCATCGGAAATCTGGATGTTCGGGATTTCAAACTGACCTTTAGTAGGGGATTTTGCGAGGATACCTGCCAGGATGGCTTCGTCGGTTGTTACCGCTGAAACTTTACCCTGCATCAGTGCGAGGAACGCCTGGGGATAGTCATCAAATGAGAGTACGGTTGCAGAAGGAATCGCCGCCGCTACGTTCTTTTCAGATGTAGAACCTTTGGCGGTGCCGATCCGTTTTCCTTCCAGATCTTTCAGGCTGGTGACACTCCCTTTTTTCGTAATAAACTTCTGTCCGGTAAGGAAATATGCGTGGCTGAAATCGATAACTTTGGCGCGTTCGGCATTTTTGGTCATGGTTGCGGCAATAATGTCGATGTGCCCTTCCTGTAGCTGCGGCATACGGCTTGCCGAAGTGACCGGTTTCAGCTCAACCTTGACACCCATTTTTTTGGCAATGGCGTTGACGAAATCGATATCGTATCCAACGATCTGGCGGCTTTTCTCATCGATGTACCCGAAGGGGGGGAGGGAATCTTTGCAGCCAACGGTCAAAATACCCTTCTTTTTGACATCAGCCAGGGTGTCTCCGGCCTGAGCAATTTTAGCCGTGATTGTTGCAAGAGCCACCATCATAAACAGCGTTACGAGCTTTTTCATTTGTACATCCTCCTGTTTTTTGTGAAAATTTACTGGTTTCGGAATATGGTTCAGTGACTTTGCATCGGGGTCAATAATTGACGGAGAAACTGCTGCGACCGTTCATGCTGTGGCCGCAGAAAAAAGTCTTCCGGAGTTGCCTCTTCAAGCACGACTCCGTCGGCCATGAAAGCCACCCTGTGGGCAACTTCCCGGGCAAAGCCCATTTCGTGGGTAACCACAACCATTGTCATGCCGCTTCGAGCCAGATCCTTCATGACTTCGAGTACCTCGCCGATCATTTCGGGGTCAAGTGCAGAGGTCGGCTCGTCGAACAGCATGATGCGCGGCTTCATCGCCAGGCCACGGGCAATTGCCACCCGCTGCTGCTGTCCGCCGGATAGCTGTAACGGATAGGCATCACGTTTTTCAGCAAGTCCGACGCGGGTAAGCAGCACCATAGCCTGTTCTTCGGCCTCTTTTTTCGGGGTGTGGCGTATTTTGATCGGGGCAAGAGTTATGTTGTTGATAACGGAAAGGTGGGGATACAGGTTGAACTGCTGAAAAACAAAGCCAATTTCTGCGCGAAGCTTATTGATGTCGGTTTTTTTGTCGGAAAGATCCATGCCGTCAACAATTAAGGAGCCCTGGCTGATCGGTTCCAGTTGGTTGATGGTACGGATAAGTGTGGACTTGCCGGACCCTGATGGACCGCACACCACGAGAACTTCGCCAGGTGTCACATGCAGGTTGATATCGTTCAGTACGTGCAGCGCTTTGAACCACTTGTGCACGCCTTTGAAAATAATCATAAAATACTCCTGACTCTGGATAAAACAACGTTCGCGGGCGATCCTTCTTATCACGCGGCATCAAGAAAGGGAAGCGTTTTTTGGGCTATTAACTCCGATCCTTCACCTGTGAAAGAAGGGCGAACGCGGTTCGCCCTTCTTTCGCGCGGCACTCTTATTTATGCCTGTCCACCGGCTTGCGATTGTTCAAATTCAGTGCGTGCCCTGTGCATTTCTTCGACTTCCCGCAGTTTTTCACCCATCCAGGCGTGGAAAACCCTGGCGTTTTCGTAACTCATAACGACTCCGGTGTCAATGAAACGAACCATACTGCTGGCCAGATCTTTCGGGTCAACACCGGTTTCACGGCCTATTGCACCTTCAGGTGTGATTTCATGGGTAATGGCATCCGGTAATGGTTGACGTTCAAGATAGAAGTTGATTACCATTTCGCCGCGCGGAGAAAAACCGCCCTGGGCACCATTAACGTAGGAAGGGTTGTATCCGTAATTGAAGACATACTTGAAGGTTAATTCAGATTTCTTGTTACTCATGGTTCTTTCTCCTTTGGTGCACCGCCTGGTATATTTAGTGGTGCTGCTTATTTTTAAATTACACTTCCTACCTACCACATTCGAGACGGCAAGGAAAAGAATTTCTTGCATTCCGGTGTACCGCTCGTTATAAAAGTTTAAAATAGTCTTTTATGCGAAGGAGATATTTTGAAATGAGTAATAGTGCTGTTCTGTTGATGGTCAGTGTGGCTCTGTGTTTGACAGTAGCCACTGCCATGGCCGATGAAAACGGCGTAAAGATTCTCTTTGATCAGGGGCACAATCAGCGCTTTTTGATTGAAGAAAAGGGTGAACTTCACCTGTCAAATTTTGCGGCAGTTGTGCGGAGTAAAGGCGCTGAAGTTACTGTCACCAGAAAAATAATAGATGATACTGCTTTGAAGAATGTGACTGGTCTGGTTATTTCAGGCCCATTTGCGTCACTACGGCCCGAAGAGGTTGAGGCGGTGGTGCGTTTTATTGAGCGGGGAGGGCGTCTGGCGGCGATGCTCCATATCGGTCAACCTCTATCAGGGTTGCTCGCCAGACTTGAGGTCTACCACTCTAATGGTGTTCTGCACGAGCGAAATAACGTGATCGACAGTGACATTAATTTCCGGATCACCGCCTTGACAAGCTCGCCACTGATTGCCGGTATATCACAATTCTCTGTCTACGGTGCCTGGGCACTTGACCCGGGTAAAGGCGTGACGTCCCTGGCACAAACGTCCGCTGAAGCCTGGGTTGATCTTAATGGTGACAAAGTCCTGTCTCAAGGTGATGCCGCAGGTGCATTTACGGTTGTCGTCTCCGGGAATCCTGGTAGCGGCGGTTTTGTTGTTTTTGGCGATGATGCAATTTTCCAGAATCGCTATCTTGATGACAATAACGGCAAACTGGCAGGCAACCTTGCGGAATGGTTGACGGGGCGGTAAAAACGTTAACTATCAGCAGAGAACGATGTACCGAACACACAAAATTTAAATGAGGAGGTTTACCGATGAATAGGAGTACTAAATCCGCTTTGATTGCTATTGCACTGCTGTTGTCTGCCGGATTGGGATTTGCAACAGATGCGCCAGCCACTGACGTAAAAGGCACAGCCAAGGCTGCCGGAAACAGTGTGAAAGCTGATGCAAAAGCTGATACCGGGACGTTACAGCAGGATGTAAAGGGTAAAGCAACTGATGGCAAATCCGCTGTCAAGGCAAAAATTGTCGATATCAACACCGCCACGACTGCCGAACTGAAAGCAATTCCAGGAATTGGCGATGCGTATTCTGAAAAAATTATCGCCGGTCGACCGTACGCCAATAAAGCTCAACTGAAATCGAGAAATATCCTGCCGGTCACTGTTTATGAACAGGTTAAAGAGTTAATTATTGCCAAAGCCGTAAAAAAATAGTGCAGAATATCCCGTCTTATTACTCTGCACGGGGTATCCGGTTTTGGAGTCCCGATTTGTAAAGAATGAAGGAGGAGAGGATATGCAGCATGTACGGAAAATAGCGTTTATCGGTGGCGGTAACATGGCAGAAGCCATTATTCGCGGTCTGTTACGCGAGGATGCAGGAGTTGGAATATGTGTGGCTGAAATAAGCCCCAAACGACGGGACGTGCTGACAGCTGAGTTTCCGCGCGTGCGGGTAGTCGATGATGCGGCAGAAGCGGCGCAGTGGGGTGAAGTCGTTATTCTGTCGATCAAGCCGCAACAGGCGGAAGCGGCGCTCGATCTTATTGAGCCGGTCATTACTAAAGACAAGCTGGTCATATCAATTATGGCCGGCATCCCGAGTGCGAAGATTGAGGCCAACCTGGCGGCCGGCTGTCGTGTCGTACGGGCGATGCCGAATACGCCGGCTCTGATTGGTGCGGGCGCAACGGCCGTTTCCTCTGGTCGGAAGGCAACGTCGGATGACCTTGATTGTGCCCGGCAGATATTTGCCATGATCGGGATCGCCGTTACAGTGGAGGAGAAACTGATGGATGCAGTTACCGGGCTTTCCGGTAGTGGCCCGGCGTATGTGTTCACCTTTATCGAGTCACTGTCTGATGCAGGAGTCAAAAACGGTCTGCCTCGCGATGTTGCCACTAAACTGGCTGCTCAGACGGTGCTGGGTGCGGCGCGGATGGTTGTTGAAACCGGCGACCACCCGACACTCCTGAAGGAAAAAGTTACCTCTCCGGGAGGTACCACCATAGCAGGTCTTCATGCGCTTGAAGTGGGGAGTTTTCGCGGCGTTGTCATGAATGCTGTTGAGGCTGCCTGCCTGAAATCAAAGGAGCTGGCTGGAAAATAGAGGGGAATTCAGGCCGTATTTACGCTGCATCGGGAGGGCACTATGTTTGAATCCGCTGAGTTGGGTCACAAGATCAGCAAAGAAGTCTGGAAAAAAGAAATTCCCGGTCTGCGCGAGGGACTTCTCGATGCCCAGCTGGATCTGGCGCAGTCGAAAAATTTTCCGGTGATTATCCTGGTGGCCGGTGTCGATTGTGCCGGTAAAGGTGAAACGGTCAATCTTCTCAATGAATGGATGGACCCGCGCCACATCGAGACACACGCCGTACGCGATCTGACTGATGAAGAGCTGGAGCGGCCGCAGATGTGGCGCTATTGGCGGGTACTCCCCCCGAAAGGCAAAGTTGGTGTTTTCATTGGTACCTGGTATTCTGCCCCACTGGTGGACAATGTCTACGGCACGATCAAAAATGCCGAGCTTGATCAACGGTTGGAACGGATCATTCGTTTTGAGAAGATGCTCTGCGATGAGGGGGCGCTGGTGCTCAAATTCTGGTTACATCTTTCTGAGAAGGAACAGAAAAAACGCCTCAAACTGCTGGAAAAAGATCCTAAGACGCGCTGGAGAGTGACCGATACGGATTGGGATCACTACAAACAGTATGATACTTTTCGCAAGGTTTCAGAACGGATGCTTCGCTCGACCAGCACGGCGGAATCCCCCTGGACAATTGTAGAGGGGACAGATCCGTACTATCGCTATCTGACCATCGGCAAAGCCATTCTTACTGCCATGCGCCAGCGTCTCGACGCTCCTGAAGCGCCACGTCATGAAGAGCCGATTCCCCCGATTATGCCGAGTATTGACAACCTCCTGATTCTTCAGACGCTTGATATGTCCAAAAAACTGAAAAAAGATGATTTTGAAAAAGAGCTGGAAAAATACCAGGGTAAGCTCAACCTCCTGACCCGACACCCCGATTTCAAGAAATTATCGGTTGTCGTGGCCTTTGAAGGGAACGATGCCGCCGGAAAAGGGGGCAGTATCCGCCGTATTATCCAGGCGCTGGATGCCCGGCAATACCGGGTGATTCCGGTTGCCGCTCCGACTGAGGAAGAACGCGCTCAGCCATACATGTGGCGCTTCTGGCGCAATATTCCCCGTAAAAGCCGTTTTGCCATCTTTGACCGCACCTGGTACGGGCGTGTTTTAGTGGAGCGTGTTGAGGGGTTTTGCGAACAGAACGACTGGATGCGGGCGTATGGTGAAATCAATGATTTCGAAGAGCAGATGGTCAGGAACAAAACCGTCGTCGTAAAATTCTGGCTTTCCATCACCAAGGAAGAGCAGTTGAGACGCTTTAAGGAGCGGGAGAAGATCGGCTTCAAACGCTACAAAATTACCGATGAAGATTGGCGTAATCGCGATAAATGGGACGAATACGAACTGGCGGTCTGTGACATGATAGACCGTACCAGCACAGATATTGCGCCGTGGACGTTGATTGAGGCCAACGATAAATATTATGCCCGCATCAAGGTTCTGAAAACATTGTGCGAGAAGATTGAGAAGGCGCTTGAGAAGTGAAGATAACGGAACTGCCGGCTTATCCGATACTGTGCCAATGATATGGGGATATCATCTTGATAGCTGAAACAGTAAATGTTCGTGTACCGGCGAAGAGACACTGCCGATTGTGCGACAAGCAGGCATTTCTGGTATTTGAGGACAGTCGCCCCTTTTACATATGCTGTAATTGTGGTCTGATATTTACTGAGTGCTCCCTTTCCCGCGCCCAAAAAAATGAACACTATCAGAGTCAACATGCAAATCCCTTTGATTGGCTCAAAGAGGCTGAAGCATTACTCAGGTTGGTCAGTTTTGCTGTGGTGCCCCGCAAGATATTCGACTTTGGTTCAGGGTCGGGGTTCCTGGCGGCTGCTTTTAAATCTTTGGGGTATGAAGTGACCACCTATGAGCCACTGTTGCATGGAGAGTTCAAGAGAAATAACTACAACTGCAGCAATGACCTGGTGATTCTCAATCAGGTTATTGAGCATGTCGAGGATATTGATAGTCTTGTTGATAATGTGTACTCCGTTACTGAACCGGGCGGCATTATTTTTGTGGCTACGCTTATGACTGATGCCATCACTGACGAATTATCCAGGTTTCAGGAGCAATTTAAAAAATGGTGGTATAAGGACGACCAGACCCATATTTCATTTTTCAGTCAATGTACATTTGAGTATATCTGTGCCAACAAAGATAGTAACCAGCTGAAATTGGTATATTTTCATCCGAATTACGTGCTTTTGCAACGGATGTACTAATTCAAAGTCACAGAGAGAATCCCTGCTCCTGAAATGAATCGCCACCGTGCCGGCATTGAAGGCACGAATTCTTTTGCCAAACGAAGGACCGGACTGGAAGAACTGAGGGTAGGCGGCAAAACGTCCGTAAGTTTCGCAGTGACAATAATCGGGGGTGTACAATGAACAGTATCAAACAGCTGGTATTTTTGATGACAAGTGTCTTTCTGATGGCTGGCGCTACTGCCATCGCAGCGGAAGCGGTAACACCGTTGATTGTCGGCATGGAACTCGCCTATCCACCTTTTGAAATGACAGACAAAGCCGGCAAACCTTCCGGAATCAGTGTTGATCTTGCTGCCGACCTGGCCAAAAGCCTGGGGCGGCCGGTTGTTATCCAGAATACGACTTTTGATGGTCTCATACCGGCACTCAAGACAGGAAAAATTGATCTGATTATATCATCCATGACCGCAACTGCTGAACGAGCGAAATCAATCGATTTTTCCGATCCATACCTGTCTACCGGACTCTGTCTGCTGCTGAAAAGGGATTCCGGCGCTAAAGGGATAGCCGATCTTGATCGGGCCGGTGTCAAGGTGGCAGTTAAAAAAGGGACGACGGGACATCTGTATGCAACCGGTCATCTGAAGAAAGCCCACATACTCGTGCTGGATAAGGAATCCGCAGCTGTTCTTGAAGTTTCCCAAGGGAAAGTCGATGCATTTATATACGACCAGATGTCTATATTCCAGAATTGGCAGCGCAACAAAACGACTACCCGTGCCGTTCTGGAGCCGTTTCAACAGGAATCATGGGCAATAGGAATCAGGAAGGGAAATGATGAACTGAAAAACAGAGTAAACGCATTTATCAAGGATTATCGGGCCAAAGGTGGTTTTGAACAGCTTGGCGACCGGCATCTGAAAGAGATGAAAGGTGAGTTCAAGCAGCTTGGGTATGGTTTTTTCCTGTAGACTCGTGGCCGGAGTGTGACGGAGCATTGCTGGAACGGTTTCACTTGTCCGGGCCCTATTGTTCCGCAGGTCACTGCCTATGTGGGATATAAGATGGCGGGTGTATCGGGTGCTGTTGCTGCTGCAGTCGGCACCGTTCTTCCCGCCACGTTACCGATGCTGTTAATGATTGTATACTTTTTTAAAATCAAGGACAGTCTGCCGGTCCAAACCATGCTCAAGGCAGTACGTCCGGTGGTAGTGGGGCTGCTGCTCTGGACCGCCTATGATATGGCATACAGCGTCTTTGGCGTTAAACGTTCGGGGTGAGGGGATTCACTGACACCGGGGCGGGATAAACTTCTCTTTGTGGCGGTCACCTTCGGCCTTCTGACGCGGACCCGTGTCAATCCGGCTTTTGTCATCCTTGGGGGCTGCGTGTCCGGGGGGAGTTCTGTGTCGACAATTACGGGGAATAAAGTTCCTCTCAAATGCCGATATTGTCACTGTGGCGGCGGGCAAAGTGCGGGTCAACCGGAGCACCTTCCAGAGATGTCGGCCAGTAGCGCTCGATGATATGGCGGTCAGCTTCAAAAGCCAAGTCGGGAAACGGTCCTGAAAGCGGATACCAGGCCAGCTCTTCCACGTCGTCGCCCGGTTGTTCATCTCCCCCGACTATCCGGGCCGTCACAACTACCACGAGAGTGTGCAGGCCGGAGGTCAGAAAGTTGGATACCACGCTGATGATATCAGTGATTTCCACATGCAGTCCGGTTTCTTCCTGAACTTCACGAATAGCTGCTGAAAGAAAATCTTCTTCATATTCAATGAATCCGCCCGGCAGGTACCAGGCCCCCGCTGCATAGCTGCCCGTGCACCGTTTACCGAGAAGCACTCTGTTGTCACGGCTGATCAGAATTACCACCCCTGGTGCAGGGTTGCGGTAATGTACCCAGCCACAGTCCGGACACCCCTGTCGCTCCTCTGCGCCACCGACGCGTGTCAACGGCGAGGCGCATTGCGGACAGAAATTGAAACCGGATGGTTGCGGAGCTGCAAAGCGGTCGTAGGCGGTGACAATCTGTTGGGGTTGCATTGTGGGCTTCTCCGTTTCTATGCGTTAACTGCATCAGCATACGAATCTAGAGCCAAGGAGCTTATACATGAAAAAATCGCTCGGCGCCAGGACTCTGGCCCAACCAACGCCAGCCTGGCTGGTCGGCACCTATGATGCGAACGGCAAAGCCAACGTCATGACCGTCGCCTGGGGCGGTATCTGTTGCTCAGCTCCCCCCTGCGTGGCGGTCTCGCTGCGCAAGGCGACCTATTCGTACAATGCTATTGTTGAGCGCCGCTCCTTCACTATTAATGTTCCTTCTGAACGGTACGTCAGGGAGGCCGACTACGCCGGCATTGCATCGGGACGGGACGCGGACAAGTTTGCCGTAACCGGACTTACTCCGGTCAGGAGCGATCTGGTGGATGCACCCTACGTTGCCGAATTCCCCGTTGTGTTGGAATGCCGACTGCTGCATACAATCGAGATCGGTCTGCATACGCAGTTTATCGGCGGGATCATCGATGTCAAGGCTGACGAGGAGGTCTTGCACGAGAACGGTTTCCCTGACGCCGCCAAAGTCAGGAGTTTCAGTTATAACCCCGGTACACGCGGTTATTATTCTATTGGAGAGTTTTTGGCTCAGAGTCATGCCATCGGCAAAGAGCTGCTGGTTGAGTCTTTTCAGCAGAGCCCTGAGTAAAACAGATAAAAAGGATAGAAACCCATGGGTAATTTCGATTTCGATACACCTGTTAACCGCAGTAACACCGGCAGTGAAAAATGGAACAAGTACAAAGGGCGCGATATCATACCGCTCTGGGTGGCGGATATGGACTTTCGCTCGCCGCCGGCTCTCATTGATGCGCTGCACGAACGTGTCGAACATGGCGTGTTCGGTTATACGTACCCCGAGCAGGAGCTGATCGATATTGTCCTGGCTGCCCTGATTCGTGACTATGACTGGAAGATTGACCCGGAGTGGCTTGTCTGGCTGCCGGGGCTGGTCTGCGGGCTTAATATCCTCAGCCGTGCCATCGGTGAACCGGGGGATGATGTGCTGACGTTTACTCCGGTCTATCCCCCATTCATGTCAGCGCCGCTCCTCACCGGACGTACTGTCACCAAAGTACCGCTGGCGCTGAAGGATGGGCGCTGGATTCCCGATTTTACCGCACTTGAAAAGGCGGTAACGACACGCACTAAATTGCTGCTTCTCTGCAATCCGCACAACCCGGTCGGTCGGGCGTGGGATCGGGAGGAACTGCTGCAGTTCTACGAAATTGCTGAGCGCCACAACCTGACCATCGGTTCCGATGATATTCATTCCGAGTTGATCCTCGACAAAAATCTGCGTCACATTCCCATTGCCTCGCTGGCTCCGGAGATTGCCGACCGAACCATTACCCTGCTGGCGCCGAGTAAAACGTACAACATCCCCGGCCTCGGCTGTTCTTTTGCAGTAATTTCCAACACTGCTCTGCGCAATCGCTTTAAAAAAGCGATGGGGAGACTGGTACCGCACCTCAACCTGTTTGCCTATACCGCCGCTGAATCGGTATACCGTGATGGCGAACCATGGCGGGCCGCCCTGCTCGATTATCTGCGCGGCAATCGTGATCTGGTGGAGCGTGAAATATCCGCCATGCCGGGATTGACTGTTGCTCACGTGGAGGCAACCTATCTCGCCTGGATCAATGCCCGGAATATTGGTGTAGAAAATCCGGGTCGCTTTTTTGAAGAAGCCGGAGTGGGGTTGTCAAACGGAGCAGATTTTGATGCCCCCGGATTTGTCAGGCTCAACTTCGGCTGTCCACGCGAGTTGTTGAAAGATGCACTGCGCCGGATGGCTCTGGCTCTGGCGTAGTTCAGACTCCATATCATGGAAATGGCATGAAGAAAGGTTTCCCCGCAAGACCTTCTGATGATTAAAGCAGGGCTCTTGCCCGTAACCCGATAGGAACACTGAACTGTATTAATTACTACTACAAAAAGCTGACAGCGGACCTGGAGTTGTAGGACAGAAAAATATGTACATGATCTAAATATATCTTGACAATAGTATAAACATGGAATATCTATAGTCTTAATAGATATGATTACTAAAAAGACTAAATATGCCCTTAAGGCACTCAGCTATCTCGCGACTCACTCAACCGGCGAGCCTATACTCATTTCCGAACTTGCAAAAGAGGAGAGTATACCGAGGAAATTCCTTGAAGCAATCCTTGTTGCTTTGAGAAAGGGTGGCGTTCTGAAGAGTAAGATCGGTAAGGGGGGCGGTTATATGCTTGCTTCGCCACCGGAAAATATAAGTATCGGCAAGATAGTGAATGTTCTTGAAGGCGGTTTTGCGCTGGTTGATTGCCTTAATGACAATGTAAAGGCCGCATGCGACGAATGTGGCGACCCGCTCTGTTGCGGGACTCGGTTGGTGATGATTGATGTCAAGAAGGCCATAGATTCAGTATTTGAATCAACTACTCTTGCTGATATGGTTGAAAGAAGCAATCTGGCTCATAAACAGAAACAGAATATAGTCGATTACAGTATCTAAATTTTTTTCACAATAACGTCTATAAATTCTATAGACAATAAACCATACCATAAAAGGAGATAAGCACATGAGCAGGATTTACGCAGACAACTCGCAATCCATCGGCAATACCCCATTAGTGAAACTGAACCATATCATTGGCAATTCAAAAGCCACAATCCTTGCAAAAATTGAAGGGCGAAACCCTGCGTATTCGGTCAAATGCCGCATTGGGGCCAATATGATCTGGGACGCTGAAAAGCGCGGTATTCTGAAATCGGGTGTGGAAATTATTGAACCGACATCCGGCAATACCGGAATTGCTCTTGCGTATGTTGCCGCTGCCCGTGGCTATAAACTGACATTGACGATGCCGGAAACAATGAGTATCGAACGTCGTCGCGTCCTGGCGGCCCTTGGCGCCAACCTGATCCTGACTCCCGGTGCTGAAGGGATGAAAGGAGCGATAAGCAGAGCTGAAGAAATAGCCGCTTCCGACCCCCAGAAATGGTTTCTGCCGCAACAGTTCAAGAATCCTGCTAACCCGGAAATTCATGAAAAAACCACTGGCCCGGAAATCTGGAATGATACCGACGGGGGCGTTGATGTCCTCGTGGCCGGTGTCGGTACGGGGGGTACTATTACCGGTGTGTCACGCTACATCAAAAACACCAAAGGGAAAAAAATTATCTCCGTGGCGGTTGAACCAAAAGAAAGCCCGGTCATCAGCCAGCAGCTGGCCGGTCAGCCGATTCAGCCGGCTCCGCATAAAATACAAGGCATTGGAGCCGGCTTTATCCCGGAAACCCTTGACCTCTCGGTTATTGATCGCGTCGAGCAGGTTGAAAGTGCTGAAGCGATTGAATTTGCCAAGCGCCTGGCGAAAGAAGAAGGTTTACTGGTCGGAATATCCTGCGGTGCTGCCGTTGCTGCTGCTGTCAGACTCGGGCAGCTGGATGAATTTGCCGGTAAAACTATTGTCGTTATTCTGCCGGACGGAGCGGAGCGCTATCTCTCTACCGCTCTCTTCGAAGGGATCTAGCATGAGCAGTAACAGCACAGAACTTTGGAACAGGGAACTGGAGCGTCTGGTGCGTGAAGCCTTACAGTCAATCCGGTTTGGCACGGTAAGCCTTGTTGTCCAGGATGGCCGGGTTATTCAGGTAGACAGGAACGAAAAGATTCGGATCAACCGCAACGGACACATCGACGGTAGCGGAATATAACTGCAACACAACCATTCTGTGCTGACCAGAAAAACTGGAGGCCGGTAGGGACGTCGCATTGATGAACTCTTCCGGTCTTCGTTTTTTAGAGAGAGAATTTATATGACACATCATATTGCATTCTACGGTAAGGGCGGTGTCGGTAAAACTACGCTGGCAGCCAATATTAGTGCATCAATGATTGAGGCAGGATTTAGCGTGGTATTGGTAGGGTGCGACACTAAGACTGATTCTACTTCACTATTGAATAACGGTCTTCCGGTAGCGAATGTGCTGGATCAGTTGCGGAATAAAGCAACGATTACATTTGATGCCATCGTACATACCGGATTTAAAGGTATCTGGTGTGTGGAATCGGGTGAACCGGGGTATTCAGATGTATTCTCGTCTCCTGGAATCACCAGAGCTCTGGAAGAGATCAAGCGACTTCACGTTTTCGAACAGATTGATCCCGATTTTGTTTTCTACGATATTTCCAGTGACAGCTCAAATGCGGTACTGCAGGCAGTTATAAGGCAGATTGGGCTCTCAAGGATATTTGTGATAACGACTGCTGACTATAAGGCGCTCCAGGCGGTGAATGATACATTCAGTTTTCTGGAACAGCATAACGGAGAGATTGATGTGCCAATTCCGATGGGAGGGTTGATTCTCAATAATATCACCAGTTCTTTTGAAGAGGCTTTTATTAGCGATTTCGCCTTTAATACCAACGCCAGGATAATCGGAAAAGTGCCGAGATCGCTAGTAGTAAGGCAGTGCGAGCTTTACGGCACTACCGTTATCGAGTCGAAGCCGCGATCGAATCAGTCGTACTACTATCGGCGCCTGGCAAACCAGATCGTAGATTCGACCATGACAATCTATTCCGGCAATCTTCCGCAACCGATGTCAACTGAACGCCTACGCGCCTGGAGTCTGGAATGGGCTGATCGCATTTACGCTCTTGAGAATGGCTTGGTGACAGATGGAGAAGCCATATAGCATTCTGTCCTCTCAGGTACTCACGTAAGAACAGGAAAAGTACTCATTGCCGAATAAAATTGTCTGCCTCTGATGCGCTGGGTGTAGCGAGAAACCCTTGGGACGGTGCTGCAACTACTGACTCCGGATACAGAAACATTAATTATTCCGCAAGAGTCATTCCTGATAACATTTGCAGGCGTGGCGGTCTGAATTTTCGAACTGTCCTGGTTATTGAATCTATGTGACAGAAAGCATTTTTGAGGTTCTGCAGAGGCGATTTCTTCAGCTCTTTTAATGGCACCTTTCTGTCCCTCAATGGCAGACGTCAGGATCACGTTGGCGCCAAGAGCCGCCAGAATTTTTCTACGGCCATAACTCATGGTCTCCGGAATCGTCAAGGTCAGATTATACCCTCTATCCGCTGCCACATAGGCCATGATGACACCGGCGCAGTCAAAAGCCGGCTCGATAATTTCCATTCCCGCCTTTAATACGCCCTGTTCTTCGGCTGCCTTAAAGATTTCGACCGTAGAGCGGCATTTAATCAGATAATCAGAGATACTTCCCTCAAACGTAGTCTGTCCTGAAGTTCTTGCCACCGGTGATCTGAAAGAGCCTTTTTCTTGGCTTCTTGGATTTGTTTCTTCTTCCGCCCATCCTTTTTCTTCCTAATCCATTCAATTCATCCTCTTCTTCTGTTTTCTTCCTGTTTTTCAATACTTTTTCTTTTCGCATTTTGTCTGAAGCTTGATGATTGACCCAGAGGTGGCGGGTCATGAGTCTTATCGGAAAACGTAAATGCCGGTGTTGCAAAGAATCATTCATTCCTGACTATCGTAGCGTCAAACGTCAGAGGTACTGCAACAAACCCGAATGCCGCAAAGCAAGCAAAGCTAGATGCCAACGGCGTTGGGTTGAAAAGAATCCTACCTACTTCAAGGGTTCTGACAATGTCGAACGGGCGCTTGAGTGGCGGCGTACTCACCCAGGGCGGCAGCGCCGCAAGGGTTCCGGTGACGTGTTACAAGACAACTGCAACCAAATTGCCGATGTAAAACAGGAAGTTATCCCGCTTTTACCTCTTAAACCATCTGGACCACCTGCATTACCCCCTGTGTTACAAGATTTGTGCCTTGCGCAACATCCCGTTTTTGTTGGGCTAATCGCTCATTTAATGGGGTCTTTGTTACAAGATGACATAGCTGCAACAACCCGTCGTCTGGAACAATTGGGGCAAGATGTCATCTGTTCAACCACAGGAGGCCGTTATGACCC
>JBMOEI010000027.1:0-72639 GCA_049318985.1 Desulfuromonadaceae bacterium
GCAAGACACTGATCGACAAGAAGGTCGGCACGGTGACGATGTTTTCTTTCGGCGCCGGTCAGGGGTTAAGCGAGCATACCGTACCGTATGATGCCTTTGTCCAGATCGTAGACGGCGAAGCGGAAGTGACCATCAATGGCGAAAAGCATACCGTAACCGCCGGACAGATTATAATCATGCCGGCCGCTATCCCTCACGAAATGAAGGCGATCAAGCCGTTTAAAATGCTGCTGGTCATGATACGGTCGTAGGATATGTCAGAAAAAACTGCCGTAATTCTCCTCCAGATGGGGGGGCCCGATTCGTTGGCGTCGGTGGAGCCGTTTCTCTTCAATCTGTTTTCCGACCGCGATATCATCAAGATCGGCCCGGCTTTTCTACAGCCGTTCATTGCCAAAAAAATCGTCAAAAAACGGGCGCCTAAAAGTGCCGACAACTACCGCCAGATCGGTGGCAAATCGCCACTGCGGGAATTAACAGAGCAGCAGGCGGCGGCACTTGAAAGTGCATTGGGTGATACGTACCGCTGCTTTGTCGCCATGCGCTACTGGCATCCGTTCGCCCCGGAAGCTCTTGCTGCAATCGAAAAACAGGGTATCAGAAAGATTGTTGCCGTTTCACTCTACCCGCATTATTCCCGCGCCACCTCCGGATCAAGTTTTAATGATCTGGAACGCTGCCTGAAGGCATGCGCAACGAAGTTCGAACTCCGCTCCGTACGCCGGTTTTTCAACCAGCCGCTCTATATTAAGGCTCTGGTCGAAAAAATTGAGCAGTCATTGGCATCGTTTACCGACCGCTCCAAAGTACAACTCTTTTTCTCGGCCCACTCCCTGCCGCAGTCGTTTATCGCCGAAGGTGATCCCTATCTTGATCACATCCAGGCAACGGTGCGGCTGGTCATGGCACAACTTGGCGGTGTTTCGCACCATCTCGCCTTCCAGTCCCGCGCCGGCCCGGTCAAGTGGCTGGAACCATCCACCGGCGACAAGCTGAAGGAACTGGCCGCAGCCGGGCATACTGACATACTGATGGTGCCGCTCTCCTTTGTCTCGGACCATATCGAAACGCTGCATGAGATTGATATTGAATATCGCGAAGTTGCCGGGCACCTCGGCATTACCACATTCCGCCGCATGGAGTCCCTCAACAGCTCGCCGCTGTTTATCCAGTGTCTGGCAGAACTGGTGCGGGGCGCTGTTGCCTGATGTTGATTTCCCGGCCTGTCTGGCGTATAGTACCGGCCACTATTCAGATATTTTTTTCGGAGGTATCATGTTTAAAAAATTGTTGAGTGCAGTATTGATGGTTTGTTTTATGGTTGGAATTGCCTGTGCGGAAGCAAAGAATAATCCGGTTGTCATCATGGAAACGTCGCTTGGTAACATCAAGATCGAGCTGTTCGAGAAAGAAGCGCCGATCAGTGTTAAAAACTTTCTCGACTATACAAAAAGCGGCTACTACAGCGGCACCACGTTCCATCGCGTTATCCCCGGTTTTATGGCCCAGGGTGGTGGCTTGACCGCAAACCTCACACCAAAACCGGGTAATCTCCCCCCGATTAAAAACGAGGCGGACAACGGCCTGAAGAATGATCGCGGTACTCTTTCGATGGCCCGTTCCGGCGATCCGAACAGCGCTACATCCCAGTTTTTCATCAATGTGGCCAACAACAACTCCCTCAACAAGCCCAATCCGGACGGCTTCGGCTATGCTGTCTTCGGTAAGGTGACTGACGGCATGGATGTGGTCGATAAAATAGTGTCCACACCGCAATCAAAGAAAAATTCGGTATTTCAGAATGTTCCGATTGAGCCTGTCACCATCAAATCAGTCAAAATCGTCAAGTAGGGAACTGCCATGGGAAAAACAGAAGAACTGGTCAGCTGGTCTCATGAGCAGAAATGCCGAAAGGCGGTGGCGGCTCTTGAAAAAAACGAATTTACCGCACACTACTGCCCTGCCCCGCAGGATGCCGCCGACTATATTATCACCGCTGCAGCAGATGCTGTCACAGTCGGATTCGGCGGTTCAATGTCAATTGTATCGCTGGGAGTAGAGTCGCTGCTGCGGGAGATGGGCAAAGAGATTCTCAATCATGGTTCACCGGCTTTCAGCCGTGAAGAAAAGATCGACATCATGCGCCGGCAGCTGACCTGCGACCTGTTCCTCTCCGGTTGCAACGCACTGACTCTGAACGGTGAACTGGTCAACATCGATGCCACCGGCAACCGGGTGGCGGCAATGTTCTTCGGGCCGCGCAAGGTCATTGTCGTTGCCGGCCGCAACAAACTGGTAGACGGCACAGCACAGGATGCCATCGCACGGATTAAAACCTGGGCGACTCCACCTAACTCAAAGCGCCTCAGCTTCAAAACCCCCTGCGCCACCACCGGCTTTTGCAGCGACTGCAGCTCACCCGACCGACTCTGCCGCGTCACCACTATAATCGACCGCAAACCGCGTATTACGGACATACATGTACTGGTTGTCAACTCAGACCTGGGATTTTAGATGCTCACCGTCAAGCAGCTCTGCCACGCGCTGCTTGACGTTATTCTTCCCCCGATCTGCCACATCTGCCATGCCTTTATTCCCAACGCAGGCACACTCCATATCTGTCCGACATGCTACGAGCGGTTACCGCTCGTAGCATCGCCGCTCTGCTCCCTCTGCGGCGTTCCTTTTGCCGGAACCGGCGACGACCACCGCTGCGGTGCCTGCACGCTCCAACCGCCTCATTTTGATGCCGCCCGTGCGCACTTCCTCTATGAAGGCCCGATACGCGAGCTGATCCACGCATTTAAGTATAACCGGAGTACCCACCTGCGCTACCCGCTCGCGCTTCTTGCCCTGGAAGGAATATGCGGAGTCCCGGCAGTTACCGATCTGAACCTCATTGTTCCGGTCCCGCTGCACCGCTCCCGTCTTCGCCGGCGCGGCTTCAACCAGGCGGTACTTCTCGGGAGGATACTGTCGCGCCGCCTCACGCTGCCGATGATGCCGGACGCTCTCGTGAGGACACGGGCAACGGAGCCTCAGATCGAGCTTTCGGCAGCGGAGCGGAGAGTGAATGTCAAGGGGGCTTTTTCAGTCAGGAAACCTGAACGTATTACAGGAAAAAGGATCCTGTTGCTCGATGATGTGATGACAACCGGCAGCACTATGGATGAATGCGCCAAAGAGTTGAAAAAAGCGGGGGCTTCCGCTGTAATTGCGGTAACGATAGCCCGGACAGCCAGGTGATGTTACACCGTCAATCACTTCACGGTATGCGTCGCCACTGGCTCCGATAAATCAACCTTTACAATAGGCGCATACTGAGTAATAATGCACGGTCGTAAATTGTACGCTAGGATTGGACAGTGACAAATAATGGACGTTCGCATTTATTATGAGGATACTGATGCCGGCGGCGTTGTGTATCATGCCAATTACATCAAATATATGGAACGGGCCCGTACCGAGTATTTCCGCCGTCACGGCTTCCTTGTTGCAGAACTTGCCGATCATGGTTTTGTTTTTCCGGTAGTGCGGCTGGAGATTGATTTTAAATCACCGGCTCTTCATGATGACCTTCTTTCTGTGACAACCTGTCCGACGCGTATCGGCGGCTCATCCGTTACCTTCAACCAGAAAATAGTCCGGCAGAGTGACAACAGGATATTGGCAGACGGGCTGGTGACACTGGCATGTATCAGTCCGGCGTTGAAAGCCAGGCGGATACCGCTGGAAATCCGCCAGATGCTTGAAGCCGAAATGGAGAACGGTGCATGACGGTCACCAGCGATGCCAGAATTGAGCGAACTGCGGCTCTTGACCTGTTACTGCACGGTGATCTGCTGACTCTTGGCAAGAGAGCCGATGATATCCGGCGCAGGCTTCACCCTGATGGCCTGGTCACTTTTGTCGTTGACCGCAACGTGAATTATACCAATATATGTGAATCGCACTGCTCTTTTTGCGCCTTTTACCGGAGCAAGGAAGCACCCGACGCCTATGTTCTGACCCGTGAACAGATCTATGAAAAGATATCCGAGCTTGTGGATCAGGGGGGAACCCAGCTGCTGATGCAGGGGGGGCTGAACCCTGACCTGAAAATTGACTTTTTTGAAGATCTTTTCCGGGAAATAAAGAAACGTTTCCCGACAGTTCAGAATCATTCCCTGTCGCCTGCGGAAGTAATCTGCATCGCGACTCATTCAGCGCTGACCCTTGATGAAACATTACTCCGCCTGAAAAACGCCGGGCTTGATTCCATTCCGGGCGGTGGTGCCGAAATACTGGTAGATGCGGTGCGCAACAGCATTTCTCCGAGAAAAATCGGCTGGCAGCAGTGGGGCGAGGTCATGCTGAAAGCGGCCGGTCTCGGCATACCGACAACCGCCACGATGATGTTCGGCAGCTGTGAAAAACCGGAAGATATTATCGAACATCTTTTCCGGGTGCGCGAAATGCAGGATCAGGGCGGCTCGTTCACCGCCTTTATCCCCTGGACATATCAACCGGGCAATACCGAACTGGGCGGAACGACCGCCACGGGGGTAGATTATCTGAAAGTACTCGCATTGTCGCGGATCGTTCTGGATAATATCGCCAATATCCAGGCCAGCTGGGTTACGCAAGGTGCCAAGATGGCATCTGCGGCCCTCTTTTTCGGCGCCAATGATCTTGGTGGCACCATGCTTGAGGAAAATGTCGTTGCCGCTGCCGGTTGCAGTTTCTGCATGTCGCAGCAAGAGATGATCACCCTGATACATGGAGCCGGCTTCAAAGCGGCCCAGCGTACCACAACCTATTCGATACTGAGGGAGTTTACGGTTTGAGTTCTTTCCATAGGCAGGCTGGAACCTGCGAAATAGTCACCTCCGCACCGCGCCTGGCCGAAGTTGCCGCGCTCCTCTCCCGACAGACTGAAATTGCCGTTGATATGGAGATGGATTCTCTCCATCACTATCGTGAAAAAGTCTGCCTTGTCCAGGTGTCAACCCGTCAGCAGAGCTGGTTGATCGACCCGTTGGCGCTCACCTCTCTTGAACCGTTGGCCTCTCCGTTAGCCGATCCGGGAATTATCGTCGTCATGCATGGGTCTGATTACGACATCCGCTCATTACATCGCGACTACGGTATCAAAGTAACCAACCTGTTCGACACCATGATCGCCGCCCGTTTTCTCGGCATAACCGAGTTCGGGCTTGCGGCATTATTAAAGGCGCGCTTCGGTATTGAGCTTGATAAAAAATATCAGAAGGCTGACTGGAGCAAGAGACCGCTCAGCCGTGAGATGTGCGCCTATGCATCTGCAGACACCTCGGATCTGCTGGCACTCTATGATCAGTTGCGGAATGAACTCGCAGAGAAAAGCAGACTGCCATGGCTTGAAGAAGAAGGGCACCTTGTCTGCCAGGCGCGCGTAACCGAAAAGGATGGCCCCCTCTTTATCTATTGCAAGGGTGCCGGCAAACTGCGTGGGCACTCCCTCGCCGTTCTTGAAGAATTGCTGCAACTGCGTGATCAGCAGGCGGAACTCCTTGATCGTCCGCCATTCAAAGTGTTGTCTGCTGATACCCTGATTGAGGTTGCCGATAACAGACCGCACACACTTCACGAACTGTCATTTTTCAAAGGCATGACACCGGGACAGCTTCAGCGGCATGGCAGCGGCATACTGTCGGCAATCGAGCGTGGTATGGCAACACCTGAAAACAGATTGCCCCGCTTCCCCCGCACCGTAAAAAAAGAGGTTCTGGAGAGGGTCAAGGAACGCTTGAAAAATCTTAAGGCATGGCGCGAACGCTACAGTCATGGGCTCGGTCTTGACCCGGGTGTACTGGCGCCGAATTGGCTGCTTGAAGCGGTTGCCGATACCGAAAGTGCCTCAAAAGAGGAGCTTGAGACCATACCCGGCATGAGAGAGTGGCAAAAGCGGCTCTATGGTGAAGATCTGGCACAGATACTTGCAATGGCATAGGGAATGAAGTTCCGCCCTGCGATTGATTCAGATGTGCTCCAACCGGGTCGGGACAACCTCTGCAAGGCCGGTTTTACTCTGATCGAAATTGCCGTGGTTCTGGTAATTATCAGTATGGTTATGTTGCTGGTCCTGCCGCGACTCCCCTCATCAGACCGGGAGAATCTGAAAATATCCGCCCGGACGCTCGCTTCGACTCTCCGGTATATTCAGGAGCGTGCAGCGACATCGCAGACCGGATATCATCTGATATTCTCACCCGGAACAGACGACATAAAGATCAACGAAAACGGAGCTGACGGCAGCAGTAAAGATCCTGCTGACCCGTTGCTGCAGCAGGCACCGGTGAAAGAAGGCATCATCGTTGCGGATATCCGGATACCGAGGCTCGGCAAAATCAACGATGGTCAGTTGCGGGTTGATATCGGCGTGGCCGGCGTGCGGGATTTTATCACGATTCACCTCCGTTCTGCAGAGGGGCAATTCTGGACAGTAATGGCATTCCCCTCAGGTGGAAAGGTCAAGGCTTTCGAGGGATACCACGAGGAGCCGCCATGAGAGGTGCATCTTCAGGTTTTACCCTTCTCGAAGTAATGGTGTCGCTCGCTATAATGGCCGGCGTCATTCTGACCCTGCTTGGCTCGGTTAACTACCATATCGGCATCATCGCAAACGAGCGCGACAGTACAACGATGACGCTGCTGGCGAGAAATCGCCTGGCGGAGCTGGAGCAGACCCCCGCAAAAGGCGAAGGCACGTGTGCTCCTTCCCACCCGGAACTGAGCTGGAAAGCTGACCTGCTGCCGGCTGATCTGCCGGGACTTCAGAAGCTGGTCGTCAAGGTGCGGCGAGGCAGCGACGGCAGGGAGGTGGTACTTGTCCGATACCTCCCGAAATAGCGGTTTTACCCTGCTGGAAGTTCTTATCGCCGTGGTGCTGCTCGGCATCCTCTCTGCGGCGCTGTATGGCAGTTATTTCGGCGTGTTACGGGCACGGGACCGCGCCGCCTCCGGCATGGAGTCACGTCGCGAACTGGGTGCGACTCTCGACCTGATTCGCCGTGAAGTCTCGTCGGCACAGTTTAACCGCAGTGACAAGCGGCTGCGCTTTGTCGTGGAGGATCGCGACAGCTTCGGCACCCAGTCATCAACTCTGGCATTGACGACACTGGTGCCAACGGCAGGCCAGAATCGTAAAGAGTCCGGTATTGTTACCGTTGCGTACCGCATGGCTGAAAAAAACAAAAAACGTATCCTGACGCGTCAGGAACGGGATCTGTTTTCCGAAGAAGATACCACCCTGGCATATCCTCAGATGGAGCAGATTACCGCTTTTCTGGTTGAGTGTTTTGACGGGTCAAAGTGGGTCAAAAGCTGGGATTCCGCCATAAACGGTACTCTTCCCAGGGGTGTGCGGGTAACCGTACAGATTGAAGACGAAGGGAAAACGGTCGAGTTCTCCATACTGTCCGCCCCGCGAGTAAGCGGCTTATGAGCGGGAGACTGAAAAATGAATCCGGATTCGCCCTGATACTGACTCTGGTCGTAACGGCATTAATGGTAGCTGTCGTCGTCGAGATGATCCACCAGGTGTACGTGGACACCTCCCTGAGCCGGAGTTTTCGCGATGGGCAGCAGGCGTCAATACTCGCAGAATCAGGCGCGACCGGAGGGGCGAAGCTCCTGCAGATGACACTGACCGGTCGATCCTACTCGTCGCTATCAGACCGCTGGGCAACACCGCTGAGACTTGAAGATGAGGCCGGCTCACTGCTGATTACGGTCAGCGAAGAAAGCGGTAAAATCAACATTAATGACCTGGTACAGCCGAATGGCGAGTACGAACCGTTTACGCTTTCAGTACTGCAGCGACTCGGCACTCGGCTGAAACTGCCGGAGGATCTTTGGGGTGCGCTCGCGGACTGGATTGACAGCAACGATATGCCACGCTCCGGAGGCGTGGAATCGGCCTATTACCGGGCCCTTAAACCGACGTACAGTCCCCGCAACGGCAAGCTGATGACACTGACGGAACTGTCGCTGGTGAAAGGATTCAGCCCGGAAATTTCTGGCGCCATACAGTCCTCTCTGACGGTTTTTTCAGACCAGGCCGGTTCACCGCAGTCAACAGTTAACATAAACACCGCCTCCAGGGAGGTGCTGGCTGCACTTGACGGCCGAATTGACAGCCGTATGGCAGAGCGGATTATTGAAGAGCGACGGTTACTGCCGTTCAAGACAACAGGGGAACTTTCGAGGGTACCCGGAATGGATACGGTTGCGACCGGCCTTGTCGGCAAAATCAGTGTCAAAGGCAATCTTTTCAAGATAGTTTCAGTGGCAAAGGTAAAAGATTCCGGCCGGACCGTAGAGACGATTGTGCGCTTATCAGGGGGCGCGCCGGAATTTTTATCATGGCAGGAATACTGACACAACACGGAAGAAATACCAGCCGTCGGTAAGGATGCAGAGCTCCATGGATTATCTGATTTTACAACCGGAAGAACATCGGCTCACTGTCGCCCATTTCGGGGTTTCCCGGCGTTCCACGGAACTGGTCGGGGCTGCAGCTCTTGAGTTGAATGAAGAGCACTCTCTTGCCGATGCCGTCCGTCATATCGTCGAAAAAATGACCGGTTCGCCGCGCATTATTCTCTGCGTTCCGCCGTCGTTTTTTGCGCAGCGCTCCATCACTCTGCCGCTGACCGATCTGCGAAAGATTCGTGAGGTATTGCCGACTCAGCTGCAGGGAGACATTGCGCAGTCAGTAGGCGATCTCGTTCTTGACGTAGTACCATCCGGTGAAGGCCGTTTCCTGGCACTCTGGGCCCGCAAGAGAGACATCAGTGCGGTCATCGGGCAGTTCCGCGAGCTTGGCCTGGAACCACAGATCATCACTTCACTGCCGTTCTCGCTCACCGCGCATCCCGGACTGCCCCCCGACTGTGCCGTATTCGACGGGAGTTCACTGTCGATACTGAAAACTGGCCGACTGACCTCTATCCGGACGTTCAGTGCGAATGTCTCCCCGTCAATGATAACTGCGACGCTGTCGGCTTTGGAACTTTCAGGGGCCGGGCTTCCACCGCGGCTCTGTTTGACCGGCTCTGCGGCGCATCTGTTTTCTGCCGCCGATTCATTGCCGCTGCCGGTAGAAACCGTCGAAGTCCCGGCAGAGCTTGGACATCTGTTTAAGAACGACGGGACCTTTCAACAGTTGGCAGGGCTCTACGCGGTTGCACGGGCAAGCGCTGCGGGCACCCTCCCCGATTTCCGTCAGGGAGAACTCGCCTGGACCGCCGGTGACGCCAAACTCCGCAAGAAACTGCTGCTGACCGGAATACTGGCAGTGACTGTTATCATCCTGCTGTTCATAACCAAGGGGCTCCAGTACCGTGCCGCCGTAGCGGATGTTGTCTCTCTGAATAAATCCATTGCAACAATGTATCGTGAAATTTTCCCGACCCGGGCCAAGGCTGTTGATGAAATCTCTGAGATCAAAGGTGAAATCAGGAAACTGGCCGGCGTTGAAGGCTCAAGCGGGTATCTGGATCTGTTGAAAAAACTGGCCGAAGCAAAAGGGAACAGCATCAACGGCCTGTACGAAGCCGAACTGGAAGGCCGCAACCTGCGGATAAAGGGGGACGCCCGTTCCGCACAGGCGGTCACTGAATTTAAAGCCGCGCTTGCCCCCCTCCTTGCCACAGCCCAACTGGGCGAGGTGAAGAGCCGCCCGGATGGCAGCGTTACCTTCAGCCTGACCGGGACAGTCAAGGAGGGGACAAAATGAGACGTCTGGAAATTCTTCGCGACCGATGGCAGAACCTTGACGGTCGGACCCGCCTATGGAGCGGCTACGCCTTGATTGTGCTTCTTGCAGCGGCAGTTGGCTGGTCGACGCTGAACGCCAGAGTACAGGCGCTTGAAAAAAAACGTGCGGCCCGTGAAGCGGTGTTAAAAGAGTTGCTGCCGCTCAAGGTGGCATACCTTGCCGCCCGTCAGTCATCAGATCAACTGCGCGGCCGGATGGCTTCTCTTCGCCCTGACGATTCACCGGCTAAAATAATTGAAGAGACCGGCATCAAAGGAAAATCCGTTAAAATTGTGCCGCTCAAAGGTGAAGACCGCCCCGGCTTTATCGAGGATGCCGCCGATATCCGCATTGAAGGTGTGACACTGAATGAAGCGGTCAATCTGCTCTACCGGCTCGAAAAAGGGAGCCGTCCGCTGGTTATCAAAAAAAGTAATCTGCGGGTCCGCTTTGATGATCCGTCCCGCAGTGACCTGACACTTGTTCTGGCACTGTTGAAACCGGCTCCCGGCCAGACAAAGCCGTGAAAGTGTCACCGCTGGTACGTGGAGCAGCCGTTACTGCGGCAGTTGTGGCTCTGTTTCTGCTGTTCAGCTACCTGCTGTTCCCCACGGTAAAAATTGACGCCGCAGTTGCCCGGGTTTTGTCGCGCCAGGGCCTGATTCTCACCCCGGCGGTACACAAGACCTTTTTTCCCGGCCTGGCATGGGATAATCTGCTGCTGTCGTCAGAGCAGGGGCCGCTGTTAAGCTGCCGACGGCTGCAGGTGAGTGCACTGTTGCTGCCGCTCTTCACCGGGCGGGCCGTAATTGCCGGAGAGGCAGCCATCGGCACGGGGCACCTGAACATTCGATATGCCCTGAATGGCAAAGCAGCGCTGGAGCTTGCTGCAGACGGCATCGCTCTGGCCGACATACCTTTTTTCAAAAGCGTCCTCGACGCGAAAGCAGCCGGGAGCCTCTGGAGTCAGGGCCGATTGCAGCGAGGTGCCAAAGGCTTGAGCGGTGACCTGAAATTGGAAATCCGGCAGCTTGAGTTTTCAGGTGTCAAGCTGGGCGCTTTTCCGCTCCCCGACGTATCCAATCTGAAAACGCAGGGGATGGTGAAGGTCACTGATGGCAAGGCACGATTGGAGAGTTTTACGCTTGAAGGTGACGGGATCTATATGCGCCTTTCGGGGGATATCCCCTCTGGCGCTGATGCGGCGGTCAGCCCCCTCAACATGAGCCTGCAAATTATGCCGAAACCGGACTTTCTGGAAAAACAGAAGCTTGTTTTTATGCTGCTGGCCCGGTTTATGACCGCTCCCGGCATCTATACCGTGCCAATCAGGGGCACACTGCTCAATCCGCTTGTCATGTAGCGTTTCATGTAAAGGAGTTCCACCGTATGACAATCAAACTAGGCGAACTGTTGCTGCAGGAGCACCTCATTACTCCGGAACAGCTCGATGAAGCGCTCAGGAATCAGACTCTGTTCGGCATCAAGCTGGGGAGCAGCCTGATTGAAATGGGGGTCATCTCTGACGAGCAGTTATGTCATCTTCTCAGCAACAAACTGGGCGTCCCGGCCGTTACTCAGCATGCCATGACTTCAGTGCCACCGGAAGTACTTGCCCGGGTCCCGGCTGAGTTGGCAGGTAAATATCGCGTCGTACCGATCAGGATTGACGGAAAAAGACTGTCGCTGGCAATGTCGGATCCGACCGATTTCAAGGCGTCGGACGAGGTGGCATTCGTCACCGGTTTCATCATACTCCCTCATATTGCCCCGGACGTCAGGATTACTTCTGCGCTTTCAACATATTACAAGGTACGTGGCGACATCCGTTATATCCTGGCGGAAGGAGAGATTGCCAATAAACGAAGAACCGCAGCGCCTGCGGACACGATTGCGGCAGCGGAAAAAATTGTCTTTCCGATGACGGACAAGAACGGAGAACAGCTCAACATTGAAGTCCCGTTCGAATTCGAAGGGTTTGCCAATCTTCCCGATTACGAAGACTATCACGCCGTGGAATTTCGTGAGGCGGAGCACTATTCTGCTGAGCAGCTCGCTCTTGATTTTGCTTCTGCAGATGATCGTGACCGGATCGGCGCCGCTTTTGTCAAATACCTCGGCCAGGAGTTTACGGCCGCTGTCCTGTTTGTCATTCGGAACAACATGGCAACTGGCTGGCGTGGCATTGCGTCGGGAAAGCTCATTGAGGAGATGCAACAGCTGACGATACCGTTGAACAAACCGTCCGTCATACGAGACACATTCTCATCCGGCCAATTTTCCATCGGCATTCTGGCTCATACCCCGGAAAACAACCATCTGCTCACGTTTTTGAAACTCCCCCCCGATGCGCCACTGTTGGTTATGTCGCTGACCATGCAGACAAAAGTTGTTGCCATTGTTGTTGTCTCGGCTGAACTGGCAACGCTCGACGAGCGACTGCCGGAAATTCAAAAAGCTGCAGGCAAAGCGGTAATGGCGTTCGAGATTCTTATCATTAGAAACAAAATTCTGCAGTCGTGAACATAGGTCTGCTTGGCGGCAGCTTCAATCCGGTTCACAATGCCCACCTGCGCATTGCCGGGGAGGCGCAGAGATTCTGCCGTCTCGATAAGGTCATCTTTATTCCGGCAGCCGACCCGCCCCACAAGGCGGTCGCGGGTGACGTTTCTTTTGCCTGTCGATCGGAAATGGTGAGTGTTGCCATCGCCGGTAAAGCCGGTATTGAGATGTCGACACTTGAAGCTGAACGAAGCGGCAAGTCATACTCCATTGACACGATCAGGATATTTCAAAAACAGTTTCCGGATGATGATCTGTTTTTCATCATCGGTGCGGATTCGTTTCTGGAGATCGGCTCCTGGCATCGCTATGATGAAATACTCAACTCGTGTCATCTGATTGTTCTCGAACGCCCCGGTTCTCCTGTCAGCGACCGGATTGCAGCGTTGCCGAAAGCCATCAGAGAGGAATTCACCCTTGACCGTGACAATGGGTGTTTGAGGCACCACGCCGGTACCACCATCACCTTTATTACCGGGGTCTCCCTTGATGTGTCATCGACCGAAATCCGGCGACTGGCTGCCATAGACGCCGATATCTCCACCTTTGTACCACCCGACGTAGCAGCATATATCTCGCAGCAAAGGATCTACCACCAATGCCAGTAAAAAAAACAAAACCAGTTGAAAAAACGACACTCACTGCCGGTGAGCGTGCTCTTATGTGCGCCGAACTGGCGTATGACAAAAAAGCGTATGATATCTGTGTTCGTGATATCTCACGGGTCTCATCGATTGCCGACTGCATGGTGATCATCTCCGGCTCGTCAGACAAGCAGAATCAGGCCATTTGCGACAATATCCGTACCGGCCTGAAGAAATTCGGCAAGGTCAACGATATCGAAGGTGCGACAGACGGCAAATGGATCGTTATGGATTATGGTGATGTACTCGTGCATATCTTCCACGACCAGATCCGCAAATATTATGATCTGGACGGCCTCTGGAGTATGGCTCCCGAACTTGAGCTGCCGCCGGAGATCAAGGCGTCCCGCAAGGAATCTGATTTTTGAAAATAAAAGTTCTCTGGGTCGGCAAAAGTCGTGACCCCTGGGTCAAGGATGCGATCGACGAATACGCCGGCCGTATCCGGCGCTACATGCCGCTGGAGCTTATTGATATCCGCGACGAGAAGGGGGCCGAAGCCGAGGAGATGCGGCGCCGGGAGTGTGAACGACTGGAGAAGCATATTTCTCCCGGTGCAACCCTGATCCTTCTTGATGAGAGAGGCGATCAGCCGGATTCACCCGGCCTGGCGGCTTTTGTCGGCAAACAGCGTGACAGCGGCGTTGGCGAGCTGATCTTTGCCATCGGCGGTGCCTACGGCTTCTCTGAAGAGTTCCGCAGGCGGGGAAAATTGCTGTCGCTCTCGAAAATGACCTTCACCCACCAGATGGTGCGGGCCTTCCTGCTGGAGCAGATCTACCGTGCGTTTACAATACTGAATGGCGAGCCGTACCATCATTGATGGAAAGTTGATGTATGAAGAGTGAAAACCTCCACACCGGCCACCGGGAGCGGTTACGCAGACGCTTTCTGGAAGAGGGCATTGACAGCTTTGAGGATCACCAGGTACTGGAACTGCTGCTGTTTCAGGTGCTGCTTCGGGGTGACACCAATCTGGTTGCCCACCGCCTGATACAGCGCTTTGGCTCACTCTCTGCCGTGCTGGAGGCGGACCCGCAGGATGTTGCCTCCGTTGAAGGGATGGGGGCAAAGGCCGCCGTCTTTCTTGCGATGATCCCGCAGGTGACGCGCCGCTATTATCATGACCGGGTACTGCGCGACCGCCCGAAACTGAACAGTTCCGCAGCAGTCGCGGAATATCTCATCCCGCTTATGGCTGGCCGCCCTGAGGAGGTTTTTTACGTCCTCTGTCTCGATTCGCAATGTCGTGTTGTGTATCCGGCTCTCATCAGTGAAGGTACGGTCAAGGAAGCCGCCGTGTATCCCCGTCATGTGGTTGAGGTGGCAATCCGGCATCGCGCCGTCTCAGTGATACTCGCCCACAACCACCCCGCCGGTACATCAACCCCCTCTCCCCAGGATCATCATCTCACCAGATTGCTTGTTCAGGCGCTTGGTCCACTGGATATCAAAGTGTTGGATCATATCATTGTCGCTTCAAACAACGCCTACAGCTTTGCCAGTGAAGGGGTTTTACCAAGTTATGCGGCTTAACGGCAAATCCCCCCTAATCCCCCTTTCTGAAGGGGGGAACTTAGAACCATTCATTTTCCCTACTCACTCACGTCTTGCTTCCAGAACAAACGTACTATATATTACTTTGTACTACATCGCGAAAAGGGGGTACGTATGCCCAGAAATGCCAGCGTAACACTTGGATCCCATTATGAATATTTTGTTGACTCACAAGTCAAAAACGGGGGGTTTTGTTCTCGAAGCGAAGTTATACGTGCCGGCCTTAGCTTACTGGAAGTACACCAGGCAAAACTTGCCGCATTGAAACATGCCATTACTGTTGGGCTTGAAAGCACGTCCGTTGAATGTTCGTATGAAGATTTTATGACTGAGATGGAGAAAGATGGTCTCAACGTATGAAGCTTCCATTTGCATTCAAAAATGCCGCGTTGGCTGATTTACGGGATATTTCCCGCTACACCGGAAAGACGTGGGGCAGAGAGCAGGAAGCTGTTTATATGAAGGGATTATTTAACTGCTTTGAAAAAATTGCACATCACGAAACAGTTAATACGGATTATTCTCATATAAAATCAGGATGTTTCAAATTCAAGATCAGTCATCATGTGATCATTTTCCAATGGCTTGAGGATGGCCGCCCTGAAATTATCCGCGTTCTTCATGAGAGTATGGATGTCCCGAACCAGATAGCAAAAGTGCCATAAAGGACCAACCATTCGATGACCACCAACCTGAAACAGCTGGAAGCCGATCTCTGGCGGAGCGCTGATACGCTGCGTGCCAATTCCGATCTGAAATCGACCGAATATTCCACCCCGGTGCTGGGGCTGATTTTTCTGAAATTTGCCGACAACAAATACCGGAAGCATGAGGCGGCCATCACGGCGGAGTTTGCAGCGCTGACCGGGACGCGGCGCGAGAAGCCGCTGGCGGATATCGCCATTGAGAAGTGTGGTTTTTATCTGCCTGATCATGCCCGTTATGACTATCTGCTGCGCCTGCCGGAGCAGGAAGACCTTGCCAAGGCGATCAAAAAGGCGATGGAGGCGATTGAGGAATACAAGCCGGAGCTGAAAGGGGTATTGCCGCAGGATGAATACTTCCGCCTGACCCGCACCGACAATTCCATCCCCAGGCAGCTGTTAAAGAATTTTGCCGACATTCCGCAGGATGCTTCCGGCGATATGTTCGGCCAGATTTACGAGTATTTCCTCGGTAATTTCGCCATGGCTGAAGGTCAGGGGGGTGGAGAATTTTTTACGCCGCGCTCGGTTGTCCGGGTGATGGTGGAGATCATTGAACCGCACAAAGGCACGGTCTATGATCCTGCCTGCGGATCGGGCGGCATGTTCGTGCAGTCGGCCAATTTTATCGAGCAGCACCGTCACGGGATGCAACAGGACGACGGTGATATTTTTGTCTATGGTCAGGAAAAGACGCTGGAGACGGTCAAGTTGGCCAGGATGAACCTGGCGGTCAACGGTCTGCGCGGCGAGGTCAGGCAGGCCGACACCTATTACGAAGACCCGTTTGACAGTTTTGGAAAGTTCGATTACGTGCTGGCCAATCCCCCTTTTAACGTCGATGACGTCAGCATCAGCAGTGTCGAGAAAGACCGGCGTTTCAACAGCTACGGTCTGCCACGTAACAAGGGCAAGGCCAAAAAAGGTGAGCAGGGCAAAGAGACCGTGCCGAACGGTAATTATCTCTGGATCAATCTGTTTGCCACCTCGCTCAAACCGGGTGGCCGGGCGGCGCTGGTCATGGCCAATTCGGCTTCTGATGCCCGTCATTCCGAGGCCGACACGCGCCAGACGTTGATTGAGAATAACCTGATCTACGCCATGCTCACGCTGCCATCCAACATGTTTTACACCGTCACCCTCCCCGCCACACTCTGGTTTTTCGATAAAGCCAAAAAAGACAGGGACATTCTCTTTATCGATGCCCGTAACATCTTCACCCAGATCGACCGCGCCCATCGGGAATTCAGCGAAGAGCAGATTCAGAATATCGCCATCATCAGCCACCTGCACCGGGGCGAACGGCACAAGTTTGTCCAGCTGATCGGCCGCTATTTTCAGCAGGGGATGGAGCGACTGGCCGAGAACAAGACCAGGGTGGAGCCGGTTTCAGCACAGTTGCTGGAGGTGCTGGAGGACATAGCCGGTGCGCAGGCCGTGGCGGATTTGGTGAAACAGTGGAGCGGGTTGGCGGGGTTGCAGGGGGAGTATGCGAAATATCTCCTTGATTTTCCCCCTCCCTTTCAAGGGGAGGGTCGGGGAGGGGATGGGGTAGATTGTGGTATTGCAGGCAGCGGAGAAAATCAACCCCATCCCCCTCCTAGCCTCCCCCTTGAAGGGGGAGGAACTTTAGAGGCTAACCTTCCGTGAAACGGAAGGGACTATAGGCCAAAAAAACACCGCCCAGCACCTGCTGCGCCAGGCCTTCGATCCCTTTTTCACCGCCCTGCACGAAAGGCTGAAAAAGCTGGACAGGATCGTCCGTCAACATGAAAAGCTGCAGGGGGATCAGGCCAGGGCTGATGGCAAGCGCGGCGCGACGGACAAGAAGACCAAGGCGCTGAAGGGGGCGCTGGAGGCGCTGCACGAAGAGGTGCAGAGCGCCGGGAGCTGTTTCCGCCATATTCACTGGCTGCAGGAGCGTTTCCCCCAGGCAGCATACGAGGATGTCACCGGCCTCTGCAAAGTTGCCTCGCCGGCAGAGGTGAAGGAGCAGGATTATTCCCTCAATTCGGGGCGCTATGTCGGGGTGGTGATTGAAGAGGATGGTAAGAGTGAGGAGGAATTTGTTGAAGGGTTGCTGGCGATGAATGAGGAGTTTGCCCTGCTGAATGAGGAAGCACGCGGGCTGGAGGCGGTGATTGTGGCGAATGTACGGGCGATTGCGGGGGAGGAATCGTAGGGGCGACCGGTTGGTCGCCCTGGTGCAATGATCATGGAATTCTACTTTTTCATATTACATTTTCGTCCCGTAGGGACAGACTGATGGTAGCCGGGGAATTCATTCCCCGGATTCAAATGCCACAATTTCAATCGTCACGTACGTGACGAAAAGACTATTCTGCTCCGATCCCGGCGTTAAAACGCCGGGCTACCGTCAATCAGTCACTACGTGACGCAAAAATTAACAACGCAGTTAGCACCATCAACGAATCAAAAACAGGGCGACCGGCCGGTCGCCCCTACGAGTACGGTTGGATTTGGGGTAATGGATGAGCGCAAAAGAATCAAGCTTCGATGAAATTACGCTTGGCGATGCAGTAACTTTTCAACGTAGATTTGACATCACGAAGAACGAGCAGACGGCTGGCGACATACCGATTGTTTCATCCTCTGGTGTTTCAAGTTTCCATAACCAATCAAAAACCAAGGGGCCTGGGGTTGTGATTGGCCGCAAAGGGACTCTTGGAACGGTGCATTATCTGAAGGATGCTTTTTGGCCTCATGATACGACGCTTTGGGTCAAAGACTTCAAAGGCAATACGCCGCATTGCCCTGCTGGAAAAGATGGCTGAAGAGATTTACCGCGAATGGTTTGTGCGGCTGCGCTTTCCGGGGCATGAGAAGGTGAAGGTTGTGAAGGGAGTGCCGGAGGGGTGGGAGGAGAAGCGGTTCGGCGCATTCTGTGTGCTTCAACGTGGACATGATTTGCCCGATTCCATGGTGGTACCTGGGCCGTATCCGGTTGCAGCGTCAACATCGATAAAGACATATCACAATCAATTCAAGGCCAAACCACCTGTCGTCACAACCGGCAGGTCGGGGAGCCTCGGAACGGTTCTCTTCATTAACGAGAAAACCTGGCCTTTGAATACCTGCCTGTATGTTAAAGACTTCTGTGGCAATTCCTGCTACCTGATTTATTACACCCTTAAAAACATGGGGCTTGAAAACTTCAATGCTGGTGCCGGAGTGCCAACGCTGAACCGAAATCACCTGAACGGCATTCCATTGGTTGTGCCGCCGAAAGTGGTGCAAGACAGATTTGATGAAGTAATCGCCCCGATATTTAAGCAGAAGGAAACACTATTGAAGCAGAACGACAATCTAACCCAAACCCGCGACAGCCTGTTACCCCGCCTCATCTCCGGCAAACTGTCTGTTGAAAACCTGGATATTCAGTTTCCGCCGGGGATGGGGAAGTAAGGTTTTAAGCTCCCCTCCTGTTTTTAAGGAGGGGCTGGGGGTGGTAAGGTTTTCGTTTTTGACTCTGTTTTTTTCTTAAGATTGATGAAAAGCAACCACCCCTAACCCCTCCTTAAAAGGAAGGAGGGGGACTAAATTCAAATGCTTCCGTCTGAACCGTGATTTGTGGGATTTATGGATTTACTTGATTATAATCCTGCTAATCCTTGAATCCCGAGAATCATGGTTCAGACAAAAATACGGCCTATTTCGAGGGCTCTATTGTTATTTATCAGTCAGTTATCTTCAATTTCGGCCGGCCGGAATTGACTCCGGCATAAAAGGAATCTCATGCCCAATTTCATCTCCGAAGATACCATTGAACAGGCGATTCTGAAACGGCTGCACGGGCAGTTCGGTTTTGAGCTGCTGAACTGCTACACGTCTGACGCAGCAGATCTGAATGACCGTTCGGGGCGGGGTGACAAGCGTGAAGTGATCTTGGCGGAGCGTTTGAAAGAGGCTGCGAAGCGGCTGAACACGGGCATCCCCGAGTCAGCGATTGATGAGGCGCTGGCGAAACTGACCGACAGACGCTACGCCATGTCAGCCATTGCCGCTAATCGGGAGATTGACGGTTTGATCCGTGACGGCATCGCGGTTGAGCTTGAAAATGCACAGGGGAAAAAGGAGCAGGAACGGGTGCGGGTGCTTGACTTCTCCCCCGATTCGACCGGCAACCGCTTCCTGGCGGTCTCGCAACTCTGGATCAAGAGGGAGCAGAAATACCGCCGACCCGACATTCTGCTCTACGTCAACGGCATCCCGCTGGTCTTCATCGAACTGAAAAACTCCAACGTCAAGCTGCGTAGCGCCTTTGACGATAACCTCACCACCTACCGCTCAGAAATCCCCCAGCTTTTCCTGTATAACGCACTCTGCATACTCTCCAACGCCATCGAAACCAAAGTCGGCAGCTTTAATTCACCGTGGGAATTTTTCTTCAAATGGCTGCGGGCGGAAAATGAGAAAGAAAAGGTTGATCAGGAGAAGATCAAACGGGAAGGAACCAGCGTTGAGGCTGCCATTAGCGGACTCTGTGCGCCGGACAGGCTGCTCGATTATATCGAAAATTTCATCATCTACCACAAGGAAACGCAGAAGATCATCGCCCAGAATCACCAGTTTATCGGGGTTAATAATGCCTTTGACGCCTTTCTGGAGCGGGCGGGAAGTCACGGCAAGCTGGGGGTTTTCTGGCATACTCAGGGTTCGGGCAAGAGCTTTTCGATGATCTTTTACGTCCGCAAAATCTTCCGTACCCTGACCGGTAACTTCACTTTTGTCGTCATCACCGACCGCGAAGATCTGGACAGCCAGATTTACCGCAATTTTTTGAATACCGGAACGGTGCAGAAACATGAAGCGGCCAGACCGGCGAACAGCGAAGAGATGCGCAAGTTCCTCGGCCAGAACAAGCGACTGGTCTTTACGCTGATTCAGAAGTTCCGCTTTGACAAGGGGAAGGAGTATCCGCTTCTTTCTGACCGTGACGACATCGTGGTGATTGTGGATGAGGCGCACCGCAGCCAATACAAAACCTTTGCCGAAAACCTGCGGGCCGGACTTCCGAACGCCCTCTATCTGGCCTTTACCGGCACGCCGCTCCTGGGGCGCGAGCGCAAGACCAACGCCTGGTTCGGAGATTATGTCAGCGAGTACAACTTTCAGCAGTCGATGGAGGATGGCGCGACGGTGCCGCTTTTTTATGAGAAGCGGGTGCCGGAGGTGCTGATTCAGAATGAGGAGCTGAGCGAAGAGTTCTACCGGATTATGGAAGATGAAAATCTCGATGATGCCCGGCAGGAGAAGCTGGAAAAGAAATTCGGCCAGGAGATTGAGGTTATCAAGCGTGATGATCGCCTGGAAACTATCGCAAAAGATATCGTTTATCACTTTCCGCGTCGCGGTTATCTCGGCAAGGGGATGGTTGTTTCGGTCGATAAGTTCACTGCCGTGAAGATGTACGACAAGGTGCAGTATTACTGGAAGGAAGAGCTGAAACGACTGCTTGGAGTGATCAGCAAATCGGTCAACGACATCGAAAAGACGCGCTTGAAGCGACTGGTCGAGCAGATGCGCAGTGTAGAGATGGCGGTGGTTATCAGCGAAGAGGCGGGGGAAGAAGAGAAATTTGCGGCCCGGAAGCTGGCCATCAAGCCGCACCGCGACCGGCTGAACAAGCTGGACGAGCATGGGCATGACGTGGAATATAACTTCAAAGACCCGGCTCATCCGCTGCAGCTGGTCTTTGTCTGCGCCATGTGGCTGACCGGCTTTGATGCGCCGACGCTTTCGACGCTCTATCTCGACAAGCCGATGAAGGATCATACCCTGATGCAGACCATCGCCCGCGCCAACCGGGTGACCTCGTGGCAGATCAATGGCGTGACCAAGATCAGCGGTGAACTGGTCGATTATTACAATGTCTTCCGCAACATGAAGAAGGCGCTCAAGGAGTATGCACAGGGAGAGGAAGGTTCCGACACTCCGCCGGTGCAGGAAAAAACGGAGCTGTTCCGGCTGCTGGATGAAGCTATCGAACAGGGGCTGAGCTTCTGCCGCGAGCAGGGTATTGAACTGACCAACGTGATGGCGTCGCAGGAGGTGTTCAAGAACATCGGACTGTTCAACCGCTTTGCTGATACGCTGCTCGGTGATGAGGAATCGCGCAAGAGCTTCAATGTCTTTGAGAACACCATTACCTCACTGTATGAAGCGTCAAAACCGGAAATTCTTGGTACACCGGCGGTGCGCTTTGTGGCGCTGTTCCAGTATCTGCGCGGGGTGATCGACAGTATCATCGAGCAGGCCGATATCGACACAATCAGCCTTCGCATCGGTGAACTGCTTGATGAAAGTGTCGTGGTGGAAAACGCGAAAAAGTTCGGCATCGCCCAGGAACGCGCCGAATATCAGATTGTCCAGAAGGGGAAAACCTGGGATCTGAGCAAGATCAATTTCGATAAGCTACGGGAGGATTTCAGCACGACCTCCTACAAGAACATCGAGATTGCCGACCTGCGTGCCTTTATCGCTCGCAAGCTGGAGTTGATGATGGAGCAGAACACAACCCGCACCGATTTTGCCCAGCGGCTTCAGCAGATCATCGATACCTACAATGCCGGTGGCGCGGCTAATGAAAGCTATTTTGAAGAGCTGCTGAAATTCACCCGTGAGATGAAAGAAGAAGATGAACGGGCAGCGCGAGAGGGTTTGACGGAGGATGAGCTGGAGCTGTTCGACCTGATCAAGAAGGAAAAGATGACCAGGGCGGAAGAGCAGAAAGTGAAGCTGGCGGCGAAAACGTTGCTGCATCGCCTGCGGGAAGAACAGCCGAAGGTGTTGGTGCAGGACTGGTTCAAGGATACGCAAACGCAATTTCGGGTGCGCGACGCCGTAGAAGAGGTGTTGCACAAACAGCTTCCCGACAGCTATAATCGCGTCCTGTTCAAGAAAAAGTGCGATGCGGTTTTTGAGACGATGCTGAATTATGCCGCCCAGGGACAGAAGTGGGCGGCGTGAAAATCTATACTGCAAAAAGTCACTAACTGAGGTTTTGTAGGTTGGGTTAGGCGGGTGTATGCCGTAACCCAACATGACTATGCTGCCAACATTCAAAGCTGTTGGATTACGCGATGAGGCTGCTAACCCAACCTACGAGTTTATGTAAATAACGCAAACTTTGACCGTTTGAAGTATAACGTACATGTTAAAAAGGGGTGTTAAATTATGAAAAAACCACTGGTACTCATGATTCTCGACGGCTGGGGAATCAATCCTGATCCAGCCCACAATGCCGTTGTTCTGGCCAATACTCCCAATCTCACCAAATACCTGAGTGAGTACCCGCACGTTCCGATCAAAACCTCCGGCATGGCGGTTGGTCTGCCGGAGGGGCAGATGGGGAACTCGGAGGTCGGCCACCTCAATCTGGGTGCCGGCCGGATCGTCTATCAGGAACTGACCCGCGTCACAAAGTCAATCCTCGATGGCGACTTATTCACCAACCCGATTCTGCTGGAGTGCATCGCCAAAGTAAAAGCTTCCGGCGGCAGACTGCACCTCTCCGGCCTGCTTTCGGATGGCGGGGTGCATTCGCATAATACCCACCTCTACGCACTGTTGGAACTGGCGAAACGTGAGGGGTTGACGGATGTCTTCGTGCACTGCCTGCTCGACGGCCGTGATACGCCGCCTCAGAGCGGTGCCGGGTACCTGGCAGAGCTGGAGGCGGAGATCGTGCGCATCGGCGTCGGAAAGATCGCCACCGTCATGGGGCGCTACTATGCCATGGACCGCGACACCCGCTGGGACCGGGTGGAGAAGGCGTATAACGCCATAGTACATGGCCTCGGTGAATTGTGTGTATCATCTCAGGATGCCATTACACAGAGTTACGAATCCAAGGTGTACGACGAATTTGTCGTCCCTGCCGTAATCTGTGAACAGGGCGCTCCGATCGGCCAACTGCTTGACGGCGACGGCTTCATCTTCTTCAACTTCCGCTCCGACCGGGCCCGGGAAATTACCCGGGCTCTGGCACTGGACGATTTCGACGGATTTGTGCGCCGACACCGACCGGAACTGGCAGGCTACGTCTGCCTGACTGAATACGATGCCACTTTCGGACTGCCGATTGCATTTGCCTCAACGGAATTGAAGAACCTGCTCGGCGGCATACTCGCTGATGCCGGACTGAAACAGCTGCGCATCGCCGAAACCGAAAAATATGCCCATGTCACCTTTTTCTTCAACGGCGGAGCGGAAACCCCTTTTTCAGGAGAGGATCGCGCGCTCATTCCGTCTCCAAAAGAGGTTGCCACCTACGACCTTAAACCGGAGATGAGCGCCGTCCAGGTAACGGAAAAACTCCTCAAGCTGCTCGGCCAGGATCAGTACGACGTCATCATTCTCAACTTTGCCAACTGTGACATGGTCGGCCATACCGGCGTCGAGGCGGCTGCCATCAAGGCCGTCGAGACAGTGGATGCCTGTGCGGGACGGATTGTTGCAAAGGTTCAGGAGCTGGGCGGGGCGGTACTGATTACCGCAGACCACGGCAATGCCGAACAGATGCAGGATGAAAACGGCGAACCATTCACCGCCCACACGACTAACCCGGTCTGGCTGGTGCTGGTGGATGACAGCCGCACGGGTGTTACTCTGCGCAAAGATGGCCGTCTGGCAGATGTAGCACCAACCATGCTGAAGATGCTGGGGCTTCCTCAGCCGATAGAAATGACCGGGGAGAGTCTGTTATGACAATACGGAGCATTATCGGAACCACTCAGGAATTCACCATCGGCAAGATTGTCTGTCTGGCACGCAACTACGCCGAGCATGCCAGGGAGCTCGGTAATGAGACACCGGCAGCGCCGGTGCTGTTCATGAAACCGGCTTCATCGGTGATTGGCGAGGGCGATTCAGTGCGGATTCCGGCGTACTCGCAGGAGTGCCATTACGAAGTCGAGCTGGCGGTGTTGATCGGCACACAGGCCCGTAACGTGACTCTGGATAAAGCACTGGAACATGTTGCCGGCTACGGCGTTGCCATCGACATGACCCTGCGGGATGTCCAGAACGACCTGAAAGCCAAGGGGTTGCCGTGGGAAATTGCCAAAGGGTTTGACACCGCCTGCCCATTGTCTGATTTTGTTCCAGACGGTGCGGTCGCAGATCCACATGCGCTGAACCTGACACTCGCAGTGAACGGCGAGATCCGCCAGAACGGCACCACAGCCGACATGATCCACCGCATAGCGCAGATAATCACCCACATTTCGGCTATATTCACCCTGGAACCGGGGGATGTAATCCTGACCGGAACCCCGGCCGGGGTTGGCCCGGTGCGGGCCGGTGAAGTCATGACAGCGGAGATTGCCACGGTCGGATGCTTGACGATACCGGTTGCATAGAGTGACGTGATCCACATGCGAAGCAAGCCATTACGGCATAAAAAGCGGTTTTTCAGGTTTACCCGCCTGATGAACCGCTTGCGTCCATTGGGATTGCCGGTTACTCACCGCCATAACAGTGTCGAACTCTTTCATGGCGGGCGGCAGTTTTTTGAGGCGTTTTTCTCAGCTATTCGTTCTGCAGAACAAACTATCCTTCTCGAATACTACCTCATTCACAACGACCATATCGGGAAAAGTCTGGCTCAGGAACTGGCGGCAGCGGTGCAGCGCGGTGTTTCGGTCAGGCTGATCTACGATTATATCGGCTGTCTGGAAACACCCGCATCCTACTTTAAAAAACTTTCTCTGCAAGGGGTCGAGCTGATTTCCTTCAATGTCCCCTCATTCAAGCGGGGTTTCTCCTGGTTTGACAAACGGGATCATCGCAAAATGATGATCGTTGATGATTCGCTCGCTTTTCTGGGGGGATTCAACATCGGTGAAGAGTACGCCGGCTGTATGGCCGAAAAACAGAATTTTCGCGATTTGGGGTTTAGTATCAGAGGTGATGCTGTCTGGGAGCTGAAGAGCATCTTCCACGAGACCTGGCACGGCGAAATGGACGAAAACGGTTCCCTGGCCGCACCGGTACAGCGCCCGCAACAGAACTCCGCCAAAGTGGGCGATGCTGCGGTTAACATCATAAGCGGCGGGCCCCACCAGAGGCGCTCCTATATCCGCGAAGCGTTTCAGGTTAATATCGCCTCGGCGGCGGAAGAGATCCTGATTGCCACACCATACTTTGTGCCGGGGCCGCGCATTATCCGCTCCCTGCTGCGCGCAGTCCGTCGCGGGGTGCGGGTGCGGCTGCTGTTACCGGCCCGCAGCGACGTGCCTCTGATGCTGCTGCTCGGCAGAATTTCGTATGCCACTCTGTTACAGGGAGGAGTCGAAATCTTTGAGCTGGAACGGGAAATCCTCCATGCCAAGGTTATGCTGATCGACGCCGAGCGGGCGGTCATAGGCTCGGCGAACCTTGACCAACGCAGTTTCCATCGTAATTTTGAGATCAACTGTATGGTCGATAACGTGCAGTTCGGGGGACAGATCCGGGAGCTGTTGCTGGAGGAAATTTCCGGTTCACGCCGGGTGGAACTTGATGTTCACGAGCAACGGGGAGCACTGATCCGGTTCATGGAAAGGATCATCAATCTGTTCGGCTGGTTTTTGTGAACCCGGGGCTGCTTGACACTCATTGCCACCTTGACCTGGAGCCCCTCCATTCGAAACTCCCTCGCTTTATGGAAGAAGCCGGCATCGCGGGAGTCACCGGCTTCGTCGTTCCGGGGGTGCACCCGCGTGCATGGGGCGGAATTGCGGCGCTGGCTGTAGTAAACCGGCAGATTTTTCCTGCATACGGCATTCATCCGATGCATGCGGATTCTGTCACCGAGCAGGTGTTAGCAAGATTGTCAGTACTCTCAATTAAGGGGATAGCCATCGGTGAAACCGGCCTTGATCCCGCCTATCCGGTGCCGCTGGATCTACAGGAACAGGCTTTTCGCGTGCAGCTCCAGATGGCGGTACAGCGTGGTTTACCGGTACTGATACATTGCCGGCAGGCTTTTCAAAGAGTCCTGAAAGTCATGCGCGAGGAGGGTGCCCACCAGGTGGGGGGTATCATGCACGCCTATTCCGGCTCCGTAGAGATGGCGCACGACTTCATCCGGCTCGGTTTTGCCATTGCCATCTCGGGCACTGTTACCTGGAATAATGCCGTCAAACCGCTTCGAGTAGCCAGGGAGCTGCCACTGGAACATCTTGTATTGGAAACCGACGCCCCCGATATGACGCCGCAACGCTATCGAGGAACGTTTAACCGCCCCGCCTGGATAGTGGAGACGGCGCAACGGATTGCAGATATCCGGGGGGTGGCGATCGAGGAAGTTGCGCGGATTACAACGGATAATGCCCGACGTGTTCTGCGTTTGGAAAGTGATTCTGCTTGAAGATGTATTTTAAATAATTGTGTGGTACTCTTTACCAACGGTTGTAAATTTCATTTTCAGGAGCGCCTCCATGAAGTATATCCTTTTGTTCCTTGTCGGCATGGTTGTTACGGCCAGCGGTTGCGCCATGTTCACGGCCTGGAAAAGCATTCCGCCGCCCGGAGGGTGTGACCAGTGCCATACTCTGCCGATCAGTGCCAACTGGCAGGCGATGTATGAACCGGCAAACGTTTCGGATGAGCGCGGCCGGCTCCCCTTCCAGACACCGGAGTACAATCAGCAAAACCCCGGAGGGCGGAAATCTCCTCTGGATACGAAAAAAGTTGAAGAAAAAGCCTGCTTTGACTGCCACAGCGACCCCACAAAGTCGCATAAGGACTTTAAAGGGCGCTATCATCATTAGAGCATTCCTGAACCACGAAAGGAGACCTGTTCATGTCACTCGACTCATTTACATCGGCCCGGACACTTGCGGTAGACGGCCGCATCTACCGGATATTTTCCATCGCTGCACTTGAACATGCGGCGATTGGCGACGTTGCCCGCCTCCCCTTTTCCCTGAAGATCCTGCTGGAGAATCTGCTGCGCCATGAAGATGGCCAGACCGTTACGACCGATGATATCACGGCGTTCGGAGCATGGCTCGACACCCGCTCCTCTACGAGGGAGATCGCCTTCAGCCCGGGCCGGGTATTGATGCAGGATTTCACCGGTGTTCCTGCTGTTGCCGATCTTGCGGCACTGCGGAATGCGGTCGCGCGGGCAGGTGAAGATCCGGCCGTTATAAATCCGCTGATTCCGGTTGACCTCGTCATTGATCACTCCGTGCAGGTTGACAGCTTCGGCAACTCTGATGCATTTGATATCAATGTCGCCTGTGAAATGGAACGCAACCGCGAACGCTATGCCTTTCTGCGCTGGGGGCAGAATGTGCTGCACAACTTTCGCGTCGTGCCGCCGGGAACCGGCATCTGTCACCAGGTGAATCTTGAATATCTGGCAAAGGTTGTCTGGCAGAAAGAATCCGGTTCAACAGAACCGATAGCCTATCCCGACACTCTGCTCGGAACCGATAGTCACACCACCATGATCAACGGCCTCGGCGTACTCGGCTGGGGAGTCGGCGGCATCGAGGCCGAAGCGGCAATGCTCGGACAGGCGGTCTCCATGTTGATACCGGAAGTCGTCGGCGTGCGCCTGACCGGAGATCTCATGCCGGGGGTCACCGCCACCGATCTGGTGCTGTCGATTACTGAGCTGCTGCGGAAGATTGGGGTTGTCGGCAAATTTGTTGAATTTTTCGGGCAGGGACTTGATGGGCTGTCACTTGCCGACCGTGCCACCATAGCCAACATGGCCCCTGAATATGGCGCAACTTGCGGCTTCTTTCCGGTCGATGCAGAAACTATCGCCTATTTGCGCTTTACCGGTCGGGATGAGGAAACAACCGCCCTGGTCGAAGCCTACTGCCGTGCGCAGGGAATCTGGCGTGACGCCACCACGGAGGAACCGCTCTTCAGTCAAGTGGTAGCACTTGACCTCGGTACGGTTGTTCCCTGCATTGCCGGTCCCCGGCGTCCGCAGGACCGGGTGCCGCTTGCGACCCTGCCGCAGGTTTCCGCAGCAACGCTTCCTGCCGGAGAGGAAGAGCTGCAGGTACCGATCGCAGAGTCAGGTACAGGCCTCGCGCATGGTGCCGTTGTCATTGCCGCAATCACCTCCTGCACCAACACGTCAAATCCCGGCGTTATGCTGGCAGCGGGCCTGCTGGCCCAAAAAGCGGTGGCTGCAGGACTGACCGTCAAGCCATGGGTCAAAACATCTCTTGCACCAGGGTCAAAGGTTGTCATGACGTATCTGGAGCAATCGGGATTATACGCTTCTTTGGTGCAGCTTGGCTTTGACCTCGTCGGCTACGGCTGTACCACCTGTATCGGTAATTCCGGGCCGCTTCCTGAAGCCATTGATGCGGCGATTCAGAGCGGTAATCTTGTCGTATCGGCGGTTCTGTCCGGCAATCGAAATTTTGAAGGGCGCATTCATCCACAGGTCAAACAGAGCTGGCTTGCTTCCCCGCCACTGGTTGTGGCATTCGCCCTGGCCGGTACGACCAGGATCGACCTGACCAGCCAGCCGCTCGGGACCGGGAGGGACGGTCAACCGGTGTACCTGCGTGACATCTGGCCGTCAGCAGAGGAAATTGCCGCCCTGCAGAGCAGCATTGCTCCGGAGATATTCCGCGAGGGGTATGCCGATGTCTACAGCGGAACCGCCGAATGGCAGCAGCTGCCGATCGGCACAAGCGCCACCTACCCGTGGGAACCGGCTTCAACCTACGTCAAGGAACCGCCGTTTTTTGGGGAGGACCGTTCCGGCGCTGAAACAAAACTGCCGGAAAAGATGCGTATTCTTGCGCTTCTCGGCGATTCCATCACCACCGACCATATCTCGCCGGCCGGCTCCATCCGCACGGAAAGCCCGGCGGGCCGCTATCTGCTGCAGCAGGGTGTTGCCGTCAGCGATTTTAATTCCTACGGTTCGCGGCGTGGCAATCATGAAGTCATGATGCGCGGCACCTTTGCCAACACACGGCTGCGCAATGAAATTGCGCCGCAGCACGAAGGGGGCTATACGCGGCACTTCCCTGACGGCGGGGAGCTTTCAATCTATGATGCAGCCATGCGCTATCAGGGAGAGGGGGTACCGCTTCTGGTCGTCGCGGGAAGAGAGTACGGCTCCGGTTCAAGTCGCGACTGGGCCGCCAAGGGCCCGCTGCTGCTTGGTGTTGCGGCGGTAATTGCCGAAAGTTTCGAACGTATTCACCGCTCCAACCTGATCGGGATGGGAATTCTGCCACTGCAGTTTTCTGCCGGTGAAACACGCCAGACACTCGCGCTGGATGGCAGCGAGACGGTAGAACTGCTCCCTCTGGAAGGGGGATTGAAGACAGGACAGATATTCAGTGCGGTTATTCATCGTAAAGATGGCCGAAGTGAAACCGTTTCGCTGCGCTGCCGCATCGACACCGTTGATGAAATTGCGTATTACAAGGCTGGCGGGATTCTGCCGTACGTGTTGAAACGGTATCTTTAATCCCCGGTTCGACTGAACCGATACCCGACCGCCCGTACTGTCTGGAAATGTTTCGGATGGGAGGGATTCGGCTCGAAATATTTGCGCAGTCGGACGATAAAATTGTCCAGAGTGCGTGTCTCCGTATCGCTGCTGTAGCCCCAGACCGACTGCAGCAGCTCGGCGCGATGGATGGGACGCCCCTCTTTCTGAAAAAAAAGTGCCAGCACCCGCACCTCCATCTCGGTCAGGTCAATCTCCCCCTGAGCCGTCCGGGCCCGGTACGAAAGCAGAAATACCTCGTTGTCGCCAAAGCGGTACCCCTCCTCAACCGGCTCCGGTCGATACCATGATGAACGACGCAGCATACCCTTGACCCGCAGCAGAAATTCCACCAGATTGAACGGCTTGGTGAGGTAGTCGTCAGCCCCGTTTTCCAGCCCCTCGACCCGGTCTGAATCTTCAGAACGCGAAGTCAACATCAGGATCGGCACACGCGGATCAAGGGTCCTGATCGCCCGGCAGGCCTGAAAACCGTCCATGCCGGGCAGCATGACATCAAGGATCACCAGATCGAAGTGCTCGATCTCAAGAGTTTCCAGGGCCCGCTCGGCGGTTTCAAAATGACTGACCCGGTGCCCTTCCTCCTCCAGATTGAAACAGATGCCGCGAGCGAGGTGAATTTCGTCTTCAACAAGCATGATATGCGGTTTGTCGTCACTCATGGCAGTTCCTTATGCGGCGGGAAGCTTTACCGTAAACGTGCAGCCTTTGCCGAGCCCCTCACTGACGACCGAGACCGAACCGCCATACCCTTTAATCACCGTTTCCACGATGTAAAGGCCAAGCCCGGTACCACGGACATTATCGCCCGGAGGCTGGACGCGATAAAAGCGTTCGAATATATTCCTGCGCTCCTTTTTGTCAAGTCCCCTGCCGTGATCCTGCACTGTGAGATAAAGCATGGTACCGGTTTTTGCCAATGTTACCATAATATCGGGACTCTGCGGTGAATAGAGTACCGCGTTTTCGAACAGGTTGCGCAGCACCATGCTCATCTCTTCAGGATCTACCAGTGCCATCATCCCCGGTGACGCATGGCAGAGGATTCTCCCCCCCTGCGGGAGCGCAACCCGTTCGCGTTCAACATGATCGTTTACCAGATGGGACAGGTCGGTCATTCGCCGTTCAGACTGCTTGCGGCGCTGTTCCAGCCGTGCGGCCATCAGCAGATTATTGATCAGATAATGGAGACGGTCGGTGTCGGCAAGCATGGTGCCGACAAAAGAGTCGAGGCGTTCTTCAGACGGCTTGCGCAGGCGGATTGTTTCCAGGTGCAGCTGAATGGAGGCGAGCGGGGATTTCAGTTCATGGGTCACCTGTGAAATGATGTTGCGTTGCTGCAGATAGAGGTTTGACTGGCGGTTCCAGTAGACAAAGATCACGTAGACACCGATCAGCATCAGTACCAGCATGACCAGCCCTTCTACCATGACCGGCCAGTTGGCCCCCTGGCCAAGCAGTTCGGGGCGGTATTTTTCAGCAAGAGCACGAAATTCGCGATGCTTGCCGATAAACCAGTAGATCCAGAACACGACAGCGGTGATCCAGACCAGCTGAATGGCGATCAGCGCCATGATCGGATGAAAGATGCGGCGAAGAATATTCATGGCTCCCCTCCGAAAAACGCTGTCATCCTTGCAAATATACCAGACGAATCACCTCTGACAATCTCCGTATCGGGCAACGAGCGGATAAAAATTCTGCCGTAGCTCTTGTTCAGCACCCGCCGATCCAGAATAATCACCGCCCCACGGTCATCGCGACTCCGGATCAGGCGTCCGAACCCCTGACGGAACTTGATGACCGCCTGCGGCACGGAAAAATCGCGGAACGGATCACCACCGTCGGCCTTTATTTTTTCGGCGCGCGCCTGCTGTACCGGTTCGGTCGGCACCTGAAACGGGAGACGGGCGATGATGACGAGGCGCAGGGCTTCACCCTTGACATCGACCCCCTCCCAGAACGAATCGGTGCCGAACAGCACGGCGTTCCCCTCTGTGCGGAATTGTGTCAGCAGCGCGTGCCGTCCGGTTTCCCCCTGTTTGAGCGAAGTAAGCCCCAGCTTTGCCAGCTTGGGAGAAAGCGACTGATAGACGCGATTCAGCAGGTCGTACGAGGTAAAAAGGATAAAGGCGCCCCCCCGCGAAATGGTAACCGCCGCCAGGATATGGCTCTCCAGCGCTTCGCGGTATCCGGGCGCCGTCGGTTCCGGCATCTCTTCAGGGACGGCGAAAAATACCTGGCGGGCGTAGTTGAATGGCGATGCCAGTTGCAGTTCCGACAACCGTGCCCCCGGGAGCAGACTGAAGCCGGTCCTTTTTTTGAGGTAGTTGAATTGCCCCCCCACTGTCAGAGTGGCGGATGTGACGATAATCGTCTTCAGCCGGTCAAGGACGGTCTCCTTGAGCTGGGCTGAAATATCGAGCGGTGCGGCGCAAATCCTCGCCTGAAGGCCGCGATTGCTCCGCCTCGTTTCGATCCAGCGGCAGTACCCTTCAGCTTCGGTTGTGAAGAACAGCAGCGCGTCGGCCATGCTCTGCAGCCGTCCCTCAATACCACTTGTGTCGAGCAGTTGATCGGCCAGCTTTTCCTGCAGCTTTTCCGGGAGATCCTTGCAGCGGCGCACCAGCGTACGGAGCGACGACGCGTAATCAGTAACGGCATCGGCCAGAGCGTGCAGCTGCTGACGGCACTCCCCCCAGAACGGGGTGCGCTCCACCTCAGGAGTGATCCTCAGTCGCTGCTCCCGGTCGGTGGGCACCCCCGCGCCATGCTCCACGCTGTAGGCGAGCCAATCCATAGTCTGCTCGGTTTTTCCGCTCAGATCGTGCGCTTTGGGGTGCAGGTGCCCTTCGAGCAGTCCCGACAGTTCGACGTAGAGCCCTTCCTGAGATTCCGGCAGGTCACGGGTGATCCAGGAGGAGATGATGGTCAGCAGGCCGGCCCGATTGGCCTTGTGCGGCACCAGGCGCTGCAGTTGCTTGAGTATGCCGCTGCGGGCGATCGTCAGCGACAGATGATTGGTGGCGACATCTTCGAGGTGATGACCTTCGTCGAAAATAAGGCGGGTAAACGGAGGGAGAATTGCGGTGGCATCATAACCGGTCTCCTTGCGCAGGACAATATCGGAGAGCAGCAGGGCGTGGTTGACGACCAGTACCCGCGCTGCGGATGATGCGCGCCGGGCCCGGTAAAAGAAGCAGCTGTTGAAATGTTTGCAGCGTGACCGCGCGCACTGGTCGGCTTCGCAGCAGACCTCCTCCCAGGTGGCATGGTGCGGCGTGAAGGCAAGATCACTCCGGCAGCCGTCCTGACTGCTGTGGCTCCAGTCGATGATGGTTGTCAGCTCGGCAGACGATTCATCAGGAAACAGGGACGGCTCCGCCTCGGCATGCTCCAGCTTGCGCAGACAGGCATAATTGCTGCGCCCCTTGACCAGTGCCGCCTTGAATTCCACGGCAGAGTGGCGCGCGAGGAACGGGAGGTCTTTGCGGATCAGTTGTTCCTGCAGATTGATGGTATTGGTGGAAATGACGACCCGCTCGTTATTGCGCACCGCCCAGAGGATCGCCGGGATCAGGTACGCCAGCGATTTACCGGTACCGGTGCCCGCCTCCACCAGCACCACGCTGTCGTCATTGAAGGCCTCGGCAACGGCAAAGGCCATTCTCACCTGCTCCTCACGCTGTTCGTACCCTTTCAGGTGGGCCATCATGCCGTCAGTGGCAAAGACTCTCCCGATCTCTTCCAGGGAAAGCCGCTCCCCCTTTTTCTCCGTATGGGGCGTGACAACCTGATAACAGCGGTTGCAGTCATTACTGATGATGGCAAACCCGATGCCCTGATTGCCGCAGACCGAGGCAATGTCCATATCAGCAGATGAAGGTTCCAGATTGCCGGCGGGGTGGTTGTGAATTACGACGTCGCCCCCCGCTGCCCGGGTGATGATGGCCGGTACGGCAACCTTGCTGCCGCGAGCGATGGTCTCGACTTCACAGACGACGCCATCGACGTCGGTGTGGCCGATAAAGAAGACTTCATTGCCGCCGGAGGCGCTAATTTCGTGCCGCATCAGAGCACGGCAATCAAAGGTAAATTGAGTTTCCATAAGGTGCGACACCATAGCATATCGCATGAAAAAAGGCACCGGGAAACCCGACGCCTGATGGATCACGGAATAGCAGGCCCTGGAATTCTTAAATCCTTCAGGGCCTGACTCACCACCTCCCGCACGATCTTCATAATCATCTTCTTTTTCTTCTCATCCGCACCTGTCGGGCGCTTTATACCTTGCTCCAATGTCGATAGTATTGGCAGGATATTACTCGTTACCCCGTATTTTCATGGTCCTCATATTTTCAGAGTCATTAAGGAGTAGGTCTGTAAACCAGTTTGCGGGCATATATGATTGCGCTGAAGAGATCATAATACCGGTATTCATATCGATAACACGAGCATTAACAATTAGATTACCATCTACTACGGAATAAGTACCAGCAACAATGCCGCCTATTTTATATACATCTTTTAATTTGCCAATATCCCGGCTCAAAGAAAATTCACCACTGTCATTAACAATAATATTATTACTTAACCTGATTTCGTAAACCTGCCATTTTCTCACCTGTAGTTCATGCATCAGGCTTTCAGCTACAAGTCGTCCAAATCCAGAAGTTTCCGTAATCTTATTTAGATTAGTAAAGCTCGTCACTATAACAGTATTCGCCAGGCTTTTCCGGTCTGCGTTCCGCTCTATTTGATCAGCTAAAAAAATAATCCTGGCGTTGAAGCGTCCCATTGTTGACTGGCTATCCAGGGGTGCCAACGGCTCGTTAATAATATACCGTTGATTTTTGTTTAAGGTTTCAAGGTGTTCATCATGCTGAACAGTGTTTTCGTGTGGTGCGTAAGTTACAGGATTACAGCCAGAAACTCCTACGATAAGCCATATACATATTCCAAACACTCGCATTAGCAGCTTCATAAAATCCCCTTATTGAGCCTCGTAAAGCCCCGTCCTATAGTCGGAGTTCTTTAATTTATTAATTTCCAATACCTATATAGTTCCTCGGTGAGTAAATATATTCTATTCTTCTACTCTCATATTCCTGTTGTTTAGTGCGGTATGTTACAGAAAAATCGCGACGTGAAGACCTTTCCCCTTGATCACACCAGTTGCACCAGTTGTGCCATGAATCCCATGACACATCATAAGTATCCCGGAAACAAAGTCTGTCATCTGTGCAGGGTGTAAATTCATGTCGCAGTACTCCGTTGCATTTTCAAGATGTGCTGGGCTTATCGGCTATACGTAACAATTCTAAAGTACAAAGACAGTAACACTCATCAACGAACCTCAATTTTGATCATTTTGTGTTATGCCAGCAGAGCGTACCATGGAATAAATAAATTTTCCCGCTTGCCTTAAATATTCTTCCAGAATGTTTCATGAATGCTGACATTTCTGAATCATTTATTGTCATTTCAGTTCGATCCGGTACATCAGGTCGCCACCGGTTGCTACGGTGCTGACCTTCGATTCGACCTCCCACCGCCTGCTGATCGAATAGCGGGCTCGAAACTGCTGACTCTGATCGAATAGTGACTTCCCATAGCTGATGTAGAGCCTGGGTGTCAGATATTTTCCGAGCTCAAGCATCGCCTGGGACACTCCAGTCGTATTCGTCGTGGTGCTGCTATGGCCATTGCTCCGCAGCGACGGTTCAATGGCCTTGTAGCCGGTACGCTGGTCCTTTCCGGAAGAGACCGTGATGGTATCGAGAGCGATCCACTCTTTGAGCTGTTCCTGGAGACCTGCCGAATTATCAGAAGAAACGAACAGCGACGCCGCCTCCATCAGCAGACCGCCCTGACTCCCGCTTTCTCCGAGGCTGCGACCGAGAACAACATACGACAAAATCTCCGTATCCGGAAGTGACGGCTCTGAATATAGTTTGATCAATGGTTCTTCAGGAGTACCGGTTATCGTCACCCCGGCCTTGACGTCATCAACCGTGCGCAGCGCCAGAATGTCGAGGGTCGGTCGTTCCACCGGTCCGCCTGAAAAGAGTGCCCGTCCCCGCTGTATATCGAGGTTGACCCCATAGATCCGGTAGGTCCCCCTGGCGACCTTGATCTCACCGGTTCCGGTTGCCTTTGTAAAATCTTTCATGGCAAGCTTTATGTCTCCCGCCAGACGGGCGTCCAATCCTCCGTACCTGACAAACACCTTATCTCCAAGCTGGATCTGGAACTGCAGATCCAGCGGGAAACCGGTCGCCCGCGACGCAGCGCTTTCCCTCCCTGCCACGACAACGTCTCCGCTCGGCTTGATATCCGCTGAAGAGCTGAAACGGCGGAGCAGCATCTCCGGGACCCGGATCACTCCGCGGGCGGAAAAGATCTCTCGGCTACCGGAGAAAGTGAGGTCCGGTGCGATTATCAGCTGCTGTTCCGGGAGATTCACCGCCTGAAAACGGTCACCGCGCAGAGTGCCACGATAGCCGGTCAACGTGCTTCCCGTAAAAGAGATGCCGGCAGTTCCCTCCAGCGAACCTTTGCCGGACGTGAGCCGGAATTTTTCGATCTGAATTTGAGTCCCTCTGCTGCTGGCATCAAGATGCGCATCCAACTGGACATCCGAAAGCCTGATGCCGGCCGACGGAATATAGGCACCGGCCTGAGTCATGCCGACGGTCCCGCTCACAGCTGGTGTCTGCCACGTCCCCCCGGCCTGAAGATCTACCTTCACCAGGCTCTTGGCCTCCTGCAACAGTCCTGGAAACAGTGAATTGACAACTCCATCCTCCTGGAAAGTGCCGCTGATTGACCCTTTAACCCGGCCGCCAGGGTCGATTCCTGCTCCGAAGCGCGCCGGCAACGGCAGTTGGAAATTCCCTTTGGAATCGCCCAGCTGTGCCAGTGCCAATGAAAACGTACCCCGGAGGGAATCGTCACGCCAATTCCAGCGCAGCTCTGCGGTACGAACTGCAACCGTCAACTCACGCCCGTTATCCCGCCAGCTTCCTGATCCGTTTGCCAGGGTGGCGGTGCCGGTAAGATCATACCGCTGCTCAGGCAGGAATTTTCCTGAAATATTTCCGGAAAGCTGCCCGCGCAGTCCGGTTCCCTTGGGGAGCCAGCGTTTGGCAAGTGCCGGGTCGAGTCCTTCCCAGGTAGCATGCAGTTCGCCAGAGGAAGGGATAGACAGAGTGGCCGGTGCAGACGAAATAAATCTCCCTGTGGCAGAGATCCCCTCATTGGTTCGAAGCTCAAACAGGGCGGTGGTACCACGGCCTCCGGCATCCAGATCAAGCAACGCTTTTGAGATGGTCACGGTCTGCCTGTCAAACGTCATCGAACCGGTTGCAGACGCTTTCCCTGTCAGATTCATGCGCTCGTCGCCGCTCAGGCCGAGACGAAGCTGCCCTGAACTCTCCCCTGCGAGACGTGTGTCATTCAACCATTTATTGCTCCGGGCCAGATTCAGCTTTTTCCAGCTCGCCTGTGCCGTCCCTGTACGCGGTTTCAGGTGAAGCCGACCGGACAGCTCCAACCGTTCTGATGCCAATCCGGTCAGCACGAGCGGGGCGATCTCCAGATACTCTGCCGAGACTGTCAGCGCTGTCGGCGCTGCAAGCTTGCAGGGGCCAACCGTATCATGCCCCGTGAAGCCGGTCAATTCCCCCTGCCAGCGGCCAGCGGCATAGCCGCCGGAAAGTTTTCCGGTAACAGCGGCATCTGATGATGTAAGCGCCACCTCCAGCCGGTGATTCTGCAACGAACCGTCAGCCTTCAGCGAAGCGGTATCGGCGTGTACACCACGATATGTCACGTTATTCAACTGTGCGGCTGCAGTTAAAAGGTGCTTTGGCCCGTCCGTCAACCGGACGTTGACGGACGTCTTCAGGACCTGAATGTCCTGGTATGTCAGACCATTCACTTCGGCAGTGGCGATTACGGCGCGCTCCGGTCCACCAGCGGATCTCGCGGAAAAAGCGGCGGAGGAGATCTGTATTCCCTCCGCATTCAGCTTTGAACCATGACCGGCAACAGAACCGCTGACAACCCCTGCGGCATAGCGTCCCCACCCCTGAAGATCAAGAGAACCGCTTGTCTGCGGGATGAGTCCGGAGAGGTCGCTGATGTGTGCTTTCAAATCGAGCCGTTGACTGAGAATGCCGGATGCTGCGATGTCAAAACCGTTGCCGTTAAGGAACAGGCGGTTAATGGTAAGGTTATTGTTTTTCAACGTGGCGGCAATCTCACCTGAAAGAGCCTTGCCGCGAAGCCGGCTTTCCTTCAGTCGGCCATGCACTTCCCCCTGCTGCACCCGGCCTCCGCCAAATGCAACGATAAAACGGTCCACATCGAAATTAACCACTCCGATCCATGCAGGGTCTATGATGGCCGGGTTCAGCCCTTCTCCGCGCAGAGCACCTTTTACCAGTACTCCGCTTCGCCAGTCGAAACAGAGGTTTCCCCGGACGGCTCCGTCAAGAACGGCAGCGTCAAGAGCCGACACGTCAACACTCACAGCATTGCCGCGAAATCGGCCAGCAGCACGTGATTTCAGCCAGCCGTCACCACTGCTGTTGGCATTTAGATTACCGGTATACTCTGTACCGTCCCATTTCAGGTCAAGCGTCCCGGACAACGCAACTTTTTTACCCAGCTCCCGCGTGATATCCACTCCGGCAGCCTCCAACTGTACGCGGATATCTCCCTTGAGCGGCAGGACACCCGTCACACTGACCGTACCGCTGCGCCCTTTTTCGGAGGCCGTCAACCGGTGCAGGTTCAGCTCTTTCCCGGCCAGGCCGACATCACCGTGTATGGTATATTTTGGATTGGAACCGGACAATGCGGTGACCGTCACATCACCGGCCACCTGTTCCGGCAACTGTCCGGTGTGGAGTTTAGTGCGCAGTTGAATTTTGCCGCAGCCGGCAATCGGAGTGAGTGGCTCGAAGGTGAGTGACGAGTCAAGTGAAGCGGTGCCAAATCCCGCAGTGACTCTGCCTGACACCACTCCCTGCGCCGTTTTAAGCGAAAGTTTGTTCACGCTCAGTTGGGAGTTCCGCCATGAGAGGGAGGCGGAAATGTCGGGAATTTTAGTCGGCGGCTGCTTTTGTTGCTGGTAGGTTGCATCCACAACAGTAAAGAGATCGATCCAGCCGCTTATTTGAGCCGGAATACCGGTGATGTGCGGCCAGACAATCTCAGGGTCGCTGCTGGCCGGTGGCGAATTATCCCGAAACCGTACTCCCCTGAGCGACAGTTCCCGTATCGCTACGTAGCCGAAGGGGATACGCATCGGCCGACATTGCAAACGCATGTCGGCAATGGCCAGATCTCCGCCGGGCCATTGGGCAGCAAGGTCTTCCAGACGAACGGCTGAATCAAGGTCGCCGGTGACGGTACGTGCAGAGATCGTTACCGGCGTATTCCGTGAAACTGCCCCAAGAAGCCATTTGATCCCGTCAGGACTCCCCAGCAGCCACTTCAAGGCGAGTTCCCCCCCCAGAGCAGTGCTGAGCAGAATAACAAGCAATCCGTAGATTATAAAACGCTTCATAGCTGGAATCCGATGGTGAAATGGATTCTCAACTGGGGATTCGGGACGCTGATCTGACGGGCCAGACTCAGATTGAGTGCACCTATGGGGGTCTCGTAGTGAAGACCTATCCCGACCCCCTGGAAGAGTTTTAAATTCATGGCGTCATCAAAAGCATTACCGGCGTCATAAAAGGTCGATACCGCCCAATTGTTAAAAATCGCCCGCTGCAGCTCAATACTCCCCTGCAACAGGTGCTTGCCGCCAACCACGTCGCCGGTGGCATCCTTCGGGCCGAGAGATTTGTAGGCGTAGCCGCGGACACTGTTGTCGCCGCCGGCGAAGAATCGCAGCGAACTCGGCATATTGGGAAAGGGGTCACGGATGACCGTTGTTGCCGCTTTGGCCCTGCTTTTGAGGGAAAGACGCCAGGGGAGCGGTATAATCACTCCGCTATCGGCAATGAACTGAATGAACGTGGCATCAGAAATGAGCACCCGGTGAGTACCGCGCATTTCCAGAGAATAGTGCCACCCCTGTGTGGGCCGGATCAGATCGTCATAGCCATGCCGGGAAAAACGGAGGCCGGGAAGCAGCAGCAGGGAGGTGCTGTTGTTCTCAAGACCGACGCTGTACTCTTCGTACATAAGACGAACATAGGCAGTACCGAGACGATTGTCACCGAACCCGGTTGTCCGGCTTGGCTCCAGATACGCCAGTTTACTGACAGTATCATTAACCACTTCACGCTGCAGATTGAATTGGATGGTGGAGAATGTTTCGATATTCTGCCTGCTCGGAATGGTGTAGGCGGAGCCAATCCCCTGTAAGCGTTCGGCAACGGCAATCTCGCTGTTGAGTGTATTGCCCGGCTCAAACAGGCTTAAATGTTTGAATCCGACTGATGCGCGAGCCCCGGTATCTGTGCCGTAGCCGATACCGGGGCGTATGGTTCGGCGCGGCGCCGGCACCACGGTAATGACCACCGGCACACGGAGTTCCGTGGCGGCTTCTTTGTCGGGAACGACACTGACGCTTCTAAAATAAGGGCTGCTGGCGAAATTAAGCTGCGTTTTCCCGACTGCTTTATAGGAAAACGGCTCCCCTACCTTGAACGAGATATAGCGCCGCAGAAGTTCATCGGGGTAATAGGTAGACCCTGATATAGTTGTCGTACCGAACAGATAGCGGGAACCGCTTGCCAGGATCAAATGGATCCGGGCTGATACCGTCCTGGGATCAACCAGAATTTCATGAGTAGAAAAATGAGCGTCCAGATACCCAAGTTCCCGGGACGCGGAGAGGATCTCACTTTTGGCTTTCTCGTAAAGGTCGTGCTGAAGCTGATCGCCCGAGCGGAGCGGAAACGTTGCGGCTTTTTCAAGGAGGAGCAGTTCTACGGCACCGTCCCCCTGAATCTTCACGGCCACCTCCTCCAGACGAACCATCTCACCGGCTGCCACGGCGACCTGCAGGGTATATCCCCCCTCTTTTCTCTCCTCAAGCGTGGTGGTTACGCGTGGTTCATAGTAGCCAAAAGGTTCGAGCGCCAGGCGGACTTTTGACTCTGCCTGACGGCTGAAATGATCAAGCCAGAGTTTGTCAACAGTCCCCTCTTTGACAAGTCCGGGGGGGAGGGCAAGGGCGGAAATAACATTTTTAAGCGGATCACCTTCGAGTCCGACAACACGTACCTCCACCGGTTCAGCAGCAAAAAGCCGGGGAGTGGCGATTATAAGTAAAAAGAGAGCAAGGAGGATAGTTCGCAACAGCAGTGCCGTCGGGAGATAGTTATACTTCACCTCTAAACGGTTATTTTTTTCCCGGGTCACTCCATCATCCCCGTCAGTGCGCACCGCAACTCAACCGGATTATACGGTTTCTGCACAAAACAGGCGTGTGGATCATCTCTGATGACCGCCTCGACTGACTCCAAATTGTAACCACTACAAATGATGACCGGAAGTAGCGGGTTTATCTTGCGCAGCTCATGATAGGTTTCGATACCACCCATTTCCGGCATGGCCAGATCCAACAGGACCACGCCTATTTCGCAGCCGCATTCGCGATAGATTGCAACAGCCTTGTGCCCATTCTCAGCCGTCAAAATAGTGAAGCCCATCGCCTCCAACAGATCTGTGCCCATATTTCGCAGCGCCTGCTCATCGTCCACCAGCAAAACAGTACCGACCTCTTTTTCTGAAGTAACTGCTGTTGCTGAAGTCGTTTCTGCAGTATCGGGTGTCGTCGGCACCGGAAAAAATACTTTGAAAGTCGTACCGGCATCCGGCTTGCTGGTCATTTGCAAGAGCGCTCCATGCGCAGTAACAATGCCATGTATGGCCGACATACCGAGGCCGCGCCCGGCGAATTTGGTTGTGAAGAACGGTTCAAAGATCCGCTTCTGCGTTTCTTCATCCATGCCGCTGCCGCTGTCGGTCACCTCCAGACAGATATACCCGCCCGCCCCAATAACCGTGCCGAACGCATCAGCCTCAACGGTGTCGCCTGTAATCAGCACTCTGGTAAGGGCAACCCGGATGGTGCCGTTGGCCTCGCCAATCGCCTCAGCGGCATTGATAATCAGATTCATGACAATCTGCTGAATCTGACTGGTGTCACCTATTATCTCAGGGACGACACGCTTCACATCAAGCTCGATAGTCACATTCTTTCTGAAGGCCGCCTGCAGCATCTTGACGACCTCATCGACCAGCAGCCAGAGGTTGACATGCGTCTGAACCAGCGGACTCTTGCCGGCGTACGTCAGCATCTGCCGGCACAGGTCGGCAGCACGGTTTCCGGCAGATTCAATCTGTTTAAATGTGGCTTTAAAATCCTGCTCAGGGATAAGATCCTCGCCAGCCATGTAGCAGTGTCCCAGGATGATCGTCAGAATGTTGTTGAAGTCATGGGCAATGCCGCCTGCCAGGACACCGAGGCTTTCAAGTTTCTGAGCGTGGTGGAACTGATGTTCCAATTGCTGCCGCTCTTCTTCAACCCGTTTACGAAGGCTGATATCCAGCATGCTCCAGATGGAACCTTCCTCCGTATTTTCAGGGTTAATCGCCTGTCCGACAAGATTGCACCAGATCAGAGACCCGTCCTTTTTTTTCATCATAAAATCTTCAGAGAAGATTCCACCGGTGGAAATCATTGCATACCCATGCTCTCCAACAAATTCATACGACTCCTTGTCAGCATAATACTCCGCCGTATCCATGCCTATAACTGCTTCAGGTTCATAGCCGAATATCCTGCAATGTGCGGGGTTTGCCCAGAGTACTTTTCTATTTTTTACAAAGATGATCCCCACGGATGATGCGTTCAAAATTATCTGCTGCTCGTGTGCCAGATGCCGGTACTTTTCTTCACTCTCCAGCAGTTTTTCCTCCATCTGCATACGCTCTGTGATGTCCCGCATGATATGAACATAGGCTGTTACGCGGCCTTGATCATTAAAAAGCGGCGATACCGTAACCTCAAAAAAACCGTTCAGTGTATTTTCTTTTATATTCACCGTATGTACACGACCATCCTGCATCATATCAATCGCAGGGCAGCAACAGCGGACAGCGTCAGATTCATGTACCACATCGTAACATTTACGCCCCACGATCTCGTCCGCCGTCAGACCGCAGCGATCAGCCATCGCTCTGTTGACGCGGGTGATGGTGTGATTGATATCAATGGTGGTAATAAGGTCGGGAACCGCATCGAATGTACGCTCCCAGTCCTTTTTTGCCCGAATTACCGCTTTGTCAGCCAGTCTGCGCGCCACGATCATTGCCCAGCTCTTTAAGACGAGCAACACGGTGTGCGGCAACTCTTCAAACGCTCCCGGCGACTTTACGATGTAATCCTGAACGCCGATTTTCATGGCCTCCACGGCCAGCTGTTCGTTGCCGTGCGATGTCATTATAACTACCGGACAAGCCCCGTTTACCAAGGGCACCAACTCTATTCCCTCGCCATCCGGAAGACGGTAGTCAGTCAGTATCAGGTCGGGTGCGTGTTTTTCTATGGCCTTCACGGCAGCGGCAACAGTGTTGAACCGTTCCAGCCGATACTCTGCCTGCGTCTCCTCAAGAGAGCGCTGAATAAGCAGTACATGGCTGTCATCGTCTTCAACAACCAGTATAAGTGGCGCCGCAGGGTTATCTGTGAGCATGGGTAAAGTCCTTTAAAATAAAAATCTCGCCACGGGTGCCGGTTCCACGCCAGCCAGTAAAAGCCCAGATCCAACAACATGGCACTGAAAGTTCGGCATGATCGCGGTTGTCTTCTACCAGTAAAATCGTCAACGGCTCTCCGTTCATTTTTATGTCACCTTTGTACCATCAAACCGGACAAGCGTAAAACAAAACCTGCTCCCTTTGCCATCACCTTCCGACTCTACCCAGATCCGACCGCCATGCACCTCTATGATCCGCTTGACCAGCGCCGGGCCGACGCCGGTACCTTCACTATTGACATCCAGCTTTTTAAAGAGGCCGAAGATGCTCTCATGGAAACGCGGATCAATCCCTGTGCCGTTGTCGCTGACAAAAAATATGCACTCCTTACCGTCGTTCCTGACTCCTATCTCTATACGGAGCGCGGGTTGATCGCCCCTGTATTTGATGGCATTCTCAATCAGGTTCTGCACGACCTCGGCGATGCGTTTCGGATCGCCGGGAACAGCGGGAAGGTCCGGTTGCGCCACTACCTCAACCTGACTCTGCTTGAGCGATCCTGACAGTTGCTCCAGCATATCCTTGACCAGACGGTTCATATCCACCTGCATCGGTTCATTCATCAGTCTGCCGGCGCTGGACAATTCCAGCAGATCGTTCAGCAGTGCGGTCATTTTATCCGCAGCCCCCTCAATCCTCTTGATATCTTCCCTGGCACGCTCATACCTGCCCACCTCCATATCTTTCATTATCATACCGGTGTAAGCCTGAATAGTGATGAGCGGGCTCTTCAGGTCGTGCGAGATGGTGTAGGCAAAGCACTCCATTTCAGCGTTCTTGTTCTGTAGTTCCTGTTCGGCCTGCTTACGCCTGGTGATATCCTGAGCGGCGCCCCAGAGACCAACCGTTTTACCACCTTCATCAAGCACTGCTTCTCCCCGCACCCACATCCACCCGTTATCTCCGTCCTCCCTCACCGTTTTCAATTCCAGTTCGTAAGGCACGCCGGTATCTCTCGTCCTGGCAAGTGAAGATGACAGCATTTCCCAGCTTTCAGAGGTAAATAATTTCTGATGTTCGGTATAGGGTGGCAGAGGAAGTGACGGATCAAAACCATACATCTTGTATAATTCTTCCGTCCAGACAACCTGATTCGTTGCCACGTCCAGATACCAGCTACCGATATGAGTAATCTGCTGTACATTTTTTAATATTTTTTCGCTCCTGATCTGCGCATCTTCCATCCGTTTTCGCATAATCGACTCCCCCAGTAGCGTTGCTACTCCTTCCAGGAGTTCAATGATTTCAAGGGTGAAACACCCTTTACGCCGATCGTTGAACTGAATCAGACCGAGAATTTTATCATTAACCCGAATGGGGATCAGAGCAATGGAGGCATAGTTTTGATGGATGCATTGGTTGCGTGGATGAAGACGTGGGTCCCTGTCTGGAGGGAGAGCCAGGAGCGGAAATGAATCGTTCGTCCAGCAGCTCCCCCCTTTCGTAAAGAGCGGGTTTTCCGGATCGGTTTTGCCGCTGATGATGAGGCCGCAGGTACATTCAAGGCTTACGTTACCGTCCGTGTCCCGACAGATCCCGCCATCCGCACTCCGCCCGATAAGTGTATTCTCGGTCAACAGAAAATCGGCTGAAAAGCCATTTTGAACGAAATACGGGAAGTCCTCTCCATCCTGCAGACGAATACCGACAGCATCGAACCCGGTACTCATCTTCAATGCATCGAGGCTCCGCCGCATTGAATCATGAAGACTTACCTGTTCGAGGAGTATCTGTCTGATTTCCCGGCCCATTTCTGCATACGCATCGGCCTGCTTTTTTCCGGTAATGTCATTCAGCGTGACCCAGTATTCACCGTTGCGAGCCGGTGTTGCCTGAAGATGTACCCACAAAGGCGAGCCATCACCCCGTACCAGACGCATCTCCCAGGCCTGTGGAGTGTTTGATTCGAAACACTGTTTACGCCGCAGAGCATACATTTCCTGATCTTCAGCATAAATGAACTGAACAACCTGTTTATTGAGCAGGGTGGTGCGACTTGCACCCAGCATGGTGACTACCGCAAGATTGGCATTCCGGATCAGACCGGCAGCGTCGATGACCAGATAGCCGACCGGCGCAAGATCAAACAGCTCAACGTAGCGCTTCCGTTCGGATTCAGATTCATTCTGCTCGCGATTCAATTCACTCTTCTTCATTCAACCCCCCGAAACAAAAAAAGACGCACGAGTATCGTTACGTCAGATATTGTTGCATTATATCAGCAAATATAGTTATTGCCAGCAGAATAGGCTGAACAAAACAGACTGCCTCGCTCAGGTACGGGGCAGTCTGTTTTGCGCAGTGTTACAACGCCGCTTTTTGTTGGATCACAAATGTACTTCCGTTACTTCTTCCGGTTGGCGTTCATCAGTGAACGAATCTTCAGTCGCAGAGCGTTGATCTTGATAAACCCTTCAGCATCAGCCTGGTTAAAGACCTGATCCTTCTCGAAGGTAGCGAAGTCGAGGTTAAAGAGCGAATCTGACTCAGACTTCCGGCCGACCGTACGGCAATGCCCTTTGTATAGTTTGACCCGGGCGACACCGTTGACGCATTTCTGCGAGTCGTCGATCAGGGTCTGCAGCATCTGGCGCTCGGGAGAGAACCAGTAGCCGGAGTAAATCTGTTTGGCATATTCCGGGATCAGACTGTCGCGGATGCGCATGACCTCACGGTCCATAGTGATCTGCTCGACAGCAGAATGCGCCTCGCGCAGGATTGTGCCGCCGGGGGTCTCATAGACGCCACGCGATTTCATGCCGACCGAGCGGTTCTCAAGCAGATCAACACGGCCAACGCCATGCTGGCCGCCAAGGAAATTCAAGTGCGCAAGCAGCTGCGCCGGAGTCATTGCTTCACCGTCAACAGCGATGGCATTGCCGTTCCTGAACTCGATTTCAACATACTGCGGCTTATTTGGAGCTTTCTCCGGCGGTTTTGTCAGCACATACATCTCTTCCGGCGCCTCAGCCCAGGTATCTTCGAGAATGCCGCCTTCAAAGGAGATATGCAGCAGATTGCGGTCTGATGACCAGGGACGTTTTTTGATGGTCGGAATGGGGATGTCATTCTTCTTGGCATAGTCGATCAGTGCCATACGGCTGTTCAGATCCCACATCCTCCAGGGAGCGATGACTTTTATGGACGGATCGAAGTGGTAGTAGGCCAGTTCAAAACGAACCTGATCATTCCCTTTGCCGGTAGCGCCATGAGAAACAGCATCGCATTTCTCTTTGGCGGCGATCTCCATCTGACGCTTGGCGATCAGAGGACGTGCAATGGAGGTACCGAGCAGATAGTGCCCTTCATAGATGGCGTTGGCACGGAACATCGGGTAGACAAAGTCCCTGACGAATTCTTCTTTCAGGTCATCGATGTAGACCTTGTCAGCGCCGGTTGCCAGGGCTTTTTCGCGCACCGGGTCAAGCTCTTCGCCCTGCCCAAGGTCAGCCGAAAAAGCGACTACCTTGCAGCCGTACTCATTTTTGAGCCATTTGAGAATGATCGAGGTGTCCAGGCCGCCGGAATAGGCGAGGACGATTTTATTTATTTCCTGTTTTTTTACTGGCGCCATCTGTGTAGTCTCCTTTAGTTAGTAGGCTGATTATTTAATTAACGTAGCCATAATAGCCTTCTGTATATGCAATCGATTCTCCGCCTCGTCCCAGACAACGGAATGTTTTCCCTCGATGACCGGGTCAGAAATTTCCTCGCCACGATGGGCAGGGAGGCAATGCAGCACAATGGAATCCGGCTGTGCCAGAGCGAGCAGTGAATCATCCAGACAGTAGCCGGCAAACGCTTTTTCACGCTCTTTCTGCTCCGCTTCCTGCCCCATGCTCGCCCAGACATCGGTATTGATAACATCTGCACCGGCAACCGCCACCTTCGGATCAGTCGTCAGCGTAATCAGGCCGGGAGCTTTGGCCAGCGCCCACTCCATGACGCCCCGATCCGGTTCATATCCTGCGGGACAGGCCAGTCTCAATGCAAAACCGAATATCGCCGCCGCTTCGATCCAGGTGTTGGCCATATTGTTGCCGTCGCCAACCCAGGCAAATGTAAGCCCGTGGTAATCACCTTTATGTTCAATGACCGTCTGGAGATCGGCCATAATCTGGCACGGATGGAACAGATCCGTCAGACCGTTAATGACCGGCACGTCAGAAAATTTTGCGAACTCATCGACAATTTCCTGTCCAAAGGTCCTGATCATCACCCCGTCGCAATATCGGCCCATGACACGGGCACTGTCCTTGATCGGCTCTCCACGCCCCATCTGGGACGAACCGGATGGCATAAACAGCCCGTGACCGCCTAACTGAAAAACCCCCACTTCAAAGGAAACCCTGGTGCGCGTTGATGATTTTTCAAAGATAAGCGCAACGGTTTTTCCTTCCAGCAGGCGGTGCGGAATACCGTTTTTCTGTTTAATCTTCAGGTCGGCAGCGAGCAGTAGCAGTTCGTCCAGTTCATTTTTTGTGTAATCGTGCAGCGCCAGAAAATGTCGCGTCATAATACCTCCTCTACCTCGGCAAAAATCCCGTCGAGGATTGCAATCATTGCGTTTATTTCCTGCTTGGTCACAACCAGCGGCGGCACAAAACGGAGTACCGTGTCGTGAACCACATTCAGGAGCACGCCACGTTCATGGCCCTTCTTCACGATATCACCCGCCGGAACGGTCAGCGACATGCCGATCATCAGGCCGATACCACGCACCTCTTTGACAAAGGGATACTTCCGGCCGAGCGTTTCCAGTTCACCGGTCAGATATTCACCGATTTCCTCGCAGCGATTGAGCAGGCCATCTTCCAGAATTGTCCTGATCGTGGCGATGGCGGCGGCGCAGACGAGCGGATTGCCGCCAAACGTCGAGCCGTGAGTGCCGGGGACAAAAGCGGCAGCATGCTTGTCCCTTGCCAGCATGGTTCCGATTGGCGCCCCACCGGCCAGTGCCTTGGCCAGCGTCATGATATCCGGGACCACGTCAAAATGCTCATACGCAAACATTTTGCCGGTACGTCCCATTCCAACCTGAACTTCGTCGAAGATCAACAGCAGGCCATGCCGGTCACACAATTCCCGAACCGCCTGAAAATAACCGGGTGACGGTATGTTTACGCCACCCTCGCCCTGAATAGGTTCCAGCATGATGGCGCAGGTGGTGGGAGTTATCGCCGCCGCCAATGCGGCAACATCATCGAATGGTACATGCTTGAAGCCGTGCAGAAGCGGATCAAAGAAGCGCTGCACCTTTTCCTGGCCGGTAGCCGAGACTGTCGCCATGGTACGGCCATGGAAGGAATCGGCGGCGGTAATAATCCCGTAGCGTTCAGGGCCAAAGGTGTCGCGACTGTATTTACGTGCCAGCTTGATCGCCGCTTCGTTGGCCTCGGCGCCGCTGTTGCAGAAAAATGCCTTATCGGCAAAAGATTGGTTGCAGAGAAGTTCCGCCAGCTCAATCTGCTGAGGGATCTGATAATAATTGGAGCAGTGGATCAACTCGGCAGCCTGCTTTTGCAGTGCCGCGACAACCTTTGGATGACAGTGCCCCAGGTTGTTCACCGCAACACCGCCAAGAAAATCAAGATACTCCTTACCGTCAGCATCCCACAACCGGCACCCCACCCCTTTGACCGGAACAATCGGATAGCGACCGTACGTTTTCATGATGTATTTATCTGATTTTTCTATCCATTGCTGACTGTTCATTTCGCTCTCTCAAAAAAATAGAATAGAAGGTGATTACATAACAGAATGTATCCGTTTGGGCAACATATAGTGGTAAATGGAGTAAATTTTTCCATTTAGCCGGCCGGCAATAAAACTCACGTGGTGAGCATAACTCCACTCATCTCATTATCCGCCGACCTGATGAACCTGCCGAACTCCGCTTCTTCAAGATATGCCATCTCCCCGAGCGTTACCGTCTTCAAGGTATCTATTTCGCTGTCACCGGAATTATACGTTGTGTTGTAGAAGGCGATGCGCTTTTCTTTGTCGATCCCCATATGCAGCAACTGTTGTGTTCCCCTCTGGATCAACTTCAGCTTCCGGTGTAAATCATCACTGTTTTTCACCGTCCAGACACCGAGATAGATGGGGCTGTTTACATTCCGGACGTCCCCGATCAGCTCTCCCCGCAGCAGATCATCTTTTTCACGAGCAAGGTACGGCACAAAGTCAAGGTGCTCGGCAAACTTGCGATCCGTAGTAAAAAACTCGCCGCTTTCGGGGTCAAGAGTGAATATCATGGTGCGCCCGACGCTCTGGCCGTAACTTTGAAACAGCACATCCTTGTACTCCTGAAACGGCACATTCTGCCTGATATAGGTCTCGTTCCTGCTGATGCGTTTGGTAATGCCGAGCAGCCACGATCCGATAGAGGGATTATCGATGCGGCACCTGCGCACCTCCTCCTTCAGAAAATCGAATGATTTGCCGCCAAAACGGTACAGCAGCACATTCTGGAAGATGTCGCGGACGTTGTTGTACCTGCTGAAATGATAAATGAGATCGTAGCTGAACAACTCCATAAGCCTGAGCTGCCATATGAAGATGGAAATCTCGGTTCTGCTGCTGTTTTTGGTGAGTTCTATCTTCTGTGTGGACTTGATGAACCTGACATATCGGGAGCTGAGATCCGCTAAAAGCGCTGTATCCCGTGTGCTGCTTATCTTCAGGGAGATGAGCCACCGGGTGAATTCACCTGCCGTGCTTTCCACGGCAATATGGTCCGCACCAAACGTGGAGAAAATCTGTCTCGTACCAATCCCCTCGCCGGACATGTCCCCTTTCGTCGACTTTCCGACAAAAAGCGGCACCTGATCCGCTCCTTTTTTCAGCCGCTCCGCAGCGATACCGGTGCCGTTGTCTGTTATGGAGAGAGTAACCGTATCGCCATGCTGTTCAAGAACGAGTTCTATCAGGCCGTGTCTCTCCGCCGACTTTATGGCATCAAGCGCGTTGGAGACAATATTAATCAGTGCCCGACTAAATTTTATGTAGCTGCCGTTTACCGGCGTAGTTTTGGATCGGATGATCAACCGCACTTCACAGGAATTGTCCACCGCCTCTATGAAGGGAATGACCCGTTCCGTTATGAGATCCTTGAGGGATACCTTGTGAGAAAGGTGGGTCGTATCCTCGTACCTGTTCAGCGTGTTAAGGAGCGCAGTCGTCTCCCGGTTGATATCCTCGGCAATCTTGCTGAAGTTGTCCACCGACATCATGGCGGTCATGTCAAAGAGCACCTTGAGCGATTTTTTTACGTCGTGGCGCACCTTGGACAGTTCCTCGACAATGGAGACATCCGGACGTTTCCCTGATAGCGCCTTTTCCCTGAGATCCCGGGCCGTTATCGACATCAGATGAAACTTCATCTTCCGGTAGACGACATGATCTTCAACACTGAAGCCTCTGCTCTTGAAAAAATCAATGGAGCTTATGAGCTTATCCCATACATAGAGATAGATATGGGAATCCGGGTCCACCGTGTGGGCAAGATGGCAAACGAAGGCCGTGCCGATCCCTTTGCCCCTGCAGAACGGGCTGATCACCTGCCGGTAAATGTGGAACTTCTTCTGATCTGGCGTTGCATACACAAGCAGATAGCCGAGCAGTTCCCCCTTTTCGTACCAGACGAGACTATGTTCGTAGTCGATATCGCTGCTTTTGTCGAGGATGTAGGGGGAAGGAATCAGGAGAGAATCGATATTGAGAAGCGGCAGCTGCGCAATTGTCTTTTCATATTCAGGTGTCAATTTTTGTATGTACGGAAATTGATCCGGTTGCCATTTCATTACGTGTCATCCCTCTCTTGTCTTTCCTTATTCCTCTCCTGCTCTGTAGATCGACAGCTCTTCTTCATGATTGAAATAGCGCATGGCCGCATCTGCCAGCGCTTCCATCTCGTTCTCGCCGGGATTCAGATATATCGGGGCTATGAACGAAATTTTCCGCTTCAGGCTCGCCAGCAACCGCTGCGAATAGACCAGACTCCCGGTCAGGGCTATAGCGTCAACCTCCCCTTCAAGCACCGCCGCACTCGCGCCAATCTCTTTGGCAACCTGGTAGATCATGGCTTCAAAAACCTCTGCAGCTTTCTCGTCATCGGCATCAATCCGGCGCTCTATTTCAATGACATTTGTTGTGCCGAGATAGGCGAATAATCCCCCGTTACCGGTCAACAGTTTCAGCACTTCAGCCCTGCTGTAATCACCACTGAAACAGAGCTTGACCAGGTCGCCGGCCGGCAGTGAACCGGCGCGCTCCGGTGAGAAGGGGCCGTCTCCATCCAGAGCATTATTGACGTCGATAATCTGCCCCTTCCTGTGGGCACCAACTGAGATGCCCCCTCCCAGATGGACAACGATCATGTTGATGTCATCGTACTTCCTGCCGAGTTCAGCGGCAATCTTTCTGGCGGTCGCTTTCTGGTTCAAGGCATGGAAACTGCTCTGCCGGGCAATCTGAGGAATCCCGGAGTAGCGGGCGGATGTACACAACTCATCCGTCATGGGGGGATCGGCAGTCAACACCGGAATATTGTACTGGTTCCCGAGATCAAATGCCACCAGCCCACCCACGTTGATCGGGTGTCCGCCATAGATACCGCTTTTCATGTCTGCGATCATCTTCGGGCAGATCCGGTAGATACCGCCGGGGAGTGGCTTGACATTGCCGCCGCGACAGGCGATGGCGTCGATCTCTGCCATGGAGATAGTATTGTTTTTCAGAAAATCCAGCAGCGCATCCTTTCTGAAATCGTATTGATCCCAGATGGTGGGAAACTTTCTCAACTCTGCATCGTCATGCTTTACCGATTCGTTGACGATCATCCTGCCTGCGGAAAAAATACCGATCTTTGTTGAGGTTGAGCCGGGGTTGATGATCAGTATCGTCTTGTTAGTGCTCATTACTTCCTCCACGATCAGGTTCTCTCTGCCTGATCTGTTCATGTGATAAAAAATGGGGGGATTTCTCCCCCCATTTTATGATTGGGGCACCGGTGACTTTTGACGTACTAAAAAGCGTAGATGATCTTGAACACTGTCTGCGGTCCGGTTGGTATGTTTTTGGCGTTATACTCCCAGTACTGCTTGAGAGTAGCACTGAACGGCCCCTGATTCGGCCAGTATTTGAGGCCGAAGCCAATACCGCCAACCTGACTTTTGCTGTCTGCTACCTTGGTGCTGTTGAATTCATCATCGGTGGTTTGCCAGAAATTGTAGCCGACCAGACCACCGGTCAAGCCGTTCTTCATGCTGTAACCAAGAGCCCAGTCAAAGTGAAATTCCTGACCAGGACTAAGTTTCCCGGTAATACCGCTTGGATGGAGATAATCATCGTTATCAGTATTGAAGTCGTACATCAACTTGATTGAGGCATCGAAACCGTCCTTGAGATAAGATACTGCCAGTACCGGCTCAAAGGTCCAGTGATTCTTGGAAAGCAGTTGTGTGGCGAGATCCGTCTTGTTGTAGCTGCCAGTCGGAGCCCAAATGTCCAGCGCGGCGACAGCATGCAATTCCGGGCCGAAATGCCAGCCTAAGACCAACGGACTGAAGATGGTATCGCCCATCCCTTTATCACTACTATCAACGACCTTGGTTCCTCCTGCGGAAATCGATACATCTGCGCTGTATAAGGGAACAAAGACGTGGGCCGCCAAACTCGCCCCGAAGAGCGAGTAAGGGCTGACATAGATAAGGCGCGGCACCTCGGCAAGCACCTTTGCGTCAAAATCCACCGGCACGGAATTACCGGAGTTGTCTTTCAACGAATTCTTTCTGATATAGAGCATGTAATTCACCAGATATGTTCCGGGAGGCGGCAGGGCACCGACCATAAAATCTTCAGCCCCGTTGGGGTAGTGTCCGCCACTGCCAGGCAGTCCACCGGCCCAGCTCTGGGAGGCGATCAACAGGGACAATAGGCCGGACATCCAGATGGTGCGAATCAAACGGGTACAGGCAACAATTTTCATTTTAATCTCCTTTTTCTGCCGGGTTGCGCCGCGTGAGTGGCGATGGTTTCACCTGAATACTTCCGAAACGCCTCTTTATGCAAATGGTTTCTTCTATTATCTTAAACGCCTGGCTAACTCGATGATAGCGGCCAGATTGCCGTTGTCCCATTTTTTGCCTGACTCAGTGAAGTAGGCGCGTCCCTCTTTGAGTAATGGCTCGAACCGCTTGACAAAGCTGCCGGCATGGTGCGTTACAGTCACTCCGAACTCCTCTGCCACATCGTACAAACTGCCGCTGAGGAGCAGGGCGATATCTGACTTGTCCAGCATATCGGCATCGTAAACGATTTTTGCCTCCATGGTCAGCGGCAGGACGCCACTGGCAGGATCATGTGCGACAATACAATGCCTGACAGCTGCAATCTCCTCCGGCGCGAAGCCATGCTCAACAAGAATGTCCTCACACCGTTCGGCACCCACATGAGCATGATCTTTCAGGCAGCCGTAAAAATACCCGATATCGTGAAGGATCACTCCGGCCAGCGTAACCTCGACATCTGCACGCTCCTGCTCCAGAATCATCGCGGCACGATTAAAATTTCGGGAAATATGATCCCAGTTGTGGCGTTTCAACCCTGCCCGGTCGTACATACCTTTCGCCGTTTCAGCCAGGCTGGTCAGCCGGTCATACCCTTCAGGTATTTCCATGCTGCTCACTCCGGAGCCTTTGGTAATTTTCTGCCCAGCTTGTCAGAATTGTGGCCGCTCCAGCGTTTGAAAAGGTTGTGTTCTATGCCGACCTGATCGAGCGCCTTTCCGATACTCTGATGGATAATATCCATGAGCGACTCCGGTTTGTGGTAGAACGCCGGCATGGGGGGCAGAATCACTGCGCCGTAATCGGCGGCACGTGACATGAGATCCAGGTGTCCTTTATGGAGCGGCGTTTCGCGTACCATCAATACTAATGTCCGACGCTCCTTGAGGCTTACATCGGCGGCACGCACGATCAGGTTATAGGTAAATGAATTGGCAATGGCCGAAAGCGTTTTCACCGTGCAGGGGGCAACGATCATGCCACGGGTGCGGAACGAACCACTGGCAACGGAGGCTCCGATATCGTTGTTGTCGTATACGACGCTTGCCATCGCCACGACCTCTTCATAGCTGTATTCGGTTTCAATGGCAAAGTTTTTGCGGGCAGCGTCACTGACGATCAGATGGGTCTCCTGGCCGAGCTCCTTCAGCACGCGCAGCATCTCTACACCATAAATCACACCCGATGCGCCTGTTATTGCCAGTACCAATGGAAGACTCATACTGTTGTACCTCTCGTAATTGATCTGTTCCGGTTCACGCCGTCGCTTCATCCAGCGCACCCGCAAAATGAGCAGCAAGTTGAAAAATCTCTTTTGCCGAGATGATGCCCACTACCTGCTCACCTTCAAGCACCGGGAACTGGGCCACCATAAGTTCGTTTCCATACTTCAGGCACTGCCGTATGGTGTCATCTGCCTGAACGGTTGCCGGTTTGCGCACCATTATATCCCGTACCCTGAGGCGATCAACAAAAAAACTGACCTCATCTGCATTCTGGGTGCGCATGACATAATGACTCATACGCATTATGTTGTGCCGTGTTATCAGACCCCGCAAACGGTCATTATCCACGACCAGCACCGCATTCAGGTTATTGTCGATCAGTAGACGTTTTGCTTCCGTAACAAGTGTGTCGCTCGGAATTTTAGTCGGGGTTTTTTTCATCCAGTCACGAACTAACATTGGCATGTGCAACGCTCCTTATCATGCAGGCGAACAAATTCATCAACGGCAACCCGGGCAAACTCAGGCGTGTACAGGTGCAGATCGACCTCTTTGACTCTACCGGGATCAGCCAGCTTTTCCTTTAACCGCGTTACGAAGGCGGCATCAGCGACCGGATCGTAGATGATACGCCCTTCAATATCCTGCGACGACCACCCTTTGAGCGGGATCAGGAACGTCCACTCTCCCCTTGCCCGGTTGAGCCGCTCGGCAATCACATCCGCAGCCTGGCACAACTCATCAGCGGTTGTGCGAACCTGAACGCGCAGGGAGTCCTGTACGTACCGGGGGCGATCTTTGGTTTTCTCCAGCATGTCGACACGACCGCCGTAGGAAAGAATGTCAAGGCCACAGGGGGCCAGCACCATCGGGATGCCGGTGGCAACAGCGGCTTCGAGGCGGTCCGGGCCGGGGTCGCGGTTGCCGTTGAAAAGATTTTCCATGATGCCGCCGGTACAGATGTCCAGAACCCCATGAAAAGCCCCGCTGCGGATCATCTCCTCCATTGCCTTGTCACCCTTGCCCTGGGCGTGGCAGACAATCGGAGTAAATCCGGCCTCTTCCAGCATGCCGAGGGCCGCCTGCACAGCCATCTCGCCAAAACCGAACGAGGATATGGCAACGCACGGTTTTTCAAAGACGAAGTCTGTTCCCTGTGTCATCTCGACCATGCCGCATATGGCACCAACGGCGTTGATGATCTGTGCCTTCAGGAGCGGATTCATCTTCACCACATCAAGTACCGTGTGATGCATGGTAATGTCGCAGGTGCCGACGTACTTGCCGACATAGACCGGATGTGCCGCCATGGGTGAGGCCATGAGCTTGGGCATGCCGAACGGCAGGCTTTTCATGACGCTGGTGCCGACCAGCGATGATGTACCGCCGCCGACCCCGAATACACCCTGAATTTTCCCCTCTTTCATCATGTCGGCGACGATAAGCGTTGCGCCCTTAATCTGATTTTCCATCGCCCTGTCACGGTCAGAGCGGTAGCATTCGCGCACCGCCTCAATCGTCATACCGCCCCGTTCTGCCACCTGCTGGCAGGTGATATCTCCCCCGAAGGGGGGTGGTTCCTCCATGCTGAAATCAAGGAACCAGGCATTGTGTCCGCGCGACTCAATCAGATGTTTGACAAAAATGATATCCTCGCCCCTCGTGTCCAGGTTACAGATAATGACGATGCCCTTTTTCGTGGTCATGTTCAGTACTCCCTTTCAAGCAACAAGTCCCCTCCCCGGGAGGCATGTGCGCTAACTTATACAAAAAGGCTCTTGATTTTCCCCCTCCCTTTCAAGGGGAGGGTCGGGGTGGGGATGGGGTAGATTGTTTCATTTCAAACAGTTCCCAAAAACAACCCCATTCCCATCCTAGCCTTCCCCTTGAAGGTGAAGGGACTATAAAGCTCTAAGTCAGCGCCTATCCCCCGCTGGAGAGAGGGATTAACGTTCTGTTTATCCCTTCTTACCGACGACCGGCTTGGTCAGCCGTGTAATCATATCCGCTACGGGGCTTGCTCCGGAAAAACCGTACTCGTTCCAGCGGTCGGAAACCTTCTGCAGCACTTCACGGTCCATGAAAATTTCGTTCGGTTTGTTTTTCCACTCGTACGGTGTGGTAGCATCCATGATAATGCGGCTGACGATATCGCGCGCCTCGATCGGCAGGCCCGGGTCGAGCGGGGTGGAGCGGCCGCGATTGATGATCTGGGTCGAGCGCTTCGGATCGTAGCGGGTGGCCAGCGCCCACCAGACACGGTCCATGTCATCCGCCTCGATATCATGATCAACTATGATGATCCCCTTGACACCGTAGTGTCCGGTGGTACTTCCCATCACCGCATCGGCGACGTGGTTCGAGTGGCCCGGATACATCTGCTTCACAGAAACGATGACCCAGAAGCGACCGGTGGCGGCAGCCGGGAAGTAAACACTCTGGATGCCGGGTACCTTCGCGGTTTCCAGATCGTGCCAGAGTGTGGCCGTACGGTTGATCGACTGGACCATATGGGTGTCGTTGATCGGCTTACCGACCGTGGTTGCCCAGAAGACCGGCTTGGTGCGGTGGATGATGCGACTCACACGGATTACCGGCTTCGGGTAGTCCTTCATCTTGTTGCCGGAATAATAGCCGGTGTATTCGCCAAACGGCCCTTCCTCCATTAACTCGTTCGGATCCATCCACCCCTCGACAATAATCTCGGCGTTGGCCGGCAGTGTCAGGCCGGTAAGATCGGACTTGAATACTTCGATCGGGCGACCGCGCAGCGCGCCGCCTACGTCATACTCGTCCGTCTGGGCACTGACCAGGGTGGAACTGGCCAGAAACAGGATCGGATCGCCTCCCACCACATAGGCGACCGGCATCTTCTCGCCGCGCTCCTGATACTTCTTCATGTGAAAATCGCCATGCTTGCCGCTGATGATCTGTGAGCCGAGAATCTTCTTGCCGAGAACCTGTGAGCGATAGGTGCCCAGGTTGGTCCAGCCGGTGTCCGGATCCTGGGTTACCAGATAGCCGGAGGTGCCGAAGAAACGGCCGCCGTCATCCGGATAAAACCAGGGTGCGGGGAAATTATCAAGGTCAACATCAGCCTCGGGGATGATGTTTTCCATGACCGGCGGATTGTCTACGAATACGGGCTTGATCATCTGCTTGGTTGTCAGCTCCATCCATTTCCGCGACAGTTGACACATAGTAAGGGACGGATCCTGTTCCAGACAGATGGCGATGCGCTGAGGCGTCGTGAAAGCGCTGGTGAATACCGGAATGGTATGCCCTTTGACATTTTCATAGAGCAGCGCCGGGCCTTTTTGTTCTTCGTTCACCTTGGAAACGTGGGCGAGCTCAAACTTGGAGTCCACCTCGGTTGTGACACGATGTAATATACCGTGGGCGTCCAGTGCTGCGATGTAGCTGCGGATATCGTTGATTGGTGCAATTTCTGGTTTACTCATGCTCTCTCTCCTTATGTGTGTGGTTTTGAAGCATCCTGGCTTCGAGCGTCTATTTCAAACGTTTACCTTCAAGCATGCTGGACAGGATGTAATCCATTGCGGAAACCCCCGCTTTTGCCACGGACTGTTGTTTCTGGCTCCAGACCGTTTCGGGACGGGCCTGCAGAATAAAGATGTTGCCACCGAAAGGGAGATCCTTGTCCACCGCCCACTCAATATCCATGGGGCGGCCATAATGTTTCTCAATCTGCTTGCCCATCCAGGCCAGTTCGGTTATTTCGTCGTCTACCAGTGACTGCACCTTCTGCCGCTCGAACGGTACTTCTATTTTGCGGGACTCCTGAGTCTTTGTATCAACGGTATAGTAAATATCTTTCTGAGAAATGGTGCGTTCGATTATATCCAGCGTAATCTTGTTTACGACGAAGTTGTCCGGTGTCACCTCTCCCGAAACAACCGATTCACCGAATCCGTAATTTGAGTCAATGACAATCACCGAACGATCACCGTTGGTCGGATGGAGCGTGAACATGACGCCGGCGGTGAATGAATTGGCCATCTTCTGCACCCCGACACTTATCGCCACCAACTCTTCTCCGTACCCCTGGTTGATCCGGTAGGAGATGGCCCTGCCGGTGTACAGACTGGAGATGCAGCGGCGAATATTGTACAATACCTCATCGGTGCCGCGCACCCAGAGGTACGTATCCTGCTGCCCGGCAAAACTTGCCCCGGGAAGATCCTCTGCGGTAGCGCTGGAACGAACAGCCACCTGAACCGCAGGCACGCAGCTTCTGACTGAAAGTTTCCGGTAGTTTTCGGCAACCAGATCCTCAATCTCCGTGGAGAACGATTGCGCTTCGATCAGGTTACGAATTGTTCTGCTGGTATTCTCAAGGGCCTCCATGTCCTGAGCATCCAGGCCTACCAGCAGGGACTGCACTTCCTTTTCTATGCCTGCATCGGCCATAAAGCGCCGATATCCCTCCGTGGTCAGGGCGAAGCCGGGAGGTACACGCACTCCGGCGTTGATCAGCTCTCCGAGGGAAGAGCATTTTCCCCCGACCAGATCGACTGACTCCTTGCGACACTCCTCGAGCCAGCAGACCATCGGTAGTCCGGTAACCGGTGAAAGTGCCGACATACGCCCGCTTCGGGGGTTACTGACCCTTTCAATAGCACTTGTAACATTGTTCATGGCGCCTTCTCCTCGTTGCTTAGTTCAGCGCTGGATGGTAATAACACCGGAAGAACCATCGACATGAAGCATCATACCGGTCTTGATGATCTTCGTACCATGTCCGGTACCTACGACCGCCGGGAGACCGTACTCCCGACAGACAATCGCCGCGTGGCTCATGACGCCGCCAACATCGGTGATTGCCGCCTTGATCTTGGCAAAGGCCGGCGCCCAGGAGGGGGAGGTGGTCGGCGCAACCAAAATCTCACCATCCTGTAACAGGCGGATATCATCTGCAGTGCGGCAGACCCGTGCCTTACCTTCAACGATTCCGGGACTACCGGCAAAACCTTTCAGAGTGGTAATACTGTCCGGATCGGCATTGTCCGTTACCTCTGCCCAGTCAGAAATGGAGGAGTTAGTCACGCCCCACAGCACGATGGTGAAAGGCTCCTGGATCACTTCAGGTGCGGTACCGATGGCAGGCGGCGGACTCCACTCCTGGAATTTCTTCATGACGCCCTTACGCCAGTCAATCTCTTTCGGCCAGACCGTTATGCCGCGCGGCTTGACCCCGGTGGCCCAGGCGGTAACCATATCCCACAGTGCCTGCTTGATCTCGTCGCGCCGCAGATACCAGATGTCCTCGACATCATTGATCATCTTGTGCTCTACCATGATCGTCGAAACCTCGCGCATCTTTTTCCAGAAGACCGTATGGAACCAATGTTCGACGTAGAACAGGTGATTTTCGACATACGGGAAAACCGTTTTGGCCGTGTTAAGCAGATCGTCAAAAGTCTTGCGCTCTTCTTCCGTGTTGATCAGGCTGCGATACTCTTCGATGATACGGTCGCGCTCGGCGCTGACCTTCTCCATCGGCCGCTCGATTTCGAGCCCCTTCTTGAGATGATCGATATAGGTTGCAATGCCTGACATCGGAATATTCAGATCGTCATTCCAGCTTTTGTCGGCATGTGACCAACCGGTTCCGGTGGAAACATGGAACCAGGGGTAACGGGCCACTTCGAGAGCAGCAAGCCATTCCTGACCCCTGGCTGTCGTTTTCAGCTCTGCCTGGATGCCGGTCCATTCCTTGTTGTAGGTAAAGGCACCATCGACACCCAGCTCAATGGCTTTCTTCGCCAACTTTTTTAACTCGTCATCGGAGCGGTACATGATGACATCAATGCCCGCGACCATCTGTGTCACGCGCTGCAGTGGTGCGCTTGGGAAGAGCTTCTGGACAAAATCAAGGAAGAACACATATGCAGCGTAGCCGAGGTTGAGGAACTCGAAGTGATACTGCCAGCACTGGATGCCCATGTTGATCAGGTCATCATACGTTTTGATGAGATGGTAGCCCTTTGATTCGCCAAGCCCTTCGGTTACCACGCTGAGCTCTTCGAGATCAGGCAGACGCGAAATCGGCAGATCCTCGATCTGCTTGATGAGTGCTTTCATCTTGACTTCCCATTTGGCCTCAAGATCGTTCCAGTTTTTGTAATAAAAACCGGCACGTTCCATGAAGTTAGGGACACGACTGCCGATCTCCGCCGGGTCCATCACCGGTACCGGCGAGATATAGATATAGCCGTTTATGACCCGATGATCGACGCCGCGCACCGGCGGAACCTGGAAGATACGGTTGTTGTACTGGGACAGCCCGAGGTACCAGGCCTCATCCCAGATGGTGTCAAACGGGTAGATCGCTTCGGGGTAGTGGAGGCCGTCATAGAACCAGAAGGCTTTCTCCTCGTACTCTTTGCGCTCCGGATCGTCAGTAACAAACTGGTACTGGTACGGATACATTCTTTCCCAACCTTCTGTCCCCGGAATCGTTTTGAAATCGTGCGGATTTGGAAATTTCATTGTGGCTCCTCCCTGCAGGTTAGTTGTGACTCGTGTCCTTAATCGCTTAATGAAAAGCACTGATCGTGCCAAACAGCGTTGTAATAAATTTTATAGCCGGATTGAAATGCCTACAATTCTGCTAAACTATCGTAGTACAAAGTGTCTTTTCCTGCAGTGAAGCAATGACCTCACGCCGGAAAAAGAGTCGCGACCGCGACTGGTGTCGATCAGCAGTTGACCATTTTGTTAATTATCTGCTTTTCCTGCCGCCGTTTATGACAAAATTGTCAAAACGCATCGTTCAGATAACATCGCTTTTCTTGCTTGCATAGAGATAGCGGCGTATGTAGTATAACCACGGTTTAATCTCACCCATCAGGACTATAATGACAAAAGCACACAAGACAGAAACGGCTACCGGCGACATCACCGGCAGCGATCTCCGCGCACGGCTCCATTTCTGTGCAGAAACCGGCCAGATATGGCTTCATGAGCACCGTATGCTGCTCGTTCATTCTGAAGCTCAGGCGTCACTCCGCTGGGAGTTGATTGAAACTCTCGGCATGGACCGGGCGCGCGGGTTGCTCACGCGTATGGGCTATGCTGCCGGCATGCGCGATTTTGAGCTTGCCAGCACGCGCACAAAAACCGGCAGTGACATAGAGATTTTCATGACCGGTCCGCATCTTCATACGCTGGAAGGAGTCGTTAAAGTCACCCCCATCAAACTCCGGTTTGACCGTAGCGCCGGTTCATTTTACGGCGAGTTCCTCTGGGAAAATTCATGGGAAGGACAATGGCACCGGCACCGCTACGGCATCTCTTCAGAACCGATGTGCTGGAGCCAGATCGGCTATGCCTGCGGCTACAGTTCGGCATTCATGGGGCACCGGATATTGTACAAAGAGGTCGAGTGTGTCGGCATGGGTGCCAACAACTGCCGCATTATCGGCAAACCTGTTGAAGAGTGGGAAGATGCCACTGACTACACCCAGTTTTTAAGCGGTGAGTCTATCGCCGAGCAGTTGATTGATCTCCAGACACAGGTTGTGCAGTTGCGCTCGGTCATTAATGAAAAGGAAAAGCAACCGTCTGATATTGTCGGTACTTCCCCGGCTTTTCTGGCAGCCTATGATTTGCTTCTGCAGGCGGCGAAGAGCCTGATTACCGTGCTGCTGCTCGGTGAAACCGGTGTCGGCAAGGAGGTGTTCGCCCGCTCGCTGCACGAAATGGGCTCCCGGCGCAACGGACCGTTCATTGCCATCAACTGCGCCGCCATCCCTCATGAACTGGTCGAAGCGGAACTGTTCGGCGTAGAAAAAGGGGCCTATACCGGTGCTCTCACCTCCCGCCCCGGGCGCTTCGAACGGGCCAACGGCGGCACACTGTTTCTCGACGAAATCGGGGATCTTCCGCTTTCTGCGCAGGCCAAGCTGCTGCGTGTCCTGCAGGAGGGGGAAATTGAGCGGCTTGGCGACCAGAAAACCCGCAAAGTCAACGTACGGCTGGTAGCAGCAACCAATATCGACCTTAAGCTGCTGGTCAGGGAGAACAGGTTTCGTTCCGATCTCTATTACCGGCTCAACGCCTACCAGATTGCCATTCCGCCGCTCAGGGAACGTAAACTGGATATTTCGCTGCTGGCCAAAAACTTCCTGGAGAAATCTTCCGCCATCCACGGCAAGAAGCTGCGTGGCTTTACCGATAAATCCAAACGGACACTGCTCGCCTATTCATGGCCGGGCAATATCCGGGAGCTCCAGAATGTGATCGAACGCGGCGTTATTCTTGCTCCGAACGACACCAGGATCGAAGTCAACCAGATGTTTTCATCTTATAATGATGACAGTTCCCTGGAATTCAGCCTTGACATCAACGGGAGTGTCGGCATCAGCGGCAGCACCGGAGTCAATAGTTCGGAGACCGGGCGGGATTTGTGCGAGGCCGTCTTTAACGGTGTCATGACGCTCGACCAGGTAGAGGCGATGCTCGTGGAAACTGCCGTGGATAAAGCACGCGGCAATCTTTCCGCAGCGGCCAGACTGCTCGGACTGACCCGGCGGCAACTGTCATACCGCCTCAACCGCCTCCATGAAAATGAAGCCATTCATTAAGGCGCAGCGCTACCTGCAAAAACACAACGTTGCAACCCTTGCAACCAGTGACGGCAGGTATCCCTGGGCTGCGGCGATTTTCTATGTCAGCGACGACCATATCCTCTATTTCCTCTCATCACCAACAAGCCGGCATGCTCTCAACCTGGCGCTAAACCCGCAGGTCGCCGTAACAATCCAGGAGGATTACTCCGATTGGCTGGAGATCAAAGGGGTACAGATCGAAGGAGTTGCCAGTGAAATTTTCGGGAGCGAGGAACAGAGAGCCCGCACGTTATACGGTCAGAAGTTTCCTGTTATCGGCATGGTCGCTCAGGCCCCGGCAGCAATCGTCAAGGCGCTGGCCAAAGTGCGCTGGTACAAAATTGTTCCACAAAAAATGTATTTCATCGACAACTCGCTCGGTCTTGGCAACCGCGATGAAATAGAATTACCACTTTCAGAGAAATGGAGATGATATGTCCGACGTTAAACAGCGCATTATCGAGATGTTGCAGCCACCCCAACTAGCCTGCTTTGCAACCATTACCGCTGAGGGAAAACCATGGGTCCGGTACGTATTTTGTGAGGGCAGGGAAGATATGACCATCCGCTTTGCTACGTTTAGACATTCCCGCAAGGTTGCCCAGATAAGGAACAATCCCGAGGTTCATCTGACCTGCGGTGCTGCGGCTCCGGCTGATATGAAACCGTATCTGCAGATTCAAGGGCACGCAGAATGTTGCACTGACGCAGCTGAACGTAACGGATTCTGGAAGGAATCTCTCAAAAACTATTTCCTGGGTCCGGATGATCCGGATTACGGAGTTGTCGTGATCACTCCGTACCGCATTGAACTCTGCTCTCCAGGCTCGTCAGAGCCGCTTGTCTGGGATGGTGGTCTGAATATATGTCAATAAACGGCCATCTCGTACATGGCCTCGGTCTCGCAAAAGACCTTACTCAAATTGACTGGGTCCGGCGCCAGCTCATCGACCGTGTCGGAATCGATCCCCATCCCGGCACGCTCAACCTGAACCTTACAGATGACGCAAGTCTGGCACGCTGGCGGAGCTGGTGCCGCATGACAGGTGAGATTATCGAACCTGAGGAGCCAGGTTTCTGTCGTGCCCGCTGTTATCCGGTACGCATTGAAGGACGTTTCCCGGCGGCGGTTCTGCTGCCGGACTCCGGAGATTATCCTGCTGACAAAATGGAACTCGTTGCCGCGTTGCCGCTACGCAAACATCTGTCACTCGATGATAATGCCCGGATCAGGGTGGATTTGTGCCGGCCACTGACGGCCGAAGCCATATTGTTCGACATTGATGGAACTCTGGTCGATTCGGTAGGCGCTTACTTTGAAGTGGCACGGATTGCAGCCGGGCCATTCGGTTTCAATGTGACGGAGGAGCATGTTCGTCATTCACTCGCGACAGGGAATAATTTCTGGCGGGGGTTGATTCCGCCGGATACGCAGGATACTGATGCCATCCTGAAAGAGCTGTTTACCCGTGCCGCCGCCGAATGGCCGAGGGTGTTGATTGAATTCGGCACACTGTTCAAAGGTGTAGCGCAGACGCTGGAAACATTGCAGAGTCGCGGATTCCGGCTCGGTATCGTGAGCGGCGCACGGCCGGAAGTGATGGAACTGCTGCGCGCGGAAGGCATTCTCGATTACTTCGACACCATAATTCTCGGTGGCGATGTTGCCAGGGGCAAGCCGGACCCGGAGGGTATCTGCAAAGGTTTGAGTCGGCTCAAAGTTCAGCCTGACAAGGCACTCTACGTTGGCGATGCCCCGATCGACATCCAGGCAAGTCACGCAGCCGGTGTCCGGGCGGTAAGCGTACTCACTGGTGCCGCCGACAGTGCTTTGCTCTCGGCTCACGAGCCGGATCGACTTATTTCATCTCACGCCAGATTGCCGGACGTAGTGGCTAAAGTCAGCTGATAATGGCCAATTTTGGCCAGCCATTGGCAGGTTTTAGCCATACTGTAGTGTATACTTTGCATAAAAATATATTATTACACGCAATATCGTAGTGTTACGTATTTTAACGAATTGGCATCACCTTTGCTATAGAACATCAGTTGAAACGGTCTGCATTAAGACACGATGTTCACATCACACCGCAAAGGAGCTATCATGAAACTCAAAGCATTGTCCGCCGCCGTACTGCTGTTCGCCTTCTCCGCCACCTCGGCACTCGCAGCCGCCCCTATTGTCATCAAGTTCAGCCACGTCGTCGCCCAGCATACCCCCAAAGGTCAGGCAGCTGATTACTTCAAGAAGATTGCCGAAGAACGCACTAAAGGTGCGGTAAAAATCGAAGTATATCCGAACAGCCAGTTATATAAAGATAAAGAGGAGATGGAAGCGCTGCAGCTCGGTGCAGTTCAGATGCTGGCACCGTCACTGGCCAAATTTGCACCGCTCGGCGTCAAAGAGTTTGAAGTATTTGACCTTCCCTTCATTTTTGACAACTATCAGGAGCTGCACAAAGTCACCCAGGGTCCGGTCGGCGCCAAACTTCTCGCCAAACTGGAGTCGAAAGGAATCCACGGCCTCGCCTACTGGGATAACGGTTTCAAGGTCATGAGCGCCAACAAACAGCTCAGAGTCCCTGCTGACTTCAAGGGGCAGAAACTCCGCATTCAGTCATCGAAGGTTCTTGATTCCCAGATGCGCTCTGTAGGAGCAAATCCGCAGGTCATGGCGTTCTCGGAAGTATATCAGGCCCTCCAGACCGGTGTTGTCGACGGGACCGAGAATCCACCATCAAATCTCTATACCCAGAAAATGCATGAAGTGCAGAAATATGTCACCCTCTCCGATCATGGCTACCTGGGGTACGCCGTCATCGTAAACAAAAAATTCTGGGCAGGCCTCCCCGCTGACATCCGCACCACACTTGAAAGCGCTATGGTAGATGCCACTAAATTTGCCAACGATATCGCCAAAAAAGATAATGAAGAAGCGCTGGCGGCGGTCAAAAAATCAGGCAAATCCCAGCTTATAACCCTTACTGCGGCAGAGCGTACCGAATGGAAGAAGAGTATGGATAAGAGCCACAAGGAGAACATGGGTCGCATCGGGGCTGATCTGGTACAGGAAGTGTACAAAGCAACAGGATATACACCAAACTGATTGATTTGAATCCTGGCCGCTGCGGCCGACGCAGCGGCCTTTTTTTAAAACTAACGACATCGGGAGTCTAGCCATGATGAAATACCTTAACCGTCTGGAGGAAGTCATCATCACCTTCCTCATCGGTGCGGCAACGGTGCTGATTTTTGTAGCCGTTGCACACCGCTACCTCTCGGGAATGCCGATTCCCGGCCTGCAGGACTGGCTGCTGACCATAAACATGAGCTGGTCGCAGGAGCTCTGCATCTATATGTTCGTCTGGATGGCCAAGTTCGGAGCTGCATATGGTGTCCGCACCGGCATCCACGTCGGTGTCGACGTCATAGTCACCCGTCTGCCGGAATCGTGGCGGGTCAAATGCGTCATTATCGGGATCGCCGGCGGTGCCCTCTTCACCAGTCTCATCGGCACACTGGGAGCGCGCTTTGTCTGGGAAAACGGCATGCACTACGCGCTGTACAATAAACTGGGGATTGCTCTCGGAGATCTGTACGAGGGACCGATTACACCGGATCTTGAATGGCCGACCTGGATTATCTACGCCGCCATCCCGCTCGGTTCCTACCTGATGTGCTTCCGCTTCCTGCAGACCGGGTGGGGCTTTTACCGCACCGGTGTGCTTCCTCATCACGATCATGGCGCTGTTGACGGGCTCGATGAAGTCGTTGTCGATGAAACTGAAGTTCTCGAAGAGTATGAAGAGCACCGTTTTGATAAAAAGGTAGCAGATGGGGGTGTCAAATGAGCATGACCACCGTAGCTGGATGGGAACCATTTACCAAGCAGAAGGCAACGAAGTGGCTGCTCTGTATCGCCGCAGCGCTCGGTGCAATCGCCATGCTCGGCAGTGTTGGCGTAGTGTTTGCGCTGTTATTGCTGCTGATGTTGACCGGCATGCCGATTTCCATCGCCCTCGGCCTGACCGTACTTTCGTTCCTGTTCTTTTTTACCGAAATTCCGACTGAAGCGGTAGCGATGAAGCTCTTCACCGGCATCGAGAAGTTCGAGATCATGGCGATACCGTTTTTTATTCTCGCCGGTAACTTTCTGACCCACGGCGGAGTCGCCAAGCGAATGATCAACTTTGCCACTTCCATGGTCGGTCATCTCTATGGTGGACTGGCGCTGTCAGGTGTTATCGCCTGCGCCCTCTTCGCGGCCGTCTCCGGATCAAGTCCGGCAACCGTTGTCGCCATCGGTTCGATCCTGCTGCCGGCCATGGTGAAAGCCGGTTTCCCCAAACGTTTCGGCGCCGGTGTTATCACCACCTCCGGATCACTCGGCATCCTTATTCCCCCATCAATCCCGATGGTTATCTACTGCGTTGCCACCAACTCCTCAGTCGGCGGCATGTTCATGGGCGGGGTTATTCCCGGTCTCATGCTGGCAACCTTATTGGGCGTTGTTTCCTGGTGGATCGCCCGCAAGAATGATTATCCCCGTATGCCGAAAGCGACCTGGATAGAGCGCGGCAAAGCCTTCCGAGAGAGTGTCTGGGGCCTCATGCTGATCGTCATCGTGCTGGGCGGGATCTATAGCGGCATGTTTACACCGACTGAAGCGGCGGCCATGAGTGCGTGCTATGCTTTTATTATTGCCGTATTCGTCTATAAAGACATCACCTTCGTCAAAATCCCGAAAGTTCTGCTCGATTCAGCCAGTATGTCGGCCATGCTGCTCTATATCATCACCAATGCGGTGCTGTTCTCATTCCTGATGACCCACGAGCAGATTCCGCAGATCATGGCAGACTGGATTCTCGGTCACAACCTTGGTGTGATCTCCTTCCTGCTGGTCACCAATGTGCTGCTGCTGCTGGCCGGTAACGTCATGGAACCATCCTCGATCATCCTGATTCTGGCACCGATTCTCTTCCCGGTTGCCATGAAGCTCGGCATCGATCCAATTCATTTCGGCGTCCTGATCACCGTCAACATGGAAGTCGGCATGTGCCATCCGCCGGTCGGCCTGAACCTCTACGTCGCCAGCGGCATTACCAAGATGGGTATTTCCGAGCTCTCGGTGGCGGTCATGCCATGGCTGATCGCCATGATAGGCTTCATGCTGCTGATCACCTACGTACCGATTATTTCCCTCTGGCTGCCGCGCCTGCTCGGGTATTGACAGAGTAATTGCTTTTTACTACAAAAGGGCTTGCCACTGGGCAGGCCCTTTTTAGTATGCTTCTACAATTGCAGCGCCTTTTCCTGGATTACGGCTGCAACCAGATATCCACATCCGGAGACATCGTTATGCTCATCGCCCTCATCATCATTTTCGTTGTCGCTTACGCTGCTATCGCTCTTGAACACCCGCTTGGCATCAACAAGTCAGCATCGGCCCTGATCGGTGCAGGATTGCTCTGGACGGTCTATGCCGTTATGAACGGCAATTCCCATATGGTGGGAGAGCAGCTGAATGAATCGCTTTCCGCCACTGCCCAGATCGTGTTCTTCCTGATGGGAGCCATGACGATTGTTGAAGTCGTTGATGCCCATAACGGCTTTGAGGTGATCACCTCCCGCATCAAAACCACCAAACTGTCATCACTCATGTGGCTGGTCGGCTTTGTTACTTTTTTTCTCAGCTCCGTTCTGGACAACCTGACCACGACTATCGTCATGATCTCGTTGATGAAAAAACTGCTCGACAACCATGAAGATCGCCTCTTTTTTGCCGGCATGATTGTTGTCGCCGCCAACGCCGGCGGCGCCTGGACACCGATCGGAGATGTCACCACCACCATGCTCTGGATCGGCGGTCAGATCACCACCCTGGCAATAATGAAGGGAGTTTTCATTCCTTCGCTGATCAACCTTCTCGTCCCGCTGCTGGTAGTCAGCTGGATGCTCAAAGGGCGCGATGTCGTTGCTCCGCCGCAAGCGCCGGAGAGCGGGCTGTTGGAAACCACACCGTTTGAGCGGCGGCTGATGTTCCGGATGGGGCTTGGCACACTGATAGCGGTGCCAATCTTCAAGTCGATCACCCATCTTCCCCCATTCATGGGCATACTCTTCGGTCTAGGAATTCTCTGGCTGGTCGGCGAACTGATTCATCGCAAAAAGGAAGATATCGACAAACAGCATCTGACCCTGGTACATGCCCTGCAGAAAATCGACATGGGTTCGATTGTGTTCTTTATCGGCATTCTGCTGGCAGTAGCGACTCTTGAGCACACCCATATTCTGAAGGTACTGGCCCAGTGGCTTGACCAAACGGTCGGGCGTCAGGATCTGATTGTCACCATCATCGGCCTGGTCAGCGCCATCGTCGATAACGTGCCGCTGGTTGCCGCTTCCATGGGGATGTACAGTCTGGCCCAGTATCCGCCGGACAGTTTTTTATGGGAGTTTCTGGCCTATTGCGCCGGGACCGGCGGTTCGATCCTGATTATCGGTTCAGCAGCAGGAGTTGCCGCGATGGGACTGGAGAAGATCCATTTCTTCTGGTACGCCAGGAAAATTGCGCCGTTGGCTTTAATCGGTTATTTCTGCGGCATTGTCGCGTATATCGTGCAGTATAAGATGTTTCATTGACTGGACTTGTGCGGCTTCATGGTGCGGTGGTAATTGCCGGTTTTTGTCTCGTGCGGGCTCAATAAAACGGCGCCCTATTTCTGCCAACAGGTTACATTCCTTTCTGGCTGCTCCTGGTTACCTGCACATTTACAAAGCTGTCGCATAACTGCAAAAAGGGTGTGCCGTTTGTGGCAGACCCTTTTTGTTTCTGCAGGATACTCATGCGCAACCGCTTCGAAGCACTAAATACATATTCCGGTACTTATTTACTTGATTTTTAGAACAAGATTTTGTATTAGTTCTGTGACGTCATAGAAACAGTCCACAATATGAGTGGAACATTTTACCCTGAGCATGAAGGAGGCAACAACATGGCAGATTTTATTGAACGTGAAGAGGTCCTGACCTACGACCCCTTTACCGTATCCGACGCTTTTGGTCCGGCGGGAAACATCCTGCTGAAACTGTCGCGGGCTCTGGCCCTGGGCGGCGGTCTCATTTTTGTGGGACTGGTTGCCATGTCGCTGGTGTCGGTTGTCGGGCGCAAGCTGTTCAGCTTTGTCGTACCGGGGGATGTTGAGGTGCTGCAGATGCTTGCTGCAGTGGCGAGTGCATCATTTTTCCCCTACTGCCATCTGATTCAGGGGGATATCAAAGTAGACTTCTTTACCCATAACATGAATCCGATCATTATCAATTTTCTTGATACCCTCGGTTCACTGATGGTCGCTCTGTTTGGAACCATCGTCGCATGGCGGACCTGGGCGGGCGCCATGTCATTGAAAGAGGTCGGCGAAACCTCACCGATTCTAGCCTGGCCGGTCTGGCTTTTTCAGGCGCTGATTGTGCCCAGTTTTGTTCTGCTGGCGATTGCCGGATTCTTCATGTGCGGACATAAGCTCCGTCAGGCTGTGGCGGGGGTGATGAAATGACCGGTATACAAGTCGGCTTTTTGATGTTCGGGATCATGATGACGATGCTGGTGATCCGCGTTCCGATCGGGATTGCCATGTTTACGGTCGGCGCCGGTGGCTATGTATACCTTTCCGGCGGAGACACCAACGCGCTGCTCGGCACCCTGAAAAACCTGGCCTATTCGCGCCTCTCCAACTACGACCTGGTCGTAATTCCGCTCTTTCTGCTGATGGGACAGTTCGCCACCCATGGCGGTTTGAGTAAAGCGCTCTTTACCTGCGTCAACAATTTCATCGGTCATAAAAAAGGCGGCGTTGCCATGGCGGCCGTTGGCGCCTGTGCCGGCTTCGGCGCTATCTGCGGCTCCTCGCTTGCCACTGCTGCGACCATGGGACAGGTTGCTCTGCCGGAATTGAAGCGCTTCAACTATTCCGGTTCACTGGCCACCGGCTGCCTCGCTGCCGGCGGCACCCTCGGCATCATGATTCCCCCTTCTGTCCCACTGGTTATCTACGCGATCCTGACCCAGGAATCGATCGGCAAGCTGTTCATGGCCGCCGTCATTCCGGGCCTGTTTGCCATGTTCACCTATATGGGCGTCATAAAGATCATCGTCACGCGCGATCCGAAAGCCGGTCCCGCCGGTCCGTTAATCCCCTGGGGAGAGCGAATGAAGAGCCTGGTCATGGTCACGCCGGTTATCATGGTCTTCATCGTTGTTATCGTCGGTATCTACGGCGGCTGGACCAATCCGACCGAAGCGGCCGCCATCGGTGCTGCCTCCTGCGGCATTCTGGCCGTGGTGACCGGCGGCATGCGCATGAAAGGGCTGATAGAAAGCGCCATCGGCACCGCCCAGTCAACCGGTATGATTTTTCTGGTACTGACCGGCGCCGATATGCTCAACACCGGGCTGGCCGTATCACAGATGCCTTCGGAACTGGCTCTCTGGGTGCAGCAGAGCGGCTTGTCACCGCTGCTGATTATGTCAATGATTCTGGTTATCTATATTTTCCTCGGCTGCGTTATGGATTCACTCTCCATGATCCTGCTGACCATTCCGATCTTCTATCCGATCGTTATGGGGCTGAACTACTGGGACATGCCGCAGGTTGATAAGTCGGTCTGGTTCGGTATTCTGGCTCTGATGGTGGTTGAAATCGGCCTGGTGCATCCGCCGGTGGGGATGAATGTCTTCATTATCAACCGCCTGGCCAAAGATGTGCCGCTGACGGAAACATTCAAAGGGGTTATACCGTTTCTGTTGTCTGACCTGGTGCGTATCGTTATTCTGATGTTCTTCCCGATCGTTTCGCTCTATCTGGTGCATACGTTTCATCAATGATTTTCTGCGGGAGCAGAATAATCATACACTGTTTCATAAATTGGTTGTAAGTTAGGCAATGCCGTAGTAGATTGGGATACATTTTTTACTCACACAACCCAAAAAGAGGAGGAACAACATGAAGAAAATCAGGTTTGGTCTTATGTCGGCTGCTGCAGTAATCCTGTTTGGAACCGGTATTGCCAGTGCTGCGCCGGAAGTAGTCACTTTAAAAGTCGCCCACTTTTTACCACCCGGTTCAATTTTTCAGCAGAAGAACCTGCTGCCATGGTGTGAGA
>JBMOEI010000028.1:0-71432 GCA_049318985.1 Desulfuromonadaceae bacterium
GGGCGCCGGACTGGGAGTTTAAGCCCTGCGCGTCGAGGCTGATCGTGCCGGTGGCCTGAATGTTGTTGCTCACGGTAAGATCGCCGGTTGTTACGGTCAGAACGATCAGGCCGTCGGCTGCAGTTGCGGCAGTGGCGGAAAGCCCGCTCAGAGTGCCTATGTCTCCGCTGGCGGAAGTGCCGGCAGCACTGTTTACACGGTTGACACTGACGGCAGACACGCTGCCGATGATGAGCGTATCGCTCTCGACGATGTTGATAGCGCCGCCAGTGGTGCTTGATGCCAGATTTGTCACGGTGGTTTCAAGGGCGTTGGCGATTCCGCTGCCAAGCCGACCGATGCTGCCGCCGGCCACAAGTCGCAGGGTTGGTGCTGTGATGTCGGCGTCGCTGTCGTTCAGAATATCGGCGTCGGTGATGCTGCCGGTTGTAGCGGTGATGGATACCGTGCCGCTGGTGGTGACGATGTCACCGACGGTAACGTTCTGGTCGGCTGTCAAACGTATGGCTGCTGTGGTCGTGGTGAACAAACTGGTGGCGGACATGGCAATCGAGCCGCTGATAGTCACACCGTCAGTGCCGGCCGCAACGTCGATAGTACCGCTGCTGGTGCCGATACCGGCATTGTCGTTAAAGATGATCGAATGACCGGCCAGCACGCTGATGTTTCCGCTGATGCTGGATACTGAAGCCGAAGCAACGATATCGCTGCTGGCTCCGGCGGCTTCCAGCAGGATGTTGCCGGAACCGCTGGCGCTGACTGCACTGTTGGTGGTGAGACTGAGATTGCTGTCAGCCAGCGTAATGCTGCCGTCAACAGTACGCAGTATAATGCTGCCGCTGGCGGCTGTTCCGCCGGTGCTGATTACGTCAGACTGGGCGCCAACCGTAAGGGTTGCTGTTGCATCGGCGTTTACGCCGACAAGGTGAACCGTAGCATTGGTGGTGCTGACCGTAACGTCGTCACTCTCAAGAATGAAGATGCTGCCGGCGATGGCTTTAGCAGACAGGTTTGTAACCGCAGTTTCGATCTGGTTGCTGCCGGTGCCGATAGACGTGCCGGCATACATACGCAGGTCACCGGCGGCGATATTGACGACGGTTTCGCCAGCGGTGGCGTTGCCGTCGATTATTGCGCTGTCGGCGGTCAGACTGACGCTGCCGCCTGTGGTAATGACGCCGCCAAGAGTGATGTCGGTTTTACCGTACAGACGGATGTCGCCTGTGCCGCTTGTGATGTCGCTGGCCGTACTCAGTTTAATTTCGCCAAGCGTCGCGACCATGTTGATGGTGCCGGTACCACTCGTCGTGACATCGCTGCCGGCGCCGGTGTACAGGATGCTGTCAGCAGCCTGCAGCATGATGTGGCCGGTGCCGCTTGTGATGCCGGCGATTGATCCAAAACTGATATCACTGCCGGTACCGCCGACCTGGAGCAGAATGTTGCCGAGGCCGTTTGCGGAAACTGCACCGTCATCTGCCTGTGCCGTTCCGTCGGCCAGGAAAATGCTGCCGGCGTCGGTGACAATGACAATCGAGCCGTCACCGCCGGTGGTGCGCACGTCAGACTGAGTGGTTTCAAGAAGCGTTGTGGTCGCTCCGGTGGCACCTACCTTATGGATAGTTGCACCGGTATCGGCAATGGTCAGCTCATTTGTTTCGTGAATGAAGATGCTGCCGGTCGAAGTACGGGCCGAAAGAGTATCGACAAGGGTATCAATGGCGTTGAGCATCGATGTAGCAACGGTATAGCCGATGTTTGCACCGGCAACCATCCGGAGGTGACTGGCGATCACATCAGCATGGTCTAATGGGTAGTTAGTATCACCATACGTATCGCCGCTATCCACTATCGAGCCGTTTGTGGCGGTCAGTGACACATTTGCTGTGGTGGTTACCCCACCCAGAGAGATGCTGTTGCCGGCATTGACGCTGATATCGCCGTTTACCGCAGTAAAGCGGCTGTTGTCGCCCTGGGTGACGTTGCCGGCTATACCCTGAACATAGATAGTGCCGCTGCCGCTGGTAATGGCAATATCAGCCGTATCAGCAAAATCGACCGCACCTGACGCAACGACAGTGATATTACCGCTGCCTGATGTGATATCGGCGTTGGCAGAGACTTTAATTTTACTGTTGACCATGGTGGTCGGGTCAATCCCGAGAGCTTCAAGCAGGATATTACCGGAACCGTTAGCAGATACCGATGTGTTGGCGGTGTTCAATGCACCTACATTTGCACTGCCATCGTTCAGGAAGATATCACCGCTAAGGGTACGGATAACAATATTTCCGTTGCCGTTTGTTGTGTTCACATCCGACTGACTGGCTTCACCAATGCCCGCCGGCACCGCATCTGTACCAACCCGCATGACAGAGGTAACGGTAGTATCAATATTCAGTGTGTCGCTTTCCAAAACATAGATGCCGCCGCTTGTAGCACGGGCCGAGAGGGTCGATACCGAGGTTTCTAAATGATTCCCGGTCAGGCCGATGCCAATCGCGGCTTTGAGGCGCAGGCCGACTGCGGCAATATCGAGGCCGCCATCAGTATCGCCATCGAGAATGCTGCGAGTATTTGAGACAATGCTGACACTACCGGAGGTGCTGCTGATTAAGCCTCCTAGAGTCACATCGTCATTGCCCAGCAGATAAATATCGCCGTAGACGCTGGAAATATTGCTGGAGGCGCTGAGCTGGATCGCCCCAAGACCGGAAGAGCCGGCTTCGAGGTCAACCGTACCGCTGTCGCCGGTAGCAATGTCCGCGTCAGCGGTAAAGGTGACGTTACCACTGCCGATCACCGATATGTTGCCGGCACCGGAGTTAATATCAGCGTTGGCGAAAATATTTCCGGTGGCGCTGAGCAGGATATTTCCACCGGCCGCAGCCGATACCGCGATGTTATCGGCGGATGACCCGTCATTCAGTATGAGGTCGCCGCCACCCGTGCGCAGCACGATGGAACCGCTCGTGGCGGTGAGTACATCAGACTGGATAACATCGGTGACAATAGTTAGATTCCCGAGTGAATCAACCTTCTGTACCGTAGCGAAAACGTTATCGACAATCAGACCGGTTGTTTCGTAGAGGTTGATACCGCCGGAAACAGTATGCGCAGTCAAGGTGGCTACTGTTGTTTCGATCGGATTGACAAGGCCGGTAATCAGGCTGCCGATGCCGGTTGCGGCATTGAGGCGCAGACCTGATGAGATGATATCAACGTTTGAATCGGTGGTAACATCCCCGTCGTAAATACTCCCTCTGACAGCGGTGACACTGACATTACCGGTTGTCTGAATGTAACCGCCCAAGGTGACCTGCGACTTGGCCAGGAGCCGGATATCACCGCCGCCAGCGATGATGTTGCTGGTGGTGCTGAATAGAATGGAGCGGATGCTGGCATCGACGGAATCGGCGCCGGCTTCCAGGTCGATGCTGCCGATACTGCCGGCAGTCGTGCCGGTAATGACATCGGCAAGGGCATTAAAGGTCAAACTGCCGGCGGCCAGAATGGTTATCTGACCGGAGCCGGATTTAACATCGGCATTACCGGTAATGTTGCCGGAATTACTGCCGATATTGCCGGCCGAAATCAGGATGCTGCCGCTGTTGCTTGCCGATACCGCAGTATTGTTGCTGTTGCCATCGGTAAGATCAATGCTGCCGTTGACAGTTTCGATGATGATGCTGCCGGAGCCGCCGCTGGTGACAACATCGGTTTTGGATCTGTCAACCCTGGTTGTGTCGGTAGAGGTGGCACCAACTTTCTGAATCGAGGTTGAGGCCGCTCCTATGGCCAGATCGTCGCTTTCCAGCAGATAGATACTGCTGCCGCTTGCGGCGCTTGCGGCCAACGTTACAACACTGGTTTCGATATGATTGGCGGCGATGGCGATACTCTGGCCGGCAGTGAGGCTCAGGCCGGATGTGGCGATATCAACATCGCTGTCGCCGTAATTATCGCCGTCAACAATGCTGCCACCGGCGGTGATGCTGACGTTGCCGTCGGTGGCGTCGGTGCTGATCAAGCCGCCCAGAATAACATTGGATGCCGCCAACAGATTGATGTCGCCAATGCCGCCGGAAATATTGCTGGTACTGCTAAGCCTGATTTCGCCGCTGGTGGTTTCCAGATCGATGTCGCCGCTGCCGCCGCTGATGATTACGTTGGCTCCGGCCAGGGCGGTGAGGTTACCGTAGGCAAGGATAGTAATGTTGCCACTGCCGGAAGTTACATCAGCAGCCAGGGTGATATCGAAGTCGGCCTGACTGGTTTCAATCAGGATATTGCCGCTGCCGGCGGCGGAAACGGACGTTCCCGAACCGGTAGCCGTGCCGTTGTTCAGCGTAATGGTACCGCTGGTGGTACGCAGCACGATGCTGCCGTTACTGACGGTAGTAATGTCGCTCTGGGTGGCATCGTTGCTTGAGGTGGTACTGCCGCTCGCATCAACTGCGACACGATTGACGCTGATGGTGGTTACGTCGTCAACAATCAGGGCATCGCTTTCCAGGATGTTAATACCGCCGGAACCGGCACGGGCCGACAGGGTGGTCACCTTTGTTTCCAGTGCGTTGGTGGTGCCTGTAACTGTGCTGGTGTAGAGGCCGATACCGATGCCGGCCGAGAGGCGCAAACCGGCTGCGGTGATGTCGTTGTTGATGTCGTTGCCGCCGGAAACCAGCGGATCGGCATCAAGGATGCTGCCGTTGGTGGCGGTAATGGATACCTTGCCGCTGTTGGTAACGATGGTGCCGACCGTCACATTCTGATCTGCCAGCAGGCGGATATTACCATCGGTGCCGGTAGTGGTGAACAGGCTGGAGGTAGACATCGTGATTGAGCCGTTGGTGTCTCCACTGTACATACCGGCCTGGAAATCGATGGTGCCGTTATCGATGCCGGTACTGCCGGTACTGATATCGGCGCCGGCAAGGAAGGTAACCGACTGGCCGGCCAGTACGCTGATATTGCCGCTGGCGGATTTGATATCGGCATTGGTATTAGCGGTGACATTGTAACCGGCGCTGGCGGCAAGGGCCTGGATCAGGATATTACCGAGTCCGTTGGCCAATACGGCGACGTTGTCTGAGTCACTATCGTAGAGATTGATATCGCCGGCGGTCGTCTGGATGACGATGCTGCCGCTCCCCCACGTGGTCATGACATCAGTCTGCGCGGCTATGGTAGTGGCCGTCGCGGCAGACCCGCTACTGGCCGTCTTGTAAACCGTTGCGCCGACCGAACCGGTGTTCAGTGCGTCACTTTCCAGCACAAAGATACCGCCGCCGGTCGCACGGGCCGTTAGTGTGTTGACCAGCGTTTCAATCTGGTCGCTGCCCGTGCCGATACCGAAGGCAGCGTTCAGGCGCAGTTTGTCGGCGCTGACATCTTCGCCGCCAGAAGCAGAACCGCTGTCAAAGATGGAGCCGGACACTGCCGCCGCATCCGTACCAGCAGTCAGGCTTACGTTTGTGTTCGTAGTCACACCACCCAGCCAGATATCGTTGCCGGCCTGGATGGCCACATCGCCATCAACGGCGGTGATACGGCTGCTGTCGGCCTGGGTCACGTTACCGGCCGTGGCTTCAACAGAGATGGTGCCGGTTGCTCCGGCAGAAGTGATAGTAATATCGGCGGTGGCGGCGATAGTCACATCGCTGGCGCCGATGACGGTGACGTTGCCGCTGGCTGAACGGATATCCGCTGCCGCTTCAAGGATTACATCGCCGTCAAGAGCCTCAATGAGGATATTACCGCTGCTGTTGGCGGAAACCGAAGCGATGGTGGCATCGCCATCTGTCAAGGTCAGGTTGCCGCCGGTGCTGCGCAGGACGATACTGCCGGTGCCGCCGGAGGTCTTCAAATCCGACAGACTGCCAACCAGCGCAGATGTTGCACCGCCGGTGGTACCGACTGTGAAAATCGTCGCATTTGCCGTACCAACGGTCAGGCCGTCGCTTTCCAGCAGGAAGATGCCGCCCGAAGCAGTGGTGGCCGCCAGGGTGGTCACGTTGGTTTCGATATCGTTGTTGGAGACACCGATGCCGGTTGTGGCAACCATACGCAATTTGTCGGCGATAACATCTTCGCCGCCGAAGGTGGAGCCGCTATCAAAAATTGACCCGGACCCCGAATTCGTCCCGGCAGTCAAAGAAACATAACTGTTGGTGGTAATCCCGCCCAGATTAATATCGGCGCCGGCGGAAACCGCCACATCACCGTTCAGAGCCGTGAAGCGGCTGTTGTCGGCCTGGGTTACGCTGCTGGTGATTGTCTTGACATAAATCATGCCGGAGCCACCGGTGGTGATATCAGCAGTGGCTTTGAATTCGACCGTTGCAGCAGCAGTTGCCGTAATGTGTCCTGCGGAGGAAACGATGTCGGCCCAGGCGGTCAGAGAAGTGGCGGCATTGATCAGCACATTGCCGAGACCGTGCGCCGCAATGGCTGTATTGGCACTGCCGGAACCGGCTGTGCCGTCATTCAGGGTTATGCTGCCGGCTGCGGTCTGGATGACGATACTGCCGTCACCGCCACTGGTGATGACATCCGACTGTGTGCCGGTCGCAACGGCTGTCACGGCGGCATCAGAGCCGACTTTTTGAGTGGTTACATACGTATCGCCGATGGTCAATCCGCTACTTTCCAGAACGAAGATTCCGCCGTTGGCGGCACGGGCTGAAAGGTAATCCACACTGGTTTCGATATGGAGTGTTTCGCTGCCGATAGCGGTGCCGGCCACCATGCGCAACCGGTTCGCAATTACATCTTCATTGTCGTAATTATCACCGCTGTCAATGATCGAGCCGTCGCGTGCCGTCAGCGAGACATTGCCGCCGGTGGTGACGCCGCCCAGGTTGATGTCGGTGGCAGCCAGCACGGCGATATCGCCGCTGGCAGAGGTGTAGAACCGGCTGTTATCGTCCTGAGTGACGCTGCCGCTGCTGTTCTGAACATAGATCGTGCCGATGCTTGCGGTTCTGATATCCGCACCTGCCTGGAAATCGATGGTATTACCGGCCAGGACGGTGATATTGCCGATATTCGAGTCAATGTCGGCATACGCGGTAAGAGTCCGGTTGCCGCCGGCTGAAATCAGGATATTGGCGCTGGCATTTACGCCGGTTCCGGTGGCTGATATGGCTGTGGTGTTGTTGGAAACCGCGCCGTCATGCAGCGTGATTGCGCCGTCAACAGTTTCGATAACGATAGTGCCGGTGCCGCCGCTGGTAACGACATCGGACTGGTTAGTTACATTTATCAGCGTAGCAGACGAGGCAGCCAGTGCAGCAGAATCCACTTTGTTAACCGACACGTTGACCGTATTGATATCCAGCGCATCACTCTCAAGAACATAGATACTGCCGCTCGTCACAGATGCGGACAGCGTCGCAACCTTCGTTTCAATATGGTCAAGAACGACGCCGATACCGGCACCGGCAACCATGCGGAGCTGCGTGGCGATAACATCTTCATTGCCATAGGCTGAACCGCTGTCAAGAATTGAACCGACAACAGCCAGCAGGGAGACATCGCCGCCGCTGGTCACGCCGCCGAGGTTGATCGTTACTCCGGCATAAACACCGATATCGCCGTCTGCTGCGGTGAAGCGGCTATTGTCGGCCTGGGTCATGCTGCCGCCTGTCGCTTCGACGTAGACCGTGCCGCTGCCGGCTGTGGTGATGTCGGCGGTGGCGGCAAAGGTGATGCTGTCAACCGTCTGCACGGTGATGTGGCCGGTGCCGGAGGTGATGTCGGCATTGGCGATAATGCCACTGCCGCTACCGCCGGCCTGTAGCAGGATGTTGCCGCTGCCGCTGGCGGACAGTGCAGTGTTGGTGGCGGTACCGGCGCTGCCGTCGTTCAGGGTGATGGTGCCGTTAGCCGTCTGGATGACGATGCCGCCGTTGCTGGCTGTCGTAATAACATCAGCCTGGGTGCCATCAGGAGTGGTAACCGTGTCAGCGGAACTGCTCACCCGCTGAATGGTCGTGGTCACATCACCGATTATCAGATCGGTGCTTTCGTACACGTTGACACCGCCGCTGGTCGCGCGGGCGGTCAGGGTGGTGACGGTGGTTTCGATGTGGTTGGTAGTCGAACCTACCCCTACCCCGGCATTCAGACGCAGACCTGTCGCACTGATATCTACCGCGCCTGAATCGCTGGTGCCTGTGGTGCTGTTTTCATCCTTGATGCTGCCGGCTATCGCTGTGATATTGACGCTGCCAGATGTGCTGGAAATAAGTCCTCCCAGGAAAACATCCGTGGTGGCCAGCAGGCGGATATCACCGCTGACAGCAGTTATTTTGCCGGTTTCGCTGAGATCGATTTTTCCGGTTCCGGCTTCAAGGTCGATAGTTCCGGTGCTGCCGGTGCTGATAGTGTTGATATGAGCTCCGGCCCCGGCATTGAGGAAAATACTGTCGCCGGCCAGGATCGTGATATGGCCGGTGGATGAGAGTATATCCGCATCAACGGTTACATAATCATTAGTCACGGGGCCGGTTCCGACCGATTCGATGAGGATGTTACCCGAGCCGTGAGCGGAAACCGAACTGTAGTCAGTGCCGCCCGCTGCGGCGGCGGAACCGTCACTCAGCAGGATTTCACCACCAGCGGTTCTCAGTATGATCGAACCGTTACCACTCGTTGTAACAAGGTCTGCTTGCAGGGCATCGGTAATTCCACCGCTCGTCGCCGTTGCTGTAACCTTCTGAATCGTGGCAGATACGTCATAGACGCGAATGGCGTCGCTTTCAAAAATATTGATACCGCCACTGGTGGCGCGGGCGGAGATGGTTGAAACCGTGGTTTCGATAGCGTTGGCATTGGCACCGCCAAGCTGGCCGATACCGGCGCCGGCCCAGAGACGCAAGGCTGTGGCAATGACATCGACGCCGCCGTCGCTGTCGCCGTCGAGTATTTTGCCGCTGACCGCCGTGATGCTGACAACACCGGTGGTGGTGCCGGTACCGCTTTGGCTGGTGGAAATGACGCCGCCCAGGGTGACATCAATGCCGGCGTACAGGCGGATGTCGCCACTGCCGGCAACAATGTTACTGTCTGTGCTGCTCAGGGTAATGTAGTCGGCAGCTTCCAGATCGATGGTGCCGACGCTGCTGGTGGATGCTCTGTCACCGGTAACAATATCGGCGCCGGCATCGGTGAAGCGGATGTCACCGGCGTCAGCCAGCAGGGTGATGTGACCGCTGCCGGAACGGATATCGGCATTGGCCGTGATAGCGGCCCCGGCAGTCGTCCAGATCAGGATATTGCCGCTGCCGTCCGCCGATACGGCGGTTGAGTCGATCGGTGCATTACCGTCATTGAGGGTGATGGAACCGGCAGCCTTAATGACGATGGAACCGTTGCTTGGGGTGCTGCTGTCAATAACCGTCGTGCGGACATCGGACTGCATGACGTCGGTAGTGGGGGTCAACAGATTAGCTGCGCCGACCCGGTAGATCAGGGTGGAGGAATCATCAACGATCAGGGCGTCACTCTCATTGATGAAAATACCGCCATCCTTGGCGCGGGCGGAGATGGTGGCGACCGTCGTTTCAAGAGCATTTACCGTACCGTCACTACCGATGCCGCTGCCGGCCCAGAGGCGCAGTTTTACAGCGCTGATATCGGAAACACCGGTGTTAAATGTGTTATCAAGAATATCGCCGCTCAGCGCGGTAATCGATATATTACCGGTGCTGCTGGTCATCCGGCCGACATTTACGTCGGTGCCGGCCCATGCGCGGATATCACCGCTGGCGGCAGAGAACAGACTGACAGCGCTGGCCGTCTCACCCTGAGTGATGCTGCCGCTGGTTCCTTCAACGTCGATGGTGCCGCTGCCGGTGGTGGTGATGTCGGCGCCGGCGGCAAAAATAACCGATTGGGCGGCCAGCACACTGATGCTGCCGGTTGTGGAGGTAATATCGGCGTTGGCGGTGATGTCGGTAAGCGAGCCAAGCGCCTGAATCAGGATATTGCCGCTGCCGTAGGTGGAAACTGCTGTACCTGAAGTACCGAGAAGCGCAGTTCCCGAGCCATCGTCAAGGGTGATGCTGCCGGCTTTGCTGCGCAGGATGATGCTGCCGTTACCGGACGTGGTAATTAGATCACTCTGAACTGCGTCAATTATGTCGCTGACGGTGGAATCAAGTGCAACCCGGTTAGTGGTCACTCCAACATCACCCACGTTCAGCGCATCGCTTTCCAGCACGAAAATACCGCCGCTGGTGGCACGGCCACTGATGGTGTCGACCGTTGTTTCAATATGGTTCTGTGCAGAACCGGCACCAATGCCGGCCCACAGGCGCAGACCTCTGGCGGTGATGTCAATGTCGGCGTCGTTTACTGCCGATACGGGATCACCTGCGTCATTCAGGCCAACCACAAGAGCGTCGGCATCGTTGATGCTGCCGGCTGTGGCGATAAGGGAAACATCTCCACCGTTCACACCGATGGTGGCAACAATATCACCGACCGTTATATCTTTGTCGGCCAGCAGGCGGATGTCGCCACTGGCACCGCTGGTGGTGAAGAGGCTGGTGGCTGACATGGTGATTGAAGCGTTGCTGTTGGTGTTTCCACTGCCAGCTCCGGCTTCCAGATCGATGGTTCCGACGGTGGTGCGGATGTCGGCGCCGGATGTAAAGGTGATTGCCTGGCCGGCCAGCACGCTGATGTTACCGCTGCCGGAATCGATGTCGGCGTTGGCGGTAATGCCGGTTGTGAAGCTGAGAGCCTGGATCAGGATAGTACCGCTGCCGTTAGCGGCTACGGCGGTGTTGTCGGTCAGCGCCGGGGTGCCGTCGGCCAGAACGGAACCGTCGTTCAGGGTTATGTCGCCGGCGGTGGTACGGATTACGATAGCACCGTTGCCGGCCGTGGTGCGTACATCTGACTGGGTGGCGTCGGTGACCGTCGTCAGTGTGTTGTCGCCATCCACGCGCCGGATGGTGGCGCTGGTGTCATCAATTTTCAGGCTGTCGCTCTCCAGCAGATAGATACCGCCACCCGTGGCGCGGGCCGAGAGTGTGGTTACTTTGGTGTCGATGTGACTGGCTGCGGCAGTCGCGCCGATACCGGTTCCTGCCACCATCCGCAACTGACTGGCGATGACATCTTCACCACCGGAGCTGTCGCCGCTGTCGATAATGGAGCCTCCGGCAAGCAGCGAAACATTGGCGCCGGTAGTGACACCGCCCAGGTTGATATCAGTGCCGGCCGCCAGGCGGATATCACCGCTGGTGGAGGTGAAACGACTCGCGTCATTCTGGGTGACATCGCCGCTGAAACCTTCGACGTAGATCGTACCGGTTGTTGAAAGAATGTCAGCACCGGTTTTGAACTCAACCGTTCCGGCTGCCATTACGGTGATATGTCCACCGGAGAGCTGAACACCGGTATTGATATCGGCATAGGCGGTGACATCGGCAAAGCCATCGGACAGGCCGACAAAAATATCCGCTATGCCGGCACCCGCGCTGATTGTAATAGTGCTGCCGCCGTTGGATGAAGCGGTATATTCATTTTTATTGTCAATCAGTTTGGCCAATTCATCAGCTATAGTATTAATCGAATTACCCGTTAGAGCGGTATACGTGAAGAGTGTTCCGGCAACGGAGACCTTGTAAACATTGCCCACTGCTACCGGAGCAGCAGCAAGATCAACAGTCCGGTCATCATCAGCCGCAATCCCCTTCTCGTTGATAACTGCGCCTCTGGCCTGAATCAGGATGTTACCGGTGCCGATAGCAGACACGGCTGCACCGGTTGTGCCGACCGTAGAGCCGCCGGTGGAGTCACCAGTGCCGTCTTTCAGAGTGATACTGCCGGTGGCGACCAGCACGATGGCGCCGTTGCTGCCGGCGGTCAGGTCTGACTGGGTAAGGTCGATCACCGATTTTTCATTACCACTGACAGTATTAAACTCGGTGACCGTAACGGTGACATCGTCAACCGTCACGTCGCTGGATTCAGAGAGGAAGATGCCGGTGGTGGAGGTGCCTTTGCTGTAGGCAGTGAGGGTAGTAACACTGGTAGTCAGATGACGGCCGGACGTGCCGATAGCGTCATCTGCGTTCAGGCGCAGGTTGGTGGCGGCAACGTTCAAGATACTGCCGCTGGCGTTAAATATAGCCCCATCTTCGGAAATCAGGCTGACACTGGTGGCGGCCAGATTAGCGATAATCAGGTCTTTCTTTGACTTCATCCGCAGGCTGCTGCTGGTGGTTCTCACCGTCGCGCTTCCCAGCATGGTCATGGCACCGGCCACCGCAGTTATGCTGACAGTGCCGCTGGCGAGTATATCGTTATTAATGGTGATATCGCCAAGAGTGGCGGCAATCACGATGATGCCATTGATTGCGGTGCTGGCGATGGCGTTCATACCGCTCAGGAGGGAATCACTATTGATGCTGGTGGTTGCGTCAGCGCCGACACGATTGACGCTGGCCGCCACCTGTCCGACGATCAGTGTGTCGCTTTCCAGCAGATTAATTACCCCGTTTTCAGCGTAAGCCGAGAGGGTTTCAACCGTCGTTTCAATGGCATTGGCATTTGCGCCGGTATTGGTAATGCCGTCCCTGCCGATGCTTTCGCCGGCCCACAACCTCAGGGCCGAAGCAGAGATGTTATTCTGGCCGTCGTTGGTCGCGCTGTCGGCGTCGATGATGCTGCCGGCTGTGGCGGTGATGGAGACCGTACCGCTGGTGGTGACGATGTCACCGACAGTTACGTCCAGTGCGGCCATAAGCCGGATGGTGCCGCTGGTGGTGGTGAACAGACTGGTGGCATCCATGGTGATGGAGCCGCTACCGGCCAGGACATCGATGCTGCCGGTGGTGGTGCGGATGTCGGCATTGGCTTTGAATATAACCGACTGACCGGCAAGCACACTGATATTACCGCTGGTACTGACAACGTCAGACCAGGCGGTTATGTCGGTAGCAGAGTTAACAGCCTGAATCAGGATGTCACCGCTGCCGTTCGCGGAAACAGCCACACCGCTGGTGCCGCCGGCAGTACCGTCGTTCAGGACGATGTTGCCGTTGGTGGTGCGCAGGATGATATCACCGTCGCCGCTGGTGGTTATCACGTCGCTCTGGGTGGCGTCATCTATTGTTGAGCCATTTACAGCACCAGTGGCGTTGACCCGTTTCACGCTGACAGTAACATCGTCAATAGTCAGGGCGGTGCTTTCAAGCAGGTTGATGCCGCCACCGGCGGCGCGGGCTGAAAGGGTGACCACCGTGGTTTCCAGCGGATTATCGACACCGCTGCCGAGCAGGCCTATGCCGCTGCCGGCATACAGGCGAAGAGCCAATGCGGTGATGTCGTCATTGCTGTCTCCGCGTGTATCAGCATCCAGGATGCTGCCGGCCGTGGCCGTAATCGAAACTTTGCCGCTGGTCGTGGACGTGAGGATATTACCGACATAAACGTCCTGGGCCGCCTGCAAACGGATGGCACCGAGTGTGCTGCCGGTCGTCGCCGTAGTGAAGGTGCTGGTTGGTGACATGGTGATCGTACCACCGCTGCCGGCCACAACGTCGATGGTAGCAACGTGCGTGCCGTCGTCACTGCCAGTACGGATATCGGCTCCGGCGATAAAGGTGACTGACTGGCCGGCCAGAATGCTGATGTTACCGGTGGTGCTGGAAAGGTCGGAATTGGCGGTGATGCCGGTGCCGGCTCCAAGCGTCTGGACCAGAATATTGCCGCTGCCGTTGGCAGATACAACCACGCCGCTCGTGCCGCCGGCCGTGCCTTCATTCAGAGTGATGCTGCCGTTGGTGGTGCGCAGGACGATGCTGCCATCGCCACTGGTAGTGATGATATCGCTCTGGATGAGGTCTTTACTGCTGGTCGTACCGGTACTGGCGTCAGAGGCGACCCGGTTGGTGGTAACGGCCACGTCACCAACAATCAGGGCGTCGCTCTCCAGAATGAAGATGCCGCCGCTGGTGGCGCGGGCTGTCAGGGTGCCGACGGTGGTTTCCAGATGGTCAACAGCTTCGCCGATGCCGATACCGGCTGACAGGCGCAGTCCGCTGGCGGTGACGTCGATATCAGTGTCGTTTACCGTCGTAACGACGTCGGCATCCAGAATGCTGTAGCCGGCGCCGGCGGTGATGGCAACATCTGCGGATGAGGTCACAATGTCGCCGACCGTTACATTCTGAGCTGCCAGCAGCCGGATGTCGCCATACAGACCGCTCGATGTGAACAGACTGGTTGCGGCCATGGTGATAACACCGGTTTCCGCCCAGACATCAATAGTGCCGTCAGAACCGTCTGCCAGAATACTGGCCGTGCGAATGTCGGCATTGGTGGAGAAGATAACCGACTGTTTTGCCAGCACACTGATATTACCGCTGGTGCTGACGATATCGGCATTGGCAGTTATATCGGTAGCGGCATTGATGGCCTGGATCAGGACATTGCCGCTGCCGTGGGCGGAAACAGCCACACCGACCGTACCGCCGGAGGTGCCGTCGTCCAGGATGATGCTGCCGTTGGTGGTGCGCAGGACGATGTCGCCGTCGCCGGCGGTTGTCATCACATCGCTCTGGATGGCGTCGCTGCTGCTGGTGCTGCTGGTGCTGGCGGTGGCGGTTACACGGTTGGTGGTAACGTCAACGTTGCCGATGGTCAAACCGGTGCTTTCCAGCACGAAGATGCCGCCGGAGGTGGCGCGGGCGCTCAGGGTGTCTACAGCGGTTTCCAGATGGTTGATTGTGGCGCCGATACCGATTCCGGCCCAGAGGCGCAGTCCGGCGGCGGTTACGTCGATGTCGGCGTCGTTTGCGCCGGATATGAGCGAGTCGGCGTCACTGATGCTGCCTGCAGTTGCAGTAATGGAGACATTACCGGCGCTTTCGATGTCGCCAACGATTACGTTTTGAGCGGCCAGCAGGCGGATATCGCCATACGTGCCGGTTGACTTGAACAGACTGCCGGCGTTCATGGTGATGGTGCCGGTCCCGGCCATGACGTCAATGGTACCGGTGGAGGTTGATGTGCTAGTAGTGCGGATGTCGGCGTTAGCCTTGAATTCCACGCTGCGTGCCGCCAGTACACTGATATTGCCGGTGCCGTCGCCGAACCCGGCGACAACACCATCATCGGTGAAAATATCGGCATAAACGATGATATCTGTGCCGGCACCAAGAGCCTGGATCAGGATATTGCCGCTGCCGTGAGCATTTACTGCGACACCAGTGGTGCCAACCGTACCGCCGGTGCCATCTGCCGTACCATCATTAAGGGTTATAGTGCCGTCCGTACTGCGCAGGACGATATCGCCGTTGCCGGCGGTTGTCATCACATCGCTCTGGATGGCATCGCTGCTGCTGGTGCTGCTGGTGCTGGCGGTGGCGGTTACGCGGTTGGTTGTAACGTCAACGTCACCCACGCTAAGGGCGTCGCTCTCCAGTATGAAGATACCGCCGCCGGCAGCGCGGGCGCTCAGAGTTACTACGGTGGTTTCTATGGCGTTAAGGGAAGTGGCGTAACCGATACCGCTGCCTGCAGACATACGCAGACCGCTGGCGGTTACATCGATATCGGTGTCGTTGGCACTATCGGCATCCACAATACTGCCGGTGGTGGCAATAATGGAGACATTAGCGGTGGTGGTAACGATGTCGCCAATCTTCACATCAATATAAGCCTTCAGGCGGATATCACCCTCTGTGCCACTGGAAGTAAACAGACTGGTTTTGTCCATGGTGATGCTGCCGGTAGTGGCTTCTACGTCGATGGTACCGATTTTGCTGCCACTGCTGTCGTTGCTGATAGTCCTGATATCGGCATTGGCGGCAAAAGTGACCGAACCGTTGGCCAGCAGAGAGATGTTTCCGCTTCCGGAGGCGACATCGACGTTGGCGGTGATGCTGCCGGCCTCACTTGAGAGCAGGATATTGCCGGTATTAATTACTTTGACTGCTGTCACAGCAGGAGACGAGGCCGTATCGGTGTAGGTAACTGTGGCACTGCCGGTACCGGTACTGACCGTGAGCGTGCTGCCGGAAACCGAGGCCAGGGCCAGGCCGCCGGTATTAATAAGGGCTGCCAGTCCGGAGGCGATGGTCGCCGTCGATTCACCGCTCGCTGCAGCGGTATAGGTGTAGGCATGGTCAGTTCCGTCAATTGTCACTGTGGCGGTATATAGTTTGCTCCCGGTAACCGTGATCGTTGACAGATTCAACGTATGAGTTGTCGCTGCAGCCACGGCCAGATCGGTGATACCGCTGCCGGTGCCGTCATTCAGGATCAGGTTTCCGGCAGTAAGCTGGATGGCTATGGAGCCGGTGCCGGTGGTGATTACGTCAGCCTGGGCGGCATCGGTTACCGTGGTGGTTGTGCCGCTGGCGCTGAAACCGGTTACCGATACGGCAACATTGGAGATTGTCAGCCCGCTGGCCTCGGTCAGGAAGATGCCGTTACTGGATGTACCGTTGCTCAAAGCGCTCAGGTTGGTGACGCTGGTGGTCAGATGCTTACTACCGGCACCGATGGCGTCATCGGCCTGGAGGCGAAGATTAGTGGTGGCGGTGACGTTGGTGGTGCTGCCGGTGGCGCTTATGATTGCGCCGCCGGTAGTGAGCAGACTGACATTGGTGGCAACCAGATTGCCAACGGTCAGATCGCCCGCCGCCTTCAGCCGTAAACTGCTGCTTGCGGTGCTGATCGTTGCTGTGCCGGCCATGGTAACGGCGCCGGCCACGGCGTCAATGCTGACCGTGCCGCTGGCACTTATGTCGTTAGCCAGGTCAGTGTTATTGATGGTGATATCGCCAAGCGTGGCGGCCAGCACGATGATACCGTTGGCGGCGGTGGCAGCAGCGGCGGTGATACCGTCCTGGGCAAGTGTGTCTGTGGTAGCGCCGGCACCGGCCGCGGAATTAACGCGGTTCACATTAACCGCAGCCACGCTGCCGATGATTACGGCATTACTTTCCAGAATATTTACGGCACCTCCGGTTGCGTTGGCGGAAAGCGTGCCTACCGTTGTTTCAAGAGCATTGGCACTGCCGCTGGCACCGGATCTGCCGATGGCAAGGCCGGCGGTCAGGCGCAGATTTACAGCGGTAATATCGTCATCGCTGTCACCCAGGACATCAGCGTCGGTAACGCTGCCGGCCGTGGCGGTGATGGAGACATTTCCGGCCGTGGTGACGATATCGCCGACAACCACGTTCTGTGCGGACAGCAGCCGGATGTTACCGCTGCCGGTCGAGGTGGTAAACAGAGTGGTGGCGGACATGGTGATGGAACCGGCTGTGGCGGCAACAACATCGATTGTGCCGGTTGTGGTGCGAATATCGGCGTCGGCACTGAAGGTAACCGATTGCCCGGCAAGTACACTGACATTGCCGGAGGTAGAGTCGATATCGGCATTGGCGGTAATGCTGGTGGTGGTGCCAAGCGCCTGAATCAGAATGTTACCGCTGCCGTAGGCGGATACGGCAAGACCTGCTGTTCCGCCCGCCGCGCCGTCATTAAGAGTGATGCTGCCGTTGGTCGTCTGCAGGACGATGCCAACGCTGCCGCCGGTTGTTATCACATCGCTCTGGATGGCGTCACTGCTGTTGATGGTGCTGATGCTGGCGTCGGTGGCGACCCGGTTGGTGGTGACCGATACATCTCCCACCGTCAGGGTATCGCTCTCCAGCACGAAGATACCGCCGTTGGCGGCGCGGGCGCTCAGAGTGGCCACGCTGGTTTCGAGGTGGTTGATCGTCCCGCCGATAGCTGTGCCGACCGACAGGCGCAGACCGCTGGCGGTAACATCGACATCAGAGTCGTTCGTCACGTCTCCGGCGTCGGCATCGCTGATGCTGCCGGTGGTGGCGGTAATGGCAACATCGCCGCCGCTCTCGATATCGCCGACGACCACATTTACGCCGGCCAACAGACGGATATCGCCATTTGTGCCGGTCGATTTAAAGAGAGTTACGGCATCCATGGTAATGCTGCCGCTGCCGGCCAGAACGTCAATGGTTCCGGTGGTGGCGCTGCTGCTACTGGTGCGGATGTCGGCGCCGCTGATGAAGATAACCGACCTGGCCGCCAGCACGCTGATGTTGCCGCTGCTGCTGTCGATATCGGAATTTACGGTAATATCGGTGGAGGGGGTAAGTGTCTGAACCAGTACATTGCCGCTGCCGTTGGCCGACAGCGCTGCGCCGCTCGTGCCGGTATCCGTTGAACCGTCATCAAGGGTAATGCTGCCGGCGACTGCCCGCAGCACAATCGAGCCGTTGCCGGCCGTGGTCAGAATATCGGACTGGGTAAGCGTCGTCGTTGCGGTAAGGGCGCCGGTGAAACCGACCTTTGTTACTGATGATGCAACGTCGTAAATCCTAACACCGTTAGCCGTCAATGTATCAATCTCAAGGACATCGAAGCCGCCTGTAGCCGCACGACCGCTCAGGTTGGTAACGTCAGTATCGATGGCATCTGTGCCCAGATTACCTACCGCTGCGCCGGCATTGATAATCAGCCCGAAGGCGGAAACATCGACAATCCGCTTGTTGCCGACGACACTGTTGCCGTCCAGGATCGAGCCGGTTGTTGATACGATGCGTACCGTACCGGTAGCGGTACTGGTGGAAACCTTTTCGCCCAGCGTGATGTCGGTTGCAGCCAGCAGTTGGATGTTGCCGCTGGTTGAAGAGATAATGCTGGAGCTGCTGAGTGCAAGCGCGCCGCTGGCCGCCTCAAGGTCAACCGTGCCGGTGGATGCCGTGCTAACGTCTGCGCCGGAGGTCAGGGCGATGCCACCGCCCGCCAGCATGGTGATGTGGCCACCTCCGGAAGTGATGGAGGCTGATGCATTCAGGTTGCCACCGGCCTGCAGCAGGATGTTGCCGGCATTTGTATAGTGGTAGTAGTTCGCGGTACCACTGCCGGAGTGCGAAGCCGTGATGGTATTTGTGCCTGCCCCGCTGATGCCGATAACACCACCGGAAACGGTGACAGTAAAGGCAGAATTACCGGCCTTGATCTTGTTTGCAAGATCAGTGGCAATAGCATTAACAGTCTCTGTGGTGGCAGTAGAGGTATAACTGCCCAGGACAGCGTTACTGGCGTTCTTGATCGTAACCGTATAAGTACCGGCCGTGCCAGTTGCTCCCAAATCCACAGTCCAGTATGAGCCGGCTGCAGACACGGCGGAGCCGTCAGCGGTGACGCCATCGGCCAGGGTCAGGTCGCCGGTCGTGCTCTGGATAATGACGTTACCGGCCATAGAGGTGGTGATGTCGGACTGGGCGGTATCACTGAGCAGGGATTCTGCGCCGGTGGCGGCAACTTTTTTAATGACAAGGTTAGTGGTGCCAACGGTCAGACCGTTGCTTTCCTGGATATAGACACCGTCAAACACGCCGGTTATGGCGGGGTTGAGCGGACCGCCAGGGGCGCTGGCCGCCAGCGTGGTAACAGTGGTTTCAATATGGTTGGCCGCTGTACCGATACCCTTGGCCGCATTCAAGCGCAGTCCGTTGGCACTGATGTCTACGGTGCTGGTCATGGTGAACTCTGAAATAGTCGGCGTGGCTGTTCCGGTTCCGGTTTTTTGTGCGGTGACGTAATAGGTCGTCCCCTCGGTCCAACTCACATTGGTGGTGTCAAAAGTCCAGGTACCGGCACCAGTGTCGAGCGTTACATCACGCCAGGTGTCGGAGACATCTGTGGTGAATGTTCCATCAGCCTGCAGATAGCTGCCGCCGGCGCTGATCTGTACCGTAACCCCGGTGACTGTTGTTGGCGTAGCAGTTCCGGTAATAGCCACCGTATCGCCATCGATGATGCTGCCGCCGGTGGCGGTAATGCCGACGCTGCCGGTAGTGGTGATTACACCGCCAAGGGTGACGTCGCTGGCGTACAGGCGTATATCGCCGCTGCCGGCGGTGATGTTGCTGGCGGTGGCTGTGGTGACACTGCTCAGCAGAATCGAGCCGCCCGCTTCAAGATCTACCGTACCGGTTAGAGCGGTGGTGATATCGGCGCTGGCGGTCAGGGTTATGCCGGAACCGGCGGTGGCGGTAATATGACCACCGCCAGAGATGATGTCGCTGTTGACAATCAGGCTGCCGGCCGCAGCCAGCAGAATATTGCCGCTGTTGGCAACCGGCGATATCGTCGCGCTGCCGGTTACGACGGTCAGGTACGATACCGTGATGACCTTGGTGCCTGCGCCGTCAGAGATTGTGATGACGCCGCTGCTGGCTGTGGCGTCAAAAGAGCTGCTGGCATTGATAACAGCTGCCAGACCGGTGGCAACCAGACTGCTCGTCGTATCTGTCAGAGCAGATGTATAATCAAAATTCACTCCGGCGATTGTCGCACGGTAGATGTCCCCCGCTACCGGAGTGACCGATGTGAGGCTAATGGTGCGGTCATCGGATGTCGAGCTCATGGCGGTGCTGATCGCCGGTGGATTGGAGACGAACACGCTGCCGGTGTAGACCTTGATTGCTGATGTCCCGGCCCCGGAGGTGATCGTTATCGTGTTGCTCGACGCGGCAGCGACGTAAGAACTGGCTGCATCTATAAGGGTAGCCAGTTTGGTGGCAATGGTTGCCAGCGTATCGCCGGTCACCGCCTGATAGCTGAAAGTATTGGCGGTGCCGGAGACCGGGGTGATGGTGACGCTGTAAATATCTCCGACCGCTTCCGGTAGTTGGGTAAGATCGATCGTGCGGGTATCTGTTGCGGATGCCTGAACTCCATTGATCGCGGCGGAAGAAGCAAGCGCGCCTCCGGCGTTGACCTTGATCAGTGCTGTTCCGGCTCCGTCGGAAATTGTAATATCACCGTTTGAGGCGGAGGCGGCGTAGCTGGCGCTGGCCTCGATAAGAGCAGCCAGGCTGGTGGCGATAAGTGCCTTGGTGTCGCCGGTCACGGCCTGATAGCTGAAGGTACTGACAGACCCGGAGACCGGGGTGATGGTGACGCTGTAGATGGCGCCGACCGTTACCGCAGCAAGCTCGGAGAGCTTGATAATGCGGTCATCGGCTGCTGTTACCATGACTGTGCTGACCGCAGGCGAAACGGGCGTGCTGTCGGTATAAACCTTGATATCTGCAGTGCCTGCCCCGTTGGCGACGGTGATGACAGTACCGGCGGTGCCGCTGGCATCCAGAGCATTGGCGTCGTAGGCAGCATTGGCATTAATCAGGGCGGCCAGATTGGTGGCGACGATGGTCGGCGTGTCATCGGTTACAGCCGTATAGCTGAAGGTGATGGCAGAGCCGGAGACCGGAGTGATGGTGACCTTGTAGCTTACACCAGCCGTTATGCTGCCAAGATCGGCGATCTGAATAGTGCGGTCGTCGGTTGCTGTGGCCAGAACCGTGCTGATCGTCGGAGAGACAAGAGTGCTGGCAACCCAGGCCCTGATCTGCGAGGTTCCAGCTCCGTCAGTTAGGGTGATCGTGCTGGTTGACGAGGTGGCGTCATACGCAGCAGTGGCATTGATTAAGGCCGCCAGATTGGTGGCAATGGTCGTCAGCGTGTTGCCCGCCACGGCTGTATAACTGAAGGTGCTTGAGGCCGCGCCGGTGTTCGGAGTAATGGTGACGCTGTAGATGGCACCGGCTGTTGCCGTAAGTCCGGCAAGGCTGATGGTACGGTCATCGGCTGAGGCAGCCAGAGCGGTGCTGATGGCAGCGGTGCCGGTGACACCGGTCAATGTGGCAAAGGTTATCGGCACAATGCCGGCACCGTTGGTAACGGTGATCGTGCTGGTTGATGAAGTGGCGTCGTATGCGGCGCTTGCGTTGATCAGAGATGCCAGACCGGTGGCCAGTGCAGTTTGTGATGTGGTTGCTGCCGTGAAATCGAAGTTTGCCCCGTTGATGGTCACGCGATAGATATCGCCGGTTACGACGGTAAGGCCGGACAGATCGATGTAACGATCATCCGTCGCCGCAGTTGTGCCGAGAATGGCTGAACCGGCGGTACCTGTGCCGGCGGTACCATCGTTGAGAGTCAGGTTGCCGGATGAGGTGCGAACCACAACAGCGCCGCTGTCGATGGTGATAATGTCTGACTGGGTGCCGATGGCGTTGGCAGCCGTGGCACCGGTGACGCCGACCTTCTGAACCGTCACCGTCACATCGCCGATGATGAGAGCGTCGGTGTCCAGAACATTGACTCCGCCGCTGCCGGAGCGGGCTGAAAGAGTCGCCACGGTGGTTTCGATGGCGTTGGCAGAGGCGCCGAGAGTGCCGACACCGGCGCCGGCGCTGAGGCGTAGAGCGGTTGCAGTAATGTCATTTCCGTCAGAGGCCGAATCAAGGATGCTGCCGGTGACGGCGGAAATTGCCACGTTTCCGGTGGTGCTGACCAGCCCGCCCAGATTGACGCTGTTTTGTGCGTAAAGATACATACTGCCGCTACCGGCGCTGATCAGGCCGGAGGCTGACAGATCGAGGGTGCCGCCTACCGCTTCAAGATCAAGGCTGCCGTTAGTGGTGCCGACCTTCGCAGCGGTGTCAACCGTAATCCCCGCAGTCGCCAGCATGGTGATATGACCACTGCCGCTGACAACATCGGCGTGGGCGGTGATGCTGCCGCCGGTACCGGCCTGCAGCAGGATAGTACCAGTGCCGCTGGCGGACACTGACGTTGTGGCCGTATTGATGGTTGCTGTGCCGTCATTAAGGGTAATGCTGCCGTCTGTCAGGCTGTGCGTGCGGATGACAATGTTGCCGCTGCCGGTGGTAATGACGTCGGATTGGCTGCTGTGCGTAATCAGGGCGGCAACGCCGCTGGTATTCACTTCATATACGATCTGGTCGGTGTTGTCGATAGCAAGAGTATCGCTGTCAAGCAGGTAAATCCCGCCGCTGCCGGCCCGGGCCGAAACTGTGGCAACAGCGGTTTCGATATGATTGCTCGTGGTGCCGACGCCGACGGCGTTCAGGCGCAGGCTGCCGCTGGTGTTGATATCAATCGGTGAGGTGAACGTGGATACGGCCGGGGTAGCACTGCCTATTCCGGTCGCAGCCTTGGCGGATACGGTATAAGTGGTGTCTTTTGTCCAGGGAATATCGCTTTCGTACGTCCATGAGGTCGTGCCGGTTACATCCAGCCAGACTGCTGTGTCAGAAGAGAAAGCTCCCCCCGCGTCAAGATATTTTGTACCGTTGAAAATAGTGATCTGTACCTTTGTCACACCGGCTGCGGCGGTGCCGGTTATCGCCATAACGTCTGAAACATCACCGTCAGAGATAGTGCCACTGGTGGCCGTTATCGCAACGTCGCCGCCACTGCTTGAGGTGATTACCCCGCCCAGGGTTACATCGGTTGCGCCCACAAGACGGATGTCGCCGCTGGCTGTGGTGATGTTACTGGTGCTACTGAGAGTGATGGCTGTTCCGGCTTCCAGATCAACCGTCCCGACGCCGGCGGTAACAATATCGGCACCGGCGGTGAAGGTGATGCCGGTAACGGCCTGAAGGGTTATATGACCGCTGCCGCTGCTGATGTCGGCATTGGCGGTAATGCTGGTGCCGGAAGCGGTAGTAGTAGTGACCAGAACATTGCCGCTGCCATTGGCAGATACGGCACCGTTCAGCGCAATGGCGCCGCCGGTGGCGTTAATGACGATGAAGGCGTTATTAGCGTTGGTGATGACGCTGCCCAGGGTAAACCCGGTGGCGCTGGTTAAAGTAACGGCGCCTCCTGAGGTAATACCGTTGCCGGTTGCCATGGATACAGCGCCGGCGGAGGAGGAAACCCCAACCGTGCCGCCGGTGGTGACAATGTCCGCCCCACTAAGCAGGGTAACACCGGCTGAGCCGCTGACAGTAATAGCACCACTGACAGATTTGATATCGGTATTTGCCTTAATCTCACCGGCGGAGGCGGTAATAGTCACTGTCCCGGTGCCGGAGGCGGAGACGGAAGTACCGGCATCAGAAACAAGGCCGCCGCTAAGGTTAATGTTGCCGGTCGCGGCCGTGATAGCTATGTCACCGCCGCTGGTGGTACTGACGCCACCCAGGGTGATGGCTGATGTCAAGGCGGGAGAACTCCCGGTGGCACTGATGGTGATATCGCCACTGGCGGAGGTAATGCGGCTGGTGGTGGATAGATTAACTGCACTGGTGGTGATGGTGACGCTGTAGTCATGGCCGGCAGTTCCCGTAAGGACGGTCAGGTCGATGGTACGGTCATCGGCCGCAGCGGTCTGCAAGGCGTTGATCGTCGGGGCAACAAGTGTACCGTTATCGTAAACCTTTATCGAAGTGGTTCCGGCTCCGTCGCTTATCGTTATGATGTTGCCGGAAGCTGTAGCGGCATAAACACCGCCGGCAGTGATGCTGCTGGCTAGATTGGTTGCGATGGTCGCCAGCAGATTGATGCCGGCTTCTGCAGTATAGCTGAAAGTTGTGGCAGCGCCATTGGCTGAAGTTATTCCGATAGTACCAGTGCCGCCGGTAGCGGCATCGGCGCCGGCAGTGAAAATCACGCCGTTAGAACTGCTCACTGCGATGTTGCCGGTGCCTGAAATGATATCGGCATTGGCGGTTATTGTGCCGGCGGCTGAACCCAGGGTAATAATGCCGGCATTGACGACAGGCGTACCTTCTACAATTGTAGTTATGGTTGGGCTGGAATGATTATCAGAATAGGTAACGGCGGAACTGCCGGAAGCGACGATAATCGTGATTGTCGTGCCGCTGACAGACGCAAGGCTATAGCCACCGGCATTTATATTTGCTGCCAACCCGGCGATGATGATCGATTGTGTATCCGTAGTCGCGGCAGTATACGCGTAAGAGGTATCGTCGACTTTCACTGTGTAGGTTGCACTGGTAACCTTGGTTAAAGTGGAGAGATCCAGTGTATGGCTTGAGGCTGCTGCGACGGACAGACCGAGCATACCGAAGTTGCCGTCGTTAAGGGTCAGATTGCCGCTGGTAGTGTTGATCGTTATCGGGCTGTTAGACCCGGTGGAGATTACATCTGACTGGGATGAGTCGACTCCGGACAACAGCGAGGTCGAGGCCAGGACTTCCTGAACCGTGCCCACGGTGTTGCCGACAGCAAGACCGTCGGTTTCCTGGATGTAGATGGCGCCTGCAGCGCGAGCCGACAGGGTGGTGATCGTCGTTTCGATGGCACCGTTGCCGCCAGCCGAACCGATTGCACCGCCAGCCGACAGACGCAGGCTCCCGGAGATAACATCAGCACCGCCGGTGTCACCGCTATCAGTGATCGAAGTGCCGGCAGTCAATGAAACAGTGCCGCTGGTGGTCACGCCGCCCAGTTTGATATCAGCACCCGATTTGACGCGGATATCGCCACTACCGGAGGTGAAGCGGCTGTTGTCAGCCTGATCGACCGTTCCAGCGGTGGCCTGCACGAGCAGTGTGCCGGTGCTGCCGCTGGTAATGTCGGCACCGGTAGAGAAGGTGACGCTGGTTCCGCCGCGCACGGTAATGTGACCGCTGGTGGAAACTATATCAGCGTTGGCGGTTACGCTGCCGGCAACTGCCTGGGCATCGAGCAGGATGTTGCCGCTGCCGTGAGCAGTGACACCTGCGGTGGCGGTAGTTCCGGCATTGATGACGATATCGCCGGCAGCGGCTGTCAGGATAATGCTGCCGTTACTGGCAGCGGTAGTCAGGTCTTCCTGGGTGAAAGCCGTCAGTGTAGTGGATGCGGCGCCGGTCGCATCTATGCGGTTGACGCCACTGACGGTGACGCTCTGCACGGTGACGCCGCTGCTCTCGGCAACCACGATGGCACCGCCGCCGGCATAAGCTGACAGATTAGTCACAGTGGTCTCAATGGCATTGGCGGTGACACCGGTCATGCCGACAGCGGTGCCGGCCTTCAGCAGCAGGTCGCTGGCAATGATGTCAACTTCTGTCGGAACGAATGATGCGTTGTCCGGGGTAGCTGTGCCAGCGGTGGTTCTTTTGTTAACCGTATAGGTGCGCCCTTCAATCCAGGCAACTGTGCTGGTATCACGCGACCACGTATATGGACCAGCCCCGGATACGGTGACCGACAGCCAGGCCGCAGTTGTCGTGAGAGTTCCGTTGCTCTGCAGATAATTGGTGCCGTCGGTAACCTGAATTTCTATTCCGGTGGTACCTGCAGTGGCAACTCCGGTAATCGAGCTGATAGTTACACTGGGGTCGCCGTCGGTTATACTCCCGACCACGGCATACAGGGCAACCATACCGGTTCCGGCGTCAATTTTTTCGATGGTGATCAGACCGGTGGTGGCCTGGTAGCTGATATTTCCGCCGTCAGCAGCGGTTGAGGTCGTGGTGCCTTGTGCCATGATGATGGCGGTGGCTGCCAGCAGGTCAACTGTACCGGTGCCACTGGTAACATCAACAGTGATATTGGCGTTCTGCAGGATCGACCTGGCCGAAGCGAAACTGACCGAACCGCTGGAACTGATAGTGCCACCCAGAGTGATGTCACTGGTGGCGCCGGTGCTGTTCAGCAGAATGTTGCCGCCGGTGATGTCGCCGGTAGTAATCAGCGTGGTGATGCCGGTTGCTGAGATAACCACTGCGCCGGTACTGGCGTTCAGGTCATTCTGCAGAGCAGCGGTCGTTGTCGTCGGAGTCGTGCCGAGTACACCGACACGATTGACGGTAAACGCCGTGGTCTGGGCGATCTGCAATGCAGTGGCATCGGTGACGAAGAAGCCGCCGGAGCCGGCTGCGGCGCTCAGCAGCGAAACCTCTGTCTCCAGATGATTGGCACCAGCGCCCACACTCTTCAATGCTGTCGGCGCAGACAACCGCAGTTGATTGGCATAAACATCCGTAGCTGTTTCAGTAGCATTATCCACTATTGAACCGGCTGAGGAAGAAATACTGACCGAACCCCAACTGGCCTGATCGGTGAAGGCGGCTCCGGCGGTGCGGCCGCCGACTGTACGTGCATCAAGCAGCCCTACCGTCACATCGCCGGTGGCTGTGTAGATGATGTTGCCGCTGGCGGTCTGGGTCACCGCACCGTCAAACATGGCTATTGTACCGCCCAGAGCCAGCAACTCAACCGTTCCGGAAAGTCCGGTTGTGATATCGGCGGCAGTCGTACTCTGGCTGATGCCCAAGCCGGCCAGGACGGTGATAGAGCCGCTGGTGCTGGCCACACCGGTATCGATAGTGACATTGCCGGTGGTGGCATTCAGCTGGATGTTGCCGCTCCCCTGGGCGGTTACGCCGGTGGTTGCGGAAGCTGTCCCACCGTCGATGACAATATCACCGCTGGCAGAGGTCAGTACGATGCTGCCGTTGAGGGCGGCGGTGGTCAGGTCTTCCTGGGTGAAAGAAGCAAGTGTGGTCGTCGTTCCGACCGCCCCTACCCGTTTTACAGAGTCAATCGTTACGTCCTTCACGGTGACGCCGTCGCTCTCAGCAATGAACATCGAACCGCTGCCGGCATATGCCGTCAGGTTGGTCGCGGAGGTTTCAATGGCATTAACCGTAGTACCGTCATAACCGATGGTGGTGCCGGCCTTCAGCAGCAGGTCATAGGTGGTGATATCGGCGCTGGCAGTTGCGTCGGTTTCGGTGATATCAAGAATCCTGCCGCCGGTCGCAATGATAGCTACCGAACTTCCGCTGGCGGTGCCAACAGTGATAGTACCGATGGCAATATTACCGCTGACCGTCTCATAGCGAACATCGCCAGCAGAGGCCGTAGTGGTCGCAGTGACAGCCATGGTGATACCGGTGGATGCCAGCAGGTCTGCCGATCCGCCGCCTGTAACTGTAATGTCGGCGTTCTGGGCGATGGCGTGGGCCGCATTGAGACTGATACTGCCGGTGGATACAACTGTGCCGTTCAGGGTGATGTCGCTGGCGGAACCGCCGGCCTGAAGCAGGATATTGGCGCCGTCGATATCGCCATTGGTGGCATAGGAGGTCAGGCTGCCGTCAACGGTCTGCAGTACAATGTTGCCGGTACTGGTCAGGTCGCTGATCAGGTCTGCCGCTGCCGTGTAGTTAGTTTGTGCAGCAACTCCGGTGTCGGCGACATGATAAACATCGACCGCATGCGTCGCCGTCAGTTTATTTACGTTGACAGCGTCGGCTTCACTGATGAACAGGCCGCCACTGCCGGCATAGGCTGACAGGGTTGCCACTGTGGTTTCAATGGCGTTGGCTGTTCCAGCCCCGCTGTCGTAGTAACCGATACTCCCGCTGCTGCCCGACTTCAGTTGCAGACCGGCGGCAGTTATATCAACCGTCGAAGTATCGGAGGACAGATCAAGAATGCTACCAGCTCTGGCGATAACGGTCACATTGCCGGTGGTAGTACCAGCGGTGCCGGTGCTCAGTTCGCCCAGGGTGATGTTGCCGGTTGTGGCCTCGTACCAGATGTTGCCGTCCGTGGTCTGCGACAGGGCGCCGTCAACCATGGTGATACCGCTGCCAGCCAACAGTTCGATGCTTTTTGCAGCGGTGACGATATCGCCGCCGACCTGCTGGGTAATAGTGTCAGCAGCGGAGATAGTGACGTTGCCGGCGCTGCTGATGACTGTCGAGCCGAGGGTGATATTTGCGGTTGTTGCATCGGCGGTCTGGCCTGCCGAAAGCAGGATATTCCCCGTCGCGGTAACTTCACCGGTAGTGCCTGTAGCAGTGGTGGTGATCGAGCCATCGGTGGTTTTCAGCACGATGACACCGGTGCTGGTCAGATCTTCCTGTGGGGTACCGTATGCGATGGCATTAACGCCATTCACGTCAACACGGTTGACGTTCACCGTCACCGATCCGATAACGACATCATTTGCTTCAGTGAGGAACATACCGGCTGAGCCGGAACGGGCCGTGAGGGTTGTTACCGTGGTTTCAAGGGCGTTGCCCGAAATACCGATGCTGCCGGCGCTCCCCGCCTTCAGCAGCAGGCCTGCTGCGGTGATATTGACGGTGGCATCTGAAAGATCAAGAATGCTGCCGGCTGCGGCAGTTACGCTCACATTGCCGGTGGTTGAACCGGCGGTACCGGTTTTCAGTTCGCCCAGAGTAATAGTACCACTCCCGGCGTAAAGCTGAATGTTGCCATCAACACTGATTGTGGTGGTGCCGGTAGCCATGGTAATAGCAGCTCCAGCAACGAGATCAATTGTTTTACCGGTGGTGCTGTCCAGGATATTAGCGTTTTGAAGAATGCTGCGACCGGCGTTCAGGCTGATGTTGCCGCCCGATGCATTGTCGGTAACCGCTGCGCCAAGGGTGATGTCGGACGCGTTCCCGCCCGCCTGCAGCAGCATATTGCCGGTGGCGGTGATGGCACCGCCGCCGGTGGCTAGAGATTCGATTGATCCGAGGGTTGTTACCAACACCAGGTTGGAAGCGGAGGTGATGGTTGACTGAGCGGAATCAGACGTCAATGCTGACAGAGTTCCATCCAACTGAACCTGCTTGAGGTTGATCGCGTTGAGCGTGCCGATCTGGATAGCATTCGCTTCCGTGAGGTACAGACCGCCGCTCAAACCAGAGACAGCACCATCGATGCCGGCAACGCTGGCAGCCAGCTTATTGACGCTGATTTCAAGGTGGTTTTCGCCGGTTCCTGCACCGGCACCGGCAACCGCGCTGGTAGTTACAATGCGCAGTTCATCGGCGCTCACGTTGGTGCTGTCACTTACGCCCGAACCGGCATCCGTAATGGTCGAGGCACTCAGGCTTACATCGCCCGAAGTGGAGGTCATGCCTCCCAGTTGCAGGGCGACCGTGGCGACATAGCGGATGTTGCCGCTGACTGTCGTTGTCGTGGCGCCGTCATTCATCGTGATGCTGCCGGCCTGCACGTCGATGGTTCCGGTGCTGGTGGTGCTGATATCTCCGGCCGCCGCCTGCGTCAGAGCGCCGCTTGCCAGCAGGGTCAGACTGCCGCCACTTGCCACGAGGCCGGCGTTCATAGTCAGGCCGCCTCTCACTGCCTGAAGCCGGACATTACCTGTTGCCGCCGTCACGCCGTCACTTGCCGCAGTACCGGCGTTAATCACCAGATTGCCGGTGGTGCTGGTCAGCACAATATTTCCGGCGCCTGTGGCGACAAGATCTTCCTGCGTTACCGTTGCCGTATCGGAAGGAGTAACCGGTACGCTGGCATCAGTTCCGACCCGGTTAACCGTGAAGCTCAGCCTGTCAACCGTGACACTATCAGCTTCAGTGATGTAGAGGCCGCCACTGCCGGCGTTGGCCGTCATGGTTGTCACGGTGGTTTCAAGGGCGTTGCCGGAAGTACCGATGCTGCCGGCGCTCCCCGCCTTCAGCAGCAGGCCTGCTGCGGTGATATCGTTGGCGTTGGAGTCAGAGAGGTCGAGAATACTGCCGGCCGCAGCCGTGATACTGATATTGCCGGTGGTAGTGGTGCTCAACGCGCCAAGAGTAATATCGCCGGTCGAGGCATATAGAACGATGTTGCCGGTGGCGCTGGTAATGGTGGTGCCGTCAACCATCGTAATGGCGTTGACCGCCACCAGATCGATAGTCTTCAAAGCGGTGTAGGCCGTAATACTGCCGCCGGTGTTCAGGTTGATGTAACGCCCGGCATTCAGGCTGATGTTGCCGCCCGATGCATTGTCGGTAACCGCTGCGCCAAGGGTGATGTCGGACTCGTTCCCGCCCGCCTGCAGCAGCATGTTGCCGGTGGCGGTGATCGCGCCGGTTGTCGCAAGAGCGGTGATGCTGCCGGCCGTGGTCTTCAACACCAAGGCTCCGGTGCTGATCAGGTAATCCTGTTGAGCAGCGGTTGACGCCGCTGGTGTCGTTGTCGAACCGGTTGCGCCAACCCGATTAACGGTAAACTCCGTTGTCTGACCAACCTGCAGCACAGTGGCTTCAGTCACAAAGAAACCGCCGGTTCCGGCACGGCCGCTCAGCAGGGCAACCTCTGTCTCCAGGTGATTGCTCCCCTCGCCAACCGCCGCAGTTGCCGCCGAACTCAGCCGCAGCATATTGGCGTAAACATCCACCGTAGTTTCACTATTGTCCAGTATGGAAGCGGTCGCAGAGGTGATGCTGACCGAACCCCACGTCGTCAACTGGCCGGTAAGCTGGGGCACGGCACGGTCAACATCAGATCGTGCATCCAGCAGACCAACCGTCACATCTGTGTTGGCCGCGTACAGGATATTGCCGCCGCCGGTCTGGGCAACCGCACCATCCACCATGTTTATGGCGCCATCCGAAGACTGTACTTCGATGGTACCTGATCCAGTAGTCAGCACATCACCGGCCGCTGCCTGGGTGATGGTCGAACTGGCCAGCAGGGTAATGCTGCCGCCGGCTGCGTTTATCGAAGCATTAACTGCCAGAGTTCCGGTCACATTAAGAAGTACATTGCCGGCGGCCGAACTGATGCCGGTGGTGCCTGAAACAGATCCGCCGCCAACCGTCAGGTTGCCGCCGGTTGATACTACAATATTGCCGGCGCCGACTGCTGTCAGGTCTTCCTGGGTGGCGGTTACCGCGCTGGCTGTGACCGTGCCGGATGTCGTCATCCTGCTGGTGGTTACCGTCACCGAACCGATCGAAAGTGCAGAAGCCTCGTTGATGAAGATCGAACCGTCTCCGGCAGTAACCTTGGCGGAGAGGCTGACCACTGACGTATCAAGGTAATTATCGGATGCGCCGATGGATGTCCCGGCGGTTACCAGCAGATTTGAAGCTGTGATGTCGACAACAGAAGGAAATGGTGTAAATGGCGAGGTTGTTGTTGCAACAGTCCCACCACCAACAATTGCCCCTACAATAACCGTGTATGTTGAACCTTCTGCCCAGACGACTGCGCTGGTATCATATGACCATGAGGCTGCTGGTGAAGATATTGTTATCCATGTTTCAGTCGTGGTGAATGTACCATCAGACTTCAGGTAATTAACCCCATCTGTGACCTTGATATTTACAGAGGTTACTGTGCCAGTTTTAGTACCGGTAATAGATGCAACTGTAGCGCTGGAATCACGATCCAGGATAGCAGCACCAGCTACAATAGCTACTCCGCCGCTGCCGGCATTGACAGTTTCTATAGTAACGTTGGTGCCTGCCTCATAATGGATATTTCCGCCACCCGCAGCGGTGGAGGTAGTTGTACCATTCGCCATGGCAATAGCACCCACAGCAAGCACATCAACAGAACCGGTGCCGGTTGAGATGGTGATGTCGGCATTCTGATTGATTGCAGCGGCAGAATCGAGGCTGAAGGTGCCGGTAACGGAAACCGCACCGCCAAGGGTGATGCTGCCTGAGCTGGTCTTCAACAGGATGTCTTTACCACCGATAACGCCGGTCGTTGCGACAGTTGTAATAGTGCCCGCAGCCTGCAGCACCGCACCGCCGGTTCCTGAGGTGAGACCGGTATATGTGTACGCCTGGGACGCAGAGATACCGGTTGTTGCAACCCTGTTTACCGCTGCATCCACAGTGGTGATGGTGACGGCAGTTGTATTGGCGACAAACATGTTACCGGTGGAGACCGCCGCAGACAGGTTGGTAACTGTTGTTTCGAGAGCGTTGGCAGAGGTACCGATGTTGGCACCGCTCAGGTAGAGACCAGCTGCGGTTACATCAACAGTTGCATCACCGTCAGCGTCACCATCGATAATATTTCCGGCTGCAACCAGCGCCACATTTGCTGTGCCCGCTGCAATCAGTTCAAAGGTTATATCGCCACCGGCCGCATAACGGATGTTCTTGTTGGTCGTGGCGGTCGAGGTGGAAACATCCTGATCCATAACGATATTACCGGCAGCGGTCAAATCAACGGTGCCGATGACGCTTGCACCGATATTCACTTTCTGACTGATAGTGTCGGCGCTGTTAATGGTGAGGTTGGCACCGGTCAGGGCGGCGGTCAGGACGATATTGGCGGTTGTGGTTTCGTCAGTTTCGCCGGATGTCAACAGGATGTTGCCGCCAGCTCCGGCTGAAGTAGTAACAGCACCGCTGATGGTGAGAGTACCGTTAGCGGTAGAAAGAACAACGGTGTCCGATGCGTTGCGGATGATTCCCGAGACACTCAGGTCACCACCTGCTGCCACATTGCCGATCCTGACATTGCCGCTGGTGGTATTTGTGGCGGTGGAAACGGTGTCCGTATCCATCCACTGCAGGTCAATACCGGTCACGGCACGCACAGTCAACGTATCGGCGGTTACCGCCTCGCTGGATATGCCGTCGCTGCCGGAGGCATTGCTCTGGGTGACGGAGCCGAGGTCGGAATAAAGGGTAATGCCGTTACCTGAAGCAAGAGTAACAGTGTTCAAAATCGAGATATTGTTGACCGCATCCAGTTTCAGCGTGCCGTCAACCGCAAAGGTCGTATTTGAGCCGGTGAAATCATAGACCGTGATCGCTGTGCCATATATCGAAAGATTGTCGAGGAAGGTAAAGGTTTCGGCCAGACCGCCGCCGATAAGAACATTGCCGCTTCCCGTCAGCGCATGGGTATCTGTGTCTTTGTAACCGATAATAATTTCGCTGAAGCCGTTACTGATGGCATGTACTTCATCAAGTGTCAGGTTCAGGTTACTGGTACTGCTGACCAGCAGCGGTGGTGACGCCAGCTCGATGCCTTTGGTGCTGTCTTGCGGACGGATAGTGAGGGTTTTACCGGAACCGGTAGTCTGGATAGATCCGGAACCGCCCATGAAATCGACTTGGTTGGCCTGCAGGAAGATATTGCCGCCAACGGTAAGGCCTTCCTTGAATATGACCTGGGTTGCCCCTTCAATATGCAGGTTTCCGGTCAGGTTAACCGCTTTGTTAAAGGTAACGATTCCACTGGCGGTAATGGTCATATCGCCAGTAATAGTGACTTCGCGCACAAAAGTGACATCCAGTGCCTGGGCGATGGTCAGTCCATCGATAGCGTAGGTATTCCCGACCCTGCTCTCGATATTGATGTTGCCGTTATGAGCGTTTAAAGTCAGATAATCAGGGCCGCTGCTGGTTCCGTCAAGGAAGTTGGTCGTGCCGGTGCTGCCAAGCTGGATGAAGCCACTGTTTCCAACTCCTACACCGGCGGAGATGGAACGAGTACCAGACACCTCAATTGAGTCGTTGATCTGCACAAATGATGCTTCAGAAATATTCGCATCTAAAATGGTGGTATGACCGGACCCAAAGATGGTCAGTGAAGAATCATCAAGTCCGATGATATTATCATAAATAAAAATTTCACCGCCGGTGGTCGGGTTCTTCAGCACCAGAGGATCATAAACAGTGACAGTACCGCTACCGCCGGTCTGTCCGATCGTAATGAGGCTGCTGCTGACGTCGCTGCCGATAATAATCTGGCCGAAACCGTTCTGCAGATTTGAAAGGTCGGTATTTAATATATACAGAGCTTCACCGGTGACTCCAGTGGTGCCGATGGCGATCGCTCTGTTCGGATCAGCCGGCATTATGGTGAGTATTGCGCCGGTGCTGCTGACGTTCTGGTTCAGCTTCAGGGTATTGGCGACGATGGTGATATCGTCACCGTTGGCATCAACCGGGTTATCAACCGTCTGGCTGCCGCTGATATTGGAAACGGTGGATAAACCGCCGGACGAGCCGCTGCCACTAAGATTATGAACATTTACCGCAGCGGTGGCCAGAATAGCGACCTGGGTACGGTCGTCACTGTTTATGTTCAGGTTTACGGCGTCGATCACCAGCGAAAGCGGGCTGTAGGTGAAAGCGTTGACCAGGTCACCGTTCACATTCAGCGTCTGAATAAATTTGCCGACCCGCCCCTGAGCCGAGATGGAGAGCGTGCCATAGTTGGTCTGAATATACGGGCCGTACGGCTGACGAAGGATGGTGTAAGTACCGGCGGTATAGACACCTGCTACCGTAGGGGTGAACAGGGTTGGATGCAGCATCTTTTCATAAACATCCATATCGGAGACGGTGATCTGTCCGTAGGTTTTGTCCACAGTGAATTTGCCGTTGGTCAGAGCCCATTCTATCTCCGGGCTGAAATTGTTTCCGGAGTAACCGCCACCCGCCTGAAGCCAGCCGACACTTTGCTCCGGAGAATTCAGGATTGACCCCTGTGGTGCAAACAGAGTGATGTTACCATCGCCCAAAGTTGCACCGTTGGCGTAGATAGCCTTGGTAAAGGTGATGTCGCCGCTTTCGGTGGTTATAGCCACATCACCGCCGGTGGTGACGATATTACCATCAAGTTTAAAATAGCTCTGACCGGCGTCGCCGCCGGCATAGAGGGTTACATCGCCGCTGGTCGCACCAATGGCGGCAGTGGCGTTAGTACCATAGTTGCTTACCGTGATCCCCCCGGCGATGGTGGTGATGGTGACAGTGCCGGTTGCACCCTGGACAATCCTTGTTATCGTCAGGTTGTCTACTTCCAGCAGGGCGATAGCGCCGGTGCCACTGTTGGACAGATTAATCGATGCAACCTGGGTTTCGAATGCACCACCAGCGCCCACGCTAGTACCGATGCCGGTTGCGGCGCTGATGGTGAGTGCAGTAGTAGCGGCAACGATGTCATCGACACCGTCGCCCGCATCCAGCACCGCGCCGCCGCTGGTGATGGAAAGGGCGGCATTGGTCGTGCGGAGTTTACCGATGGTTGCAGAACCGCCGGCTTCAATCGTAATCAGGCCGCTGCCTGAATCGACGTAGGTTTCGGCATCCATGGTCAGAGCGCCGGCAGTTGATTTCAGGGCGATAGCGCCTGTTGTGGAGGTGATATCTGCCTGGGCATCAAGGTTCATGCCGTTTGCTGCGGTGATGGTTATCAGGCCGCCTGCGGTGGTAATAGCCTGATTAAGATTGATGGCGCCGCCGGTGGTGGTTAGAGTTACGGCGTTAGTGCTGTTGGCGGTTATGGCGCCGTTAAGCGTCAGCGTACCGGTGGAGGAGACGGTAACAGCGGCATCAGAGGTGCTCTCAATGCTGTTGATGGTGACGCCGTCCTCTTCGGTGATGTTAATGGCTCCACCGGCCAGGATATCAAGAGTAGTGGCGTCGAGGGTGGCGGTGACGGTTTTTCCGGAGGTTGCCGCAACGAGAGTCACAGCACCTATTGAGGCGGAAGTTGTGGCCTTGGTCCAGAGAATCCTGCCGCCGGTCGAGGTGATAGAAAGCGTGCCGACTATGCCGGTCAGACTGTCGATGGTGATGTCGCCTTTGACAATAATGGTGACATCGCCGCCGCTCATGTCGAGACTGGTGATTTCAAGCGCATCAGTGGTTGTCTGTTCGAGGGTAAAACTACCTGCGCCATCGATAGTCACATTCAGCTTATTCACATCCGTGACAAGACCCAAGTCGTAAGTGGCGCCGGTGCCGGTGGAGTGTATCGTCAGCGTATCAGCCGTAACCGTCCCGCCCAGCGCGATAGATTCACCGGCGGTGAGTGAGACGATCCCGGCCGGCGCAGCTATGGTGCCGATATCCGGAATGACAACCAGATCCTTTGCCGCATTCAACGTAATAGCATCCCCGCTGAACACTGGCAGATTGATGATAACCAGTGAGCCGGTGGTGGACGTCAGGCTGAAATCGCCGGCAGGGCGATCAGGAAGGATCAGGAGATAGTCGCCGGTTTTTGACAAAACCTGCCCGGCAGTGGCTTTTGCTCCAGAAACGGTAGCGGAGAACGGGGCACCAACTGCGACCAGCTTCAGCTTACCGCTGCTGTCGATGGCGGTGACAACTCCGGCGGGCAATTTTGGGATCAATAAAGATATCACCGCCGATGCATCCCCGCCAGTTGCCGTGTACGGTGTTCCATTCAGCGTCACCGTATAGGTCGCCGAGGCGTCAAATGTTCCCAGATCAAGCAGTGCGGTGTACGGTGTGGCAACATTACTTGCCGGCGTCGTCGTTTTTGTCGGAGCTGTGCCGATGCTGCTGGCCGGCTGGGTGACTTTTACCGAGTTGACCGTGAATGCCTTGACGTTATTGCCGGTAGCTGGGTCGATGTTACCGGTCAGTGTAAGTGTGCGGGCAGCTTCGTCAAACGTTGCGGTAAAACATTCCGATGTGCCTATTGCGGTTTTCAGACCGGTCAGAATTTCGTTCCAGGTCGGGCTGGCATCTGCGGTAACGGTATAATCCTTCGTGATGTTCCCGGTTGCATTGATTGTGTAGGTATACCCGGCTGCCAGTACTCCACTGAAGCCGATTACATTAATCTGCGGCTGGGCAAGACCGGGTTTGGTGGTGGTGGTTATTCCAGCAGGAGTAGCGGCTGATTCCACCAATACTGCATCAACTGAAAATTGAGTATTGTCGCTTTTCGATGTCAGCGTCAGCGTGTGATTTGCTGCATCCACCGTATAGCTCATTGCCGGCGTGGCACTGACAATCCCGGAGGCAGTAAATGTTATTTTGTCACTGGGTGCCGTCAGTATCAGCTGCGTTTTAGCGGTATTGAGAGAAACATCCAGGTACTGCCCCTCGCCGTTGGCTATATTCTCTTTCAGCAAAGTCAGGGCTGTAGCCAAGTTTGTCACCGTGCTATCGGTACCGTACGTTGTGGTCGGACCATCCCCGACTTTCACCGTAACAAGCAGCATATTGCCGGCAGAATAACTGAAACCGCTGAAGATGGACTGCTGAATGCCCAATGTCGTCGTTGTGGTTGGTGTTACCGCACTGGACTGTTCGTAATAACCAGATACGACTCTGTCGCCAAGATTCGTCAATACGTCAGTCCATGAAAGGCCCGAAACGGAATTGGTACCGTAGACAGAGCCGTTGATCACAACCGAATAATCGGTATTCGTCACCGGTGAAGCACCACCGCCGAAGTCGATGACGCTGGACTGCTTTGCTGCTGCTGCGGCGACCGTTGACGGATTTGAACCGAACCCGGTGATATCCCCGGATGTGCCGGTTGTGCTGACTCCCGCAATGTCGATCCGGAAGGGGGTGTTAAAAGCATCAGCCGTAAGTGTGAGTTTGCCAGAAGCGGGACTCGTGACCGTGATCGTCTCACCGTCGGAAATCTGAGTGCCCAGTTCCGAACAGATATTTGCCCAGCTACTGACTGTCGCAGTACGGGAAGTGGCTCCCCCGCCAAGATATCCGGCGAAGTCGGAGGCAATCGCACTCAAAGTGGAGCTTGTGGAGGTATGCGCGGTGCCGCCAATGGTGATCGTGTATTCACCGCCACTGACAGGTGTCAGGCCGGAGAGATTAATTGTACGCTTCTTTTCGGTAGTGGAGCTGATGATAACTTTTCCGGTATCAATCGGGGCCGTCGCCTTGACGGCGATAGACGCCGAGGTGCCGGCACCGCTGGTAATGGTGATGACACTATCGCTGTATGTTGCCGCATAGCCACCTGTGCTGAGTACTCCGGCTAACCCGGTGGCAACGTCGGCCATCGTGGTGTCGGTTACCTTTACCGGATAGTCATAGTAGGTAGTGCCGTCTATCGTTATCGAATAGATGCCGCCGACCTTGAAATAGGTCTCGCCCGGCAGAGTAACAGTGCGGTCATAAGCGCTGCCGGTTTCGCTGATGGTGGCGTAGTTGGTATTCGCCGAAGCATTAGTACAAGACACCGCTATGGTTTGCAGGCCGGCACCCGGGCCAATGGAAATAATATTTCCTGAAGCCGATGTAGCGGTATAAGGTGTGCTTGCCTGGGTATCAATGACAGTTGCAAGCTTCGTGGCGAGGAGGGCAATTGATGATTCAGCCGCAGTAGCCAGAAACGGGAATGCTGTGCCATTGATAGTAACCGTGTACGTAGCGCCAGAGATAACAGTAATTCCAGTAAGATCAACCGTCCGTACTGCCGCTGCTGTTATCGCAGGTGATATCGTTGCGCTGTAACCGCTGATCGGCTGCATCCCGGAGATGATGATCGGCGAGGTAGTGGCAATGTTGCTGATGAGGGCATTTTCGCCAATGAGAGCGCTGTAGGAATGGCTGTTTACCACTACCGTAATGATTGAGCCGGACGCAGGTACAGATGCAGCATTGAACTGAATGTCCGAAACCTGTTTAACAAGCGTCCCGGCCGTCTGTGTCGGGGTGGTTCCAGGAATGGATACCGCATTCGCCACATCAGGGCTGACGATATTTTCGACCTTGCAGGTACCAACGGTGAATGAGACTGCAGCGGTTTTGCCGCTCAGGGTCAGTTTGTGTGCTGAGCTGTCTGCGGTAGCGAGAATGTCCGTTGTTGTAATCTGGGAAGCCAGTTGGTCAAGAATCCATTTCCAGTTGTTGTTTGCAGCCAGGGCAACGGTAATGGTTGCAACGGTCGTGGTGCTGCCGGCGATAATCGTAACTGTATATTTGTTTGCCGAAGTCAGCGAGTTGTTGAAGACGATCACGTCTTTTTGCACAGTTGCAGCAGAGGCCGGAGTCGTTGTTACCGTACCACCCGACGTGCCGGTGCCAGGCAATACATCAGACAGCTTAACATCGGTTACTTCAGGCGTAATGGTACCCGCCCCCGTACTGGCAGCTACGGATACTTCCAGCACACTCTTCAGGGCCCCGTTCACCATAACGGTGGTGCCGTAATCATCCGGGCTGTTTATCATCACGTACAGCGGCGTGGCACTGCCGGCCATCAAAGAGACCGAATCCCGCAGCGTGACATTTTTGCCGAAGACATCGACCACATAATCGCGAGCTGGATCAAATGCAGCACCATTGGCGTTAAAAGAATTCATCTCATCGGCAACATACAGCTCACTCAGTATCCCCGCCGCATCAAGAATCACGCTGGCGTAGACTTTCTGCGCCCCGGCAGCGGTGCCAGCCTCAATAGTATCAACCAGCATATCCTTGCCGGCGGTAAGCACGATATTATTACCGGTTTTATCAGCAATGGTCTTGATGGTATGGACGGTCATGGTGCCGCCGGAGGAGACATCCACCTTGCCATCGTTGGCGGTGATGGACAGAATCTCAAGAGCATCGGCTTCTTTGATGGTGATATCTTTACCGTAAGCGGTTAAGGAACCACCGATATGGGACTCCGCAACGACGGTATCAGTCAGGGTATTAAGCTGAATTTCATAGTTGGCCTCGGCAGTAAGATCAGTGGCGATAAAGACCGAACTGCTGTCGCTGTTCATCGAATTGGCCCGCAGAACCAGCGCCTGTTTGGCGGCGATAATGCCGCTCTGCACCGTCAGCACATGATCGATCTTTTCAGTGGCGCCGCCGGTATTTACATCAGGAGATGCAACCGGCGAAAGCAGTTCAATCTTGATATTTTCAGCCTTTTCAAATCCGGTCACACCGCCGACGTAACCGGACAAGGTCAGGTCGGATGCTGTTGTGCCTGACTTCAATCCGATATAGATATCCTGCTTGGCGCGAATTTCAAAATTGGACGCATCTATGCCGACGGACTGAATATTGACGTAACCGGATGGTTTGCTGATCGTAGCAACAGCAAGTGCGGTCTGGTTTTCAGGATCCAAAGCTTCATTTGTGTCTACAACCGAATCAATATTCCATTCGCCCCGTGCGATGATCTTCAATTCACCAATGGAGCCCGTACCGCTGATCGTCTGGATATCACCATTAATAACCACATCGCGCCCGGAATTAAGCTCCAGATAGTCGGTTGCCTTCAGTATGCCGTTAAAGTTGATGACATCATCCGTTGCGATGATGAGAGTTTTTGCGGCCAGATTGCTGGTAGGCAGCACCTTGGTTATCGAAGAGCCATTATTGAACTGGATATAATCGCCGGCCCGGTATTCGAGGAGATCAAGGGTGCCGGACGCAAGGAGGGTACTGTCGAAGAATCTGTAGAGGTCGAGTACATGGGCGGCGTTGAAAGAGATGCCTTCCTTATAAACGAGGCTTTCACCGCTGACAGGCTGTACAACCTGGATATTGCCGGCGTCGCTGATCAGCTTGATGGTGCCGGCGGTCACCTTGACGATGGTGCCGTCATCACCGACGATGGCGGTTTTCCCGGAGTTGGATTTGCCGACAACCAGATCATTTTCCGCCTGCAGCGTAATCGTAGTACCGGTTGTCGCCGTTGTGACCTTGTTGACGATCATACCTTCGGCTAATTCATTATAGCCGTCGAAATCACGCAGCCAGATATCGCCACTGGTCGTTGTGGCAGAGGAAAGGGAGTTGACTGCGATCTCCATTCCAAGTATGCCGGTCGCGGCTTTAAGGGTTACCGTATTTGCCACAAGATCAACGGCGCTGTCGGCAAACACCTCTTCAATTTTTCCAAGTGTGGCTTCGAGATAGGCATCGCCGGCCGAGGTAACAAAGTCTTGCGGCAATGCAACACCAAGTTCATCCTTTCCCGGTGAGGTATTCTCCTCCAGATACATCCCGGCATTAAGGTAGCGCACCTGCACATCACCCAGGAGACTGGTGACGGTGATGTCGTTGGATACCTGGTTCGATTGCAGAACTACGCTCTTCAGATCAACCGTCTGATTAGAGGTAAGTGTGAAACTGCCGTAGAGCACAGTGGCATTAACGGTCAGCTTCTTGGTGCTTGTCGACTGATCGATCGTGACATTGCCCCCGGAAGCCACTTTTCCTGTATTGGTCGTCACCGACAGGGTCGCCACGTCGGTTTTCAACTTAACAAAACCGGACGCGGCAATAGTCAGGGCATCAGCGGTTACTGTTCCGGTGGCGGTTGCATCACCCACATCCCCCTGTGCCGTCAGAGTGACGTCGCCACTGCCTCCGGCCTTAATGGTGGTAAAAACGATATCCGAACTGTTGCTGCCGCTGATGTCAAAGGCGGAAATGGTGACGCTGTTGCCGGCGCTGGTTCCTTTGGCCTGCACATCGGTGGCGGTGACCGTACCGAAAGCGGTGACGGTGATGGCACCATCGTTAGCCCATACTTTGGTGAGTTTCAGGCTGTTGGCTTCAGTCAGCGAAATGGAGCCGGTAGTGGAAATTATGTGATCAACCGTGGTAACAGCCGTGTTGGCCTTGAAGCCGCTGGCGGCATCAGCCATCAATGTGGCTGCGGAGATAACACCGGAAGAATGGTCGATCTTGCCCGAGGCTGCTGTCATGGTCACAGTACCGGTCGCCGTAAGCATGACTGCCGAACTGAGCTGGTCTAAAGATGACGTAGCTGCTCTAAGCACAGTTGTCTGGGTCAGGATGATGTTGCCGCCGTCCGTGCCGGCGGTAAGGTTGATGTTGGCGGCTTTCAGATCGGTATCTGATTCGCCGGTGATGCTGCCGTTCCCGGTGGTGCCGGTGCCGGCGGTGACGGTGATATTACCGGTCGCGGTGACTGTGCCGCTTAAGGTGACATTGCGGCCGGCTGAGGCGATGACGTTGCCGGTGGTGGTGCTGACACCGCCCAGGGTCATGGACTGGTCGGAGGTAAAGGTCACAGTACCGGAAGTTGTGGTAACCAGGGCTGAATCTGACAACGTCAGCGCTTTGCCCGCCGTCAGGGTGACGGCAGCATCGGCATCCAGCGTTGAGCGCATTTCCAATCCGGTGGCGGTGGTGGCACCGTCGATGGTGAGCGAATCGGTCGCCAGCACGGACAGTGCGCCGGATGATGTTAACAGGGCACTTATGGAGCTGTTCTTGTTTGAGTCGATGGTGATGCTACCGGCTTTTATCGCTGCCGAGGCATCGGTAAACAGACCGAAGGTACGGCCACCGACAGACTCACTGCTGCGGTCTGTGACCAGCTTGGTATCCGACCCGATCAGCGGCTCCGTATTCCAGACGGTTTCAGTGCTGGGGGTAATCACCTGGATATCTTTGGTGAGCGTCGAATAGACCGGCCGGTAATCAAGCACTTCACTGGATTGGGTCGTCACATTATAAGAGAGCTCGACCCTGGTGTCGTACATGTTGTGTAACTCTGACGTCCAGTCGTAGCTATAGTCGTTCTGAGTTTCGTAGATCGTGGCGGTATATTCGTTTCTGCCACGGAAATACCAGTAGTAATAGTCGTTCTCGTACCACCTTCCCGGATCTTGTTCACCTTGAATCTGCATCTCAGATTTCAGGTTTCTGATGTCGTTCCAGTCGGTGCGCTTAATAATTTCTGCCTGCCATTCATCCCCTTTGAAATGGCCGGTACTAGGCTCGACGTATGCCCCCCACCAATCCCAGGTTTGATAGCCATCTCCCGTATCCGGCCCATTCCACCAAAAGTTACTCAGACTGTATTTTTTGCGATAATCACGACCATAGTCAACCCAATTTTCTTTGAACTTGAAGGTGGCTGCGATGACATCTGGTATAATAGTGGCGGCTCCCTTCTGCGTCAGGGATTGCGTATCGTTGATAAGATCCGATTTATAGGCTGCCTCGGCGTAGATGTTCTGAGTACGAAGCCTGGTGTTTAAGATAACGTCACCGGAGTCACCAGTACCGGCGTTGGTAATACCGCTGTCAACACTGGCGACATACTCCGTAAGACCCCACGACCAGTTCGGATCGCGATTCTTCAGGACGACCCCGTCAACGTTGACCGGTCTGTCAGTGACATAAAACTGTCGTTCACCGGAACCACCATAGGTCACCTTCCAGCGGGCGGTGCCGTCGTCGGTCAGGACAGCGGTGCTGGTGTTGATGCTCGGTACATCTGCAGCAGGACTTGGAATGCTGAAGGTCATCGCGGTACCGGAACTATCTGTAAGGGCAATAGCCGTGCCGAAAGGGCCGCCGACAGACAGGTAGTTGGCAAAATCAGAACCTGGTGTTGTTGTAATCTTATCCGCATTTGTTCCGTTAAAATACGACTGATCCTGGGCATATGCTGAGACGCCGATATCTTTGTATTGGCCGACCCATTCTCCTTTAGTGCTGTCAGCCTGCACGGTGTAACCAAGCGACATGGCCACAGCGTTTTTCTGTGCGGGGGTCAGGTCCTTCCAGGCTGTGCCGGAAGCCGGGGTACTCACTCCATAGTTCGCCCATATCACGACAGAATTTTGGTAGTCCGTTCCCTGTACGAAGGCATAACTGGACGGAGCATTATCAAATCTGTACAGGACATCACCCTTTGCTACCCCTACCGCCAGCTTCTGGAGCGCGGTAAAAGATGCCCAGGGGGTGCCTGCGGGGGGGGCTGTTGCGCCGACAGCAGTCCAGTTAATTGCAGTGCCGCCCACTTTATACACGCCTGGGGTCGCCTCGGTGTAATCGGTACCGAGAACATAGCCGCTGTTGTAGGCCGCATTTGTGACCTTTACATACTTTAGATTGGAATCTGTGGCGCTGAGCCAGCTACCGACACTGTCGCTGCCGCTCATATTGGTATCGCCGGTCAGATACAGTGCCTCACCCTGGGAAACGACATTGAGGAGATCCTCGTTGGCTCCCTCGGGCATCCTGATATACTTGTCCTTCCAGCCGTCGACCATAATCCGGTAGACGACTTGAGAGGCACCAGCCCAGGTTGGGTCAACCACGGTATTGGTGGGGGTGCCATTCTGGGTTTTTTCAAGAATTACCTTATTTGATCTAACGGTAGTGCCATCTGCCGGATCTTTGCAACTGTATGAAAACTGGAACAGCGGCATGTAGCCGGTAGCATTAAGCACCGCCTGCTTCTGGGCATCGTTCAGGGCGGTAAATTCTTTGTAGGCGGCGTTTTTGTAATCGCCCGTTACCGCTTCGGAGCTGCGGCTCGGCAGGGCGTCGTTACCGGCGTTGGCCCAATCGACCACCGGCGCTGTGCCCGATTCGGTGGCGCTGTTGCGGTAGTCAATCCCCTCGATCAGAACTTCAAGGGATTTGAGAGCATCTGGCGCGTTGGGGTTGTAGTAGCCGGTCTGCTTCAGATCCACATCAAAACGGTAGTTCTGGTGGCCGACAACCACTTTAACTGTGCCGGTCTGCTCGGAATAGAAGGTCGTGGCCCAGGTGATCACCGGAACCTCTATGGTGCCGCCATCCACCTGATGGTAGCCGATCACTTTGGGGAAGCTCTTGGTGTAGGATTTAATTACCGGGATGGATATTTCTACATTTCCGGCACCGGTGCCGTCGGCATTGATGACGACATCGCCACCGGATTTGAGCGTGACAGCGCCGATGGCGGCAAGCTGGGCACTCCCCAGCAGGTAAACCGTGGCGGTGCGGGCCAGGGTGGTTTTGTCAACAGTATCAGTTATTGTTGGCGGCGAGGTGAGGCTGATGCCGGAGTTTATATCAATATCACCGGCGGACTTGACGAGACCTGAACCGAAAACAGTGGTGTTAAGGGCCGAGTTGAGCAGAATGCCGTTGGAAGAAACTCCTGACTTTGTCTCCACTGTGCCGGTAATGCTGATGGTGCTCGCCAACACACTGATCTGGCTGTCAGCCTGCACTAAAGCGCTGGAGTCAACAAAGGCGGTGCCGGTTGCGGAGAGGGAAAGAGTCGAACCGGAAGAAAGCGCCCGGATACGACCGCCCAGCAGGTTGATGTCAGGAGCCGTAACCGTGACGGTCGTACCGGCATCGATGATGGCGCTGGCGCCGGAAGAGGTAAACGCCTTGGAACTGCTGATGTTGAGTGTCGTTATATTAGCCGCACCTGACGTCAGTTGGCCCACAGAACCGAGCACGTAAATGCTGTCAGTGGCGGTCAGAGTGACCGATCCGCCGCTGTTCGTATCGAGTTGTCCAGCGGTATCAACCAGAATGCCTACGCCGGTAGTATCTCTGCCGCCGGTAACGGTCAGCGCGTCAACAGCCCGCACCAGACTGTCAATCAGAATCAGCGAACCGGACTGGAGGGTGACATCGGAACCGGTGGCAGACGTCTGAATCACACCGTACAGTTGCACTGCTCCCACGGAATTAATAACAACCGAGCCGGTGTTGAATGCGTCAGTGGTGTCATCGTCGCCGATGATGCTGTCCTGCGACAGAGAGAGACCGAAGCCGCTGGTGTCCTGATCGGTGGTTATGGAGAGCAGTCCGCCGGACGCAAGGGCGCCTCCGACAGCTTCCTCAAGGTATGTTGTTGCATCCAGACCGGTGCCGCCGATGGACAGAGTGTCCGCCGTTACGGTCAGCGTGGCGCTGGAACCGGATTCCCAGGTGTAGCCGGTAGATGCGTTATAGGCCGCACCGGCCCGTACTGCGCCGATAACCGCCATTTCGCCGCCGGAAGTCATGGTGACAGCACTTGCTGCATCACTGCCGAACACCAGAGCGTCGGCCGCCACGATCAGGCTGCCGGCTGCTTTAAGATCAACCAGAATGCCGCCGGACAGAAGCGCCGCCATCGGGGTTGACGCGTTGGCTATCAGCCCGGTATCCCCCAGCAGCAGATCGCCTGCTGCGTGGATAACCAGCTGCTTGCCGGTACCGACCACCAGATTGGTATTGTAAATGCTCACATCACCGCCGGCGTCAACCAGCAGCGAACTCTGCAGACTGAGGTCGCCATGGATGTCAACCGCACCGGTAGTGTCAAAGGTTATATCATAGCTGCCGGAGGAGACGGAGGTCCCCGAGGTGCTCTTCACGACACCTGCTACATCAATGTTGTTGCCGGTCAGGAGCAGTTCACCGTCGGTTTCAATTCTGCCCGACACTTTGTCGATGGTCAGGGTTCCGGCGGTGGAGCCGAGCTGCAGCAGGCCGAGGCCGGTACTGTTCGTGCCGATAGAGCTGTTGATGTGAACATCGTTAAGACCGATGATCGAGATGGTACCACCGGCGGAAGTGGTGTTGAAATGCCCGGTGCCGTAAGTGGTAATGCTGGTTTCGCCCTCCGCCACATCGGTGCCGGCGGTGACGATGATGTTGCGGCTGGCGGTCAGGTCGCCGCGCAGTTCCAGCGAATCACGGGATGAAATGATGATGTCGGCGCCCGTACCGCTGGCAATCAGATCGCCCAGGAGAACCCCGTTGGCGCCCGGATTGAGCACAATATTACCGGTCATCAGTTCGATGGTGCCGGTCGAAGTCAGGGTGAATGCCTGGCTGCCGTCGTTTTTAAAGCCGCTGTAGAGGTTGAGCGCCTTGTTGGCCCTGATGTAGTTGGCGATGGTGACCGAACCGTTGACGGCATTATCCTTGCCGATGTTGACGGTTGAACCGGTTTCAGGGGCATCGACCGCGATGGTGCGAGCTGAAGCGGCATTTGACGAAGAAAGCTGGGTCAGGCCGAGCAGAGCAGTATTAGTCGCGCCTGCTTTCAGAATCGAGAATTCGAACCAGCTGGTAAATTGCAGACGACCGTCAGTGAGGTGAACCGTGACGTATGGTTCACCGGCTACGCTACCAAAATTAGTATTGATCAGCGTCTGAATATCATTGCGCAGTTCAGCCAGCCCACCGGTTCTTACTTTAGCCGGCAACGATATGGTATGAGCGGTCGGAGTGGAACCCTGGCTGACTGACAGTTGGAAGGAGACCGCACCGGATACCGAGCCGTCAGCAAATTCAGCAAAACCATCCGCCACCAGTTCCTGAGTCCAGGGCGGTGTCAGCACGGAGAGGTCGCCAGAGGCGCTCAGGTTGATGACGCTGTTTGCCTGCCAGGTTTTGAGGTGGATGGAGCCGCCCAGGACAATTCCCTGCCCTGCCCAGAGGGAGCTGCCGTCGGCCGGATCATTGCCGCCGCGTACATCAATCTTTGCCCCGGCGTACAGATCACGCGAAAGGCGGATCTGGTGACCGGCCTCGATGGTGATTGTCGATGCGCCGGTGGGATCCGTTTCTACAGTGCTGCCCAGATAGAAGCCTTTAGCATCGCGATGATCGACAATTTCGCCACCGGCCGCCAGAATACCGTAGACCTCGGCATCCTGCGTCGCATTGATGATGATCGCACCGTCCGGGTTGGCAACCGCCACCTTGGCGGAGGCCGGCATCCGCAGGCCGATATCGTCCCTGCTGGAACCGCCGGTCAGGCGGATGGTATCATTGGCACGGATAACGCCGCCGACTTCAACCATGTCGCCGGTGCTGGCCTTAGTCATCCCGCCAAGATAGAGCTGGCCTGTGGTAGTCAGGTTGACCAGAGATTTTTCTTTTGACCATTCATACGTTTCAGAGACCAGAATACTTGCATCAACAGAGTCAAAATTCTGGGTTACCTTGCCGCCGGAGAGGATCATACCCATGATGCTGACATCGCCAATGGCGTTGATCGACACCAGGCCGCCACTGCCGTCGGAGGTTTTACCGGCTGCGGTCAGACCGGAGGCGGCGGTGAGGACAACGCTCAGACCATCGGCGCCCGGAACTCCGGTGGTGGTAACAGTGACTTCACGCGAGGCGGCCACTGCCGTATCGATATAGGCCTGACTGCCGGCGGTGATGTGTACGCGGGAATCGGTACCGGCCCAGGTAATGCCGTCAGAAACGATAGTGCCGCCCGCTACCGCCCTGCCAAGCAGTTCTACATTCTTGCCGCCGGTCACGGTGATGGTCGATCCGGCTTCTCTGGTGTTGAGGGTAGCGGCCGAATGGACATAAACACTGGTCTCTGCGGCGGTTGCTGTTTTGACGCCGGCAAGAGAGACTCCGCCCAGGATAGAGAAGTCATGGGTAACGTTGCTCAGGCCCTCATAATAGACCCAGGTATCGGACTGGATAGTCAGGTTGGAATTTCTCCCCAGCAGATTGATATTGCCCCGGATGATGGTGTCATCCGCGCTGGAGATAACCATGTTGGCGTTGTCCTGCAACGACGTCAGAGTACCGGTCAAAAGATAGCCGAAACCGCGCTGACCCAGCAGCGGGTGCGGATTCTGGATTTCAAGTACGCCGTTGTTGTTGGAGACAGCAAACGTGCTGGTGCCGTCAGTAAGGATCCAGCGGGTAGTGTCCACTGCGGTCGAGACCGGCAGAGCGCTGTTCTTATAATCCACCCCTTCGGTGAAAGTGGCTTTGATCCGGTCTGAGATAACGGCCGCATTGGGATTGTAGTAAAAAGGATTGTCATACTTTTTGTAGCCGAGCGACGTGACGATGGCGCTCTGCTGCGTGGCAGACATGGCGGCAAACGGTGTGCCGCTGACCGGCATATCGATGCTGCTCCATGTGATATCCGCGTTATTGTAGTCCTTGCCGGTAAGACCCTGCTCGAAGCCGATTTCAAATTCGCTTAACTTGGGAGTAACGGCTGTTATGTCATTAATGCGATAGGCCGTGCCGGTGTAGAGCCGGTTGTTGGTCTTCAGCAGCACCTGCGCCTGCTGTTCCGTTGTCAGTTTTTCAAAGGTTGTTTCGGCGGCCGGTTTTTTGACCGTACCCCAGTCGATGCCGATAAAACCGGTAATGGTGGTGGCAAACGTTTTGACTTTGGTAGTCGGATCGGTTTTGCAATACAATGTTCCGTTGTATTCGGAGTAACCGAGCTCATTGAGGACTATATTCCGCTGAGCAATGGTCAACTGTTCGAATGAGGTGCCAGGTGTACCAGGCGTTCCAGCGACATCAAAGGCTGGAGCTGCCGTACCGCCCCATTCGATATCCTCAATGCGGTAATCAGAAGCGCCGCTGGCAAGCGCGGTGACGACCCGCTGCGAAACGTTCACGGCATTCGGGTTAATCCAGACACCGTCCGTAGCGGAGTACACGTCGTATCCAAGTGAATGAGCTACCAGAGCCCGCTGGTCATCGGTCAGGGCTTCAAAACCAACGGTGTCCGCCGGAGCAGCGAGATCCTTGCCGGTAGCATCCAAACCCCAGTGTACATTATTATTGGTATAATCGGTCCAGGTCCCCTGGGTAAAGGTTGTTGCCAGTTTTTTGCCGGCCGGGGCGTTGTAGTTGTAATAGAAGCCGGTGACCGGATCGACGGTATAGCCGAGGCTCTCGACCACAACCACCTTTTGCTCGGGGCTCAGATCATCAAACATCGTGCCGTCGTACGGAGCCGACACCGCTCCCCAGACAATGCGGTTATTGTCGTAATCGACTGCCGCACCCTGGGTGAAACCGGTCATCACTGTGCCGGTTTCCGGGTTGTAGTAGACCGTGCCGGTGTACTGGCTATAGCCGACCAGAGAACCGCTATAGCCCCCGGCGCTGAAGGAGGTAACCATCTGCCTGCTGCCGGAAACGTCGGGGTTGTAGTACCAGGCCAGCACCTGACCGGTATAGGAAACCGAGATGGCGGCGGTGCCGGCACCGGTTGTGCCTGCTATATCCGTTGCAACTTTGGTTATGGTGATGACGCTGTTCTTGGCGCTGGCGGTATATAATGCGGCGGATTTGCCGGTGATATCAGCAACAAGTTTTGTGGCGATCGCGGCAATGTCATCAGCGGCGAGTGCGGTATATTCATAACTGTCGCTACCGATAGTGACTGTGTACGTTTTGCCGGTTTCCACCGGCAGACTGCTCAAATCGATGGTACGAGTGACATCAACCGTGTCACCGGCGGTGCTGATCTCGGCGCCGGAACCGACCACCAGCCGGGTATAGCCAAGGGTGGTCGCAATGGCTTCTTTCTGATCGGCCATAAGGGCTGAAAACGGTGTGTAATTGGTTACGGAGGTGGCGGTGGCGCCACTGCCGAGGCTGTAATTCTCATCCGTCAGAGCTTTGATGATGGCAGCATCCACCGTGCCTTTGTTCAGGCCGGCGATGATCGTGTTGACATCGGTGGCAAGCGAGGCGATCGTCACGCCGTTGATGGTGTCGAAATAATCGGCATAGGTGCGGGTCGAGTCTGAGCCGCCACCGGTCAACACCATGGCACCGGCCGAGGTGATGGCACCGGAAAGTTTCATCTCGCCTTTGGTGACTATCGACATGCCGGCGTTGTCACCGGTCTTCACATACGATTTTGTGTCACCGTCGTATCTGGCGCCGGCGGTAACCGCGCCGCCGGAGTTGATGTGGACGTAGGTCCCAGCGGTCATATCAATTGCTGCGTTGGAGTCGCGCGCGGCAATCACCGCCCCTTCCAGGACGGTCAGGCCGGCTTTGGTCTTAACTATCACATTCGAACCGGTCCCTTTGGCTTCAAGACCGGTAGCGATGATGATGGAGCCTGAAGCGTCGAGGGTGACGACGCTGTCATTGGCAGTGGTGTAGATGGCGCTGCCCATGTCGGCGGTAATACTGTTCGGCTCCGCTCCGTAACCGACGATGACATTCAGGCCGGTACTGCCGTCAACTTTTACGGTGACCGCATCGGTGCCGATCAGCCAGCCGGTGACGACGATCTGTTCGGTAAGGTCAAAGGCAACCTCGCGGGCGGTGACGCCGGAATCGGGGGAACCGAGCTGATCATGGTAATTTGCCTTGCTGACTTCCGCCAGTCGCCCGGTGAACGTAACGCTTTCGCTCGACTGCACGTCGCCGACGATATTGATCCGGTCAGCGATGATGGTGGCAGAATCGGTCAGCATAGCTGAGTAGATCGGAAGTTCCGTACCCTGCTGACGATCTTCGATGTCCCCCACGTACATGACGACGCTGTTGTCGGCATTCTGATGGCCGATGGTGATGGTGCTGAAACCGTCGGACAGGGCGTCCAGGTCCCTCATGGAGAGGTTCATGAACTCCTCGTTTTTACCACGGGAGTAATCCGCACCGTATTTTGAGCCGCCTGCGGCGCCGATGCGGTAATTCTGGTCGTTGGAGGTGGCGCGAAGGATCAGGTCTCCGCCGGCGGAAATCGTGTCATGGCCGGACGCCGGCAGGGTGATATCGATGGCCGTGCCATAGCCGGAGCGGAAATCGATATCATCAGCAGAAATGGAGATATCGCCGCCGGACTTCATGCTTTTGATGACGCCGGAATCGAGGCTGAACAGAGCTTCCTTCTGATTCAGGGTCACGGAAATATCGCCGTTGAAGGCATAAAGGCCGCCGTCGGCACGACCGTCATCAACGATGGTCAGATTATCGGCTTCATTAACAACGATATTACCGGCGCCGCTGTTAATTACCGTCAATTCCTGCATGTTACCGTTGATGTCGCCGGTCAGACCACTCGACACCAGCACCAGATGCGCCTCCGGCAGCAGGAAGGTGGCTGTTGAGATATCAATGACACCGGTCGATACCATGGTCAGGCCGGTGGCGCCCCAGTTGCCGACCCCTGCAACTTCGTTGGTTATCAAAGTGGTGGTGGTAGTGTTGTCACCGGCCAGGATCCTCTCCAGGGTATCATCAAAATTGATGGTGCGATCCTTGGAGACGTACTGGTGGTCATTCAGCCTGATCGCTTCATCAGAGGTTATGGTATCGAGGATAACTTCGTCATAACCATCTTTCCCCTTGATGGTGACTATGCCGCGCGGTCCGGCATAGATGGTATCGTTGCCGGAACCGGCATCAAGGCTGACGTTGCCGCCGCCGACGTAGATTATGTCATTGCCGGAACCGGCATCGACGATCACCGGCTTACCGCCGATTTCATCGTTCATGGTATAAATGGTGTCGTCACCACCCGCGGCAAAGATCTCGTTATTACCGCTCCCCATGTCAATCAATTCGGCGGTATCAGCGCCGATGAAACTGTCGTCGCCATCTTCGCCGTAATATTGGGCGCCGCTGGCCGCACCTCCGGTGAACTTGTCCTTCCCTGCTCCGCCGTGAATAACACTGCCCGCGCCGCCGCCGGCTACCAGGAAGACATCGTTCCCTTCATCGCCATTCAGTTCCAGATCAGCGGTGACCGACTTGTCAATGAGGAAGACGTCATTGCCCTTGCCGCCATTGGCGACGATCTTTTTGACACCGGTAAACTCTGAGGTGACCCCCAGAGAATTGACCGTCAAGGTGCCGTCTTTTTCGGTAATGCGGTAGGTGTCGTTGATGACATCCTGGTACAATGGGCTGCCAAGGTCAGGCTCGCGCTGCTCCCAGCGGTCGCCGCAGTTGAGGTAGAGGGTATCGCCAACCTGGGAGGCTATAATCGGATCATCACCCCAGCTCCATTTGGCGCTGCCGGAGACTGAGATGCCGCAGACCGTGACACTGGCCTGCAGATAGGCGGAGGCGGCGGTCAGCTCGATGGTGGCTTCAAAACCGGCCAGGGTAGTGTTTATTTCAAACAGGCCCAGGTCGATATGGATATCAAGGGAGCCGTAGGCGTGCAGCCCGATAAAGAACGGATCGTTGCTGATGGTCAGGTCAACCCCGGCCTGCAGTACCAGTATCACCATATCTATTTTGAAACTTGCGTGACCTTCAATCCGGAACATACCGTTGGATTTGATGTAGCTGTCAACCAGGCGGATATCCACCACATCAAAGAAATTGAGCGATATTTCGTTCAGGTTCAGACTCAGAACACCGTCTTCAACAGTGATACCGGCGTCAACCACCCCCTTAAGGGCCAGCAGTGTAACCTCACCCTTGACGCGCAGGTCAAAGTTGGTGCCGGCCGGTACATCCGCGTACGATGTAGTGCTGCTGGTGTTGATCATCAGTCTGGCGCTTGCCTTGATCGAGATTGGATCAAAGCCGAACTCCATGGAGAGCCCAAGGTTCAGCGCAAATACCGGCCCCTCAGTGGTGTTGAGAATAGCCAGCTTGCCATCAACCTTGAAATCACCAAAATCACCCAGCATCAGGGACATGTCGAGGCTGGCCTCAAGACCTTGTTCTGAAATTTTTAACTCTACCGCACCGCGCAGCTCTACCACGTCTTTTACCAGCACGATGGCCGCGGTGCCGGCAATGCGGAGCGAATGTCTTTCGATGGAGACCATAGTGAAGGGATCATCCATGTTGATCTTGCCGTCAACCACATTAAGAGCCATGACATTCTGGTCTACACCGGTGGTGTTCACCTGTAGCAGGAAACTTCCTTCGAGGGATGCCACTCCGCCAATATCTAACAGTTTGGTTCCCGGAGCACCCAGCTGCAGGCTGCCGTAGAGACCGCCGTTGGTGGTGAAGCCGAGCGTGCCGGTCACCCCGAGCGGTTCCAGAATCGGCAGGTCAAGTACCGCTCCGAATCTCAATTCAACCAGCGCGACATTGCCGGTCACACTGAACAGAACGCAGAACTCCCCTTTAAGTTGCAGTATGTTCAGCAGTTCCACGTTGCCCTGACCTTCCAGGGACATATAGAAGGCAGCCGGTTCAGTTTTTCCGGGAGGGATAGCGGAAATAACGATCTCGTGATAATCAAGCACTCCGCCGTTTTCGATCCAGAACTCTTTCGGCACTTCGTAGACAACGTCCTGCCCGAAGGCGTTCAGATTAAATTCAAGAGATATATCTGAAGTGAGGACATCCGGTATTTCCAGGCTCGCACTCAGCTTCAGCTTGATGGCAGCGCCGGTGATGATTTCGCCTTTCGTGTTTTTGGCTTCACCTATCATCAGCACACCCAGGGCATGGGAGTTGAAGCAGAAGGAATCGGGATCACCGATGGTGGCTTCGACATCGACAAAAATCTTCAAGCCGGAAGGAGCCAATGCGATCTCAAAGGCGCCCGTCAGGTGCAGAAGATTGAAAGCACTCACCTCGGCCTGACCGGCCACCCGCAGATACTGATCATCATACATCAGAACAATCGGCTCATATCCGTTGCCGGTCTCTATGGCATACCCCTGATGTTTCACCTGATCCGGATCGGTCCAACTGCTCTTGGAAAAATCGATCGCCATGAAGCCGAATGAGACATCCAGACCGGCATCGTAGGAGACCCCGCCGGTCTCCTCATCCTTCACAAATTCGCCGATCTTGAGTGAAGCTCTGAGACCGGTATTGATGTCGATCTGCATCGTGCGTGCTTCAGCGGTGACATCCGGTACACCTGTCAGACCGATAGTATCGATGGAACCCTGAGCTGCCACGTAGACACCGAGATCGACACCGGTGATACCAATGCCGACCTCCACGCCGACAAACAGGCCGAGGTCAAAGTTGACGATTTTCAGGCCGATGGCTTTATCATTGACCTCGTCACGTTCATCGATGCGGTTGTCTCCGTTGCTGTCATAGAAATAACCGCGTCCCCCCACCGGTATGCCGATGAAGCCGTTGGCATCGTTGATACCGATGCTCATAGTGGTGACAGAGGTCTCCTCACCGTTAGAAAGGGTAAGCGCTTCGCCCCCCTTCTTGGTGAAGGCCATCGAGCCGGACATCTGCAGGAAACCGGCCAGATTTATCTCGGCGTAACCGACCTTGGCCTGAATGATATCGCCGGCGAAGTCGAAGATTACGGCGTTGTTACCGCCGGCTTTGAGAGCATAGCCGTTGGCTGCCAGTTTACCGTTGCGATCAAGGTCTTCGGTCAGATCCAGCACGCTGTTGTTATTTTTGTCTTCCCCAAGATCAAGTACGCCGTTAAAGTTTGCGTCCTCATCGTAGGTATCCAGTATGCCGTTACCGTTTTTGTCCTCGGGTGAAGTCGGGAAACTGGTCTGCCAGTTGATAGTTGGTGGACCGAACAGTTGGATCGCGGCATTTGCCGCCAGCTCCGTTATCGTATCAGTCGGCATCGGCCAGTAGAAGGAGTTGATGTTGACCGCCACATCCTCTGCCCTGACGACGAGAAGATCGGGGGAGATTCCGACCAGGCCGGCATAACCGACACCGGCCTTAACCGTAACAAATTTGGGGATGTACTGTTTCAGACTGTCCGGCAGAAAACTGAGGGCTGTCGGCTTAAAGATACCGATACCAAAATCAACATTGTCGATCACAAGACCAACGGCGCCTTTGTTGATGCCATCCGGCAGACCATCTAAATCGTAATCCTCACCATAGCGATACGGACCGCCTATGCCGACAAAACCTGTCAGGTTTGATCCGGCAAGGGTCATGCCGCTCACCGAGATCGGAATGGAATCCAGCTCCCATTCGTCACCGCTGACGGCTGTACCGATCTGGCTGACGATTTTCTTGAAGCCTCCCAGATCCATGTCTACACTAAGACGCGCTCCCATACTGATGGCGATCGAGCCGCGTAGATACAGGAACTGGGAAACCTGTAACTCGACCTGTCCGACGCTGGCGGCGATGATCGGACTATTCATGTCCAGATAGATCGGGTCTCCGCCGGTTGGTATGGCCATTCCGACCGGTTTGTCTTTGGAGGCGGCAAAGCTCTTCTCAAAGTCGATCCAGGTCTCAAAACGATTGGAGGTCTGGGTGCTGTTGTACTCAATGTCGATATCTTTCATGGTGGCCTTGAGGATATCCCCAAAACCGATGATGCCCACCTCGGCCACGTGCGCCTTGAAGGCGGTGAATTTCCGTTTTTCACCGGGTGCGTCGGTAATCTTTTTCTTCTCAGTGAACACGGCAAAGGCCACATCGATGTTATCGGCGTACAACCCGAAGGGTGAATCGCCGTTGCGCGGATCACCCGCAGCAAAATAAGGGCCGTCGAAGCCGACAAAAAGATCAACATTACTGGCAGCGACCGAGAAGTATTTAAAGTCGGCGACATTATCCCCGCCGAGAATCCCGCCGACGACCGGTAAGGCGGCAAGCGGGTTGTCGGTGCCGAGCTTGACGTTGTTGACGCTGCTGGATTTGAAGGCGAAATTACCCGACAGGTAAATGAAGTCCACCAGGGTAATCTCGACGTTTTCGACTTCAAGCTGGATGGTTTCCCCCTGTTTGCCGTCCAAATTCATGATGAAATCGGGACCGTCCAGTTTGACCGCGAACACCCCGCTGAAATCCAGGCCTTGTGGTATGGCAAGATTCCTGGCCTTGTAGTCGATGACCCGGCCGTTCTTGTCGGCTGTGTTGATGGCAAAGGCGACATGATCGGCTTTCAGCGTCAAAAAGTCATCCATGCCTACCAGACCGAAATAATCGCTCGATCCCTGTATCGTGACATAGTAGTTCCCGGTCATACTCACCGCGATCACCGCGCCGATATCGATGTTATTGACTCTGAAGCCGATTTCGTCGGGAGTGTCCTTGTGGAAGCCGGCGAACAGATCCAGATCCACGATGGCTGCAGAAAAATACATGACCTTGGTTTCGGAGCCGTCGTCTAACAGCAGACTCTTGGTCTTGATGGTAAAGTCAAACTGCTTGGTATAGTCGATCAGGTCGAAGGCCTGAAAGACGAACGAGGCGGAAATAGAGAAATAGTCGCTCCCCTGGGCAGACACCTTGGTGAAATCGATATTCTCAAGCGTCTTGAAGTCGGTCATCTTGGAGAAGTCAATCTGGGTAGACGTGACGGCCTTGGTGACCGGATTCGTTACAGTCGAGCCGAAATTGGCCATGAGCTGCACATTCGTTGCGGCAACGACCAGGACATCCGGAATGGTGAAATCAACGCTGGCGGCACTGGCCATGAACGCGCTCCAGGCACGTTTGTTCCCCTTGCTGTCCGCCGCGATTTCGGTCATGGTGACATAGGCAAAATCGAGATTGACAATATTGAAGCCGACGCCGCCCACACCGGCAAAGGCTGTGATATCAAGACCGGTCAGGGCCAGCGTATCCACGTTTACCGTGGTTTTGTCAGAGAGCGTCACTTCATGCTGGGCTTTCTCGAAAGTCAGGTCACCCTTGAATGTGAGGAAACCAAACAGATCCACGTCCAGGCTGCCCGAAGCGCGAATCATGGAACCTTTCATATCAAGGACCACGGCCGGGCCATTGTTGTTAGCCGGCAGCACCATATTGGACACGGAGAAATCGATGGCGTCAGTCCCCATCAAGGTCATGTTAATGGCCACGTCAAGCTTGTCGGCGGTGATGTTGAAATCCTCCGGCCCCACGAAGCCGATCTTGTCGGAGTGGGCCTTGCCGGCCAGCCAGAGACCTTTGGGGTACACCGGATCGACACTCTTGATCAGGGCAACACCGAGGCTGGCATTCTCCACCGTGAAACCGAAGGCGCCGTCCGAGCCCTTATCGCCGATACCGGCATATGCGTTGATGTCGGTGTACACAAAGGTATAGATTGAAACGGCCACCCGGGTGTGAGCTTCATTGTCGAGAGTCACCGTTTCCAGGTTAGACTCGATGTCAATATGCTTCTGGAAAGTGAAGAAATCCGCGATGCCGATCTCAACATCGGCGATGATGGAGTAGTAGGTTTTGTTTGATTTTTTGATATCGAAGGTGAACTCGTTGCCGTCGTGACCTTCAATCGTCAGCGGCGTGGACTGGAAATTGACCACTGTATCATCGATCGCGGAACGGTTCAGCTTCATAGCAACGTTGCTGCCGCTCAGCTGGAACGCGTCGATCCCCACCAGACCGATGTAGTCGGCGGTGAGTTCCATGGCACTCCACTTCCTGATGGTTGGGTCTTTAGGATCCTTACCCTGCTCCACCATGGTCACCATCAGGAAATTGGCGTTGCTGATTTCGAAACCGACCCTGTCGTCGCTCCCCCCGCCAACGCCGGCAAAGAGGTTGACGTTGATGGCACCGATGCTGAGGGTATCCACCTTGATGGTACCGGCATCAGCCCCGGTTTTGTCATTGATCATGACCTCGGCGGTATCACGTTTGTAGATGATGTCCGCCTCAAAATTGAAATAATCATAGACCTGGACTTTGACCAGGCCGGAAACGGCAAGGGAGCCTCCCGCAATCCCCTTCATATCCAGGATGGCGGTGTCTTCACTGCCGATGGTGGTACCCAGGACACTAAGGGTCTTCTCGAAATCCACCGTGGTTCTGTCAGTGGCCGCGATGTTCATGGCCAGAGTAAGTGCAGATTCGGGACCGCCGCCGATGGAAATGGTGATGCCGTCGATACCTTCAAAGCTTATCTGCTGACTGCTCCCCTCAACAGCAATCCATTTTCGCACGACCGATGCGGCCCCGGTCGTTGTGTCCGCCGTTTTTTCCTTAAAAATACCCAGTTGGAAGGAGGTGTTATCTATATTGAGTCCCACACCGTTCACGCCGACAAAGGCGTTCATACCGCCGACACCGATGGCCATCATATCGGTCTCAACCATAGTGCCGTTGCTGAGAATCACCTTCTTATTGCCCATTTCCAGGGAAAGGAAGCCACTGACTGAAAAGTAATTACCGATATTCAGGTCCAGTTGACCCTGCGCCAGAAGATAGGCGCCGTCATCCCCCTGCATGTCGAGGATCTGACCGGATTCGGTGCCGAAAGAAGCCCCCAGCTGCAGGGCGCTTTCACTGAAATCCACCACCGAGCCGTCGGCGGCGGCGCGATTCATAACTACGTCTATATTTTCGGCGGCAACGACAAAGTCTTCCGGCAGCCCGACCACCTTGATGGCTCCGGCATGGGCCTTGAGGCCATACCATTTGTTAAGCTGCACGGCTGCTGCCTGTGATGGAGTCGTCCGGGCGGTTACTGTTGAGGTATTGTCCGTAGCCGGTTGTTCCTTCATAATGGCCAGAGTAAAAGAAACATCCTCCAGCTTAAGACCGGCCTCGTCCTCAGTGCCGCCTCCGGAACCGAAGAAGGCGTTGATACCCTTGCCATAAATGGAGAGGGTATCAACCGTTCTTTTCTCTTCTCCCGCTGAAAATACCATTTCGTTACTCGACTTGGCGAAGCCGACCATACCATCCAGAAAAACGTATTCACCGATATGGATGGAGACGTCGGCCAGAATGGTCAGTTCCTGCCCGCTGGAGGCGATGTCAAATTTCACCTCAAGTGGTAAACCTTCCGCATCGAGGCCGGTAATGACTCTGAACTGCTTGTTCTTGGCGGTCATGGACTTGAAATCGACATAAGAATTATCCGACGCCGCCTTACTGTATACCAGCTCGATACTGTTGAAGCCGATGGTGAGGTAATCCATATCCAGCAGATCCACTGCGCCGATTTTGGTATCCACCGCAAGCCAGCTTCGTTTTTCGACAGCCTCGGTGACCTCGGTGAAATTCACCAGGGCAAAATTGACACCGGTCAGATTCAGGCCGAAACCAGCGTCAGTCCCGCTCGGTGGAATACCGACAAAAACTGCGGCATCGCTCATGCCGAACGCGTAAGCCTCCGTGGTGACCCAGGTATTGCTGTCCCCGGTAAGCAGTATGCTTCGGGTAGATACTTCGAAACCGAAGCCACCTTTAACCGTGGCATAACCGAACAGATCAAGGTTGACATTGCCGTAGGCGCGCATGATTTCTGCGCCGGAACTGCCGTCGATATCAATGGTGAACGGGTCGCCGCCGGTATAAACCGGCAGTTCCACACCGTAACGCCGGGAAGTGTTGGTTGAACCGTCCGGCAGTTCCACGGTGATGACCGCGCCGTTGCCGGAACTATAGTTGACGACAACCGTATCACCGGCCTTATTTTTTGGAAGCGTGACGGTACTGCCCCCTTGCAAGGTTTCCAGGGTAACAGCAGGGAGAGCAGGGCTGATGGTTACTTCAAGGTCCGCCACGTTGATACCGGCCAGGCAGCCGCCGAGACGGATGATCAGCTCGCCGCCGGTGGCACTCAGCACCGTTATTTCAGAACCCGGAATCTTCACTCCGAGGGATTCGTCAATGGCGGCCTGGATATCAGTCTGTGGCGAATCAAGCGGGATGGCGGCGGTACTGTAGTGTCTGCCGCCATAGGAGAGAGCGATCATGAAACTACCCTCTACCGTGGTGGTGTCGAGCGTTATCCTCTGAACTTCCGCCTTGGGCAGCGCCCCCTGGCGTACGTCGTCAAGTCCTACGGTTCCGTACAGCAGAGCACCGGGATCCGCGATAATGTTCACGACATCCTGTTTTGCCAGGTTGCCGGTAAAGCCGATCCGGTAGTACTTCTGGGTTAAAGTGGAGTTGAAGGCGTCATAACTGACGGTAACGTCACCGGTATCGGCACCGAGCAGGGCGACGATACCGGCCTTGAGATTGGCCGCCATCTGGGTGTAGTTGTTCGAGTATTCGACATTCTGCGCCGCCTTGCCGGCACTGAAGAGATCGAAACTTCCGCTGGGATTGGCAATGACTTTTTTTGTGAAGGTCAAAAGATCAAGGTTCCGGCCGGTCAGAGTGCCCTCAAAAGTGATCAGATAATCACCGGCATCGCCGCTGACCGTGACGCTCCTTCCGGAATCAACACCAAGAGCCAGATTCAGTTTTGTCTGGATCGTTTCGGCATCAGCGCCGAGTTGAATACCGGAAGTAGTGTAGGTGAAGCCTCCCAGTTTAAGGCTGAGGGTGTAATAACCGGTACCGGCATCCTGGTGAGCGATAAGCAGATGCTGCACTTCACTGCTGCCGGCATTCCCCTCCTGCCCGACGGTGAGGATGGCTTCGCCGGCGTCCAGTGCCGCCGTAAGCGTAACGGTCGGGATGTCCAACCGGGCCAGCGTGCCGATGAAGTAAATGTTGTAGCGCTGGGTTTCGCTGACAGCGCTATCAAAACGCACGGCGATGTCGGCGGCCCGTACGACAAGATCAGGATACTGCTGCTGCATGAGCGTAATCAGCGCGGACTGAATAGCTGCCTCGTTAAAGGAGGACATACCGTTGACGAACCTGACGCCGGAGACCGTGTCACCGCTGCCAAGGGAGAATGTCAGCGTGCCGCTGGCGGCGGCGGTGACATCGATGCAGAGTTGTTCATTGGCGGCATCGATCCCGCCCCGGCTGTCTTCGCTGACAGTGAAGGTGACCGGCGAGGGGCTTGTCTGAGTGCTGATGACAAGCTGTTTGGCCTCATTTATGCCGATAGCGGCCTCGGTGACCGTGCTGACCGTAGTTGCAGCAGTGACCGCTCTCGTGGTAACCGACAGGCCAAAGATATTCTTTCCTTCAAGGGTGCCGCCGAACTCGATGTGGAAACCGCCCGCCTTGCTGCCGGCCACGGTGGCGTTGCCAACCCCGATGCCGTCAAGTTTTTCAAGAGTAGTCTGAATATTTTTGGCAACATCCGTATCACTGTCGTCAGCTCCTATGGATACACTCTGCGTGGAATCAATCCCTCTGGCCTGGTAACGGAAAATGATTTCCCCCACCATGCGGGCGTTCATGGCCAGCATCATATTGGTGCTTTCCTTGATTACCGGCTGTTCGGCGTCATCTTCGGTTACGGTATAGCCTCTGTTCAGAGCGATATTTAACTGGTCGGCAGAGATCACCAGTCCATCAACGCCGGTAAACGACGCGCTGCCGGCGGTAGCCTGCAAGGTGGTGAATTTGCGGGGCGTTACGCCTGCAGCCGCTCCCCGTTCGGTCATGAGCGCCAGCCCGAAGCTCACATCTTCGAGAGACAGTCCCATCCGGTCGGTTACACCGTCGTCCTTACCGACAAAGGCATAAATATTGGTGGCACCAATGCCCAGGTAATCAACATCAGTCTTCTCACCGTTGCTGAGGATGACCTCCTGCACTCTCTTCTCAATGCCGAACTGGCCGCTGATGCTGACAAAATTGAACAGGTTGAGGCTCAGCTCACCGCTGGCCCGCATAATTTCACCTTCGTTGCCGTCCAGCGTCATTCTGGTGCTGGTGCCAGGACCGGTGTAGATGTCGAGCGTTACCGGCAGGGTGTTGTCCTTGAAATCCAGTACCGTCCCGTCAGCAGCGGCGTTATTAATCTCCAGACTGAGTCCGCTGCCGCTGGCAATAAGATCCTTGATGCCGACGAAATCGAGCGTGTCGGCCGAAGCCTGCAGGCTCACCCAACTGTTACGGACGGCGCCTTCGGCAGGTGTGCCGGTCTCAGAGGCAAGTACAAGTGCAAAGTCAGCACCGGCCAGATTAAAACCAAGTTCATCCTCACTGCCGCCGTTCATGCCGGCAAAGGCGGTGATATTCGTGCCGCCGATGGTCAGGAGATCCGCCATGCGGACGGTGGTGATATCGTCACTGGTATCGCCGGACCCCTGAGTATCAGTGGCCAGCACTGAAAAAGTGCGTTTTTCCAGGCCAAAATCACCATCGACTTTGAAAAAGTTAAAAAGATTGAGATGCAGTGTGCCGGTGGCACGCAGCATTTCACCTTTTCCTCCATCAAAATCCATCGTCAAGGAAGTTTCGGTGCTGGTTGCCACATCCATTGACTTGACAGAGTAGTCGATAACCGTGGAATTGCCCTCCACGTCTGTGTACTGCAGGTTTACTTCAACTGCCAGATTTTCGGCCGCAACCGTCAGATCGGTGATACCAACAAAAGCCACACTACCGGCCTCGGCCTTGGCACTTACCCAACTGCGTGCGCTGTTCGCCCTGTCCGTGGCCACCAGCAGCCCGAAATCGGCATCGGAGAGTGTCAGACCAAGTGCATCGGAACTGCCACCGTTGAGTCCGGCAAAGGCACTGATACCGTGACCGCCAATGGTGATCAGATCAACTTCAACTTTGTCATCATTGTTGAGAATGACCTGTTCAGTACTCTTTTTGAGCGCAAAACTGCCGCTGACACTGAAAAAGTTACTGACGTTAACATTCAAGTCACCATTTGCCTCAATCAGTTCGCCACGGGAACCGTCAATATCCAGTGTCAAAAAGTCGATATTGTTGTACAGCTCGATATCCATCGCGGTGCCGCCGGTGACTGTGCTGTAATTGATCACCGTCTTATCCGAGGCGGCTGCATTAATGGTCACCTTCAGGTTGTCAGCCGAAAGGGTGAGATCTTCTATACCGATAAAGGAGGCATTGGCGGCATCGGCCTCCAGGGTACTCCACTGGCGCAGCTTGTTAGCGGTATCGGTCATTACGACCAGACCGAACGATAACCCGCTCAGATTCATTCCGACGGCATCCGCGCTGCCGGCATTCATGCCGAGGAAGGCGCTGATATCTTTGGCACCTAGTTTCAGCATCGCCACATCAACATCTTCGCTGGTGTCATCGCCGGGGGTCAGCGTCCCCATCGTGTCTACCACCGTAACAGTTGTGTTCGCCCGCTCCAGTACGAAGCTGCCGCTGGCGGAAAAGAAATTGAAGAGGTTGATATCGAGCGTGCCTTTTATCTTTTGCGCTTCACCGTCGCCGGCATCAAAGTCCATGACGATGTATTCCCCACCGCCTATTGGAATAGTGCGAAGACTTTCGGCAAAATTGATCAGGGAACCATCAGTAGCGGCCATGTTGGCTTCTACAGTCAGATCAGTTCCTGAGATTATTGCGTTGTCCATGCCCACGAACTCAAGAGCGTCAGCTCCTGATTTGAGAGCGGTCCAGGAGCGGGCCGGGTCGGCGTGGTCTGAAGCCAACATCAAGCCGAAGCTGGCACCGGATAGTTTGGCACCAATTTCGTTGTCACTGCCGGCGTTCAGTCCGGCGAAAACGTCAACGCCCGAACCGCCCATGGTAAGAAGGTCAACGACTACATCTACCGATTCTGCAGCACCGTCGTTCTGCACCGACAGGGTGTCGATCTTTTTCTCAAAAGTGAAGGTACCCTTCGTGGCTGCGAAACCGAACAGGTTAATATCCAGATCGCCACTGGCGCGGAGCAGCTCCCCTTCCTGACCGGTCATATCCAGAGTAATGGCTGAGGAACTGCTGGTGTTGACTTCGACAGCCGCCGCCTGGAAGTCCAGAAGGGAGGCATCCGCGACGCTGGCCAGGTTCACCTCAACGGCAAGATTGTCGGCCGAAATGGTCAGATTTTTAATTCCCTCAAACGCGACGTGCCCCGCGATGACCTTCGCCGCAGTCCAGGTACGGCCGGCGTCAGCAGCGTCAGTGGCCTGCACCAGGCCGAACTCCACATCGGACAGGACAAAGCCGAGCGCATCCTTCGAACCGCCTGCCAAGCCGGCAAAGGCGGAAAGTCCGGTGCCCCCCACCGTCAGCAGCTGGGCATTGACAGTGACGCCGGTGTCAAGAGAAACGACCGATGTCCTCTTACTGAAGGCCATGTCACCTTCCACAGTAATGAAATCGGCTACGCCAACCGTCATGTAGCCGGCCGCCTGCGTCAAGGCGCCCTTAAAATCGAGTGTGATGCTGGTAGTGGTAGATGCCACGTTGTTGACGACATCAACGCCAAAGGGCGTTCCTGAACCGCTGCTGAAGTCGATGGTCGTGCCGTCAATGGCTGCCATGTTCAGGGAAAGGGTAAGATCATGGACCGCGAGGGTAATACCGTCGATCCCCTCCAGTGCAACAGTGGCAGCATCGCCTTTAATGGCTTTCCAGCTCCGTTCCGGATTGCTCAGATCGGAAATCATCACTACTGCCAGGTTTGCTCCGCTGAGAGCCAGACCGGCGGCTTCGTCAGTTCCACCATCGATGCCCGCAAACACCTCCAGATTGGCGGCACCGATAGTCATAACCGAGGCCTCGACCGCTTCGCCGTCTGAATCGCGCATCACCCTGTTCCATTTATGAATGGAGAAGTCACCGTCAACGCTGATAAAGTCGCCGACCTGAAGCGAGGCACCGCTGATGCTGGCAACTATGGTCGGGCCGGAAGAAACCAGTTCGTTACTGAAGGTGTAGTTGGTGCCGGCAATGTCAAGGGATGATACGCCAACAAGACTTTCAAGTTTTTGTTTGTAGAGAACCGTGGTTTCGGCCGCCGTAAGAGAAATATCCTCACCCAGATGGGACTCAAAACCACCTTTGAGCTCCAGCGCCATTCCTGTCAGCGTGTTGGTGGTAACAGCAACCGTTGCATCGGTAATGCCGATATTCATATCGGCGGATCCAAAAACAGCACTGACATGCTCGCCGATAAAAGAGATCCGATTAGCATCGGAAGCAAAATTAAAATCACCGGTGACTGTGACGGCGGAATCTACCGTGATACTGAGCCCTGTTGCCGACATATCGAAATATTCGCCCCGCGAACCATCACTGTCGAACGTCGCAACGGTACCGGTACTATCCGTAATCACCAGAGGGGAAGAAGAAAGGTCCGCGACTCTGTGGACAGCGCTACCATCGACCACTCCCGTGCTGAGCTCGAAGCTGAAGCCGCCGGCGCCCACGGTAATGGAGCCCATATTGGTAAAGGAGGAGCTGCTGCCAGGTCCACTCTCCCCCTTGGCCACCAGATACCCCTCGGTCGGAGTGCTGATCGGGTTAAAGACCGCCATGCCAAAGTTCACGTCAGTGAAACCGAGGCCGGAGCCATCGGCAGGTGTACCGAACAGGGCATCCAGATTATGGCCGCTGATCATGGTGGTGGAGGTACTGATAAGCGATGATAGTCCGTTAATAGTGTTGTAAGCCGTGAGATCGCTGGCAATCCCGTCTTCGGTGATGGTGAACGTACCCCCCAGCTGCATGGAGGAACCGAGATTGAGGGTGCCCGAAAGTGTGAGGGTCGATGGTGAGGCCGGTTTCAGATATTCGGCATTGAGAACCATGCCGAGTGCATCGTCTTTCGTGCCGGAATCGCCGCTGACAAAGGAGAAATCTGCGCCGGTGATAATCTCGCGCGTCACCAGTTGAAGTTTATTATTTGTCTGCACCAGTTCAAAATAATAGTCCGAGTTAAAACCATATGTTCCGGTTAGATTGGAAAAGCTGCCGGCCTCAGAACCGAATGTCATAATGTCGAAGGTATCGCCGACTTCTGGTATAAAACCGTTCAGCAGAGAGATGGACAGCGTACCGTTCAGATGTGCAATGCCGCTGACGTTCAACTGGTCGAAGCCATTGGCCGCGCCGGCAGCGCCGTCACCGGCCAGTTCAATTTCCAGAATGGCACCGGCATCCTGAGAATAACTCGCTACATCTAAAACGCCGGGGGAGTGTCCGGGCGAAACAACCCCGGCGTTCAGCAAATCAAGATCAGTAACCCCGCTTCCTTTAAGTATGGAATCACTGGTAACGGTGAAAAACGGATTCAAAGGATTCAGATTGCTTAAATTGGAAACATCTATGACCGCTCCGGCAGGAAGTGTTGTTTTCCTGGCAACAATAGAACCATCCTTCTGCCAATAGGTCGAAGTATCCTGAAGCATCTCCTGTATCGCCGGATGCACGTCCTGACCGGATGACTCCTGAAGACTTTTAAGCAGCAGGTCCTGAAGCGTTCCACCTAATAATGGATCGGCCGATAATAACACCCTGGGTTCGAGACTTTCCAGGCGAAAGAGGCTGCCTGTCGCCCTGCGGGATTTTTTTATTTTCGTTCCGGCTTTAAGATTCTTTCTGGATAGCATGCTGCTCATATTGATCTCCTCACATGTGCACTGTTTGAAACTGGTTTAACGGAGATACGGCTGTTTGTTCAGACCCCATTGCGGCAAGCAACTACGGCTGTTAATTGACTGAGAAGGTGCCACTGCAAGAACCGGAAGACCATGTCCCTGCGACGGTTGACGCTGTTATCGAACTACTGGTTCCCCAGCTTGCTGCACTGTTTTTCAAGTTCAGTACGGTTCCGTCTATCGCGATTAGATCACCGTAAACCCTTGTGGAATCAGAAGAAATACCCCACCAGGTGGCCGTTGTAGCGGTAATGCTCATTCCAAGACTCCCCGCCTTGGCTGGAGTACAGCTGTCCGTAAAGGTACCGGCCCATACTCCGAGCGCCACTGAGTTCACAACCGGCGTGAAGTTTGAATAGTCCTTGGTCGATGTGATCTTCAGGGTACTGTTCTCAATTGTATTATTATTTGCATAGCTGCCGGAACCGGCATTGCCTCCCTTGCCGTAGCTGCCGCCGGTCATGCTGATTGTTCCACTGACGGTATTATAGGAAGGAAGATCAAACGAGTAAGTGCCATTCTCAAAAGCAAGAGTACCAGCGGTTCCTGTACCGGTCATGACAACAGTACCGCTCATAGCATAATTGCTGTTAGTCTCGGTGTGTGACTGGCTGAATGTGGCGTTTTTCAAGCTGATGAGGGTGCTGTCGGTTGCGCTGCGTTCAAAAGCAACAGTTCCGGCATACGCTGCTTTTTTTGTATGGGGCTTTCCGCTCGACACGCTTGTCTCGTCAACTGATTCTGAGAAGGATGCCGTAGTTAATCCGTTTCCGGAATTGTAACTGTAGACGGTAGTGGAAGAATTATTTGTGCCTCCCGCACTGTTTTTTGCATATGTGCGTGTGACACCGCTGCCGCTGAAAACCCAGGATACCGTGATATCAGGAAGCGTAACGGATATTTTATTCTGGCCTGTATTGACAGCAACTCCGCCACTGTATGGTGAAGTTCCTGAGTAGAAAGAGGCGGGAGGGGCTCCCTGAAGATAGCGGTTATAATTTTCCGTGATGATTGATTTAGCATCTGCCGGGACCGCCAGACCAAGAAAAATATCTGCCGCATTAAAGGCTGCATTGGTATCGATATATGAACCAATACCGCCAAAATCCGGGCTACCTTTTAGCAGAGAGATCAGTCCCGGATTTGTGATTTCTATTTTTGGTTCGGGTTGTGGAGTGCTCCCCCCACCTCCACCACCACAGGCTGTAATGGCAAATGGCACCAACATTATCATGACTAATTTTGCAATTTTGAGTAGCTGCGTTTCCATATGTGACCTCATGAGAAATTCGTCGAACAAAGTTTATACAATTCCATCCACTTTAATGGTTCTCACGTAGCGGCCGTAAACAGTCTTCTCCACTCACTCAATAGTCCAGTTTTCAACCGTGATATCAAGCAGTTGAACGATGCCCGTTCATGAGGATTTAATGAATCTTGCACTCAGATAAAATTTCACGTATACCATTCTAACACACAGATATCACTTAAATATAGTTGTGGAATATACGTATAGAGGCATACGGGAAATCACGTATTCCAGCTATATCAGGATAGATAATATGAATAATATCAAGCTGCTGGGTCCTGTGCGCATCCTGGTTGTCGAGGACGACGAGCTTATTCGGGCAGCTTTTTGTTTGCTGATCCAAAGTTTTGAGGGGATTGAATTGGCGGGAACAGCATCGACGGGAGTAGAAGCTCTGGAACAGGCTCAATCTCTCAAACCGGATTTGATCCTTATGGATCTGCGCATGCCCGATATGGATGGTGTTGAAGCAACGAAACGGATAAAAGCTGTTCTTAAAAATATTAAGGTGGTGGCTCTGACGGCTCTTGAAGAGCCGCTGCAGATTACGCAGGCGTTAGAAGGCGGGATGGATGGTTTTCTGCTGAAAAAGGCTTCGCCCCGTGAACTGAAACTGGCTATCGATACTGTGGTAGCCGGCGAACAGTATCTGTCTCCCCAGGTAAGCGGCATCATAGCCAAGGCCTTTCTGGCTGAACGAAACCGGAAACATATTCCTACACCGGTGCTGACACCACGGGAAAAACAGGTAGTTCGGAGGATTACCGATGGTATGCGCATGAAACTGATTGCGGATGAGTTGGGAATAAGCGAGCGAACCGTAGAAAAGCATAGCGAAAATGCCAGACGAAAACTTAATGCCTCAACAACATCAGAGATGGTGGCTATATGGCTGCGAATGCAGTAGGCCTTCCCGACTGTTGAGGCTATTTCCTGTTTTCTCTTAACTCCTTCAATAACTCCGACACGCCATCCAACTTTCCGTCGCGCCCCGCCTGTTCAAGAGCAGCCCCGACCCGTTCGGCATCCGGCAGCCCGAATGACATCCCCAACCCTTTGATACGGTGGCCTTCTTCCCTGATGGTTTTGGCATCAGTACTGCGGAGCGCCCGGAGCGCTGCTTCGATAGTTGCCGCAGAGGCTATTATTCTGGCTCGTGCCGCCTCACGCAAATGCCCAAACTGAAGTTCAAATTCTGCCTGTTCTGCCAGTTGAGCACTTCTCTGTGCCCCTTTTTCATTTTTATTCATCACCGATACAGACATCTCACGCAGCAGGCTGGCTGAATCAAAGGGGCGCGACAGATAGCTGTCACAGCCTGCATCCAGAGCAGCACGCCTGTCTTCCGGAAAGGCGTTGGCGGAAATGGCGATAATTAGCAACGGTAGTCCGCCATTCTTCCGTTTATCAGCCCGTATCGTGTGAACCAGCGTAAGACCATCCATACCGGCCATACGCAAGTCCGTGAGCAACACGTCATAATGTTGGCTATGCAGCAGTTCCAAGGCGGCGGAACCGCTTCCCACCGTCGTTAGAACAATCGGCGTACCAGACAGCAGCAGCCTGAGCAAGACCAGGTTTTCCGGCAGATCATCAACAGCAAGTACCTGCAGCGGTTGGTTGATATGAAGCGGTTTCAGCGGGCCCGAATCAATTATATAGCCGATTGTGTCTGCTTCCAGACAGGGCAGAGCCAGGGTAAAACAGCTGCCCGTACCGTATGTACTTTCTGCAGATAACCATCCACCCATTGCTTCAGCAAGTTGACGGGCTATCGGCAGTCCGAGTCCTGTACCTACCCCGGGTGACATGGTAACAAAAGGTTCAAAGATGGTGTGAAGATATTCCGGTTTGATTCCGCATCCGGTATCGGTAACCGAAAAGAGGATCTCGCCGCCCCGACGTGATGCGGAGGTAAAAATAGTCCCCTCTGATGTTGACTTGATGGCATTGTCTAACAAGTTGACTATTATCTGGATTATGCGTTGCCGATCGCCAACAAGTATGGCAGGCAGGTCAGTGCTGCGTTCATGCATAAGTCTCAAATTTTTGGCAGCAATCCGGGGTTGCATCACACCCGAGATTTCATTGAGCATCTCCGGCAGGCTGAAGCTCGTTGATTCGAGACTGATTGTTCCGGATTCAATTCTCGTAAGGTCAAGCAGGTCATCAATATGGCGGATAACCTGGCCGGTTGATTGCTTTAGTAATGGTAGCAGTTCCTCGTGAAACGGTAAATCAGCCTGCCTCGCCAATATTTCGCCAACACCGGCAATAGTAGCCAGTGGAGTACGCATCTCATGACTTACCATCCCCAAAAAGGCACTCTTTGCCTTACTTGCTCCTTCCGCAGCGTGCTGTGCTTCCCGCAGTTCTCCCTCTACTCTGTCACTGGTCAGAGAAAGGAAACTGTACGCGATGACCAGTTCTACAATAAGCCCATACAAGAGAGTCCAACGCAGTAATATATCCTGATTCATGAGCATTGTCATATCACTGGAAGGAGATAACGTGATGTAGTGCCAGGCACGCAGCATGATCAGGACAACCAGTGGCACCAGAGAAATTGAAAATATCCATTGCATGGAGTGTCTGCGCGGCTTTGTGTAGAGAAGCGGCTCAATAATGTTACGGGCAAACAGCACAGCCAACACAAAATTAAAGACGGTTGTTCGCCTGGCAATATCGTCATTTATGTACAAAAAATAAACCTGGTTGGTCAGACAGGCCAGCAGCAGCAGAATATTAAGTGGAGTTCCCCACCACTTCATGCGGATGCCGTAAAAGCGCTTGATCCCTTCGTACATTAGCAGAGGGTGCAACAGGATTAAGCTAATCCCTATTATCTTAGAAATGAACTGGGGCTGCAGGTTAAAAAACAGCAGCACAAAGGTCGAACCAGCCGTCCAGCAGAAGATGGCCGCAATCCAGATGCCAAAACCGGAATAGGTGGTGCGGGTACGCCAGGTGTGGAGAAGTATCAGCGTCAAGACAAAGTCTATAACGGTACTTATGACAACAATGGTAGGAGTGTCCAGTTTCATGGCCTGCATCCTATCAAACTTATCATTGCCAAAGCAAGTGGCACCGAACGGAAAAAATCCTCGTGGCGCGATTTCACATAAAATCTCGCCACAAGGATCAGGGTGGTACATGAGCATCAGGCCCTTGACAGGAGGCAGA